>JAEWGD010000026.1 GCA_023388515.1 Bacillota bacterium
CTGCTCCATATGATGCTCAAAAATTAAGAAACTTTGTAAATATCGTTGCAAGCAAGGAAGAAATGCTGTACAAAGCATTGCAGGTTGATAGTGGCAGGCTAACTTATTGTCGGAAAACTGATCAGGATTTTCTTGAAAAGTTAAATAACAAGAAGCCCAAAACTTTAACTGATTTACAAAATATTTGGTACAACGGGCATGATGGAAGTCATATGCATTATCATAATAGCCGATATCATTTGCTGAATCTACATTCTGTTTTCAGCAAGGGAACAGTAGAAATTCGTGCTTTTAATAGCACACTTCATGCTGGAGTAATCCGTAGTTATTTAGTCATATGCCTTGCAGTCAGTAATCAAGCTTTAGAGCAAAAATCTGCACAATGCAAAGTAACTCAAAGTTCAAATCCCAAATATACATTTAGAACATGGCTTTTACGCCTTGGATTAATCGGTGAAGAGTTTAAAAATTGTAGAAAACATCTTTTAGAACATCTTGACGGTTGTATTGCATGGAAGAATCCAGAGGATGCTATTCGTCAGCGAGAACGGCTTAAACAAGGTGTCAAGTTTTATTGTACTATATCATTTTATATCCCACCTTTCTGTTTTACAACAGTATATCACGGGTTTTAGCTTTTGGGTAGGTGTGAATTATTTGACGTATACCCAAAACTCACAATTATTACAATAGATAATGTAATAAAACACCCAACATTTATAATTTTAACATCATAAAGGTTGGATGTTGAATATTTATAATAATTATAAAATCTTACCATCTGTAATTTCTATAATTCTCTCGCACATATCTGCTATGGCATGGTCATGCGTTATAATTATAACCGTCTTGCCCATCGCATTAAGCTTTTTAAACAGCTCCATAATTTCGCCAGAAGTCTTAGAATCAAGCGAACCAGTTGGCTCATCTGCAAGAATAATGCTTGGATTATTAACGATTGCTCTAGCTATTGCCACACGTTGCTTTTGTCCTCCTGATAGCTTGTTTACATCTTTTTTTGCAATGTCATCAATGCCAACACTTTTCAACGCCTCATGTGCAGAATTTAACATCTCTTTTTTGCTACCTTTTTTGAAATGTGCAGGAATCATAACGTTTTCGATAACAGTATATGATTCAATCAGTGCAAAGTCTTGCATAACTATACCGACTTTGCGATTTCTAATATCTGCTTGCTGATTATCATCAATCTCATGAACAGGAATTTTATCAAGAAAATATTCACCTGCTTCAAATGTATCTATACAACCAATTACATGGAGAAGGGTGGATTTTCCCGAGCCTGATTTTCCAGTTATTGCAATCATTTCACCCTCAGAAATATCAACATTCACACCTTTAATTGCCTCAAAGGCATTTGCCTTTTCGGCATTATATACTTTATGTAGCTTGTTTATCTTTATCATTATTTTACACCTCTCAATATTTCAACTGGTGAATTTTTTATTATAATATTATATGGTATAATCGACGAAACAATAAATGCAAGAACAAAAAGAGCTGATGTTACTAGCAAATTATTCAGCCTGAATACTAATCCCCATTTTACAAAAAGGCCTAAATAAAAAGCGAGGAGTAGTAATATCGTTGAAGCTAAAACTGAAAATATCAGTATTATAAAAATATTTGTGGCACTTATTTTTAAGCAATCCTTCCACTTGATACCACATAAATAGAAAACACCGTAATTTTTCATTTGTTGCAGTGTGTTTAAGGCTGTTCCACTAATTAAACTGATAATCGAAACTACAAGAATTAAAATTACAAGTGGAATATATTTTTCAAGACCAGTTTTAAGATAACTTAGACTTCTACTGTGAACATCCTCCAAATTAAGTATATCATACCCCTCGTTTCTAAGAATCGTCATATTTGCATTATAATCCTCTTCAGAAGGGGTTTCAGGATAATAAACAAAAAAACTCATATTAGAAGCTAAATAGTTTGCCTTTGTTTCCTCATCTACCTTATTATACTCTGACTTTCTCATCAAAATTGTAACCGAGTTAGATTCAAATCCGTCTAGTTCTGAGTTTTCAAGTGAGGTTTTCGAATATAAATATTGCGCCTCCATTTTCACTAAGTATCCATTAAAGCTTGGAAGATATGTAGGGTCGCTCAGCATACCAATAATTTTAACCTTCTTATCACCCATAGACATATCTATAATATCGCCAACCCCTACCCCATACTTATTTGGAGGAACAACTGCATATAAAGTGTCTTTATCGTTTTCTTTCGTTGTCCATTTTCCTTGTGCCAAAGGAAGATTGAGGTTTTCCATCATAATATCATCACAAACAACAGCATTTATCGTATATGCATCGTCATCAAACCAAATAGGTGCAGAATACATTTGTACAACTGAAGGGTTCCCTGCGAGTGAACTTACAACTTTAGTTATTCGTTCAGGATTTAAATCCCTACGAATATCATTATCCGAACAAAAATATCCTTGTTTCCCCCATAAAAAATTTAAAGGCTCATAAAGCATATATCTATTATTATAGCTTGCAGTAATTACATTTGCAGAAATGAAAAGTGCAGCAAATTGAGCAATAAGTATAAGATTAATTCCGAGCCTTTCAATTACTGCCATAGCTCCAATTCTAAAGTATTTCATCTTCACACACCTCTTTTCATTGACAGTGCAGATTTTTTTATAGTAGGAACAGTGCTTATTAGCATAAATATTGTCAACATAATAAAATATGCTATGAAAATACCAATGTAAACTCCACTCGTATAAAGCGTTCCAAACACTGGATATAGATCAACAAATTTAGGGGCAAGAATAAATTTGAAAATCAGTGATGAAGCTAAAAAGCAAGGAATAAACAGAAGAATACTTTCCACTAAATAAATTAACACTGCTTGCTTTTGCTTACAGCCATATAACCGCAAAATTGACAGCCAGTTCCTTCTGGTCTGGAATATGTATCTATAAAAATACACCGTATTGAACACAACAAGAATAATCACCAATCCAGCAATCGCTATTGAAGATTCATAAAATTGCTCAGTCATCAAATCAGGAACTCTAGGGTTAAGTGTGTTCTCAGGTTGAAAATCTTCATTTACCTTTGAATTTATATCAAATATAAGTTGTTTTGAGGGTGGTTCTTTTAAAGATAAGAAAAACTTATTAACTAAAAAATCATCTGGAACCACTTTATAAGGCATTGCAACATCTCCATCGAATTCTGAATCTAACCTGATTATAAGATAGTCAAGTCCTTGTATATTTATATACTCACCAATCTGATAATCTTTTTCCTCTCCATAGAAATTGTTATAAATAATAAATTTTTCTCCGCTTAAATATTGAGAAGCTGTAAAATAATAATCATCATATACATCTGAATTGTAGTTTACAGCCAAAAAATTATATGAATCATCCGTATTATTTGTCTTCCCTATTGGTGTCCAAACTTCATAATCCAACGACAACTCTGATACTAATTCATTAAGCTTTTCATCAAAATGACTAAATGAAACAGGGTTATTTTTAAATTCAAAAGTAAACATCCTACTATAAACATCATCCTCTTTTTTTTCTGCCTTAGTGTTCTGCATAACACCTAATGAGAAAAATACTGCGATAATTGAAATAATTTGAGTTAAGACGATCATGACGAATAATAAAGTAGATTTGCTTATCATTGTTTTTATGTTAATTAAGCTATATTTCAGAAATTTCAAGTTACGGTCTTTCATAGACTGTGTCCTTTCATATTAAATAAATTAATATACATTAATCTGCCTATCTTTTAAATAGGCAGATTAATTCATTAGATTCTTTTAGTCTGTAGTTCTATTAACTCTAATTGTGTTTTCTTGAAGATGAGAAGAGTTCCACGCAGATGAGCTCCTTGTAAGACCCCAATGGACACGTTGTCTCATTTCTGGAATTATACCCCAAACAGTGTGCTTTACAATATTTCCTGTACCTTCTGCTCCCCAACTTTCATATAAGCTCATTGAGCCATTTGGTAATACTCCATATGTACGATACATAACTTCTTTCCAATTATTTTTATATTGATCTGAATTTGCTGTTTGTACTGTGCAATTAGGATAAGCACCTAAAAGGCAATAATCACCTGCAAGGTAAAAACTATCAGTCTGTGCATTTCCAGTTCGATTGTTCACATATGCATTTACACTTAATCCACCCACAGCAACACATGAAAATACTGTAGCTGCTGCCAAAAACTTTGCAATCATTTTTTTACTACCATTTTTTAAATCCTTCTTTCATAAAATATTATATCTATACATACTTTTTTAACAATGTGCACCTTGTAAAATATATGTATGATAACCATACAAAATACTGATTTTACGATATACTACATAAAGCATCATAAATTGCCATAAATCTATACTACCATGTTTATTTAATTTTGTCAATACCTTTCATGTTTATTTTTGGGATTTAACTTTAATCTAAAGTATTTCATCTTCACACACCCCTCTTTTCGTTGACAGTGCAGGTTCTTTTAGCCATATAACCATAAAATAGATAGATATCCCATTCTGGTTTGGCATCCTTCCAATTATAGTTACCATAAGCAATAAAAGTTAACAACAATTGTGTTATGTACTAAAGATGTATTTTGTGGTATAATGAAGTAAAAGGAATGGTGGTAAAAATGGCAACAATTGAAGTAAGATGTTCAAAATGTGGAAGCATAAAAGTAATAAAGCATGGTCGAACACCAATTGGTAAACAAAGGTATCAATGCAAAGACTGTAAAAACAGCTTTATACTTGATTATACATCTAGCATATACAAAATAGATGCACACCCAAAATTCCACGTAGATACGTGGAATTTTGCGGTTTTTGAGTAGAAAAATTGAAGGTAAAAACCATAGATGCATTTCGGGGTTTTTAGTGTTTTTTCGGACTTGAACGGGCGTTTTACACAAATTTACATCTACACCACCTTATCTGAATAGTTTTTCAGGTAAGGTTTTCTCATTTTAAACATTAAAATTGGACTTTCAAGTAATTAACAATTTTGAGAATATTTAAAACACAAGTGTCAAATCCGCCACTCAATTTAAATTTAGATGGTAAATCTACATATCAGAAAAGGTAGGCGTGGGTTATTTAAGATTATAAAATACATAGCCAATCGTTTTGCAACACTGCAAATTGGTTGGCTTTTTTTATTTTCAAAAAGGAGGTGAGGAAATCGCTAACAATTACGAAGGCATCAAAACCCAGAAGTTCGGCATCGAAATCGAGATGACTGGTTTGACAAGAGCAAAGGCAGCCAAAACATTGGCAAAGTATTTTAATACCACAGCAGATCATTTGGGAGGATCGTACGACACATATATTATTCGTGATAACCAAAATCGTAAGTGGAAAATTGTTTCCGATGCCAGTATCCAGTGCTATAAAAAGGATGGGACTATCGCAAGCAATCTATATAGCGTTGAACTTGTCTCACCAATTTGTGAATATGATGATATTGGAATAATTCAGCAGCTTGTTAGAGGTTTGAGGTTGGCAGGTGGAATATGTAATAATTCAACTGGAATTCATATTCACATTAATGCTGCTCCATATGATGCTCAAAAATTAAGAAACTTTGTAAATATCGTT
>JAEWGD010000004.1 GCA_023388515.1 Bacillota bacterium
TAGCGACCTAAAAGCCAAAACGGTCTTTGTTTTGGTTTTTAGTTGAGCGTACCAAGCCTCAACGGCGTTGAGTTGCGTTTTTCTTTGGTTCGTTTCTTTGTACGCACAAAGAAATGAACACCCACAACTAAATTTAACCATACGGAAAGTATATTGAATGACATCAAAGCAAACAAGAACCATATTTCACTAAAATAAACAAGCAAACTTATATTCAAAGACAGCAAAGCAACTAACACCCAAAGCGAAAGCAAAACGCCTAGCGGCTTAGGAGCGTCTACTTTAATTTATCCTTTAGCTTACGCTTACTATACCCTTCCTTTACCCTCAATTCGCCCCTCTCAATCGCTAACGCATAATCAGGAACATCCTTCGTTATAGTCGAGCCAGCAGCAGTGTAAACCCCAGCCCCCAACTTAACAGGTGCAATAAGATTAGTATTACACCCAATAAAGCAATTATCACCTATCGAGCAACGACTTTTATTCACACCGTCATAATTAACAGTCACGCAACCACAACCAAAATTAACGCCACTTCCAACATCGCTATCTCCAACATATGTCAAATGTGCAACGGAGGTATTATCGCCAATAGTTGAGTTCTTAACCTCAACAAAATCACCTATCTTCACATTCTTACCAATAACGCTATTCGGACGTATATGCACAAAAGGTCCAATTTTAACGCCATTATCAAGCTTTGATTCATAAGCCTGAACATAATTTAAAATAACATTATTCCCGATTTCACAGTTTTCAATTAGACAGTTAGGTCCAATAACACAATTCTCACCAATCACCGTATCACCTTTTATAACAGTACCTTGTAGAATTTCAGTGCCTATCCCAATTTTTACATCTCTGCCAATCGTAACGCCATCAGTACAGTTGAACTCAATACCGTTCTCCATATGCTTTTCAATAATGCACATTCTTGCAATATTATTTAGCAAGAGCAAGCCTTTTCTATCGTTTGCACCAAGTACAACATTTGGATTTTCAGAAATAAACGCATTAGCACGCTTGCCTTTGTTCAGTGCAATAAAAACGCTGTCAGTTAAATAATATTCGCCTTGAGAATTATTAGGCTTAATTTCGCCCAACGCACAAATTAAATCAGCAGTTTTAAACCAGTATGCACCAGAATTAATTTCCTTAATCTTCTTCTGCTCTCCAGTAGCGTCCTTTTCCTCAACGATTGATGTTATGCCGTTTTCACCTCTCACAACTCTACCATAGCCTGTTGGATTATCTACAACGGAAGTGATAACTGTAACAGAATTATCCTCCTTTTTATGTAGCTCCAAAGCTTTTTCAATCGTTTCACTGTCTATAAAAGGAGCGTCACCACATAGAACAAGAGTGTTGTCGTTAATGTTTTTCTGCAAAAATGGAATAGCCTGCATAACAGCGTGACCTGTTCCAAGACGCTCTTCCTGTAAAGCTGTTTCAAAGTTTCCGTTCAAATATTCATCTATAAATTCAGCCATATACCCCTTAACTATGCAAAGTTCGTTTAAGTTAGCACCTGTACAAGCCTTGATAACCCATTCGAGCATAGGCTCACCAAGAACCTTGAACATAGGCTTTGGCATATCAGCCTTCATTCTTTTGCCCTGTCCACCAGCCAGTATAACTGCATTATCCATTATAAAAACTCCTTCAAGTAAATTTATATTTATAAACACAACTAGTCACGAAGCTGTTGAAATAGTTACAACTTCGTGGATGTTATGTATTTTTACATATACTCATTAGCTATTATAACAATAATTCCAACTTTTTTAAAGTGCTTTTATTAAAAAAGTTTTATTATTAAGTAACTTTGTATAATATGCTATAAAACCTATGGATAAATTTGCACTAATGATTGGTAAAAACTATTGTAAACGGTATTATACTGAATTTCGACAAGTTTTGTAAGGGTTTGTAAGTTTTTTGTAACGACTATAAGAAGTGTAGAATAATTTCAACATAAATGAGGAATAATTGCTAATAAAGACTAGTCAAAGAAATATAAGATATTTTTTTTCAAAAATGTATGGAAATTTGAGAATGTTTATGTTATAATGTATTTAAATCCGTTGGGGCAATTTTTTTTGCTGTCCAGCGGGAATATGAAAAGTTTTTGGAGGTAATAAAAAGTGAGTAAAAAATTTGTTTACTTGTTCTCAGAGGGCGACGGAACTATGAAGGAGCTTCTCGGTGGTAAGGGTGCTAACCTTGCAGAGATGACTAAGCTTGGTTTGCCAGTTCCACAAGGTTTCGTAATATCAACAGAAGCGTGTACTCAGTACTACGCAGATAGCGAAAAGATTAATGATGCAATCCAAAACGAAATTATGGAAAATATCACAAAGATGGAAAAAATCACTGGTAAGGTATTTGGTGATTTAGAAAATCCTCTTTTAGTTTCAGTACGTTCAGGTTCAAGAGCGTCAATGCCTGGTATGATGGATACTATTCTAAATCTTGGCTTGAATGACACTGTTGTTGAAGCGTTTGCTAAGAAAACAAACAATCCTAGATTTGCTTATGACTCATACCGTCGTTTCATTCAGATGTATTCTGACGTTGTTATGGAAGTTGGTAAGAAGTACTTTGAAGAGCTTATCGACAAGATGAAGGAAGAGAAGGGTATCACACTTGATACTGATTTAACAGCTGATGACTTGAAAACTCTTGCTGAGCAGTTCAAGGCTGAATATAAAGCAAAAATTGGTTCAGATTTCCCTAGCGACCCTAAGGAACAGTTAATGGGTGCTGTTAAGGCTGTATTCCGTTCATGGAATAACCCAAGAGCTATCTATTACAGAAGAATGAATGATATTCCTGGTTCATGGGGAACTGCTGTAAATATACAAGCTATGGTATTTGGTAACATGGGTGATACTTCAGGTACTGGTGTTGCGTTTACTAGAAACCCATCAACTGGTGAGAAGAAGTTATATGGTGAGTTCCTTATGAATGCACAGGGCGAGGACGTTGTTGCTGGTGTTAGAACTCCTCAAACTATTGACCATTTAAATGATGAATTGCCAGAGTGCTATAATGAATTCGTAGCAATTTGTGATAAGCTTGAAAAGCATTACCGTGATATGCAGGATATGGAGTTCACTATTGAAGATAAGAAGCTTTATATGCTTCAGACAAGAAATGGTAAGAGAACTGCTGTTGCTGCATTGAAAATCGCTTGTGACCTAGTTGATGAAGGCATGATTAGCGAAAAGGATGCTGTTTTGATGATTGATCCTAAGCAGCTTGACGCTTTACTTCACCCACAGTTTGATGCTGTTGCTTTGAAGAATGCAAAGCCACTTGCAACTGCTTTGGCAGCATCTCCTGGTGCAGCTTGTGGTAAGGTAGTATTTACTGCTGAAGATGCAACTGCATGGGCACAAAAGGGTGAAAAGGTTATTCTTGTTAGACTTGAAACTTCACCAGAAGATATTGAGGGTATGCATTACTCAGAGGGTATTCTAACTGTTCGTGGTGGTATGACATCTCACGCTGCTGTTGTTGCTCGTGGTATGGGTACTTGTTGCGTTTCTGGTTGTGGTGAAATTAAGATGGACGAAGAAAACAAGAAGTTTGAACTTGCTGGTAAGACATACAATGAGGGCGACTATATCTCTCTTGATGGCTCTACTGGTGCTATATATGGTGAGGCTATTCCAACTGTTGAGGCTACAATTGGTGGCGAATTCAGCAGACTTATGGGCTGGGCTGACCAATACAGAACACTTAAAATCAGAACAAATGCTGATACTCCACAGGATGCGTTACAGGCTGCTGAGTTTGGTGCTGAAGGTATTGGTCTTTGCCGTACAGAGCATATGTTCTTTGAGGGTGAAAGAATTGCAGCTATCCGTGAGATGATTTGTTCAGATACTGTTGAACAGAGAGAAAAGGCTCTTGCTAAGTTAGAACCAATGCAGCAGGGCGACTTTGAGGCTCTTTATGAAGCTATGAAGGGAAATCCTGTTACAATCAGATTCCTTGACCCTCCTCTTCATGAATTCGTTCCAACAGAAGAAAAGGATATTGAAGCACTTGCTAAAACTCAGGGCAAGACTGTTAAAGAAATCAAGGATATTATCACTTCATTGCATGAATTTAACCCAATGATGGGACATCGTGGTTGCCGTCTAGCTGTAACTTATCCTGAAATTGCTGCTATGCAAACAAGAGCTGTAATTAAGGCTGCTATCAAAGTTGCTAAGGCTCACCCAGAGTGGAATAATGTTCCAGAAATTATGATTCCTCTAATTGGCGAAATCAAGGAATTGCAGTATGTTAAGGAAGTTGTTACAAGCACTGCTGATGCAGAGATTGCTAAGGCTGGAAGCGACCTTAAGTATACAGTTGGTACTATGATTGAGATTCCTCGTGCTTGCTTGACAGCTGATGAAATTGCTGTTGAGGCTGACTTCTTCTCATTTGGTACAAACGATTTAACACAGATGACATTCGGATTCTCTCGTGATGACGCTGGTAAGTTCTTGGAGGCTTATTACGAAAAGGGTATCTATGAGTCTGATCCATTTGCTAGACTTGACCAAAAGGGCGTAGGAAAGCTTGTTAAGACTGCTGTTGAGCTTGGTAGAGCTACAAGACCTAATATTAAGCTTGGTATTTGTGGAGAACACGGTGGCGACCCATCAACTGTTGAGTTCTGCCATAATATAGGTTTGAATTATGTTTCCTGCTCACCATTCAGAGTGCCAATAGCTCGTTTGGCTGCTGCACAGGCAGCTATTAAAAGTAGGGATTAGTCAGAAACTCACGATTTCATGGGATTTAACGATAACCTATGAGATGGCAAAAGCCTATCGCAAGGCTCACGGCGTATATCTTCGTGAAAACCAGTGGGAAGACATCACAATGGTGATGTGCCTTGAGATCGGTAAATAAAAAATAAGAAAGTCCTGTATTTGGCGTAAAAACGTCAAGTACAGGACTTTTCTTATGGACTGTGATATGTAAAATAAATTAGAAGGGAATATTTGTATGAATAAAACAGATAAACGCAATTGTATACCACATCTCAACTCCAAAGTCAAGAACTTTTTTGAGGAGTATCTTGAAAATTGCAAAGCACAAAACAAATAGAATGTCAACCCTTTTTCAGAAAAAATGATTTCATCTTCAAAAGCACAAAATGGAGCTGATGTCAATACCTTTTTCAATATAATTTCAGAATCTTTTCTTATAAGAGATGAATACAACAAATTGTCACATGAAATTTGTGAAGCATACTTTCAATTGTTTGTCAAGCCTTTTTCTGATAAAACATTTATGGAAAGCTGAGTTTTTAAAATGGCTATATTTCATGTCATAAAGAATGACGGCTACACGGTAATGTCAAATTTTCATTTGCGTGTTTATCATGATTTGTATGGCTAATAACAATGTCCGCCTTTACTTGAAATTAGTTATGTGGTATAATAAACCATAACGATAATAGAAACGGAGTTAAGACTATGGGTAGATTTTCTGAATACATTGGTTCCCAGTTTGGAAATCCAAGAGGATTTATCGGAACAATCTGTTGTCTTTTTATGAATACAATAAATAGGAGACTGTACTCAAGCATTTCTACGTGTATCAATGAAAATTCAACTATATTAGATATCGGATATGGGAATGGATATCTGATAAGTAAAATAAACAAAAAAACACAAGCAGCGATATATGGAATTGATATTTCCGATGATATGAAAGTAATAGCATCAAGGAGGAACAGTAAAGTAGTTGGTGATGGAAAAGTAAAGTTATCTATTGGTGATTGTTGTGATTTAAAATTCAAAGATAAAATGTTTGATGCTATAACTTCAGTGAATACGATCTATTTTTGGAGTGATACAGAAAAAGGATTATCAGAAATATACCGCACATTGAAGGACGGTGGTGTATTCTACAATGCAGTGTATTCAAAGCAATGGCTTCAAAAATTATCATATACAAAGAAATGTTTTAAGCTTTTTGAAAAAGAAGATTATATAAAATTAGGCAAAAAAGCAGGTTTCTCAAAAATATCAATTAAAGAAATGCCGCATGGAAAGAGTTACTTAATTAAGTATTTAAAGTGAGTTAATGGTGTTTTTACATAGCAGTCAAGTACTTGCTGCTTTTTATTTAGCAGAGGTTAATCACGATTTGTATGGCGGATAGAAATAGGTGTGGACAAACAGCGTTGAATATGCTATAATAAAAGAATGAAAAAAGCAAAAGAAGTAGTAGGACGAAATTGTCCTCAATGTGGAAAAACAGAAAATCAGGTGAATACAGGAAAGAATCGTT
>JAEWGD010000006.1 GCA_023388515.1 Bacillota bacterium
AACGATTCTTTCCTGTATTCACCTGATTTTCTGTTTTTCCACATTGAGGACAATTTCGTCCTACTACTTCTTTTGCTTTTTTCATTCTTTTATTATAGCATATTCAACGCTGTTTGTCCACACCTATCATAACAGTGAACAGGCTCTAGTAGTAATGATTAGTTAAAATCTGGATATAGGCATTTTTTAAGCTTTTCAAGAGCCTTTTTTTCGATTCTTGATACATAGGAGCGTGAAATATTCAGCCTCAATGAAACATCTTTTTGCGTAAGAGGTATATGCCCAAATAATCCATAACGATTAACAATAATTTCAAGTTCTCTTTTATCAAGACATTTATCAATAAACTTATATAATTGTTGAGAACCTATCATTAAATCAATTTGGTCAATTATATTTTTATCGTCAGCGACAATATCCATTAACGTAAGCTGATTTCCGTCTTTATCAGTATCAATGGGTTCATCCATATAAATATCTCCTGCTGATTTTTTTTGTGAGCGAAAATGCATAAGTATTTCATTCTCAATACATTTGCTTGCGTATGTAGCAAAACGATTTCCCTTACTACTATCAAAAGTAGAAACGGCTTTTATCAAGCCTACTGTGCCAATAGAGATAAGTTCATCCTGTTCCTTGAGGCTAGAATAATATTTTTTTATAATATGTGCTACAAGACGCAGATTATGCTCAATTAACTTGCAACGGGAATCTTTGTCCCCTTTTGACATTAGCTCAAAACATTCTGCCTCCTCTTTTCTTGATAAAGGTTTAGGGAAAACACTATAATTGTCTACATGGAGAGCAAAGAAAAATAAATTATTCAAGGCAGCGCTTATAATATTAAATAACATTGCAATCAACCCTTTCATAGTAAATATATGAAACAATGCTTGTTCAATATACAACACTTTTTAGTTATTTTGTAAAACTTTATAAAATTGTTATCTATAAGTTAATAATGCAAAATAAAGTATGCAGTAAGCTATTACGGTTATAATTTAACATTAGCAAATATAAAAAAGTCATACAGGCAAATTAAAATAACTTCCTGTATGACTTAATTAAATTTATTCTTTTTACATTATGTTCCATGTGGAACAACCAAAGCTTCTAATCTTTGGTATTATCACGTTCCCTTATTTCCACCCTGCGAATTTTACCACTTATAGTTTTAGGTAATTCATCAATAAACTCAATTATTCTAGGATATTTATAAGGTGCTGTTTGTTGCTTAACATGGTCCTGTAACTCTTTTACCAAAGAATCCGATGCCTTGTCTTTGTACTCCTTAGTGAGGACAATTGTTGCCTTTACTACTTGCCCTCTAATAGGGTCTTTTGCACCAGTAACTGCAACCTCTAAAACAGCGGCATGCTCAAGCAATACGCTTTCAATCTCGAATGGCCCTATTCTGTAGCCCGACGCCTTAATAACATCATCAGTTCGTCCTACATACCAAAAATATCCGTCCTCATCTCTCCAAGCTGTATCGCCCGTGTGGTATAATCCATTATACCATGCCTTATTCGTTGTTTCAGGACTGTTATAATATTCCTTGAAAACTCCGTAATTCTTTTTTCCTTCAGTACGAATGACAATTTCACCCGTTTCACCATCAGGAACAGTGTTTCCATCTTCGTCTACAATATCTATATCATATAAAGGAATTGGCTTGCCCATAGAGCCAGGCTTAGGAGTTGAACCTACAAGATTACCAATAGCAAGAACTGTTTCTGTCTGCCCAAATCCCTCCATAAGCTTTACTCCCGTAAGCTCATAGAATTTATTGTAAACCTCAGGATTTAACGCTTCACCTGCAACAGTTGCGTATTGCAATGAGCTTAAATCATAACCCTCCATGCCCTCTTTTATGAAAAATCTGAACATGGTAGGAGGACAGCATAATGAAGTTATTTGGTATTTCTCGATTAAACTTAAAATTTCTGATGGAACAAACTTATCAAAATCATAAACAAACACTGTTGATCCCATAGTGAATTGTCCATACATTTTGCCCCACATAGCCTTGCCCCAACCTGTTTCTGATATTGTCAAATGTAGGCTTTTATCATTCAAATTATGCCAATGCTTTGCAGTCATAAGATGTGCAGCACCATAGTCATGAGCGTGTATAACCATCTTTGGATAGCCAGTAGTTCCCGACGAGAAAAATGCAAGCATTTTATCTTCCACTTTACTTTCTATTCTATCCAAAGTATCGGGATACTTTTCTATTTCATCATCAAAGCTAACCCAACCATCACGGTTTCCATTGACAATAAACTTCTTCTTAATGCCATCATACTCTTCCATCGCTGCTTCAGCGTGTTCAGTAACATCTCCTTCAGAAGTAGCTACCAAATAACTTACAGTACCTGAATTAAAACGATAAACATAATCCTTTTTTGTAAGTTGATTTGTTGCAGGTATCAACACTGCACCAATTTTACATAAAGCTAATGTTGTAAACCAAAACTGGTAATGTCTTTTCAACACGCACATTACCATATCTCCTTTTTTTACACCATGTGCAAGGAGCATATTTGCAGTCTGATTACTTTTTTTCATTAAATCTGAATAAGTAAATCTTTTTTCTTCTCCACTTGGATTACACCACAGCAAAGCAAGTCTATCTGGGTCTTCCTTGCCAATAACGTCTATAACATCATATCCGAAATTGTAGTTATCCTCAAGCGTAAGTTCAAAGCTTTTCAACAAGCCATTTTCATCATATTCCTCTTTACAGAACTTTTCATTCAAATTCTTTACGATATTGTGATTCATATTTATTTTTCCTTTCACACCGTTACATTTATTTCTTTATTAAAACCGCTATAAACTTACAACTTTCGCCATTAATTGCAATCATGCCATGAGGAGTTTCAGAATTGTAATAAACAGAATCCCCAGCATTTAAAATTTCAACTTTACCATCAATTACAAACTTTAATGAGCCCTCAAGCACATAGTCAAACTCCTGTCCCTCATGTGATGATAATACTATAGGCTTGTCCTCAGAAGAACTGTCATATGGTGCATTAACAATAAGTGGTTCAATAGACTTATTCTTGAACATATAAGCTAAATGTTGATACTCAAAGCGTTCACGTCTTTCTATTGGCAAACCCTTATCTTTCCTAACAATTGTATATTTTTGTAGCTTAGGGTTATCTCCTGTTAGCACCTCAATTAAATCAACACCGTAAAGCTCCGAACATTTATAAATAAATGTTATAGAAAAATCCTTTTCTCCCGATTCTATCTGCATAAACTCATCTTTAGATACTCCTAATTTCTCACAAACATACTCAACGGAATAATCCATCATTTCTCGTAATCCCTTGAGTCTTTCGGCAACTCCTTTAATATTGTAATTCATAAATCACAACTCCTTTTTTATTATTTCCAATATTTCCATTGGATCAGTAGCTATATAATCAGCACCTGCTTTTTCGAGTTCTTCCCTTGTTCTAAAACCCCAAAGACAACCAATCGAACTTATTCCAGCATTCTTAGCTGTAAGAATGTCAATATTAGTATCCCCAACCATAAACGTTTTCTCTTTATTAACGCCAATCTTATTTATTATGATATTTAAAATTTCAGGAGAAGGCTTTTTCTTAACATTATCTTTACTTCCTAAAACAACATCAAATAAATCACGTCCAAATGTATCTTCGATAATTTTAACAGTAAACTCGTGAGTTTTATTCGATGCAACAGCAAGCTTTATTCCTGCACTTTTTAGCGTATTGAGCAACAGCATTATACCCTCATATGCTTTTGTATTCACCATATAATTTTTTTCATAATACTCATTAAAAAGCTTATGCAATGTCGCTATATTGTCTTCTGTTGCGTAGTCCATAGGTAACGCTCTTTGGCAAAGCTCCAAAACACCATCTCCAACAAAATAGTTATATTTCTCCACATCATGAATAGGGTGTCCCATTAATCCCAGAGAATTATTAACTGCATCTGCTAAATCATCAATTGAATTTACTAATGTACCATCCAAGTCAAATATAAGTAAAGGTAACATTATATTCCTCCATATTCAATATTTAATTCTACAAATAATATTAACACATTTAACATCATATTTCAAGTATCTTCTATCACAACTACACATAAAAGATAAGCATACTAGTATAACCTTTAGTTATGGTAGTCTAAAGGTAAGTATCTTGTATATATTTCAATAAACATCTACAACTCAAATCAAAGGTGCGAATTTTATGTTAAAAATAATAATTTCAAGTTTTTCCTGAACAAAATAATTTTTGATTGACAATCTGCAACTTCAACTGTTCTTGTTTCCTTTTGTATAAGTGTTGTGTAATTACCATTGCCATCAGTATAAGCATTTACTACTGTGTTCCCAACGGAAACATTTTCCTCTGCGAGCCTTTTCAATCCATCATATTTATATGATGTTGTTTCCATTATACCATTTTCTGTACGGGTTTTGCAAGTGTCAAAGAAAAGTTACGGAGCAACCCCTACTTTTAAAGGAGAGGTTTACTCCGTAAATCAATTTTTATTTGCGTTAATTGCTAACAGCAATTCAAAGTGTTTCCAAACTTTCTAAAATCTCTATTGCTAGGCTTTTCACTGCAAAGGCTTCCTCTGTCTTTAGTAGACCAATTATGCTTACCATTTTTATCATCATTGTTTTTTTAAGATTTTACCACAAAATACATCTTTAGTACATAACCAAATAATCAAAAACAAGGCACGCTACGATGTAATTCCGTAGAG
The DNA here is from genome assembly GCA_023388515.1 of Bacillota bacterium. Classification (GTDB taxonomy): domain Bacteria; phylum Bacillota; class Clostridia; order Oscillospirales; family Ruminococcaceae; genus JAAYPV01. Next base: position 4,765 of record JAEWGD010000006.1, read on the forward strand.
AGCCTTGCTTGTTTTATTAAGAATAATTATAGAGAATAAAATAATTATTCTGTAAGATATATATAATTATTGATTTTCAAACTACGCAGTAACTATATTAATTGAAGCACTAGCACCAATTCTTGAAGCTCCTGCTTCAATCATTTTAAGTGCGTCAGCCTTTGTTCTAACTCCACCTGAAGCCTTAACGCCAATATCTTTTCCGACTACTTTCCTCATTATTGCGATGTCCTCACTTGTTGCCCCGCTTGTTGAAAAGCCAGTTGATGTTTTAACAAAATCTGCTCCTGCGTCAACAGAAATTTTGCAAGCCTTAATTTTTTCGTCATCCGTTAATAGGCAGGTTTCAAGAATTACCTTTACAATTGCTGGGCGAGAAGCGTTAACAACTGCCTTAATGTCACTCAAAACTAAATCGTAGTTTTTCTCTTTTAATGCACCAATATTTATAACCATGTCTACCTCTTGTGCACCTTTTTCTACCGCTAATTTTGCTTCAAATGCCTTTGCCTCTGTATCCATTGCTCCTAAAGGGAAACCGACAACAACACAAGTTTTAACATTTGAGCCCTCGAGCTCTTTTTTAACAAGTTGTGTAAAGCATGTATTAACGCAGATCGATGCAAAATTATATTGCTTAGCTTCTTCACATAGTTTGATTACCTCAGCTGTTGTTGCTTCTGGTTTGAGTATTGTGTGATCAATATATCTGTTTAGTTCCATTAAAATCACCCTTGTATAATGAAGTAGTAGTTATTTTAGTCCCTCTCCAAGGACTATGACATTATGTTAATAGATACTGTGAATTAGTTCAAACATCTAGCACTTGATGGTTTAAGCCATAACGAAGAACTAAAGTCATTAACTTATTATCGTTTCGATAAAGTAAAACAAAGTGTAAAGTTAAAGCAATCCATTTCAAGACTTGTTCCAGAACTTGAAAGTTTAGTTGCAACACTACATATGGTGTTAATATATGCCTTACTTTCTGATACAGTTAAAATCCCCCATATGTGCAGGGGACTTCAACTTTTTTCTTACTAGTCACGTGTTTTTAGCGAATCAACATTATCTTTTGTTACTAATTGGTTGTCAAGCATAGTTACTTTTTCAACGGACTTTCCATTAATAACGTCTAGTGCCATGCTTAGCCCTTTTTTTCCCAAGAAGAAAGGTGGTTCAGCGACTGTTGCTTCTAATTCGCCAGCCCTTAGTTTTTCTAGTGCAGGGTCAATAGCGTCACAACTGATAACAGTGATTTCATCTAGTCTTCCAGCGGCTGTAATTGCTTCAATTACACCAAGTCCCATTTCATCATTTGAAGCATATACGCAATCAATTTTTGGATTAGCTTGTAGAATATTTTCCATTACTGTCATTGCCTTTGCTCTATCAAAGTCAGCAGCCTGAGTTGCTACTTTTTTAAAGTTTTTAGCAGTACTAATTGCATCATTAAAGCCTTTTGATCTTTCTTGTGCTACGTTTGTACCCATAATACCTTGAATTTCAACTACATTAACTGTATCTTTGTCTTTAAAAGTATCAATTAGGAATTCTCCAGCAATTTTACCTGACTTAATTGCGTTATATCCAATATGAGATGCTACGTCGCCACCATTTGCTTGACGATCCATTGTTATTACTGGAATTCCTGCATCATTACAAGACTCTATTGCTGCAACAATAGCATCTGAATCAGTAGGGTCGATAATAATAGCAGCTGGTTTTCTCTGAATTAAGTTTTCAATGTCAGAAACCTGCGTTGCGGAATTATTTTGAGCGTCAGTTACAATTAAAGTAACTCCATTCTCATCTGCTGCTTTTTGTACTCCGTCTTTAACGTCAACAAAGAACGGGTTACTTTGCGTATTCATTGATAGACCAATTACAATCTTGTTATTTGCTTTGTCTGAAGATTTACTGTCTGAATCATTAGTTTTACCACAACCTACGAAAGTGAAAACTGTTGTTGCTAGGCACATAGTTAGTGCAAGCATTTTTAATATTTTTTTCATTTAAATACTCCTTTTAATTTTATAATCTACTCATCTTTCGATGAGATGGATTTAAATTTCTTATCGATAACGATAGCCACTAGGATAACGATACCTTTTATTATTCCCGAAACGAATGGATTTACATTCATCAATGTTAAAATATTTGATAATATTCCAAGTATTAAAGCACCGACAATAGTTGGTAATATGAATCCTTGTCCGCCGGATAAGCTTGTTCCTCCAAGTATTACAGCGGCGATTGCATCTAGTTCATACCCTTTTCCTGCTTCAGGTCCAGCTGAGCCGAGTCTTGCTGATAGAATAATTCCTGCTACACCACAAAGCAAACCTGTTATTGCATATACGGCTGCTTGATTTAGTTTCACATTAATTCCAGATAGTCTTGCTGCTTCCTTATTTCCACCAAGAGAGTAGACGTTTCTTCCAAAACGTGTATAAGATAATACAAAGAAAGCAATTGCATAAATAATAATTAGAATTATGATTGGCAGTGGCATCCCAAGAACTTCACCCTTACCAATGAATTTATAGGTTTCATTTTTAATTGCAATTGGAGCACCTTTTGTAAAAAGAAGTGTAGAACCAGATAGTAATGTCATTGTTGCAAGTGTAACAATAAATGGTGGTAAATCAAAGTGTGTAATAAAAAATCCATTTACCATTCCGCATAGCAGTCCTACACCTAGTCCAACTGCAATTGCAAGGGTTACTGAGCCAGTTGTATTTAGAACTGATGCCGATAGTGCTCCGGAAAACCCTAGTATTGAGCCAACTGAGAGGTCTATTCCACCTGTTAAAATAACGAAAGTCATACCGCATGCTAGTATTGCAGACATTGAAACCTGCCTTATTACATTCGTCAAATTACTAAACGATAAAAAGCTCGGTGCTATAAATGATGCAAATATAATAATTATCAGCAAAATTATTGACGCTCTATATTGTGATGAGTCTACATTCGAAAACCTTTTTAGGACATTTGGTTTATTCATTTGTTACACCTCCGGATGCATATGCAAGTACCAATTCTTGCGATGCATCTTTTCTCATTACTTCTTTTACTATTTTGCCTTCTCGCATTACTAATATTCTGTCTGCCATTCCAATAACCTCAGGCAAATCTGTTGATATTAAAATTATGCTTTTATTTTTCTTAGTTAGTATGTCCATTATCTGATATATTTCTGTTTTTGCTCCAACATCAACTCCACGAGTTGGTTCATCTAAAATAAGCACATTAGGGCTTGTTCTTAAAATTTTACTAAGAACAACCTTTTGTTGATTTCCTCCGCTTAAATTTCCAACAAGCTGGTTATGAGAGCTCATTTTAATTCTCATTGATTCAACGGAATTTTTTACTGTGTTTTTCTCCAAATCCCTATTTATTACGCCTAATTTAGAGATTTTATCAAGTGAAGCAAGTGATATGTTCTCCTTGATGCTTCTTACTAGAACCAGACCTTCGTGCTTTCTATCATCTGGAACTAGGCCAATTCCTTCTCTAATAGAATTTAATGGAGAATGCTTTTTCAGCTTTTTACCATTAATAATAATGTCACCTGACGTTTTCTTAATTGATCCATAAATTATTTTTGAAAGTTCAATATTCCCAGACCCCATTAGGCCATAGATTGCAAGAATTTCTGATTTGTTAAGTGTGAAGCTAGCACCATTTACTGCTTGTCCAGTAAGGTTTTTTACCTCAAAAATCTTTTTATTAACAAGACCATCTCTATCGGGATAAAAATTTTCAATGCTTTGACCAACCATCAGCGACACAATTTCATCATAATTAGTATCTTTTGTTGCAAGTGTTCTAACGTGTTTTCCATCACGAAATACTGTAATAGAATCTGAAATGCTGAAGATTTCATCCATTCTATGAGAAATATATATTATGGAGATTGATTTAGCAACTAATTCATTGATGATTTTAAAAAGAGTACCGATTTCTTCATTAGTTAATGCCGCAGTAGGCTCATCCATTATTATAACCTTTGAATTGACTGAAAGACATTTTGCAATTTCGACCATTTGCATTTGAGCAACTGAAAGTTTGGCAACCTTAGTTCTAGGATTCATTTTAAGACCGAGAGTGTCAAGTATATTTTGTGCATCAATGTATAATTTTGCCCAATCGACCATACCCGTTTTCATTGGTAATTTACCTAAAAAAATGTTTTCAGCCACAGTCAAATGGGATACAAGATTAAATTCTTGATATATCATTGATATTCCGAGATTCTGTGCCTCTTTTGTTGAATTATACTCAACTTTATTTCCCTCAAAAATAATCTCACCAGAAGTTGCTTTTTGTGCACCTGAAATTATTTTCATAAGTGTGGATTTTCCAGCACCATTTTCTCCACAAAGTGCATGGATTTCACCTTTTTTGACTTCTAAATGGACATTGTTCAACGCAGTTACACCAGCGAACTTTTTTACAACGTCCCTAAGCTCTAATATATAATTGTTATCCATATAATCACCACCTTTAATAAGCGCATCCTGCGACAAGAATTATACTTGGATATGGAGTAAATTCACCAGTTCTTATTATTGCTCTGGCACTTTTGGTCTGCTCTTTGAGTTGAACATGTGGTACATATTCAATAGTAATAGCCTTTGGAAGTATTTTTAAAATTTGAGTATGAAATTCTGGGCTTACTTGTTTTATTTCATCTGCCAAAATAGCTTTTTCAACTACGATGTGTGCTAATACTTCACTAAGTACATTAAGATAAGCTGGCTCATTTGCCTTCCATGCGAGATCGATTCTTTCAACGCCTATTGGCATTGGGAGACCCGCATCACTCACAACTATGGTATCCATATGACCTGTTTCAGCGAATACCTTTGCCATTTGAGGATTTAAGATTCCACTTGTTAGCATTACAATTAACTCCTTTCTACTGGTTTATTGCAATAAATTTATCTATGTCATCTCTTGTTGGCATTGCAATAGATGTTCCTAATTTAGTCACAGCAAGGTTTGAAACAACGTTCCCAAATTTACAAGCTTCGAATATATCCTTACCATCTGCTAGTGCTGTTGCGAAACCACCGTTAAATGCATCTCCAGCACCTGTTGTATCAACAACCTTAACATCATAGTTATCGAAAAGTTGACACTTTTCCTTTGTAACCGCTAAAACTCCTGTTTTACCTAAGGTAATGACAACCTCCTTAACCCCCTTGTCTAAAAAATGTTTTGCGGCTTGTTTAGCATCATCAATATTACAAATTTTTACACCTGTCAGTATTTCTGCCTCTACTTCATTTGGAGTTATAATGTCTATTTTTTTCATAAGCTCCTCGCTAATAGGTTGGATTGGTGCTGGATTTAAAATGATTTTAACACCATTTTTATATGCAATATCAATTACCTTTTCAACAGCATCAATATTTGTTTCAAGCTGAGTTAGGAGGATGTTTGATGACTTTATAGTTGGTTCAATTTTTGCAATATCTTCATCATTAAATGTATCACAAGCACCTGAGGTCACAGCAATTTGGTTTTGACTTGTATTTTCATCAACCATAATCAATGCCGTTCCCGTTGGAGCTTTATCGGTTATGAATATAAACTCTGTTGACATTTTTTCTTTTTTTAGCATATCTAATGCAACATCTGCAAAAGAATCCTTACCTAATTTTGTTACCATTGTAACATTTCCACCGGACTTATTAGCTGCAATACCTTGATTAAACCCTTTGCCGCCAGGTCCCATTTGAAACATTGAGCTTTTCACTGTTTCGCCAGGTACAGGGAGATGTGACGCTCTTGCCATCAAGTCTACAACAAAGCTCCCAAAAACTGTAATCTTATTCACTTATATCCTTCTCCTTTTTTACGACTAACTTTTCCGAACCCAATAATCTAAGTTTTGGAATAAGCGTAGTAGTATCTCTTTGATTATTAAAAAAATTATTTGTATAATTAATTTTTTTAAAAAGTTTATTTACTGCAATTTTCCCCATTTCCTGTGTCGGTCGAGAAATACTTGAAATCTTCATACCCAAAATGTTTAATGGTTCTATTTCGTCAAATGTTATAAAAGCAATGTCATTTGGTATTTCTAGCTGATGTTCACTTATGCTTTTTAACGCACCTAAACTCATAAGGTTGTTACAAGTAAAAATAGCAGTTGGTCTATTTTCAAGATTTAAAATTTTATTAGTAAGTTCATATCCGCTTTCCATTCTATAATCACCATAAAATATTAACTCTTCTTGAATTTTAAGATCATTCATTAAAAAAGCATTTTGATAACCTCGTAGTCTGTCGCGTCCAGGCTTAGAAGATTTTGGACCCGCAACAATTGCAATTTCTTTATGCCCTTCATTTATTAATGCACAGGTTGCATCAAATGCTCCCTTTATATTGTCTATAAAAACACCGTCAAAGTTTGAATATTTAACATCTCTGTCAACAAGATATATAGGAATTCCGATTCCTTCTAAAAGTTTTAAATAATCACAGTTAAATTCATTCGTATCAGTTATTGGTGATATAATAAGACCTTTAATACTCATAGACTTTAGCCTCTTTAATATCATAACTTCTTTCTCTTGATTTTCATCTGTATCATAAATAATAGCATTAAAATTATATCTATCAGCCTCTGCATTAATTCCTTTGATAACTTCTGCGAAAAAGGGGTTTGTAATATCAGGAACAACAACAGCAATTGTATTTTGAGCCATTTTTGCTATTTCATTATTAATTGAAATTGGCGAAAAATTATATTCGTCAATTATTGCTTGTACCCTTGCTCTTGTTTCCTTATTAACTGGAGCAGTATTATTAATTACTCGTGAAACAGTCGCACAGGATACGCCAGCTTTTTTTGCAATATCAACTATTCTTATTCTTACCACTCCCCAAAATTTTCATGAAAATATTTTCTTGTTGTAGTGCTTTGTGTGATGTCATTAATATATCACATTTAACTTAAATGTCAATGATAATAACGAATATTTTTGTGCCTTATGCATAAGTTAGTTTAATATATATATGAAAACGTTATGAAAATTGTTTAATACCAACCTATATAAAGGGATATAAATCCTGTGATATGAAAATATTTTCATAGAATTAAATTTACACAAGTTATTTATAATATTATTTGCTATTCTTTATTAGTTTATACTTGAGGGATATGTTTTCTTGCGTCAGAAGATGTTGTTTGCATCACTTTTTATGTCGTTTGATATAAAGCTTATTTGTATGAAAAGGCTCTAGAATTAAAAGATTAACACGCAAATCTATCTGCTTCTATAAATCACAAGAAATGCATGATATTGTTATTGGTCTTGTTATTAATATTCTTGAGTTCGGCTGGTGTGTAGATTTATGGAAAGTACATATTTAGAACACAACCAATAAACGCTTATGTTTGTGCAAATAATGTGAAAAAATATTTAATAAACCCCTTGATTTATTATTATGTATGATGTATAATAATGATATTATTTTTGAAAAGTGAGATGCATGGATGTATTATTGCTGTGGGATTACCACCAAAGGCATTATGCCACATAATGAAGATGCTTTTTTGATTAACAAAATTGTAAGTGTTGATGGAGCAGTCGAAACTAATTTGTCTACACCTTTTATAGTAGCTGTTTCTGATGGAGTTTCTGGTGAATTATCGGGTGAAATAGCTTCCAAGTTATGTATGAAACTTTTGTGTAATGTTAAGTTATCACAGAAAATGAACTTGCAAAACAGCATTATGAAAATTCATGAGCGACTTAGAAAATATAATCTTAATAAGAATGGCTCTTCGAATATGCAGGCTACTTTATGTGCGTTGGCGATAGATGATAAAAATAAAATACACACAATTAATGTTGGCGATTCAAGGCTGTATAGATATAAAAATTCATCCTTACATCAACTTTCTAAGGACCAGTCGTTAGTCCAAATGTTATATGAAGAGGGTGCAATTACTGCTGAGGAAAGAAATACACATACACATAAGAATATCATATTTCCTGTCATGGGAAATAATGATTCTGAGCCAAAACTAGATATTCAGTGCTTAGATATTGAGATGGAATATGGTGATTTGTTTATTCTTTGTACGGACGGTTTAACTGATTATGTAGCCAATTCAGAAATAGAAGAGATACTTTCACTTCCTTTAAATCTAAATAAAAGGCTGTCAAAATTAGTTGATACTGCATTAGGGAAAGGCAGTAAAGATAATATAACAATAATAGGCATATGCAATATAAAAAAGTAGTTGCTGATTAACCTTTTTATTTTATGATATATAAAAGGGTTAATGCAATTTACTTTATCAATATGCTTATGCCATTTAAATCGCTGGAATAACTCAGTTGGTAGAGTACCTCACTCGTAATGAGGAAGTCGTGGGTTCAAATCCCGTTTCCAGCTCCAATTAGAACCCTCCTTAATAGCGTGATTAAGGAGGGTTTTGTTATTTTTTATATATTAGTTAAATTGGTTTGTTTTTGCTTGTTTTGGTGTGCATATGGGGGTCGAGATGGGGATCAATTTAAGGTTTTAATTTGTAAAACATTCACCCTCCTCGAATTAATGGGGAGGGTGTTTTTGTTAGTTTGCAAAGTATGTATGTTTAACTTTCCATTTTTCTAATGCTATACCAAGCCAAAAAGAGTATATGCCGAAAGTGATGATAGTTAGTAACACCCATTTTATCCAATTACCAAAAAGCTGAACAGCCTTTCCGTCAAAAGCTAACCTTCTGCCGTCAATAACCGTATGTTTAGTTTCCCAATCATAAATCATACATAAAGCCCATGGATAACAAATACCTAAAGTGAATATAGTTATCAATCCACCAAGAATTTTCCAACCGATCAACTGTGCAAGACCACCATCAAAATACGAATTCCCCATATTAGCCATAACCAAATCTCCCTTTTATCAAATATTTTGTCAACTTTTGCAATTAACTACTTTATTATATACAATTAGTAGCATATAATTGTTAACAAGTTGTAAACATTAAAAATCAAATTGTTCATTTTATTTACGAATAGCATTTTTTATAAATTTTACTAACTACTCGACAAGGATAAATTTAAAGTGTATAATAATGTTATAAGTGTAATTAAAGATGAATATAAAAATACAGGAGAATAATATGAAACCTTTGTTGTTGAAAATGAGTGCGTTTGGGCCTTTTGCTGATGTTGTTGATGTGCCTTTTTTTTCATTGGACTCACAAGGTTTGTTCCTTATAACTGGGAATACGGGTGCTGGTAAGACTACAATATTTGATGCAATATCCTTTGCATTGTACGGGAATACTAGTGGCATAACTAGAACTGTAGATACAGTTAGAAGTGATTTTGCATTGCCCTCAAATGAAACATTTGTTTATTTGGAGTTTTTACATAAGGGAAAAAGGTACATAATAAAACGCAACCCACAGTACATAAGACCTAAAAAAAGTGGCGTAGGTACGACTACACAGTCAGCAGATGCAGTCTTAACATATCCAGATGGTAGCGTAATAACAGGTGCTAATAATGTAACAAAAAGCATTGAGCAACTTTTATGTATAGATTGGAAGCAATTCAAGCAAGTGGTAATGATTGCACAGGGCGAATTTTTAAATCTGATTTTGGCTGATAGCAATGAAAGAGGAGCAATTCTTAGAAAAGTTTTCAATACACAGATATATGCTGATATACAAATTAAGCTAAAGGATATGTCATCAACTTTGAAAAACGAATGTATAGAAAGTGATAACACGATAGTTCAGCATTTGTCAGATATTAATTGTGATGAAAATAGCGATTTTTTTCAGATTATAAACGAATGGAAGGAGTCACCGTCAATTCATAAAGCTAATGATATTTTTATTACATTAGAAAGAATATTAACAACTAGTAATGAAAAACTTGGTATAACTAAAGATGAGTTAGTCAAAATTGAGAATGAAATATCAAAAAATGCTGTGGAATTTGAAATTGCAAAGCTGAATAATGATAAGCTTGCAAGGCTCAATAGTTTGACATCAGAAAAAAATCTAATGCTTGACAAAGCAGATGAAATAAGCAAGAAGAATGAAGAATATTTATTTTCTCAAAAAGCTGTAAATATTGTTAAACCTTTTGAGGAAAAATTCATTAGAGAGAAAAAAGATAGAAATGAACTTACTGTATTTATTGTGGATACAAATGAAAAGGTATCAGTGTTAGAGGGGAATATAACAGAGATAAAGGCTGAATTAGAGCGGTCAGAGCAGAAGTTACCTATGGCTGATGATATAAATTTGCGTGTAAAAAAAACTGAAAGTGAACTTGATTTATATGATAGTGCATTTGAATTGAGCAAAAATCTTAAGGAGTTAAAGAAGAATCAAGAGAGTATTTTTAGCCTGATAGGTAATATGGAAGCTAAAAAGGGCAATCTTGAAAAGGAACAAAGTAAGATTTCAAGCGAACTGAAAGAACTTGATAATGTGGAGGAAGATTTTTTCTTATGCGATAAAAAGCTAAGTGATGTAAAACAAATGTCGGATAAAATCAAACAAATGTTAGATGAACATAATAAAAACTTGAAGGATAAGAAAGCTTTAGAAAAAGCACAGGAACAGTTTCTAGAGTTGGAAAAACAGTATAAACTTAAAAATGATGAATGTAGTAATGCAGATTCAGAGTTTTTACAGGCACAGGCAGGAATTATGGCAAGTGGCTTACAGGAGAATAAACAATGCCCAGTCTGTGGATCAACCTCACATCCATGCAAGGCTATTTTATCAGAAACGATAATAACTGGGTCAGAACTAAAACAACTTAAAGAAGAAACAGCAGAACTATATAAAGCTATGGACAAATTAAGCCATGAGTGTGGTACATTAAAAGCAAGGTACGAGGTGAATTATGAAAAGTTAAATTCTCAAGTTAAGGTTACTTTTAAAATTGAAACTGAATTGGTGGATATTAATAAAATTGTGGTTGAACAGTCAGAAAAAAATCTTAATGAGCGAAAAGTACTTGAATTAGAGTATGAAAAACTGCAAAAAGATAAAGAAAACAAGCTGGAGAGCAAAGAAAAGCTACAAAAAATAATAGATGAGATTATTGAAATTGATAGAATTATTAGCAGTGAAAAAAACAGGTTAACCGAAATTGATATTGAAATTGGCAAGGTTGATGAGCGAATAAAATCCATAAATAAGCAAATAAGTTATTGCTCAAAAGAAGAGGCGATTCAGAAAATTAACGATGATAAAGAAGAATATAATCGAATAAAATTTGAATTTGAAAAGGCTAATAAAAATTATAATGAATGTAATGTCGAAATTGAAAGCCTAAAAGCAGTTCTTCTAAATAATGAGCAGAAATTATCTTCGTTAGAAAAATCCTATGCTAAAGCTGAACAGGAATTTATTCAAAAGCTTAACGAATGTGGTTTTGAAAATGAAGAAACATACCATAAATATTTAATATCTAATGATGATTTGCAATTATTAATTGATGAAATAAATGAATATAAAGATAGAATGATGCTTATTAATGAGAATATAACACAACTAGAAACTGAAACTAAAGACATAGAAACTGTCTGTTTAACTGATATAATTAGTAAAAAGGATGCGTTAATTGAAGAAAAAAAACTGCTTGATGAAAATTTACAGGAGTTGTCAAATAATATAAGTAATAATAGTAGAATTTATTTAAAAGTTGATAACGAATTGAAAAGTCTGAATGATAAGCGTGATAAATTTATGCTTGTGAACGAACTATCAAAAACTGCAAACGGCGACTTGGTTGGTAAACAAAAGTTAGCCTTTGAGCAGTATATTCAAGCGTTTTATTTTGAGAAAGTTATTCATGAGGCTAATAAGCGATTAAAAGGAATGACTGACGGAAGATATAAGCTAATGCGAAAAGAGGAGGCAAGCAACCTTAGAATACAAGCAGGACTTGAAATTGAAATTATGGATTATTACACAGGAAAAGCACGTTCTGTGAAGTCGCTTTCAGGAGGGGAATCCTTCAAGACTTCACTATCGCTTGCATTAGGGCTATCCGATGTAATACAAAGCTTTGCAGGGGGAATTGAAGTTGATGCAATGTTCATAGATGAGGGATTTGGCTCACTAGATAGCGAATCGCTTGAACAGGCGATAGATACTTTAAACACTCTTACGGAGGGGAATAGATTGGTTGGAATAATATCTCATGTAGGAGAATTGAAAGAGCGTATTGACAAACAAATTATTGTTACAAAAGGTATTAGTGGTAGTACAATTAAATGCAAAATATAAAATTAGGAGAGGTTAATTATGAACGCATATGATGTAGTTACAGAAGATTTATCAAAGGAGGAGTTGAAAAGAGGTCTTAGGCGATGCTCAAACAGGAACTCTTTTCTTTTATTAGTTTTCACAGCACTTGTTATGGTTTTTGCATACTTATTAATGCCACAAATATTAAAATTATTGGAGGGAAAGTTTTCGTCAACAACGGTTTCGTCAGTAAGTAAAATGTTGATTTTTCTGTTTCAATTTGCAGTAACCATTCCAATAGTTTTAATCATAGGGAATAAAAATCAAGAACATAAGGTTAAAACCTATTTTAGAAAGCCAGATGCTACAAAAGGTTTTATTGCTAAATGGGTAGTGATAACAATGGGTTTATCGTATGCAACGAATTATATTTTTACAATAATATTTTTAATAATTCAAGCGTTAACAGGTAAGACTTTGAATGCTGTTAGTTTAGTAGCTGAAAATACAGTTTTTGATAAGATAGTAATGTTTATTACCATTGCAGTTTTAGCTCCAATTTTTGAGGAGTTATTGTTTAGAGGAACGCTTTTTACTCACACAATTAAATATGGGAAATGGTTTGCTATTATAATTATAGGCTGTATATTTGGTTTATATCATCAAAATTACCAGCAAATTTTTTATGCAACAGTAATGGGCATTTTAGCTTGCTTCTTAGCTTTAAAAACAAAATCAATTATAACCCCAATGATTATCCATTTTTCTTTAAACTTAATTGGTGCAATTCAATCTATGTTTTTATCTGGTATAGACCTTACAATATTGGAAAGCACAGATACAGATTTATTAATGAAATATATTTTAGATAATATTTCAATTTTTATTGGAATAGGCATTATGTCGTTATTTAGTATCACTGTAACTATTGTAGGTGTGATTTTATTTATAATTGAGATTGTAAAAAATAAAAGAGTTTTCAAGCTTGAAAACCCATGTCCACAGCTTTCAGGCAGAGAAAAGGCAGTAATATATCTTACTGCCCCAATAACTATTATAACTATTATTTATCTTTTAGCATCCACTGTAATGAATGCTTTTCCACATCTATATACAACTCTTTATGACAATATAAAAGATATATTCAGCTGATTTAAACTTAGTGTTTCCTCTTTTTTATAATACTAAAAATAAATAGAGCAGCGGCAGGCATGACAATTATGTCACCTATATATGAGTATAGGGTTCTGTCGCTATTTGTATTAAAAGACGCATTAAGAACACTTAGTTCATATTTTGGAGCGACTTGTTCCACTTTTCCATATGGAGAAATAACTGATGATATAGCCGAGTTACTACATCTTAGCACATATCTTTCATTTTCAACAGCCCTAAGAATGGCGTGAGAGTGGTGTTGATATAAAGCAGGCGTTCTGCCAAACCAAGAATCATTACTGAGAATTGCTATAACATCAGCATCAAGTTCAACTGTTTTTCTTGATATGGAGGGGAATAAAGATTCAAAACAGATTACCCCACCAAACTTTGCGAAATCAGTCTTTAAAACCATACCTTCTGGACCTTTAGTATAAGGTGTAGACTCTAAAAAAGTTCCTGGAATAATTTTAGAAAGTATAAATTCAAAAGGAATCATTTCTCCCATAGGCACTAATAATTGCTTAGAATATATGTCCGATATTTCCCCGTTAGGCATTATTGCAATCATTGAATTATATTTCAAATCACCTTCATAGTGTATATATCCAAGTATGAGTGTTACATCATATTCTTGAACTAGGTTTAGAATAGTCTGGTACTTTTCTTCATGCTGAAAAATATCAAAGGGAATTGCAGTTTCAGGAAATAAAACAACATCAGTTTTATTGGTTATAGATTGCTTTGCAGTATCAATATATAAATTAAACACATAATCACTGGAGGTTGCCCACTTCTCAAGCCCAGCAAAGTTTCCTTGAACGATACTGGCATTGAGCGTCTTATTCTCATCCTTAATGTTTTTAAAATGCAAAACCCCATACCCCATATTTACAAGGAAAACGGCTAATGAAATAGCAACAAATGTATAACATTTTTTAGGAGTTTTCATATTTATAATGGCGTACGCAAGAAATCCATTGATTATAAGGATTAAAAATGAGATGAATAATGAGCCGAATAGGCTTGCAGATTGGATGAAATGGGTGAGGGGAGTAGCAATATTGGCTAAACGTGCCCAAGGAAAAGCAAGTGGATAGAATATTCCCTGTAACCATTCACCAAATATGAAAAGCAGAGAGAATATCACTATATCAAATGCATTATTGCGTTTGATTTTATGATAGCAAAAACAAGATAGACTCCAATAACACCCCATTAGCAATCCAATAAATATAATGGAAAGCGTAAGTATTAATATTGATTTAGCTTTACTTTGGTTTATATATGGAGCTAGTGGATACATCCAGTATAATGTAATCCCATAAAAAAACATTGAAAAGGTTAAAATAAACGCAATTGTTCGACGTTTATTAAGGCTATCATTATTTAAAAATACAAAAAAAAGAGGTATAACCCCGAAGAAAACTATCCAAAATAAGGATTCATACATAAAACTTAATGAAAGCAGTATGCCAGAAATAGCACACATACTAAAGCAAAAACTTTTTTTATTGTTGATATTTTTTAAATTCATATTTTATTCCTTTATAAGATATTGGTGGTTATAGAATATATTATGCCGTAAAACAGTATCTTTATGATAAAAATACAGCATTAGTATTCTTGATAAACGTATTTCAATTATATGTTTAAATGGTTAAATTGTCAACACAATAAAGCATTAAAAACACAGATAAATATACAATACCAGTCTTACAAGTACCGATGAGTAATATAATTTTAATTATTTTTATAAATTAAGATAAAATACTCTTGCAAAAAATTGAATTATGTAGTAATATATAATAGTATTAGTATGGTTAAGGAGGAATAATAGAAATGTTAATAAGTGCAGTTGTTCCGTGCTATAATGAAGAAGAAGTACTTCCTCTTTTTTATGACAAAATGTGTGAAATTATGTCAGATATGAAAAAAACACATAATGATTTGGATTTTGAACTTTTATTTATTGATGATGGTTCAAAGGATAAAACTTTGCTTAAGTTAAGAGAACTTTCTAAAATTGATAAGAGAGTAAGGTATATTTCTTTTTCTAGGAATTTTGGCAAGGAGTCAGCTATGTTTGCGGGGTTAGAGAGTACAAAAGGTGACTATGTTGTCGTTATGGATGCTGATTTACAGCACCCTCCTGATTTTATCCCACAGATGTATGAGTATGTAAAAGGTGGAGAGTTTGATTGTGCAACAACAAGAAGGGTCAGCAGGAAAGGTGAGTCGGCTGTTCGTTCATGGTTTGCTAGGACGTTTTATAAGATAATGAATAAAATATCTCAAACAGAAATAGTTGACGGGGCACAGGATTTTCGTTTTATGACAAGACAGATGGTGAATTCGATATTGGAGATGAAGGAATACAATAGGTTCTCTAAGGGGATTTTCAGTTGGGTTGGATATAAAGTAAAATATATTGAATATGAAAATGTAGAACGTGCGGCTGGAACAACGGCATGGTCATTTTGGAATTTATTCTTGTATTCTATAGATGGAATTTGTGCATTTTCAACTTTCCCATTAGCAATTTCAACTTTTTTAGGTATTCTTTTATCTACTGTTTCTGTTATAATATTTGTTGTATCATTGATTATGTCTGCTGTTGCAGGTAATGATTTGGAATTCCCGACAATTATAAGTGTGATATTATTAGTAGGTGGATTTCAGATGATATGCACAGGAATTTTAGGACAGTATTTATCAAAAACTTATCTTGAATCCAAAAACAGACCAATTTATCTTGTAAGAGAAACAGAGGATAACGTTAAATAGTGATGATATCACAAAACTAGTTAATTTTTTTACAGTATAACAAACAAATTGAAAGTTATTAAAATAAAAAAATAATAGGCTGTTCCTTGATAACCAGCCTAAGTAAAAAACAGGGGATATTTAATATGAAAAAATTATCAGTTGATAGGTTAGTTAAAATAGCTGTTGTTGCAGCAATTTATGTAGTAATTACAGTTGCAGTTGAGCCGCTTTCCTATGGGGCAATACAATTTCGATTTTCAGAAATATTGATGTTATTATGTTTTTATAAGTTCGACTATTGCGTATCACTTACACTTGGTTGTGCGATAGCCAATTTATTTAGTCCATTTGCAATAATTGACGTACCGTTCGGAGCGTTAGCGACATTAATTTCTGCGGTGTTAATTTACAAAAGTAACAAGCTGTGGCTTGCATCACTCTTCCCAACTATTTTTAATGGAATAATAGTTGGCTTAGAGTTAAATTTGTTTTATAATCTACCTCTATGGGGAACAGCTTCGTCGGTGGCAATTGGAGAGTTTGTAGTTGTAACTCTTTTAGGAGTACCAATTTTTCTTGCACTTCAGAAGAATAAACTTTTTATGCAGACAATAGGAGCAGATTCAAAAAAAATATCTGTTTATAAAAATGCAGTCTAATTAACATATTATAAAGGGGTGTAGATATTATGAATAATAAAGTTAGACTTTTAATATCTATTCTCTTTATTCTTTCTATTGGACTTGCTATTGCAGTTACAAGGTTTAATTTAACAGGAAGTTCTAGGGGTTCAAATATTATTACATCACCAGATATACAGTCGGTTACTAATACAACATATAATAACTACACAGTATTTAAAAGCAGTGGTGATTTATATGGAGTTATTGATGATAATGACAGGGTTATAATTGAGCCAGCGTGGAGCGACATAATCTTTACTGATTCTGGTAAGATGATAGTATCAAAAAATATAGATAATTATTTTTATTCAGGAATAATAGATAATCAGGATAATATTCTTATCCCTTTTATATATAGTGAGTTTAAGGAAGTAAATAGTGAGGTAATCTTTGGTTACTTAGAGGAAAACAAAAAGATTGTGGTTTTTAATGGAAATGGTGTTCCATATATTAATGACGAATGGGATAGATACACGGTAAATGATAATTTCTTATCACTTTACAAGGGTTCTACTCAGTATACGGGCAGAATTGAAAATGGAAAGCTTGATTTGATAAAAATGGTTATTTCAAGTAGTATTATTGATAACGACTTCAAATTAACTATTTATGGTGATGAGTACAAAATTAACTCGAATTATAAATTGATACAAGAGGCGTTTGATCAGTCAGTAATTATTTTTGAGGAGCTATTTGGAGTTAGTTCAGTAGATGATAGTATGTATAATTCAAGTATTATTCTGAACGCTTCAATGATGGATTATGAGTTTTCAAAGCTTAATAGTGTTGCTTTAGATACTTGTGAAGATACAAACTCAGCAACAAGTTATATATTTAAAGTAAGGTTTCAGTGTATACCTAAGTCTGAGATGGCGTTGGACGAGAGTGTACAAAATAAATTGAATTATACAATTGAAATTTGTATGATAAAGGACAGGAATGGAAAGTTAGCAGTTAAGGGTATTGACAAAATGCAAATTGCCAAGTGAATATTTTATATGAAAGAGGGTCTTTTATGAAAAAGGTAGCGATTATTATGGGCAGTGACAGTGATTTAGGGGTGGTAAAGGAAGCCATTGCTGAATTAAAGAAGTTTGAGGTTCAATATGAGGTTCATGTGATGTCAGCTCATCGCACCCCTGAGCAAGCTTCAAAATTTTCTAAAGATGCAGCAGCAAATGGGTTTGGAGTTATAATTGCAGCAGCAGGAAAAGCAGCTCATCTAGGTGGTGTCCTTGCGGCACACACAATAATTCCTGTAATAGGTCTTCCAATTAAATCATCAACACTTGACGGACTTGATGCATTGCTTTCTACTGTTCAGATGCCAAAAGGAATTCCAGTAGCGACAGTAGCGATTGATGGAGCAGCGAATGCAGCTATTTTGGCTGTGCAGATGCTAGCTTTGTCGGATGAAAATCTTTCAAAAAGGCTTGTTAAAATGAAGGAAACAATGGTGGAAGAGGTTATTGCTAAGGATAAAAAGCTTCAGGAACAGGAATTTTAAGTGGGATAAACCTTATAAACTAGGCTTAATAAATTAATTTTAAATTCGGAGGAGTATAAAATGGAGAATTTACAAAAAACAGAACAGTTGTACGAGGGAAAAGCTAAGAAGGTATATGCTACTAATAATCCAGATTGTGTTATTGTTGACTACAAGGATGACGCTACTGCTTTTAACGGAGAGAAAAAAGGAACGATTAACAACAAGGGAATTATAAATAATAGAGTGACAAATCATCTTATGAAGATGCTTGAAAAAGAAGGTATCCCTACACATTTGATTGAAGAGATTTCTGAGAGAGAAACAATTGTAAAAAGGGTTACAATAGTGCCACTTGAAGTTATTGTAAGAAATATTGCTGCTGGCTCATTGTCAAAAAGATTAGGCTTGCCAGAGGGAACAAAGATGGGTAAAACTGTTTTGGAGTTCTGTTATAAAGATGATGATTTAGGTGACCCTATAGTAAATGAGTATCACATAATGGCAATGGAATGGTGTACAAAAGAGGAATTAGATTTAATTGCAAATTATTCCTTTAAGGTAAATGATATACTTGCAGCTTATCTTAAAGATTTAAATATTGAACTTATTGATTTTAAGCTTGAGTTTGGTAAAACTAATGACGGAACAATTGTTTTAGCAGACGAAATTTCCCCTGATACTTGTCGTTTCTGGGATAGTACAACGGGTGAAAAGCTTGATAAGGATAGATTTAGACGTGATCTTGGTGGTGAAGAAGACGCATATAAAGAAATTATGAAAAGACTTTTAGGTGAATAAAATTGTATTAAACTTAATCATATAGTCCAAATTTACAAAGAATTTTAATCAAAGTGAGGCTAAAAATATTGAATAAGGTTAATGAAGAATGTGGAGTTTTTGGAGTATATAACAAGAATAATTCAGATGTAACATTACTGACATATATGGCATTGTATGCTCTTCAGCACAGGGGACAGGAGAGCTGTGGGATAGTGGTTAATGATAAGGGTGTTTTTTCTTATCATAAAGATTTAGGTTTAGTGCCTGAGGTATTTGATAAAACCCATCTTGATAGGCTAGGCGATGGAAATATTGCGATAGGTCATGTACGCTACTCTACGACAGGAAAGCCTAATCGTTCAAACGCACAGCCATTGGTTGTAAGGCATATAAAAGGGCCTATGTCGATAGCACATAATGGAAACCTAATTAATGCAAGAGAATTAAGGGAATACTATGAGTTAAAGGGTGGCATTTTTCACAATACAAATGATACCGAAGTAATTTCCTATGTAATTACTGAACAAAGACTTATTCAGCCATCAATAGAAAAAGCTATTGAACAAGCTTTGTATAAAATTAAGGGTGCGTATTCATTAGTAATCATGTCACCAAAAAAACTAATTGCAGCAAGAGATCCATATGGATTTAAACCACTTTGCATGGGAAAATGCAGTGATGGGTCTATTGTATTTGCATCTGAATCATGTGCATTAGATAGCGTTGACGCTGAATTTGAGAGGGATATACTTCCTGGAGAAATTGTAGTAGTAGATGAAAGTGGAGTTCGCTCAATAAAAACACATTGTAGTAAAACGTCCTCTCTATGTGTATTTGAGTTTGTTTACTTTGCAAGACCTGATTCAGTTATTGAAGGAGTCAGCGTTCAAAAAGCTAGATTAAGGGCAGGAAAAACTTTATGGGAGGAACATCCAGTGGATGCTGATGTTGTTATTGGCGTTCCAGATAGTGGACTTGACGCTGCACTTGGTTTTGCCAATGCCTCTGGAATTCCATATGGTGTAGGTTTTATTAAGAACAGATATGTTGGGCGAACTTTTATACAGCCGACACAGGCACAGCGTGCAGATGCGGTTAAAATTAAACTAAATGTTGTTAAGGACGTAGTAAAAGGAAAAAAAGTAGTGTTAGTTGATGACAGTATAGTAAGAGGAACTACCTGTGCAAGAATTGTAAATCTACTTCGTGAAGCTGGTGCTGCTGAAGTTCATATGAGGGTATCAAGCCCACCTTTTACAAATCCATGTTATTTTGGAACGGACATTGACAGTAAGGATAAGTTAATTGCGTGTCAGATGGATTTAGACCATATTGCAGCACATATAGGTGTTGATACACTTGGATATTTAAGTGTCGATGGTGTATTAAACATTGCAAAAGAGGCAAGTTGTACATTTTGTTCTGGCTGTTTCACAGGGAAATACCCTATGGAAGTGCCAAAGGAGATACCGAAGGATAAGTTTGAAAAAAAGATTGGTCAATAACAATTTTTTTACAAAATTTAGCTATGAATGAATATTAGATAATCTATGGAGGATTTTAAATGAGAAGCTATTCGGAAAGCTATAAATCAGCAGGGGTTGACGTTACTGCTGGTTATAAGGCAGTAGAACTAATGAAATCACACGTTGCAAGGACAATGGTGAACGGAGTGACTCCAGACATTGGTGGATTTGGAGGACTCTTCGAATTGGACATGACAGGTATAAACAAGCCTGTTTTGGTTTCAGGAACTGACGGTGTCGGAACAAAACTAAAGATTGCATTTATGGTTGATAAGCATAATACAGTTGGTATAGATTGTGTCGCAATGTGTGTAAATGATATTATTTGCAGTGGAGCAAAACCTTTATTTTTCCTTGATTATATAGCTGTTGGCAAGAATTATCCTGAAAAGATTGCTGAAATTGTTTCAGGAATTGCTGAGGGATGTGTGCAGGCAGGTTGTGTACTAACTGGAGGAGAAACAGCAGAAATGCCAGGGTTTTATCCTATTGATGAGTATGATTTAGCTGGCTTTGCTGTTGGTGTTGTTGATAAAGATAAAATAATACAGCCTAATGAACAAAAGGCTGGGGATGTGCTTATTGCGATAAAATCAAGTGGTGTTCATTCAAATGGCTTTTCATTAGTAAGAAAAGTATTCACTGTAAATGGGCAGACTCTTGCAAGATATTTTTCTGACCTCACATGTACTTTAGGGGAGTGTTTGATGACTCCTACAAAAATATATGTTAAGGCGATATTAAATTTACTTGATGAAGTAAAGGTAAAATCGATAACCCATATAACGGGTGGAGGATTTTATGAGAATATACCACGTTCATTGCCAAATGGACTATCAGCTAAAATTGAAAGAAACTCTATACAGGTGCTACCAATATTTGATTTAATTTCAAGGACAGGGCATATTCCAGAGAGAGATATGTTTAACACATTTAATATGGGTGTAGGAATGGTGGTTTGTGTTGATAAAAATGATGTTGATAAAACATTATCATCATTAAAGGCAAGTGGCGAGGAAGCTTATGTACTTGGAGAACTTATAAACAGCGATGAGGGAGTTATTCTTTGTTAGTTTTGTAATAACCCTAGGTTATACAAAATGTATAACTTTAGTGATAGGCATAAAAGGAGCGGATGTCATGAAAAATATAGTTGTACTCGTATCAGGTGGAGGTACAAATCTGCAAGCACTAATAGATGCACAAAATAGAGGAGATATTATAAATGGAAAGATTTCATGTGTAATATCCTCAAAATCTAATGCATACGCACTGACAAGGGCAATGGATAATGGTATTCCTACTAGGATTATTCAAGCAAAGGATTATAAAGACAATATTGCTTATAGTAAAGCCATTCATGAGGCTTTGTATGAGGAATATGCTGATATAATTGTGCTTGCAGGGTTCATGACAATACTTGATGAATTAGTTATAAAAGCCTATCCTTATAAGATAATTAATGTTCATCCGTCCTTAATTCCATCATTTTGTGGCAAAGGATATTATGGGATTAGCGTTCATGAGGCTGTGCTTGAATCTGGTGTTAAGCTAACAGGTGCAACTGTACACTTTGTAAATGAGATTGCAGATGGTGGAGCAATAATTTTGCAAAAGGCTGTTGAGGTTAAAAAAAGTGATACTCCTGAGGTGTTACAAAAACGAGTAATGGAAGAGGCAGAGTGGAAGATACTGCCTGAGGCTGTATCATTATTTTGTCAAGATAAAATTGAAATTATAGATAATAAAGCATTTATAATAGAGGATTAAATTCTAGTTAAAACGGAGGACAGTTAATGGAAATGATTTCAATAGATAAAGAGCTAAAGGGTAATTCTTATCCTGGTAGAGGGATTATCATAGGTAAATCTAAAGATGGAAACCACGCTGTTACAGCATATTTTATCATGGGTAGAAGTGAAAATAGCCGTAATAGAATATTTGTTGAGGATGGCGATGGTATCCGAACGCAGGCATTTGACTCATCTAAAATGGTTGATCCAAGCCTAATTATATATTCGCCTGTAAGGGTTTTAGGTAATAAGATTATTGTGACAAATGGTGACCAAACTGACACAATATTTGATCTAATGAACAACCAGCTTACATTTGAACAGGCTCTTAGAACAAGAGCGTTTGAACCAGATGCACCGAATTATACACCAAGAATTTCTGGAATTGTAAAGCTTGAAGATGAGGATTTCAACTATGCAATTTCAATTTTGAAGTCGGCAAATGGCAATGCTGAGTCATGCCAACGTTTTAATTTTGCATATAAAAACCCTGTAAATGGCGAGGGGCATTTTATTCATACTTACAAATGTGATGGCGACCCTATTCCAAGCTTTGAAGGTGAGCCAAAGCTTATCGCTGTATCTGATGATATTGATGAGTTCACAAGTTTGCTTTGGGATAGCTTAAATGAGGACAACAAGGTATCTCTTTTTGTAAGATATGTTGACTTGAAGTCTAAGGAAATATCAACTAGAATTATAAATAAAAATAATTAAATATATAAAAAATGAGCCTTTATCCGCCTAAAGGCTTCATTAAAGTATAAATATTTCGGCGGAACAAGGAGTAGCATATGTCAAAGGAATTAAAGTTAAAATATGGATGCAACCCTAATCAAAAGCCTTCAAGGATATTTATTGAAGATGGTGAATTGCCGATAGAGGTTTTAAATGGTAATCCAGGATATATAAATTTACTAGATGCTTTTAATGGTTGGCAGCTTGTAAAAGAGTTAAAGGCATCAACTGGTATGTGTGCAGCGACTTCATTTAAGCATGTTTCGCCTGCTGGTGCTGCAGTTGGTGAGCCATTATCTGATACCTTGAAAAAGATATATTTCGTTGATGATTTAGGTGAGTTGTCACCAATGGCTTGTGCTTATGCAAGGGCTAGAGGTGCAGATAGAATGTCATCATATGGTGATTTTATTGCATTGTCTGACACTTGCGATGTTGCAACAGCAAAAATGATTCAGCGTGAAGTATCAGATGGAATTATTGCTCCTAATTATACAGATGAAGCGTTGGAGATACTTAAATCCAAGAGAAAAGGAACATATAATATTATCAAGATTGATAAAGATTATGTTCCAAAGTCAATTGAACAGAAACAGGTTTTTGGTATAACATTTGAACAGGGTAGAAATGACTTAAAGATTGATAATTCTATGCTTGAAAATATTGTTACTGATAATAAAAATATTACTGATGATAAAAAACGTGATTTAATTATTTCATTAATCACTTTGAAATATACGCAGTCAAACTCGGTTTGCTATGTTAAAGATGGTCAAGCTATCGGCATCGGTGCTGGTCAGCAATCTAGAATTCATTGCACAAGGCTTGCTGGTAATAAAGCTGATATTTGGTGGCTAAGACAGGCTGAACAGGTTTTGAATTTGAAGTTTGTTGATGATATTCGCAGAGCGGATAGGGATAATGCAATAGACATCTACATTTCAGAGGAATATATGGATGTGCTTGCTGAAGGAGTTTGGCAGAATATATTTAAGGAAAAACCTGAGGTATTTACAAAGGAAATGCAGAAAGCTTGGCTTGAAAAGAATACAGGGGTATGTTTAGGTTCAGATGCATTTTTCCCATTCGGAGATAATATTGAACGTGCTTATAAGAGTGGTGTGTCATTTATTGCACAACCAGGAGGCTCAATTAGAGATGACAATGTTATTGAAACCTGTAATAAATACAATATTGCAATGGCATTTACAGGCATACGTTTATTTCACCACTAAGATGGAGTATAAATTATGAAAGACAAAAAAATATTCACTATTATAGGTGTAATTTGCATACTTTTGGCGATTGGAGTTATTGTTTTTGCTTTGGCTAACGATAAGCATCTTAATTTTATTATGGTTTTGCCATTATTTTGTGCAGTGGGCTGCCTGATTATTGCCAGAATGTCAAAGTAACCGTTGGAGGTAAAAATGAAAATATTAGTTGTTGGTGGCGGCGGACGTGAACATGGAATTATAATGAAGCTTGCGGAAAGTAGTAAGGTGGATAAGCTTTACTGCACTCCTGGCAATGGTGGAATTTCAAAATATGCTGAATGTTTTTCAGTTAAAGCAGATGATATAAGCGGAGTTGTGGCACTTGCTAAGAAAATATCAGCAGAAATGGTTATTGTTGCACCTGATGACCCTCTTGTCTTGGGTATGGTTGACGCACTAAATACTGAAGGTTTTATGACATTTGGGCCAAATAAAGCTGCTGCAATAATTGAGGGGAGTAAGGTTTTTTCTAAGGATTTGATGAAAAAATATAATATTCCTACAGCAAAGTATGAAGTATTTGACAATACTAAAGATGCTGTTGCATATATTGAGAAAGAAAATACATACCCAACTGTTGTAAAAGCAGACGGTCTTGCATTGGGTAAGGGCGTTATTATTGCAGAAAATTTTGATGAGGCTAAAGATGCAATTAACTCAATTATGGAGGATAAAATTTTTGGCGAAAGTGGCTCAAAGGTTGTAATTGAGGAGTTTTTAACAGGTCCAGAAGTGTCTGTGCTATGCTTTACTGATGGAAAAACAATTAAACCTATGATATCATCTATGGACCACAAGAGAGCATTGGATAATGACGAGGGTTTAAATACTGGGGGCATGGGGACTGTATCTCCTAACCCTTATTATACTAATAGTATAGCTGACGATTGTATGAAAAAGATTTTTCAGCCTACTGTTGATGCTATGAATAGTGAAGGAAGAACGTTTAAGGGCTGTTTGTACTTTGGTTTAATGCTGACTCCTAATGGCATAAAAGTTATTGAATATAATTGTAGGTTTGGTGACCCTGAAACACAGGTTGTTTTACCATTGTTAAAGACTGATTTAGTTGATATTATGCAGGCTATTTATGAGGATAGACTTAGCGAAGTTGATATAGAATGGGAAGATGGTTCTGTTGCTTGTGTAGTTTTAGCAAGTGGTGGTTATCCTCAAAAGTATGAAACTGGAAAACAAATAAAGGGCTTAGATGATAAAGGACAGATAAATAATGCGTTGATTTATCATGCTGGTACAAAGGTTGAAAATGGCTCTTTCTTGACTTCTGGAGGCAGAGTTTTAGGCGTTACTGCAAAGGGTAAGGACTTGAATGAGGCTATAGATAAGGCATATAAGGCTGTTAATTTGATAAATTTTGATGGAAAGCATTTCAGAAAAGATATAGGAAAGAAAGCAGTTTCAGTATTGAATTAGTTGATAGATAATTTAAAGGGGGCTTGCAGTTGAAAAAGATATTTAATTTTAAAAATTGCATTATTATGGGTATATACTCAAATATAATGTTTATATTATTCATAATTATCTGCTTATTTTACTATGATTTATATGGTGATTCGGGCATAGCAAGCACTCCGTTTGAGATTACAGCGTTTACTATTGAAGCGTTAGGTTTTATTTTGATGGCGATTTCAATTTTAGGTATTATTTTGTTGGTTAGGCAAAGGATGGTCATGAAAGTACTCATGGCAACTTATTTAGTTATAGAAGTCATCATAATGCTAATGGATTTTAAGTTTTTGTCGCTTGGCGATTGGTATAATGGTTATTCAAGGATTTTGATTATTTCACACGCTGTTTTCTCAGCAATAGTTTGTTTGAGTTATTTGTCGCTTAACCATAAAAAACTCCCTTTCCAAATTGTAGTAGGCATTGCAGCTTGTATAATGCTTGCTGGAATGTTCTGTATTGTTTATAATATCAGAATTTACGCTAGTGTACTTACGAATTCTTTTGCTTATCTTTTTCTGTATGTAGCAATGTTAATTCAATTAAATTTAGAAGTTTTAGAGGTCGATTGCTATGGAGATAAAGCAAATGTAGTTGAATATAAAAGTTCCTTTTTTGATTAGCAATTCTTGGAGGTGTAGTCCTAAATGAATGAACGCTTGCCTTATCTTCGTGAAAAGACATCAAGGTTAACGGTTTCACCAGGAGTATACCTAATGAAAGATAAGCAGGGCAAAATAATATATATTGGGAAAGCTAAAAATCTTAAAAATCGTGTAACAAGTTATTTTAGAGAAACTCCTGACCATACTCTAAAGGTTATTAAAATGGTATCATTGGTTTATGAGTATGACTTTATTGTAACGGATACAGAGTATGAGGCTTTGGTTTTAGAATGTAGCTTGATAAAACAACATAAGCCTAAATATAATATTCTTTTAAAAGATGATAAAGGCTATCATTATATTAAGGTTTCTAATGATGATTTTCCACGAATAACTGCTGAAAAACAGTTGAGTGATGATGGAAATTACCTAGGACCATATACTAGCTCGACTGTTACAAAACAGGCTGTTAACGAAGCTAATTTGGTTTTTAAGCTACCTACCTGCAAACGTAAATTTCCTCAGGAATTCAAAAAAGACAGACCTTGCTTATATTATTATATTAGTCAATGTATGGGGACTTGCATTGGAAATATGAGTGCTACTAAGTATAATGAACTTGTTTCGCAAGCGATTGAATATATCAAAAATGGAAGTCATGCCTCAATTGAGAGGATGCAACGGGAGATGGAAGAAGCATCTGAAAGTTTAGATTATGAACGTGCTGCAATATTGCGTGATAGAATTTCAGCAATTTCTAAAGCTAGCGAATCTCAGAAGATTGTGGATAATGAGCTAAGGCATACTGATGTAATTGCTGTTGCACAGAATGCAGGTGGTTCATGTGTTGCAATATTGATGTATCGTGATGGAAGATTATTTGATAAGTCAACATATATTTTCAATGATAGTGATAATGAAGAGGATATTTTAGAGGCATTCATTGCACAATATTATCAAACGAATGACATTCCAAAGCTGATATTAGTTGAACGGGAATTGCCAAATAAAGAGTTAATAGAAGAATTACTGCGTGGAAGGTGCAATCATGCAGTTCATTTATTATATAGGCAAAGGGGAAATTCATTGAAGTTAATTATGCTTGCAAAAAATAATGCAAGCGAACATTTATCAATAGTGGTTGGTCGAACGGGCAAGGAAATTATTGCGTTAGAGGAACTAGCAAAGCTTTTAGGCATGGATAAACAACCACAATATATAGAAGCGTATGATATTTCAAACTTGGGGTCAACTGCAATGGTTGCGGGAATGGCAGTGTTTGAAAATGGTAGACCGTTGAAGAGTGCGTATAAGCGGTTTTCTATTAAGAATGTGAATATACAGAATGACTATGAGTGTATGAGAGAGGTTTTAGTAAGGCGATTTAACAGGTATTTTGAAGGTGAGGATGAGGGGTTTTCGCGTCTGCCTGATTTAATATTTGTTGATGGTGGTAAAGGTCATGTTAATGCAGTAGAACCTGTTTTACGGGAGATGGGGATAACTGTGCCTGTTTTTGGTCTTGTAAAGGATAATACGCATCGAACACGAGCAATAGCATCAAGTGGCTCAGAAATATCAGTTACAAGTACAAAATCTGCATTTATGCTTATTACACGAATTCAAGATGAAATGCATCGTTTTGCTATATCATATCAGAGGTCTAAACACGCAAAAATCACCTATGAATTAGAACTTACAAAAATAAAAGGAATAGGTGTGAAAAAAGCACAAAGACTATTAATGAAGTATAAAACAAAAAGTGCATTAAAGTCGGCGACTGTTGAAGAACTTTCAAAAGTTTTAGGAGTTAAAGAGGAAACTGCAGTTGAAGTCTACAATTTTATAGAGAAATTATAGACAAATATACAAAAATGATATATAATGTTTGATAAAGCATTGATAAAAATGCTGAAAAGTTTTATAATGTCTGTAAGGAGTTAAATAATGCGTGTAATTACGGGAATAGCAAGGGGACGTCGTTTGGAAACACTTGTAGGGAATGATGTTCGTCCTACTGCTGATAAAGTTAAAGAAGCAATTTTTTCAGCTATACATTTTGATATAGGTGGAGCAAAGGTTTTGGATTTATTTTGTGGAAGTGGACAGCTAGGGATTGAAGCGTTGAGTCGTGGAGCAGAATATTCTGTATTTGTTGATAAATATAAAGAATCAATTGCAGTAGCAAAAAAGAATATAGGAGCTGTTGGTTTTTCAGATATATCAAAAGTAGTTCATATGGATAGCTTGGACTTCCTAAAGCAAACAGAATTAAGTTTTGATATTGCTCTTCTTGACCCACCATATAAAAAGGGACTTGTTATATCAGCGTTGGAGCATTTATCTGAAAAGATGAATGACGGTGGAAAAGTAATATGTGAACATGAATTAGAACTGGATTTGCCTGAAAGAGTAGGGGAGTTAAGGTTAAGTAAAACATATAAATATGGTAAGGTTAAGGTTAGCCTTTATGAAAAAGGCCCTAAGGGGGAGTAGGTATTAATGAGAAGAATAGCAGTATGTCCTGGTAGTTTTGATCCTATTACATTTGGGCATGTAGATATTATAACAAGGGCGTCAAAGCTGTTTGATAAGGTGATAGTACTTATATCAGCTAATGCAGAAAAAAACACTAGCTTTTCGTATACTGAAAGATTGAATTTTATTGAGAGAGTAACTTCAGACTTGGATAATGTTGTAATTGATATTTTAGATGGGTTATTAGCTAATTATGTAAAGGATGTTGGGGCAATTGCGATTGTAAAGGGCTTACGAGCTGTGAGCGACTTTGAGTATGAGTTTCAGATGGCATTGGCTAATAAAAAATTATATGAGGGCGCAGAAACAGTTTTCCTAACCACAAGTGCAGAAAATATGTATCTTAGCTCAAGCGTTGTAAAGCAGATTGCCAGCTTTGGTGGCGATATCAGTCATTTTGTACCTGGATGTGTTTTAGATGATATAAAAAACAGGTTGGTAAAGGAGAATAAAAATGAATATTGATGAAATATTAGATGAAATGGATGAACTTTTGGATAAGTCACCATCTGTCCCTTTTTCTGCTCATAAAGCTATGGTAGATGTGGAAAGGGTGAGAGATTTAATAAACGACGTACGTTTGAATATTCCACAGGAGATAAAAAGAGCGAAGCTTATTGACTTTGATTGTAATAGGATTATAAAAGAAGCTGAATCAAAAGCAGAGTCGATAGTGAGGAAGGCTGAGGAACGTGCAAAGGTAATAGTATCGAATGATGCTATTGTTAAAGAGGCGAAGCAAAAGGCGATTGATATGCTTACTAAGGCACAGTCAAGTTCTAAGGATATAAAGAGTGCTACTAATACATATGTAAATAATATATTGTCGGACACTGAGAGATACTTGCAAGACAGCTTGCAAAATGTAAAAAAGACAAAACAGGAGATTACTCAGGTTAAAAGCACACCTCAAAGGGTTTGATAAAATAATTTTTAACAAGGTATGCATTGCAGAAAATCATAAATTTTAAATATTATATTGCACTAATGTAAAAGAATATGATGATATTAATGTAAAATCCTTGACAAGTGTGAAAGTTTATGATAAAATAATAGAGCCGCATATGTACGGTCTAATAAAATATACAATTGTATATACCGTTTGTAGCGAGTTTTATAGAAAAGGCAGGTGCCAAAATGTACGCAGTTATTGAAACAGGCGGAAAACAATATCAGGTTAAAGAGGGCGATGTTGTTTTTATTGAGAAGTTGAATTATGAAGTTAATCAAACCGTTAGCTTTGACAAGATTGTTGCAGTTGGAACAGATAATGGTTTAAAAATTGGAGCTCCATATGTTAGCGGTGCAACAGTGGAAGCAAAGGTTTTGAAGAATGGTAAGGGTAAAAAGATTACTGTATTTACCTATAAGCCAAAGAAAAGTTCAAAAAGAAAATTGGGACATAGACAGCAGTATACTTCAGTTATGATTGAAGCAATTAAAGCTTAATATGATTCTCGTTAATTTTTTCAAAAGGAACGATGAATATTTAGGCTTTCAAATAAGTGGACACGCAGGTTATGACGATGTTGGCATGGATATTGCTTGTGCAAGCGTATCTTCAGCAGTTCAATTAACTGCTAATACAATTACTGATTTTATGAATATTAAGGCTGATGTTGATGTTTCGTTAAATGTCATTAGCTTAAAAATAAATGAAGATTGTGCTAGGATGGGTTCAATTATGATTGAAAGTTTAAAATGTCATTTGGAATTATTATCGCAACAATTTGATGAAACAATTACAATAAAAGCTACGGAGGTGTAAGATAATGATAAATATTAGTATGCAATTTTTTGCACATAAAAAGGGTGTAGGTTCTACAAAGAACGGCCGTGATTCAGAGTCAAAAAGATTGGGAGTTAAGAGAGCTGATGGTCAGTTTGTTTTAGCTGGTAATATTTTGGTTCGTCAACGTGGTACACATATCCATCCTGGAAATGGTGTTGGCAAGGGTTCTGATGATACATTGTTCGCAATGGTTAGTGGCAAGGTAAAGTTTGAGCGTGTAGGTCGTGACCGTAAAAGAGTATCCGTTTACGCAGAGCAGTAATCGGGAATAAAACATTAAAATTAATCCCGAGCTTTTGCTTGGGATTTTGTTTTATACACATTCCTTTAGCTTTGGCAATTGGAATTATAGAGGAGAATAAAATGTTTGTAGATAAGGCTAAAATAATAATTAAAGCTGGTGACGGTGGAGATGGTGCAGTATCATTTCATCGAGAAAAGTATGTTAACGCTGGTGGACCTGATGGTGGAGATGGTGGAAAAGGTGGCGATATTGTCTTTTTAGTTGATGATAATTTTTCGACGCTAATTGACTTTAAATATAAAAAAAAATACGTTGCAGATAGTGGCGAAAATGGAGGAGCAAAGAAATGCTCTGGAAGAGCCGCAAAGGATTTAATTATAAAGATACCAAGAGGTACGGTTGTAAGGGAAGCTAAAACTGGAAGAATAATGGCAGATTTGTCAGGGGATGAACCTGTGATTTTATGCAAGGGAGGAAAGGGTGGTAAGGGGAATTCTAATTTTGCCACATCCACACGTCAGATACCTCGTTTTGCAAAACCTGGTTTTCCTGGAGATGAATTTGAAATTATACTTGAACTAAAACTTATTGCCGATGTAGGATTGGTTGGGTTTCCTAATGTGGGCAAGTCAACGCTTATTTCTGTTGTAAGTTCTGCGAAACCTAATATCGCTAATTACCACTTTACAACATTGACGCCTGTTTTAGGGGTAGTTAGCGTTGAGGAAGAAAAATCATTTGTTATGGCTGATATTCCTGGATTGATTGAGGGTGCAAGTGAAGGAATAGGCTTGGGGCATGAATTTTTAAGGCATGTGGAACGTTGCAGACTTATTGTTCATATTTTAGATGTTTCAGGAATTGAGGGTAGAAACCCTATTGAAGATTTTGAGATTATAAATGCTGAATTGAAGAATTTTAGTGAGGATTTATCTAAGTGTCCACAGATTGTAGCAGGAAATAAAAGTGATATGGCTACTGAGGAGAAGATTGATGAATTGAGGAGTTACATTGAGTCTAAGGGACTAAAGTTTTTCTTGATTTCTGCTGCAACAACACAGGGAACATCTGAGTTAATTTATGAAGTTTCACAGGTACTGGATTCACTTCCACCAGTTAAGATTTATGACGCAGAGCCGATTATTATGTCACAATTTGATGATACGGTTGGGAATAATAAGAAGTTTGAAATTGAATTAGAAGACGGAGTTTATTATGTTGATGCAAAATGGCTTGAACCAATTATGCGAACAATTAACATGGATGATTACTCTTCGTTACAGTATTTTCAGCGTGTTTTGCGTAGCAGTGGCATAATAGATAAGCTACTGGAAATGGGCATACAGGAAAATGGAACGGTTAATATTTTAGGGTATCAATTTGATTTTATTAACTAATTTTAACTATATTATGGAGATGTTAACTTATGATTGAAAAACTTGACATAAGGGAAGTTAACCAGTTTAGCCCATTAGCACTAGCATTTTTAGGTGATGCTGTTTATGAACAGCTAGTTAGGGAACGACTTGTTATTGAAGCAAATATGCCTGCTGGAAAGCTTCATGATATGAAGATAAAGCGTGTATGCTCAACGTATCAGTCAAATGCTGTTGAAATATTAAAAGAGAATTTGACTGAAGAAGAACATATTATATATAAAAGGGGCAGAAATGCTTCGGGGAACAATGTTCCGAAAAGTGCAAATGCTTGTGATTATAGGCGTGCAACAGGTCTTGAATGCTTGTTTGGGTATCTGCATTTATTAGGTAACAAGAATAGAATAGACGAATTGTTTGATGTAATATGGAAAATGGAGAAAGTCGAGGAGAATTAGTATGTCAGGGCATTCTAAATGGAGCAATATTAAAAGACGTAAGGAAGCTACCGATGCTGTAAGAGCAAAGATTTTCACGAAAATAGGTCGTGAAATGATTGTTTGCATAAAAGAAGGTGGAGCAGACCCTAATAACAATGCAAAACTTCGTGATTTAATTACAAAAGCGAAGTCTAACAATGTACCAAATGATAATATTGAGCGATTGATTAAAAAAGCATCTGGTGAGGGCAATAAAGAAAGTTTTGAAGACATGGTTTATGAGGGCTATGGTCCAAATGGTGTAGCAGTTATTGTCGAATGTTTAACTGACAATAAGAATCGTACTGCTGGGGAAGTACGTCATTATTTTGATAAATATGGTGGGAATCTTGGCACACCTGGTTGTGTTTCGTTTATGTTTTCTCAAAAGGGAATTATCATGATTGAGAATGACGGAATTGACGAGGACAAAATTATGGAGGACTGTTTTGAATTTGGTGCTGATGACTTTTCTGTTGAGGATGAAACTATTGAAGTCACCACAACGCCTGCGAACACTCATGGCTTAAGGGAGAGTTTAGCTGAGCTAGGGTATAATATACTTTCAGCAGAAATAGAGCAAGTACCAGCGACATATACCACACTTACTGATGAGGATAGTATAAAGAAGATGAATAATCTACTTGATCATCTTGAAGATAATGATGATGTTCAAAATGTTTGGCATAACTGGGATATGGCTGAATAGTTTAATTGCTTTTTATATTATAGAATAAACTCCACCTTATTTAGTGTAATTGAGGTGGAGTTTTGATGTAAGTATTTTATTTAACATAATATTTAACATAATATTTAACATAATGAAATGAAACATGAGATATCGAGAGAAATAGAGATATTAAGAGAGATTTTAAGCGTAAGAGTGATATAAATTAAAAATTCGTTATTTTGGCTATTGACATTTTTGTGATAAAAATATATAATAGTTTATGTTATGTCAAGGAATGTGCGAACACCGTTAAATCGGTACTTGCGATTGTACATTAAATATAGATAAACCCATCTGTTATTTATCTTGACCAAATTAATAATACGGAGGAATATATATGTCAACTTATATGCCAAAGGCTAAAGAAGTTAGTCGTAAATGGTATGTTTTAGACGCTGAGGGCAAGTCTCTTGGACGTGTAGCAACTAAAGCAGCTCACATTTTACGTGGAAAACATAAACCAACATTTGTGCCTCATTTTGACGGTGGTGACCATGTTATCATTATCAACTGTGACAAGGCTGTTCTAACAGGAAATAAGTTAGAACAAAAATCATATACTTGGCACACTGGATGGATTGGTGGACTAAAGCAAGTTAAATATAAAGACTTAATGGCTACAAAAGCTGATAAGGCTATGATGATAGCTGTAAACGGTATGCTCCCTAATAATACTTTGGGCAGAGCTGCTCTTACAAGACTAAGAGTTTATAAGGGTGTAGAACATATGCACCAAGCACAAAAGCCTGAAAATTATGAAATATAAAAAGGGGGTCGCTTAAATGTACGAATCAAAACAAAAATATTACTACGGTACTGGTAGAAGAAAACATTCTGTTGCAAGAGTAAGAGTATATCATGGAAGTGGTAACATTACTATAAATGATAGAAACATTGATGATTATTTTGGTCTTGAAACACTAAAGCTTATTGTTCGTCAGCCAATGGATTTGACGGAAACTCTTGATAAGTTTGATATTGTATGCACCGTTGCTGGCGGTGGTGTCACAGGACAGGCTGGCGCTATTAGACATGGTTTGTCAAGAGCTTTGCTTGTTTATGACCCAGAATTAAGACCTGTATTGAAAAAGGCAGGATTCTTAACTCGTGACCCAAGAATGAAGGAAAGAAAGAAGTACGGCTTAAAGGGTGCTCGTCGTGCTCCTCAGTTCTCAAAGAGATAATTTCAGCCCCTACAAACGGCGTATTTACGCGCTTTATGGGCAATATATTATCAATTTGGTCTTTACAGATTGTTTTATGTAATCCTCTCCGATTTTTTCGGGGAGGATTTCTGTTTGGTTGTGTTCTAAATATGTACTTTCCATAAATCAACACACCAGCTGAACTCAAGAATATTGATAACCAAACCTATAACAATATTGTGCATTTCTTGTGATTTAGAGAAGCAGATAGATTTGCGTGTTGCGTTTGCCGATAGTATGGTTATCAGGTTCTAAATTACGCTGATAACTACCCCAATCGTCGGTATAAAACATAAAAATTTCAAAAGGTTCCAATAGCCTTTTGAATTCTTTGAAAATATCATTTTTTCATCAAGTTTTGCCTCTTCAACTTGGTCATATAATAAAATATCAAACCACACTCCATATTTTTACATTTATATCTTTGCTTTCCTTCAAGTGATTTTCCGTATTTTATTACTTCTGCTTTGCTACACTTGGGGCATTTTACTTCTACTCTTGCGATATCTTTTACCTACCATTTTTATTTCATTATATCATAAACAACAGCTTTTATACATAACCAAAAATCGGTGGTAGAAAAATCTACTGCCGATTTTACTTTTTTGTGTAATTATTACTACTTGAAAAAATTAAATAAAATTTTAATAAAGTATTCCTTAAGGTATTCTTTTTAATTACTATTTGTGTTATAATGAATAATATAAAAAAGTAAGGGGATTTAATCTATGGTAATTGAAATCAAGAATTTAGTAAAAAAATATGGTGATTTGACGGCAATTGATGACTTAAATCTTGAAATTAATGAGGGCGAGGTCTTTGGTTTATTAGGCCCAAATGGTTCGGGTAAAACTACTGCAATAAATTGTATTTTATCATTATTAAAATATGATAAGGGTCAAATCAATGTTTTTGGCAAGGAAATGACACCAACTTCTTATGATATAAAACAGGATATAGGTGTTGTAATGCAAAATGTTGCTGTATTTAACGAACTTAGCGTCTATGAAAATATAGATTATTTTTGTGGATTATACATAACAAACAAGGAGGAACGCAAAAAGCTTGTTAGTGAGGCGATTGATTTTGTAGGGCTTTGTGATTTTGTTAAGTTTGTACCTAAGAAGTTGAGTGGAGGATTACTTAGACGCCTTAATATAGCTTGTGGGATTGCACATAAGCCTAAGCTGATTATATTTGATGAACCAACAGTTGCAGTTGACCCACAGAGCAGAAATAGCATTCTTGAGGGGATAAAAGGGCTTAACGAGGGTGGTGCAACGATTATTTACACCTCACATTATATGGAGGAAGTCGAGCAGATTTGCACAAGAATTGCTATAATGGATAAAGGAAAAGTAATCGCAAGTGGAACAAAGGACGAGTTGAAGGATATGTTCACACATGGAGAGAAAATTGTGCTGGAGGCATTTAATTTGAATGAGCAACAGCTTAAAGCAATTAGCGATATATCTTATGTAGAAAATGCAGAATATAGGGATAATATTCTTACACTTCATGCAAAACAGGGTGAACATAATCTTGTAAAAATACTTGATTATTTAGCTACTAATAAAATTTCTTATGGCAAGGTTTATTCTGAACAACCGACATTGAATGATGTTTTCCTTGAATTAACAGGGAAAGCATTAAGAGATTAAGGGGGATTTCGATGTTTTTACACGTTATAAAATATAGATTAAAATGTATGATAAGAGAGAAAACAATTGTTTTTTGGGTATTGTTTTTCCCGATAATTCTATCAACATTTTTCAATCTTGCTTTCTCAAAGCTTCTTGATGGAGAGGAGTTTGAAAAAGTAGATACAGCGATTATAAATTCAGATGACGCATCAGCTGAATTTATGGCTAGTGTTGAAGAAAGTGGAATGTTTAATATACATATAGTTTCAAAGGCTGAGGCATTGGATTTATTAGCTGAAGGAAAGATTTCTGGATACATTGAATATGGGGAGGAAATAAAGCTCACTGTTGCAAAGTCTGGAATGAATGAGTCAATGATAAAAACATTTCTTGATAGATACGCACAAATAACATCAAGTATAACAAATGTTATTACAAATAATCCAGAGCTTATGAACACGAATTTCATTAATGAAATAGATTTATCTAAGGAGTACACAAAGGAGCGACCTCTTGGCAGTTCAACGAATATCGTGGTTATTTATTTCTATACACTTATTGCAATGACCTGTTTAATGAGTGCAAGTATGGGTGTATTTGACGTGATAAATATTCAAGCAAATCAGTCCGATAATGCTGCAAGGATAAATGTAGCCCCCGTGCATAAATTGAAGATATTCATAGGCTATGTTATTTCATCTGTATTATTCAGCTTTTTAAGCGTTGTATTAGTCCTACTGTACACCTCAAAGGTGCTAAATGTTGACTATGGGAATAGGGTAGGGTATATACTTCTTCTGTGCTTTGTAAGTTGTGTTACGGGTGAACTGTTAGGAACAATGGTAAGTGCTTTGGTTAAAAAGTCGGAGGGAATAAAAAGTGCAATTGTACTTTCGGTAATAATGGCTGGTTGCTTTTTGGCAGGAATGATGATACTTGATATGAAATATCTAGTACAGGAAAAGCTACCTGTTGTCGCATACTTAAATCCAAGCAACCTAATAACAGACGGCTTGTATGCACTTTATTATTATGAGGGATTAGAAAGATATTTTCTAAACTTAGGCATATTAACAGGACTGTCATTAATATTTGGAACTATAACATACTTTGTTTTAAGGAGGCAGAAATATGCAAGCCTTTAAACTTTATTTTAAAATAGTAAGAAAAAGTGTACTGTTATCAATAAGCATTTATTTTGTTATATTCAGCATAATTTCTATTATATCATCAACTTCATTCAAACCTATTGAGGACAGCTTTGTGACTAGTAAAAGTGATGTTGCAATTATAAATAATGATAGCTCTGAAATGTCGGATAGCATGGTAAAATTTATTAGTGAAAACTCTAATATTGTTGATATAAAGTCAGATGATGAGAGTATAAGGGACGCTTTGTTTTTCAGAGAGGCTGATTATATTCTAATTATACCTAATGGCTTTGGAGATGGATTTATTGCTGGAAATTCACCACAGTTAGAAACTATGACGATACCTAATTCCACAAACGGTATGTTTGTAGATTTTATGGTAAATAATTATCTTAACACAGTAAAGTTATATATTGATGGAAATGAAAGCTTAGATTTTGATACAATAGTGAGTTCAGTTAAGGCAGATATGGATATTGAAACAAACGTTAATATTGCTGATAATTCTAAAAAAGCAGACCTTAGTGCAGTAAATTACTTTTTTAATTTTACAGCATATCCTTTTATTTGCATAATTATTTTAGGCGTTTCAATGGTGATGATTGTGGTAAATGATGGAGAGATTAGAAGAAGAAACAATTGCTCACCTATAAAATCAGCAAAGTTTAATCTTCAGATTTTTGCTGGAAATGCTGTTTTCGC
Source organism: Bacillota bacterium (assembly GCA_023388515.1). GTDB lineage: Bacteria > Bacillota > Clostridia > Oscillospirales > Ruminococcaceae > JAAYPV01. The sequence goes on from JAEWGD010000006.1 coordinate 43,163, forward strand.
ATTATGCGTTTGGTTCTTTTTCATGTTATATGCTCTCGTGCTTTGTGGTAAAGAGGTGCTGAATACCAGTGGATTACTATTAATGCTTAACGCTTTAGTTTTTGTTATATCAATACTTTCACTAAGCTTTTTAATAGGAAATATAGCAAGCAAAAACGCTATTCAACCACTAAGTAACATCATTTCACTTGGAGGTTGCTTTTTAGGAGGAGCATTTGTTCCACAGTCAATGCTGAGTGATACGGTAAAAACGATAGCGATAATCAACCCTACCTTTTGGTTTATTAAAGCCAATGACACAATAGGTATATTATCAGTATTTAACTTTTCAACGCTAAAAGATGTATTTTTTGATATGGGAATAATGTTGATTTTTAGCGTAGTATTTCTAATAATAGGTCTTATTGTTGCAAGGCGTAAAATGACAAGCAAATAATGTATTAAACAAAAAAGGTTAGAAGTCAATTATGACTTCTAACCTTTTTAAATCCATCGGAGATACCGTTTAATTATGAACCTGTTCCAGAATATCGCATAGCTCCTATTATCCAAACTTTATAGCCAATATAGAAAAAAGCAATTCCGATAACTGGAGAGAGATAAGTTAAAAGTGGTATACTATCAGGTCTTAAAAACACTAAACTAGGATAGTATGCAATAAAAGCAATTGGTATAATAAATGTAAATATAAACTTGAAAACTGGGTTGAATATGGTAATAGGGTATCTTGCGTAATCTTTAAATTTAAACATAAACAGCATAGCTACTCCTGAATTTGTAATCCAAAAGCAAGTAGCGGCAGCAATATTCATAATTGCAATCATAAATAATGAAGCTGAAAACAATGCAATTACTAATTTTAGTATAATCAAAGGCGATACAGATACCCCCAAATTATTCCATGCAAAAATAAGAATTCCAGTACCGAAAGCGAATTGTCCAATTCCTTTTATATCGAATACTTCAGAGATATAGTAGAAAAACAGGTTTAATGGTCTGAAGCAATAGCGTATAAAATCACCCGAATACACTTGATAACGCAGATTCCAGTTATTATCAAAGAAGAGTTGTACAGGAGTTAAAGCAATTAAAGAGAATCCATAAAGGAACATCATTTCATAATAAGTCCAGCCTAAAATGGAAGGGAAGTTTTGAAACATTATCCAAAACGCAATAAAACCAGAAATATTTGTTGCAATAATTCCAACGTTTGAAATAATAAAATCTGCACGATAATTCATTTTGCTTTTCAAATCCTGTGCAAGAATCATTCTATATATATGTGCATAATATCCCAAAGTATTTGCATTTTTTTTATTTTTCATATCTACCCTCCATTCACAGTAATAACCTTAACTGACTTTTTCCAAAACAATCTGCTTATTAAAATCATAATTATGACCCAAAACAGTTGAATACCCATTGCTTGAAAATAGCCTGAAAGATTAGTGTTTTTTGATGTCAGCACTGTTAATGGTATGTTGTATATAGCTTGAAAGGGGAGTAGCTCTACTATTTTACGGAGAGTATCAGGGAAGAATGCTAAAGGTATCGTAGCTCCTGATAGAAGCAAAACTATAACCTCTTTCATTATATTTGTACCCCAAACTGATTCAGTATAAAGGCAAATAGTCCCTACAATAAAATCAATGCAGAAGTTTATAATTGAGGCAAAAATAAGGCTAAATAAAAAGAAAATCAGGTTTATGCCTATTGCTATTTTCCCCCAAGTAATGAATAGAACTATGAGAAAGGTGGGGATAAATGTAATAAAAAACGCTGTAACAAAGCTACCTGAAAAATACATAAAGGTATATAATTGATAATCCATTGGCTTGATTAAATCTACAACAATTTTACCTGTTTGTATATCTCTTGACATTACCCATACAATAAAGGATTCAAGGAAGTTAAACATTGCAGTAGCAAGCACTAGATAAATGAAAGTATCAGAAAAAGTCATACCATTTACAACATCATGAGGGCTAGAACTATAAATTGCTTTCCATAGGAAATATATAACGCAAAGATACACTAAATTTCCGAAGAAAGAAACCATATAATTGGCACGAAAGCTCAATTCCTCTAAAATACTTGCTCTAGTCAGTACTAAATACTTATTTAGATTAAACTTTTTTTGTACGCCTTTCATTTTACACCACCCTCATAAATCTTTTTAATAACGCTTTCTGTTGAGATTTCAGTTATCTTAACATCAACGATATTTCGGGTGTTTTGTATATAATTCATTATTTCCATCATTTTTATTTCATCTTCATTTATGAAAACATCTATCCATTCGCCATCAGTAGAAACAGTAATACTTTCAGCTGTTGGAAATGTTTCATACAAGTTTGTTTGAATTTCTAATGCAATTTTATCAAGGTTTTCATCAGTATTATCTTCTGGATTTTTGCTAAATATAAGTTTGAGCGTACGGTAAGCACCAAAATAATCTTTTAGATTTCCAATACTATTATCGTAAATACGAGCACCTTTATCAATGATTACAATACGCTTACACAACGCATCAACGTCACCCATATCATGAGTTGTCAAAATAACAGTAGTATGTTTAACTCTATTTAGCTCAGTAATAAGCTCTCTTATTTTTGATTTCATCGAAACATCAAGTCCTATTGTCGGCTCATCTAAAAAAACAACACTTGGATTATGCAAGAAAGCAGCAAGAATATCGCAAAGAGTACGTTGTCCCAGCGACATTTGGCGTACAGGCTTGCTATATAGCTCCTTAACACCAACAAGCTTATCATAAAGCTCAAGATTATCATTATAAACCTTATCATCAATACGATAAATTTCTTTAAGTATCCGAAAGGATTCAATTACAGGCAATGCCCACCAAAGCTGTGATCTCTGCCCGAATACAACGCCGATATTCTGAGCATTTTTTGTTCTATTTTCATATGGTATCCGACCATTAACCAAAATCTCTCCGCTTGTAGGTTTCAGTACACCTGTCATCATCTTTATAGTTGTACTTTTACCAGCACCATTAGGCCCTAAGTATCCAACAATTTCACCAGGCATTATATCCATTGTAACATTGCTAATAGCATTAATTATCTTATAATTTCTTGAAAAGAGGTCTTTAATACTTCCTTTTAACCCCTCACGACGATTTAAAACTTTAAACTCTTTTGATACATTATTGATTTGAATAATAGGTTCCATATCATCACATATGACATAAATTAACCTTATTTACATCACAGTCCCTTTCTACTAAATTTACATTTTTTATTATATCACACTTAAAACATAAAAGCCAATATAAAAGCTAATTAATTAATAAATCTATTTGCTTACAGCAGTCAAGTTATTTTTAGATAAGAAGAAATCCGACTGTTTCCAATCGGATTTTCTTGTGTGAGAATAATTTTACAAAAAGTTTTTAATCATAGCAGCCTTAGATAAATCACCATCAACTGACAATTTCTTAGTAGCAAAAGCAGTTTCAATCTTAAGTTTATTATCTAAAATCTTATCTAAATTTGTCTTAGTTAAGCTAATTGAAACATCTCTATCATCATATTCATACGGTTCAATTGAAAGCACACCATTAAGCACTTCAATATAAAAAACCCCAGCGATTTTACCTGTTAAATTAATCTGTATTGCAAATTTTTCGGGGAACTGACTTAAATCTGCATTTGAAAATTTGGTAGAAACCTTATCAATAACAGCTTGAATTTGCTCGGAAGCCATATCCTCATTCCTTTCTATTCTTGTTACTCTTAATATAATATCATTAAAGCAAAAAAAATTCAAGGGTTACGTTGTTATTTCATGGGATATAACAAATATACATATTTTTGCTGATATAAATATGGTTAAAAAATATAAATTATGATTTTTCTATGAACAAAAATTCTATTTTTCATGCTTTTTCAACAGCTGTTTAATTTTTTCATGTGGGTCAATAACTGTGCTTATTGACACATCATGGTTAATAGCAGAAATAAAATAAGCGATATATTTAGCAACATCAACCTCATAGAACCACTCACGGCTTAAAAGCTCCTCAGTTCTATATGTTAAATTTGTACCAAACACTCCATCAATTATGCCTTCTTTATAAGCCCTATCAAAAGTATCCAAACCATTAGTGAATATAGCATAAGTAGCGTAGGAAAAAATTCTTCTCGCTTTTCTCTTTTTCAATTCATAAGCAATATCAAGCATTGATTCACCAGAGGAAATTATATCATCAGCAATGAAAACATCCTTACCCTCAACAGAGTTACCAAGATACTCATGAGCAACAATAGGATTTCTACCGCTTACCATCTGTGAATAATCACGTCTTTTATAGAACATACCTAACTCAACACCAAGCACAGAAGCATAGTACATATTTCTGTTTAAAGCACCCTCATCAGGGCTAACAACCATAAAGTTATCGCTAGTTGCATGGAAATCTTTAATTTCCCTAAACATAGTTTTAAGCACTTGATATGATGGTATTACATTATCAAAACCCATAAGTGGTATTGCATTGTGAACACGAGGGTCATGTGCATCAAAGGTAACAATATTCTGTACACCCATGCTTTTAAGTTCTTGCAATGCACAAGCACAATCAAGAGATTCTCTATAATTCTTTCTATGCTGACGTCCGCCATAAAGAATAGGCATAATAACATTTATTCTATGAGATTTACCACCAGCAGCCTGTATAATTCTTTTCAAATCTTGATAATGGTCATCGGGTGACATTGCGTTTTCGTTACCGAACATTTCATATTTACAGTTGTAGTTACCAACATCAACAATGATGAAAAGGTCATTACCACGAACCGTAGACTTAATAAGTCCCTTACCATCTCCTGAAGCAAATCTTGGACATTCATTATCAATCAAGAAGGAATCTACATCTACTCCATCTTTTTTCGACCATTCCACAAGATATTTATCAATGCTTTTTCCAAGTTCAGAAGCACCTTCCATTGCAATAACACCCAATTTAGCAACCCTTGACTGTGAATTAAATATTCCCTTACTATCGCTACTTGACACCACTAATCACATCTCCTCAATAATATTTACATTTTATACAAAAATACTGATATATCATTCAATATTCGCATTTATCCCTATAAATTAGTATATCAGTTTTTTGATATTTGTCAATTCTTTATTAACATTTTATATATCATTTATGAACAAAAATAATTTCAAGGCAAAACTATTGTATATTTTGTATGATTTAATTTAAAGTATATATGATCAGGGTTATATTATTATTGACTTTTTTCTAAGAATATGTAAAAATATTATAAACATTTGAAGTTCACATTAATTAATAAGGGGATTTATACATATGGTTGTTTGGAACACATGGCATGGCTGTCATAAGATAAGTGATGGTTGTCGCAATTGCTATGTATATCGCACTGATTCAAAATTCGGTAAGGATAGCTCTGTTGTTACAAGAAACAGTGATTTTAGTTTACCAGTTCAGCTTAATAGAAATAATGAGTATAAGCTTCAAACGGATGAAATTATTTACACTTGCTTTACTTCAGATTTTTTTCTTGAAGATGCAGATGAGTGGCGAGTTGAAGCGTGGGATATGATAAGAACACGTTCAGACTTGAGATTTCTTATTATAACAAAGCGAATTGACCGTTTCAATGTATCGCTTCCTGAGGATTGGGGTAACGGATATAATAATGTAGAAATTTGTTGTACAGTTGAAAATCAAAACAGAGCAGATTATCGCTTGCCAATATTTTTGGACTTACCGATAAAGAAGCGTTCGATAATATGTGAGCCTTTGCTTGAGCCGATAGACCTTAGACCATATCTTAACTCATCAATTAAAGAGGTTGTAGTAGGTGGGGAATCAGGTTACTATGCAAGACTTTGTGATTACAGTTGGATTTTGGATATAAGACAGCAGAGTGTTGAGGCAGGAGTTAACTTTTATTTCAAGCAAACTGGTACAAGGTTTAAGAAAAATAATAAAATATACATAATAGAAAGAAAATACCAGCATTCACAGGCAAAAAAAGCGAATATTAATTATGAAGCATAATTATAATAAATACTATAATAAATACAAATACCATAACATTAATGATATATAAATGAAAAGATATGCAAAAATACTTGACAAATTATTTTAGAAAAGTTATAATATAATTAATAGATAAAAAAGGTACGAATTTATTAATCCAATTGTGCATTATGCATAATAATATATAATAAGGGGTGTGATGTTTATGATTATTAAACAAATCTCTATTTTCATAGAAAATAAAATGGGTAGGTTATCTTCCGTTACAAAAATACTTAAAGATAATAATATTGATATTCGTGCTTTGTCAATTGCTGACACTAAGGATTTTGGAATATTGAGGATAATAGTTAATGACCCCGACAAAGCTTGTGAGGCATTAAAAAAGGCTGATTGCACAGTAACATTAACTGACGTTATAGCAATTGGGATTAATGATGAACCTGGTGGATTGGCACAGGCGACTGATGTATTGCAATCAAACGTAATCAGTATTGAGTATATGTATGCGTTTATCAGTAAAACTGACAATATGGCATTTGTTATTCTTAGAGTTAATGATAACGATAAGGCGATAGAAATATTATCAAAAAGTGGTGTAAAGTTACTGTCGAGTGACGAAATTTATAATATGTAACTGGCTTTTTTGTAAAGTTTGGGATTAATTATTGACAAATCTTTTTTTAAATTGTATAATTGAATAAATGAAAAAATATGATTAGTTATTAGTGTTTTGGGAGTGAAAATTATGGGTATCTTTGATAAGGTAAATGACGCGAGTAGAGGAATAAGCGAGAAGGCAAAAGGCATATCTGAGTTAGGGAATTTGAAACGCAAAATTTTATACGAGGAAGAGCGAATTGTTGAAATTTTCGCTGATATTGGTAAGTTGTATTATAAGGGTATGGATGAACATTTAGATGAAATAAGTGTTCTATGTACTGATGTTGATACAAGAAGACGCAGAATTAAGAAGTTGAAGATGGAGTTTTATAATATTAAAGGCTTTAAGATTTGCCCTGATTGTAGTGCAGAAGTTATTGATAAATTTAAATTTTGCAATGTGTGTGGAGCTAAAATTCTAACTCCAGAGGATGAAGATTTTTTTTATGATGAGATAGACACGATGGAAAAACCGTCCTTAAGAAAGACCATACTTGAGGTAAATCCTTCAAGTTCTATCTAGGATTTTATTAAGAAGTAAAAATACATAAAAAAACAGCTGAGTATGGTTTTATTCAGCTGTTTTATTTAATTATAACTAAATATTAGTAGGAGGGATACTTTTGAAGAAAAAGGGTTTGGCAATGAGGGTTGCTGTGGTTGTTTTGGCAGTAATTATTTTTGCAGGATTTATAATATTACCTATTGTTTCGATGCAATGATACAAAATGGTTGAAAAAACAGAGGGATTACCTCTGCTTTTTTATGCTACATGAGTGGTGAAAATAGTCTTAAAATGGAATGCAATATCTTTTTGTAAAATGGTGTATTATTGCAAACTTCCAGCGTGATTTCTTTAGATTCATCAAGAGTTTCTTGGTAATCGTCTGCAACTTGTCGCACTGCTCTTGATTGATACATAAACACACCGTTTTCAAAGTGGAGATAAAAGCTTCTGAAATCGAAGTTTGCAGTTCCGACTATTGCATATTTGTCATCTGCAACGATGGTTTTGGAATGAATAAAGCCAGGTGAATACTCATAAATCTTTACGCCAGCCTTGATAAGCACAGAATAATTTGAGCGAGTTACGGAGTGAACATACCATTTATCTGGAATTTTTGGTGTTATTATTTTGACATCAATACCACTTTTAGCAGAAAGACAAAGAGCTGTTATCATTTCGTTATCAAGTACCAGATACGGTGTTGCGATGTAAACATAACTTTTTGCGTTGTTAATTATACCGATATATGCAAGTTTGCCTATCAAGTTTCCGTTAATCGGACCATCACCGAATGGTTGAACATAACCATCAGGCTCATATTTTTTTGTGCTGAAGTATTGATTAAAATCCTCTTCAGGACCATCAGTTGCAAGGTCCCAAAGCTGAAGAAACAACAGGGACATACTTGAAACAGCGTCCCCCTTGAGTATCAATGCACAATCCTTCCAGTATCCGAAACGGACTTTTTTATTTATATATTCATCAGCTAGGTTTAAGCCACCAGTAAAAGCGATATTACCATCAATAACAGTTATTTTTCGGTGGTCACGGTAGTTTAAAAAGGCGTCAAGAGATGCCCTAAATGGATTAAAGATTGCAGTTTTTATACCATAACTGTTGAGTGTCTTGTGGTAATTTTTATCAAGAAGACTGATAGTTCCAACGTCATCATACATGACACGAACTTCAACGCCATTTGCAACTTTTTCCTTTAATACATCAAGCACTGCATTCCACATTTTCCCCTTAGCAATTATAAAATACTCAATGAAAATAAACTTTTCAGCCTTTTTCAACTCCTCAATATAGCTTTTGAAGAAAAGCTCACCTGTTGGGAAAAAAACAGTTTGAGTATTATTATACACGCAAGCACTTGAAGTGTTTTGAATGTATCTAAAAAGTTTTGCAGCAGAGCGATGGTTTTCTTCAATTTCAAACAGCACTTCTGAATTTTGCTTAATACTGTCCTTACTTGATTCAAGTATTTCAAGATAATTTGCCTCAGTCTTATGTGATACCCTTCTTCGTTCAAAAACAAAATAAAAAATCCAACCAGCAACTGGAAAGGTTAGAATAGGTATTAGCCAAGAAATTTTAAACATCGGGTTTGAATCATTATTTACAAGGGCAAGTGCAAAAATTAAGCTCATAATCGTCATCGCACCTTGTATATAAATGGAATATGTGCTTAAAGAATATACTAAAACAAACAATATAACAAGTTGTATTAGTATTATTAAGCAACGTACAAAAAGCCGACTAGTTAGGAATTTTAAAACTTTTTTCATTTATTATGTACCCCATAAATTAATATTAAAGAAATATACATACATCAATCTTACTATACAATTAGTGGATTTACAATAGGTTAATACTAAATTAACAATAATATTGTTAGAATTAACAAATATCCCTTGAAAAAAAACTGGGGGTACTGTATAATAATTAGTGTATAATATAAAGTATACCCTTTATTTAAGAATAATAGCATATAAGAAGGGTTAGTTGCTCTTGTTAATATAAATCGTTGACAAAAAATAAGAGCATTAGGAATTGACAATATTGGATTAGTCAACGGGAAAAGGGGAAGTAAAGTGGCGGAAAGATTTAATGTATCACTTGATAAAATTATTAGTGAGTTTGGTTTGGAGAGCATATATCTGCCTAAAAAAGCAGAGGAAATTATGATTGATGAGAATGATGTTAATCGTCCTGGATTGCAATTAATGGGATTTTATGAATACTTCAATCCCGAAAGAATTCAGATTATTGGTAAAATGGAGTTTGCATATCTTTCAACAATAGATGAAGATACAAGGTATCAGCGTATTGAGTCGTTGTTTTCGCAAAAGCTTCCAGCACTTGTTATTACAAGGGAGTTACCATATTTCGATGAAATGCTTGAATTAGCAAAAAAATATTCCTTGCCTTTACTTAGAAGTAAGGAGAGTACATCTAACTTTATGTCAGGGTTGATTGCATTTTTGAATTTAAACCTTGCACCAAGAATTACAAGGCATGGAGTTTTGATTGAAATTTATGGTGAGGGCGTTCTGATATTAGGTGAAAGTGGTGTTGGAAAAAGTGAAACTGCTATTGAGCTTATAAAAAGAGGACATAGAATTGTAGCAGATGATGCAGTTGAAATTAGAAAAGTTTCCAATATTAGCCTTGTAGGTAGTTCACCTGAAAACATTCGACATTTTCTTGAGTTGAGGGGTATTGGTATAATTAATGCAAGAAGATTATTTGGTATGGGTGCTGTTAAGATGACAGAAAAGATTGATTTGATAGTTGAGATGGAGCTTTGGAATTCTGAAAAAACATACGACAGGATGGGCGTTGACAGCGAAGTAATATCAATATTAGGCGTGAAGGTACCTTCGCTTACAATTCCAGTTAAGCCTGGCAGAAACCTTGCTGTTATACTTGAAGTAGCAGCTATGAATAATAGACAGAAGAAGATGGGTTATAATGCTGCTCAGGAATTGCTGGAGAAATTGGGGTTGAACATGGACGCTAAAGAAATAGTAAAGAATATGGATTTTTAGGAGTAAATAATGCTTATAGAGATAGATACACATTGTCATTCGGTTGCATCAACACACGCATATTCGACAGTTAAGGAGTTGGCAACTTCAGCTAAAGAAAATGGATTAAAGGGTTTTGCACTGACAGACCATGCGCCTGCATCACCCGATTCACCACATATATGGCATTTTCATAATCTGGACTGTTTGCCTAAAGAAATTAATGGTGTGAGGTTATTGTTGGGGGCAGAGGCTAATATAATTGATACAGAGGGCAATATTGATTTAAATTATAGAGAGCTTTGTCATCTTCAATGGGTAATAGCGTCATTTCATACTCCTGTTGTAAATTATGGAACTTACGATGATTTTACTAGGGCATATATTAATTTAGCAAAAAATCATGAATTGGTTGATGCTATAGGTCACTGTGCTACGGATAGTTTTCCGTTTGATTATGAAGTGGTGTTGAAATACTTCAAGGAATATGAAAAACTAGTGGAGATAAATGAAAGTTCGATAATGAATAAAAGAGGCTCAAGGGAGAATAGCTACACAATTTTAAAGCTTTGCAAGAAGTATGAAGTTCCGATTGTGGTTAATACTGATTGTCATTATTGTGATTTAATAGGTAAAGTCCCTGAATCAGAAAAGATGATAAACAGCTTGAATTTCCCTAAGGAATTGATACTTAACAGTGATTATGATAGATTTATGGAGTATGTAACTAAAAAAAGAGGATAAATATTATTCATATAATAAAGGTTAAGGGTTTGATGAAATGACTTATATTAGCGAATTAACATCTATTTGTAATAAGTTTGGGTGTTGCACTTTTCTGAATGTACCACTAAAAAATTATACCACCTTTAAAGTAGGTGGAAATTGTAAGCTGTTAATATCAATAAACAGCGTTGAAACTTTACAGGAAGTATTAAAATATCTAATAAAGAATGAAATAAATTACGATGTGATAGGTAAGGGTAGTAATATTATAGCTTCTGATAACGGCTTTGATGGTGTTATAATTTTGTTTGGCAAAGATTTTTCAGAAGTAAAAATGACTAGTGAAAATACGATAGAGTGTCAGTCGGGTGCATCGCTTAAAAGTGTTTGTTGCGTTGCACTTGAAAACAATATGAGTGGATTGGAATTTGCTTGGGGGATACCTGGAACAATTGGTGGTGGACTTTACATGAATGCTGGTGCATATGGTGGAGAAATGAGCAATGTTGTTTTATATGCTGAGTATGTGAATGAAAATGGAGAGCTTATAAAAATAGATAAGAAGGACATGAATTTGGCATATAGACGGAGCATTTTTTCTGATAATAGGAACATGATAATAGTTAAGGTAGTTTTACAGCTTGTTAAGAATGAGTACAATAATATTAAGCTGAAAATGGATGAATTATTACAAAAACGTATTGATAAACAGCCGCTTAACTTTCCAAGTGCAGGCAGTACGTTTAAACGTCCTGAGGATAGCTATGCATCTTTTTTAATAGAGCAATGTGGGCTTAAAGGCGAGAGCATAGGCGATGCACAGGTAAGTGAGAAACATAGTGGTTTTATTATCAATAAAGGAAATGCAACCTGTGATGACATAATGAAATTAGTATCTCTAGTTCAAGAAAAGGTAAAAGACGATACTGGGTACGAGTTAGAACTTGAGCCAAGAATTATAAAATAAATGTAATCGGGAGGTAGCATTATGCAGTTTGTATTAGTAACAGGATTATCAGGTTCAGGGAAATCAGTTGCAATGAGTGTAATGGAAGATATAGGGTTTTATTGCATTGATAATATGCCGCCTCAGTTAATAGAAAAGTTTGCTGATATTTGTTTACATTCTGAAGGAAAGCTTGAAAGGGTTGCTATTGCTGTTGATATTCGCTCTGGTGATAAGTTTAACGATATTATTGATAGCATAGAAAATATAAAAAATACTGGGTTGGATGTAAAGGTTTTATATCTTGAAGCTAATGATGAGGTTTTGTTTAAACGCTATAAGGAAACAAGAAGAAAGCATCCACTTGACTCAAAATTTCATGGAAGTCTTCATAAGGCAATTGCTTATGAACGTGAGCTGTTAAACGCATTAAGAGAAATTGCTAGCTATTATATTGACACCTCATATTTGTCGAATGGTAAATTAAAGGAACAGATTATCAGTATATTTTTGGAGAAAGCAAGTGACTCAATGATGATACAGGTTATGTCATTTGGCTTTAAGTATGGCTCAACAACGGAGGCAGATTTGATTTTTGATGTACGGTGCTTGCCTAATCCATTTTATATTAAAGAGCTGAAAAAGCTTACAGGTTGTGATTCAAGTGTTCGTGATTATGTTATGGGTTTTGAGCAGTCACAGGAGCTTTTGGAGAAGCTAAAGGACTTGCTAGATTTTCTTATTCCATTATATGTGCGTGAGGGTAAGAGTCAGCTTGTAATTGCATTTGGATGCACTGGTGGAAAGCATAGGTCTGTGACTTTTGTAGAATATATAGCTGATTATTTGATAAGCAAGGGCTTGCGAGTGCATAAAAGTCATAGGGATATTACAAAAGATAGGGGCTAAAAATGAGAGGATGGTGAGAGTGTGTCATTCTCTAATGTCGTAAAAGAGGAACTAAGTTTAACGGTAAATGATAAGGATAAGCGATATGCCTGTTTGTATGGGATAATGCTTTTTTGCAAGCAGTTTAATAGGAACATGGTTAATTTACAGACGGAAAGTGTTGGTTTAGCTGAATTATTTCCCAAACTGATTGACGAAGTGTTTAATGGTGAGGTTATAATAAAGTATGATAAAAGTCAGAGGGTTAAGGGTAAAAATCTTCACAGCTTTTTGATAAATGATAAAAAAAGCATGGATAAAATAATGAAGGCATATAGGATTAATCCAGATAAGCGTGAAGTAAATCTTATAAATATTGCTAATAATAGCATAGGATTGTTTACGGCAGGGGTTTTTTTATCATGTGGCAGTATAAACGACCCGAATAAGGAATATCACCTTGAATTTGTAATTACTACTGAACAGCTATATCTGGATTTTAGTAAAATTTTGCAGTCATTTGGTTTTTCATTGAAGATGATTAAACGCAAGAATGATTTTATTTTGTACATAAAGGGCAGTGAGGAAATTGAGGATATACTGACGTTTATGGGAGCACAACAATCCACTTTGGATATAATGAACATAAAAATTCTCAAGAATGTACGAAATAGGGCGAATAGGGTTGCTAATTGTGATACTGCAAATATTGACAAGGTGATTATGGCATCAACAAGGCAAGTTAATGATATTGAACTTATTGATAAGAATATTGGGTTGAATAATATTTCGCCAGATTTGAGAGAGGTTGCAGAGTTGCGACTTGAAAATCCTGAGCTTAGTTTAAAGGAAATAGGCGAACTGATGGCAAAACCATTGCAACGCTCGGGAGTTAATCGTAGGTTTCAGAAAATTGCCAAAATTGCAGATGAGATAAGAAATACTAAGGATTTATAAGATGAAAAAACAGAGGGTTGAATTTGAGATATGGGTGAATTTGTACATCTGCACGTTCATAGCGAATATAGTTTACTTGATGGTGCGTGTCGAATAAAACAGCTTGTTAAGCGTGCAAAGGAGTTAGGACAGAATGCAGTTGCTATGACGGATCATGGCTGTATGTATGGTGCAGTTGAGTTTTACAACGAGGCTAAAAAAGATGGCATTAAGCCGATTATTGGTTGTGAGGTTTATGTTGCTCCAAGAACAAGGCATGATAAGGTTCATAAGGTTGACAATAGCCCATATCATTTAGTTTTGCTTTGCGAAGATAATGAGGGATATGAGAACCTGATTAAGCTTGTTTCCATAGGTTATATAGAGGGGTTTTATAATAAACCTAGAGTTGATATTGAGCTTTTGCGAAAACATAGCAAAGGCTTGATTTGTCTGTCTGCTTGTCTTGCAGGAGAAGTTGCACGAAAGCTTGTGAATAATGATTATGATGGAGCAAAAAAGACAGCGTTACTTTATAATGAAATTTTTGGCGATGGGAATTATTTTCTTGAGGTGCAAAATCATGGGATAACTGAGCAGATAAAAATTCTGCCGATGCTTTATAAGCTTTCACAGGAAACTGGAATTGCTCTTGTTGCGACTAATGACGCTCACTATATTTCCAAAGAAGATGCAAAAATGCAAAAAGTTTTGCTTTCTATTCAAACGAATACAACTATTTTAGAGCCTAATGGTATGGGCTTTGAAACGGATAACTTTTATATTAAAAGCTATGATGAGATGGCTAAACTTTTCGTAAATGTGCCGTCTGCGTTGGATAATACCGTCAAGATAGCTGAAAGGTGTAATGTTGAGTTTGAATTTGGCGTAATAAAACTTCCTAAGTTTGAGATACAAGACATTGATGATAATGTAGATTATTTTAGAAAGCTATGCTATGAGGGACTTTATAATTTTTATGGAAATAATCCATCACAGATGATAATTGACAGAATGGAATATGAGCTTTCAACTATTATTAAGATGGGTTATGTGGATTACTTCCTTATTGTATGGGATTTTGTTAAGTATGCAAAGGATAATGATATTCCTGTTGGGCCAGGTAGGGGTTCGGGTGCTGGAAGCCTTTGTGCATACTGTACGGGCATAACTGGAATTGACCCCATAAAGTATAATCTAATCTTTGAGAGGTTTTTAAATCCTGAAAGAATAAGTATGCCCGACTTTGATATTGATTTTTGCATTGAAGGTAGACAGCGTGTAATAGACTATGTCGTTAAACGCTATGGTAGCGATAGGGTGGCACAGATTGTAACGTTTGGTACTATGGCTGCAAGGGGTGCAATAAGGGACGTTGGGCGTGCTATGGGTGCCCCTTATCAGCTATGCGACAAAATTGCAAAGATGATACCAAATGAAATGAATATAACGATTGAAAAGGCACTTAAAAGGAATGACGAATTGCTTAGTGTTTATAATTCCGATAAAGTTGTTCATGAGTTGGTTGATATGGCAAAAAAGGTTGAGGGAATGCCAAGACATACTTCTGTTCATGCTGCGGGAGTTGTGATTGCAAGTTCATCTGTAAGTGATTTTGTACCATTATCACGCAATGATGACTCAATTGTTACACAGTATGAAATGACGGTTCTTGAAAGTTTGGGAATGCTTAAAATGGACTTTCTAGGACTTAGAAACCTCACAGTAATTCGTGATTGTGAAGAAAGCATTAGGATTAATCAGCCAAAATTTGATATAAAAAATATTGCAATTGATGATAAAGAAGTTTTTGAAATGCTTGCAAAAGGCAAGACAGCGGGTGTTTTTCAGTTTGAAAGTGCAGGAATGCGACAGGTTCTTACAAGGCTTGTTCCAGAAAATATTGAGGATTTGATTGCTGTTATTTCGCTATATCGTCCTGGACCTATGGAATCAATTCCTAAGTATATTAGAAACAGGCATAATCCATTAAAGGTTACGTATAAGCATTCACTTTTGAAGAATATTCTTGATGTAACATATGGCTGTATTGTGTATCAGGAGCAAGTTATGGAGATATGTCGAACGCTTGCTGGTTATTCATATGGCAGAGCAGATTTAGTTCGTAGAGCGATGTCAAAGAAAAAGCATGATGTGATGGATAAGGAGAGGAACAGCTTTATTCATGGTGAGGTTAATGCTGACGGTACGGTTAACTGTGTCGGTGCAATGAAAAATGGAGTTTCTGAAGCTGTGGCAAATGATATTTTCAATGAAATGTCAAGCTTTGCGTCTTATGCCTTTAATAAATCCCATGCAGCTGCCTATGCCTATCTTTCATATCAAACCGCCTTTTTGAAATGTCATTATTTTAATGAATACATGGCAGCATTGATGACAAGTGTTTTATCGAACACTTCAAAGCTTATGGAGTATATCGAGGAATGTGAAATCAACGGTATTAAGATACTTAGACCTGATATAAATGAAAGCTGTGAGGCGTTTACAATTTCTAAAAAGGGAATACATTTTGGATTGCTTGCAATAAAGAATCTTGGTAAAGCCACAATACAAAATATTATAGCTGAACGAGATAATAATGGAAAATATGTATCATTACAAAACTTTTGCGAGAGGATGTCCGAAACAGACATAAACAAACGCTCTCTTGAAAGCCTGATAAAAGCTGGTGCTTTCGATGGTTTAGGGCTAAATCGTCGGCAAATGCTTGATAATCATGAGGTAATGTTAAACAGTATTCTTGACCAGTCAAAACAACAGGTTGAGGGTCAAATGGACTTGTTTGGTAATGAAGTTGAAAAAGAAAGGTTTAGCATTAAATTTGCAGATGTTGAGGAATATCCACTTAAACATATGCTGAAGATGGAAAAGGATACAATTGGAATGTATGTTTCAGGGCATCCACTTTCTCAATACAGTCTGTATAGTAAATTATTGAGGTTGGATACAATACAAAATATAATCAATGAAAATTTTACAGACAAAAAGTATGAAGATAACACTAATGTATCTTTTTTATGCACTGTTGTGGGCATGAAAACTCACATTACAAGAAGTGGTGCTAAAATGTGCTTTATGACAGTTGAAGATGTAGCTGGCTCGCTTGATTGCGTTGTTTTTCCGAATACATTTGAAATGTGTAAGAGCAAGCTTGAAAAGGATACGGTACTTTATATTTCTGGGAAAATATCAATAAAAGAGGATTCAGTAGGTATAATAGCCGATAATATTTTTGATGAAAAAGAATTTAATGATATGGTATTGCGAAAAAGATTATGTATAAAGTTGCAGAGTTCAAATGAGAATATTATACAGAGAGTAACAGAGCTTTCTAAGGACTATTTGGGTTCAAATCTTCTATGTTTTTATCTGGTTGATTTAAAAAAATATTGTACAACAAAAAGTAAAATCCTTATCAATATTAATAATGATTATTATACAAAATTAACAGAAATTGTTGAATGTGATGATATTGGTTTGATTAATTGAGGAAATAAGTTAATTATATTTGATGGATTATAAAAATAATTCATATCTATACTTGACAAAATTCTTAAATGTAGTAAAATATAATAGAGAATTATAACTAATTTATTTATATATTACGCTGGAAAGGCAGGAAAAATAATGGCAAAAAAAATAGGAATATTAACAAGTGGTGGAGATGCACCTGGTATGAATGCAGCTGTTCGTGCAGTAACAAGAGCAGCGATAAGAAAGGGTATTCAGGTTTTTGGTATCCGTAGGGGCTATAATGGCCTTATTAATGGTGATGTTTTTGAGATGAATGAACGCAGTGTGTCTGATATTATTCAAAGGGGAGGCACTGTTCTTTATACAGCTAGATGCCCTGAATTCAGAACTGAAGAGGGAATGCAGACAGCAAAGAAAAATTGTATAGAATTAGGACTTGATGGTATTGTTGTAATCGGTGGTGACGGCTCATTCAGGGGTGCTGCTGATTTATCAGAAAGAGGGATTCCTTGTGTTGCATTACCTGGAACAATTGATAATGATATTTCTTGTACTGAATATACTATTGGATATGATACAGCAATGAATACAGTTGTTGACATGGTAGATAAGATTAGAGATACAGCACAGTCACATGACCGTTGTAGCGTTGTTGAGGTTATGGGAAGGAATGCTGGATATATTGCAGTTAATACTGGAATTGCTTGTGGTGCTACTGAAATTATCACACAGGAAACTGGTTATAGCTTGGATGATATTGCTAAGAAAATGCTTGAATCTAGAAAAACAGGCAAACAGCATTTTATTATAATTGTTGCAGAAGGCGTTGGACATTCTGATGAAATAGCGTCAGTACTTGAGGAAAAGACTGGGATTGAGTCAAGAGCAACTATTTTAGGTCATGTTCAGCGTGGTGGCTCACCAACAGTAAGGGATAGAGTTTATGCCAGCCAATTTGGGTACTATGCTGTTGAACTTTTAGAAAAAGGATTAGGCAACAAGGTAGTTGGAATGAAGGATAATAAAATTGTTGATTTTGATATTCAAGAAGCACTTTCCATGAAAAAGCCATTTGAAGATGAGCTTTATAAGATAGCAAAGGAACTTGCTTTTTAATATAAGACAATTGCAAACTATACAGAAAATTGAATATTTGCAATCAGAGTAGGGGATTGTGCGTAAAGTGTCAGACAGACGGGGAGTTGCTGTTTGAACGAAAAGCTTGGGCTTGCGGTACAGTTCTCGCATCCCGCTGAATGCATAAAAGGAGCCTTTCATAAACCTCCATTTGTGCAACAGCGTGCATTTATGCTTTAGTGTAGATGCTGGCGATATTGGTAGACACAAATTTAAAAGGAGTGGTTAACTATGAAAGGCTTTTATAGTCTATTTTCTGACTCTGCACAAGAGTTGAAAAGCATAAGAACACTGACAGTAACAGGTATGATGATGGCATTAGCGTTGGTCTTGAGGAGTCTTGCGATTCAGGTAACGCCTGATATAAGGATTTCATTTGCTTTCCTACCGATTATTGTTATAGCAATGCTTTATGGACCTGTTGTAGGGGGAATGTCAAGCGTTGCGGTTGACTTTTTAGGATATATAATCAGCGATGCGAAGATAAGGGAGTATTCCTTGTTACTGGCTTGTGTGCATATTATCGCTGGTATAATTTATGGCTTGTTTTTATATCGCAAGGAAATAAATTTTAAAAGGATTATTTTTTCAAGGGTTGTTGTTGTTTTTATTTGTGATTTTATCTTAACATCTGTAATTATCTATCTGCAATATGTAAATAAGAATTTTAACTTTGGAAGTGTTTCAGATTTACATGATTTTGGCATATGGTTAGTTCCAAGATTAATAAAATCTGTTGCACAGTTGCCGTTAGATATTATATTAATATCTGTTATAATACCAAATATTATACAGGCATATAAAAAGGTTCGTGGACATTATATAGGATAAAATAATTGAAAAATTGCTTGCTATATTGTGCAGATTGCTGTATAATATAGTGAGCAATATTTTTTTGAAAGGTCTGATTAAATGGTTAATGTAGGATTTATTGGCGTTGGAAATATGGGAATAGCAATAATGGAAGGTATTAGAAATAGTGGGATTGCTGATGATGTAAAACTATTTGCAACTGATACTGATACACAAAAGCTTGAATCGTTAAAAAAAATAGATATAACAGTGTGTAGCAATGCAAAGGAACTTGTGAAATCTTGTAAGTATGTTATACTTGCAGTAAAGCCACAGGTTTTTGATATTGTGCTTGAGGATGTTTCTGATGTAGTTGATGAGGATACAGTGCTTGTTTCTATTGCTGCTGGTATTACGGGTGAACAAATTAAAGCTGAAACAAAACCGAATACAAAAGTTGTGCTTGTAATGCCGAACACGCCTCTTTTATTGGGTGAGGGTTCAACTGCATTAGCAAAAATTGAGCCAACATCTAAAGAGGAATTTGAGTTTGTTTGCAGTATTTTCAAGGCTTGTGGGGAGATTGCTATACTTCCTAAGGAAAAGATGAAGGAAGTAATTGCATTAAATGGAAGTAGCCCTGCTTTTATATATCTGTTTGCAAAAGGCTTTATTGAGTATGCAAAAGAAGTGGGCATTTGTGAGGAGTCTGCTAAGGCTTTGTTCACACAATCTCTTATAGGCTCTGCTAAGATGATTATGGAAAGTGGCGACGAAATTGACGAGCTTATAAAAAAAGTTTCATCACCAGGAGGAACAACAATTGCAGGACTTGATAGGCTTTATGAGGGGAAATTAGTGGATACAGTAAAAAATGCTTGTGAAAGCTGTACAAAGCGAGCATATGAGTTATCGAAATAATAGTCTAAAATCTGGATAATCAGCATATCCTTTATAAAAAAGCGTGTGATGAGTAACGCAAAAGTAAAGGATGATAGATATGAAAAGATTTAAAAGGACAAGTCAACTTGAAACGATTGAACAGCCGAGCAATAAAAAAGTCAGTATAATGTTGTTATTTGGCCTTGTTGTGTTGGGTGTTATTATTGGTACGATTACCTTTTGCACGATTCCTGATAATAAACTACTGATGAATGGGTTGCTTAATCATGGTTTTATAAAAAATAATACAGACCAAACTGTATTAGAAAACTTCATCAATGCATTTAGAAACACAAGCTTTTTGATAATTATACTGTTTATATTGGGGTTTGGAGCAGTTTCACAACCGATTGAGGCGTTTGTTTTATTTTACAGGGGTATTGCATTAGGAATTTCTGTATCATTTACATATTTTCACTACGGGTTTAAGGGCTTTTTAGTAGCATTGCTTATAATTTTACCACATGCTGTTGTTAGTTCAGTTATACTTATACTAGCGACTAGAGAAGCGATTAAGTCATCGAATACGTTTGCGGGTTTTGCATTTGTTGGGAAAAATAACGAAAAACCTAATCCACAAATTAAAATATATTTTATAAAGTTTTTAGTTTTATTAGCATTATTGTTAGCTTCATCAGTTCTTGACAGCTTGTTGTCGGGAGTTTTTCAAAGGTTTATGTAGTTTAAAAAGATTTAAGGAGTGTAAAATTTGGCTGGTTTTTTTGGATTGTTTGATCACGAAAGTTCGGGTGTAGGAATACCTAAAGAGCGTCAAAACAAAAGCAAGGTTAAAGGTTTTTTTCAGATATATTTCAGAAGGTTTTGGAAGATAGCTTTTCTAAATCTATTATATATTCTGTTTTGCATACCGATAGTAACAATAGGCCCTGCAACTGCTGGTATGGTGAAAGTGTTGAAGAATTTTTCACAGGAAACCCATGCGTATGTTTTTATAGATTTTTGGGATTCATTTAAGAAGAATTTCAAGCAATCTTTCATAGTCGGAATTGTAAATATCCTTATTGTTTTGTGTATGGCAGCTGGCTTTATAGTGTATCCAACACTTGCAAAGCAAAGTGGCAACATTATATGGTATATACTTTTCATAGCAGTGGCAAGTATTTCGGTAGTGCTTATGATGATGAATTTTTATATTTTTCTAATGATAGTAACGACAAATATCAAATTGAAAGATATAATAAAAAATTCATTTGTACTAGCGTTTATGGAATTTAAAAAGAATTTACTAACGGTGGTTATAACAGTGACCACCTTAGCAATCAGCACTATATTGGTAATTTTTTACAAAAATTTTCTTATATTTATGCTATTTGGACCATTAACAACTCTAGGGCTTTTAGTGTGCTATAACTGCTATCCAGTAATCAAAAAGTATGTTATTGACCCATATTATGAACAAATTGGAGAGGAAAACCCAGAGGATAAGTTATTAGAACAAAGTGATAATAACGACGTAGTATTCAAGGATATGGGTGGCAAGGAAGCCAAAGTTGAAAGAGCAAAAAAGGTTAAATCCAAAGGAAAAATCATATCATAAAATAAAACCATCATAACAAATATGAATTGCATAAATTTGCAATTACTTGTTAATGATGGTTTTTGATATATAAATATTTATTTTTTAAATTTTCTGAATATAAAATATCCACCAACGGATGCACCCAAAGCTCCGACAACTACTAGAACAACAATTAGTCCGTTTGATTTTGTTTCATCGGAAGTATCATCTTCGCTATCAACTTCAGTGGTAATACTTTCAACATTATCAAGCTTTGATGAGCTATCATCAACCTTTTTTGTTTTTTTCTTAGTTGTTTCAGTTATATAAGTATCAGTTAAACTTGTTTCGTTAGCTTCTACTTCACTTGTTTCGGCATCAGATTCTATATTAGTTTCATCTGGTTTAGATTCATTTGTGGTAGTTGAACTTTGGCTAGAGGAATTATCAGGCTTGTTTGTTGATTCAGTAGGTTTATCGGTACTTGTTGTGTTTGGCACTTTTGTTTGTGGATTAGGTTTTGTTTCCTCCTCATAAAGCGTCAAAGCCTCAAAAAAGTTTCTGTAATCTACAATTCTAGCCTTATGCTCAATGGAGAGTAGCTCCAATGAAATATCAAAAAATCTCGTTGTACTTGCGTAATAATTAAATTTACCGTCTTTATAAGAATTATTTGAATTCCAAGTATTATCCACATAAACCCATCTGCTTTCTTTTTCATAATAAGCAGCAGTCCATTCATGGTTTGTAGCAGCAGATTCGCTGTCAAGCGTCTTACGAGTTATGCCATCACCAGGAGAAGCACCTCTGATATTTACGCAATAAATGCCTTGAGCATTGCATAATGCAGAAAACAGATTTGAGTAACCAGCACAAGTTGTACGTTTTCGCTCCAAAACATTTTGCAGGCAGATTACATCAAAAGTAACTGAATTATGTGCTGCATCAAAGTCATAATAAATATTTTCGCTGACATAATGAGCAAAGGCATTAATTTTATCATAATCATCAGTCAAGTCTTTACTTAGCTTATCAGAGAGCGTTTGAATTTCAGCAAGAGTGCCAACAACATCAGTTTCTTTTCCAGTGGTAGTTATGTAATCAACAACGAAGTCAGGACCATATGAGTTTGCCTTCTTCATTTTTTTTATATTATTTTCTAAAATTTCTGGAATAGGCGTTGAGTTTTTATAGTATTGTTCAGCAGTTAGGCTTGATGCTCCCAATGTAAAACTTGCACTAGCACCAATTAGGATAAAAATAATTATCCAGATTATAGACAATCTTATACTTTTTTTCATTATTTATCATCACTGCACTTTCATTTTAATCTATTTAGATTATACTATAAAGTTAACATACTTTGTAGCTTTTGTCAATGCAAAATTATTTACGGTAACAGTAAAAAACTTAAAAGATGTATGCAATATTGGTTGCTATTTGTGCAAAAAATGTATATAATAATAAGGTATGAATAAAATTTCGGAGGATATAGTTGTATGAATAAGGCTAATAGGTTTTTTGATGAGTTAAAATGTAAGAGGATTGCATTTATTGGAATTGGTGTAAGCCATTTCGATTTAGTAAATATGTTTCTTAATAAGGGCTTACAGGTGGTAGTATGCGATAAAAAAACTCCTGAGCAGATGGGAGAAGTATATAATACACTAAAGGAAAAAGGTGCTTGCTTTTCACTAGGCGAAAATTATCTTGATGAAATATTCAAATGTGATATAGTTTTTAGAACTCCTGGAATGTATTATAACCATTCAGAGCTTATGAAAGCAAGGGCATTGGGAATAGTTGTTACATCTGAAATGGAGGTGTTTTTTGAGCTTTGCCCATGCAAAATCTATGCAGTTACTGGCTCAGATGGGAAAACTACAACTACTACGTTAATATCAGAATTGCTGGAAAGGTCGGGTAGGGTTGTTCATAAGGGTGGAAATATCGGTCGTGCATTGTTGCCGATTATTGAAACTATCAATGAAGATGATGTAGCAGTTGTTGAACTTTCGAGTTTTCAGCTAATCTCAATGAGACAGTCGCCACATACTGCGATTATAACTAATATTGCTCCTAATCATCTTGATGTTCATGGCACGATGGAGGAATATATCGACTCTAAGAAAAATCTGATATTGCACCAAAATGCATTTTCAAAGACAATTTTAAATCTTGATAATGAGCCAACAAATGATTTATCAGATTTAATTAGGGGCAGGCTTGTTAAGTTTTCACGAAAATCCATGCCTGAAATAGGTGCATTCATGGATGTGAATGGGTTTATTTGCTATAATGAATATGGCTTTACCACACAAATAATGTCAGCAAATGATATAAGACTTCCTGGAGTACATAACGTTGAAAATTACCTTGCAGCAATAAGTGCAGTTTGGGGTGAGGTTTCCAACGAAGTGATAGTCAACGTTGCAAAGGAGTTCGGTGGAGTTGAGCATAGAATAGAGTTTGTAAAGGAGATTAACGGGGTTAAGTGGTATAACGACAGCATAGCAACTAGTCCAACAAGGGTTTTAGCAGGACTTAATTCATTTGAACAAAAGCTAATAGTTATTGCTGGTGGCTATGATAAAAAGATTTCATTTGAGCCGATGGCAAGAACGGTGAATGAAAAAGTAAAGGCTTTGATTTTGATGGGAGTTACTGCTGATATAATTGAGAAAACTGTTATTGAAAGCGATAATTATGACAGTGAAAATATAAAAATATACAGAGTTAATTCTATGGAAGAGGCTGTACAAAAGGCTAAAGAAATAGCTAATAGTGGCGATATTGTGAGCTTATCACCTGCTTGTGCAAGCTTTGATATGTATCCTAATTTCGAGGCAAGGGGATTGCATTTTAAGGATTTAGTAAAGAGTTTGGAAGATTAATTAAAATAGGAAAGAGGTCTTGTAAAAAGAATGGACACAAAGGAATTATTGTTTAAGCTATCAAATATTTCGGGTATTTCTGGCGATGAAGATAAAGCGTCTGAATTAGCTATGGAATATTTGCTAAAGTATAGTAATGATGTTCAGATAAAGAATGGAAATGTTATCGCAAATATAGGTGAACGAACAGAGAATAAGCCTCATGTTATGCTTGATGCACATATCGACCAGATTGGAATGATATGCACATATATTACAGATGATGGTTTTATTAAGGTCGGGAATATAGGTGGACTTGATAGGCGATTGCTGATGGCACAGCGTGTAACTATTCATGGTAAAAAGGACATTACTGGCGTTATTGCGTCAACTCCTCCACATCTTGCAAGTGGTGATGAGAAGAAAGTTCCTAAGATGGAGGATATCTGCATTGACACAGGTTATACAAAGGCTGAATTGGAAGAGATAGTCAGACTGGGTGATAGCATTACATTTGCAACGGAGTGCAAGGAATTGATTGGTGGCAGAATTACAGGCAAATCTCTTGATGATAGATGTGGAATAGTTGCTATTTTATGTGCATTGGAGCAACTTAAAGGAGAAGATTTACCATGTAGCTTATCAGTTGTTTTTTCTGCACAGGAGGAAATTGGCGAGCGTGGAGCAAAAATCGCTGCATACGAGATTAATCCTGATATTGCCATTGCTGTTGATGTTAGTTTTGCCTATACAGCAGATGATGTTGAATATAAATGTGGTAAAATGGGTGAGGGTGCAATGATTGGAATTTCACCGTCGCTTAGTAGAATTATTTCCGAAAAGTTAATTGAAACTGCTAAGTCATGCGATATTCCATATCAGGTTGAGGTTATGAGTGGATTGACTTCAACTAACGCAGACCAATTCAGTATAAATCGTTGTGGAGCAAAGGCTTGTACGGTATCAATTCCGTTGAAATATATGCATACACCTGTTGAGGTAATACAAATTTCCGATGTTGAGGATACGGCAAGGCTTATTGCTGAATTTATTAGGAGGTGCAATTAATATGCTAAAGCATTTGAAGAAACTATGCGAGCTGAATGGTGCATCTGGAAATGAGCAAACGGTAAGAGATTATATTCTTGATGTGATAAAGGATAAATGTGACTGTCATGTGGACAATATAGGAAATATTATTGCGTTTAAAAAAGGCGACAAGGCAACTGATAAAAAGCTTATGATTGCAGCACATATGGACGAAGTAGGCTTGATAATTACCTCTATAAAATCTGATGGAGCGTTAACAGTATCGGCTGTTGGAGGCGTTAATCCAAGTGTTCTGATTGGTAGGCAGGTTCTTGTTGGCAGTGATAATATAAACGGTGTTATTGGTGCAAAGGCTGTTCATAATTTGACGGCAGATGAGAAAGAAAAAGCTACAAGCATTGATAAACTCTATGTGGATATAGGTGCTAAGGATAAATCAGAGGCTGAAAAATATGTTTCATTGGGCGATTATGTGCATTTCTGCTCTAATTATGAGGAGTTCGGGAATGGTAAGATTGTCAGCAAGGCATTAGATGATAGGGTTGGTTGTGCGATAATGCTTGATTTAATCAGCAGGGATTTTGAGTATGACTTATATTTTGTGTTCACAGTTCAAGAGGAGTTAGGTTTAAGGGGAGCAAAAACTGCAACATTTGCAATTGAACCTGATTTTGCAATAGTTGTTGAAACAACGACAGCGTCAGATATACCCGATGTAAGTGATGAAAAAAGGGTGTGCGAGTTGGGTAAGGGCGCAGTTGTTTCATTTATGGATAGAAGCACCATATATGATAAAGAGTTGTATAAAATTGCTTTTGAAATTGCAAAGGATAACAACATACCATGCCAAACAAAAACAATGATTGCTGGTGGAAACGACAGTGGAGCAATTCATGTAAGTGGAAAAGGTGTAAGAACTCTTGCTATATCAGCACCATGCAGATATTTACATTCACCATCATGCGTTGTGAAATATTCAGATTTAGAGGCTTGCGAACTGCTTGCCGAAAAACTAATAACAAGGATTTATAATTTATGATAAAACGAATTACAGATGAAAATAAAATTGATAAAAAAATGCTTGAAAAAAGCTATTATGGAAGAAAAACGCTTTCGTATCTAATGGCATACGGAGTTAAATATGACTTTTGCAAATTCTATTTGCTTGAATATGAGGGTATGTATGGCTATATATTTCATATGAATTCAAATATGGTTGTATGCACTGAGGACGATATTCCCACTGAGGAGCTTTGCGATTTTATCGAGATGAATATGCCGTTCAGAGTTGAAGTTTCACAAAGCCTTTTACCAAAGCTAGATAGTTTGAATAAGTATCAACGATTAAGGCGAACTATGTTTGAGTTTTCACAGGAAAGACAGAGCAATATTAATGAAGAAGATATAGATGACACGCCGAAGCTTGATGATGTGTATTCAATTTTAAAAGAGGGTTTCCCTAATCTGCTTGATTATGGGCTTTGGTTGACGGATACTTCACATAGGGTGCGTAGGGGGATAAGTAAGGTCTACATTTATAAAAATCTTACAACAGCTACCTTGATATATGATGTTAAAGATACTGTTCTTGTTGGACAGGTTGCAACAAGAGTTATAGCAAGGGGAAGTGGACACGCTAGAGAGTTTTTGCATTGGCTTGGAAGTGAGATGAAAAAGCAAGGGAAAACTGCAATACTTTTCGCTTTGGATGTACGAAAAAGCTTTTATGAGGAGATAGGGTTTAGGGATATTATGACTGAATATGTTCTTGAAAGACAGGACATTGAAAAAGAAAGTCAGCAGAAAGGTGCGTTAAGATAAATAAAATGTTAAGTAATAATTTTTTCAATTTTAATTTGAAGTTACAAGAACTGGCTGTAAAGGCAGAACAAGAGTGCAAGGAGGAGTTTGCTAATATTGAGGAAATAGCTGAATATAATGGTGCAAAGGTGCTTTCAGCTTTTATTAATAATAGGGTAAGCGAATCCTGTTTCTATGGAAGTAGTGGCTATGGCTATGGCGATATAGGCAGAGAAACGCTTGATAAGGTTTACTCTGAAGTTATGGGAACTGAAGACGCTCTTGTTAGGCACAACTTTGTGTCGGGAACTCATGCGTTATCTGTTGCATTATTCGGTGTGCTTAGAATGGGAGATAAGCTTGTATCAATAACGGGAAAGCCATATGACACACTTGAGGAAGTTATTGGAATGAGCGGCGATGAGGGCAATGGCTCATTAAAGGATTTTGGTGTTCTCTATAGTCAGGTTGATTTACTTGAAGATGGACAAGCTGATATAGAGGGCATAAAAAACGCAGTTAAGGGTGCAAAGGTTGCTTATATACAGAGGTCTAGGGGGTATTCCTTGCGTCCAGCATTTACAACGGATAATATTTCCGAGATGGTAAAAGCAGTAAAGGAAGTTAGTCCTGATACTATAATAATGGTGGATAATTGTTATGGTGAATTTGTGGAAAAGCAAGAGCCAACGGATGTTGGAGCAGATTTGATTATAGGGTCACTTATAAAAAATGCTGGTGGTGGAATTGCTCAAACGGGTGGATATATAGCTGGTCGAAAGGATTTAGTTGAACTCTGTGCATATCGCTTGACTTGTGTTGGAATGGGCAAGGAGGTTGGTTGCACACTTAGCCAGAATAAAGAAATGTTTATGGGCTTATTTTTTGCACCAGACGTTGTTGCAAATGCAATTAAAACAGCAACATTTGCTATGGAGCTTTTCACAATGCTAGGCTTTGAATGTTTTCCTAAACAGAATGAAAAAAGAGGGGATATTATTACTGCAATAAAGCTTGGAAATGAGGAATTGCTCACAGCATTTTGTCAAGGGATACAAAAGGGAGCACCGATAGATTCATTCGTTTCTCCAGAAGCTTGGGAGATGCCAGGATATGAGAGTAAGGTAATTATGGCAGCTGGTGCATTTAATATGGGAGCATCGATAGAATTATCAGCTGACGCACCGATTAGAGAGCCGTTTGCAGCTTGGTTACAAGGTGGAATTACATATACAAGTGGCAAGGTAGGGGTTATGCTAGCAGTACAGGAAATGTTAGACAGGGGATTAATAAAATTATAAGGATGTGACGGAAATGGGAAGGAAAGATAAAGAAGCAAAGGTAAAAAAGAATAAGTCTATATTTGGCTTGTTTAAAAAGTCAAATCCACCGTGTGAACCGATAGAAGTAGAAAATGCTGATAGAGTTGTAGCAAAAGTTGCAACAAATAAAAAGCTAAAAGTCATAATTCCAGTTGCAATAGTAATACTTATAGTAATGGCAGTAGTGTTAATCATGATAAGGATTAACAGGAATGATGGTGAAAGAATAGCGTTAAACTTATCTGAAAAGCTTGGCTCAACTGCTGAAAAAGCAGCAATAAACGCAGATATAAAGCTGAAGAAAACCTCAGAGTATGACTTTATTAATAATATCGGTGAGTTCAGTGATGTTTATGAGAGCGAAGATACTGTTAAAATTAATGGTATTAATGTTCCAAAGTGGGTAATACTTTGCTATTCAGATAAGAGTGGAAAACTTGAGGAGGTGTCTTATTTTAATTATAATATTCTAAAAAAGAATGTTAATGGAATAAAAGCACCTAAAAAGATTGATATAAGCAAAATTAAAGATGGTAATACAATTGAGGAGGTAGAGGAAGTCCTTAAACTAGAGCCTATACAAGTCATAAGAAGTAACGATGATAAAAAGATATATAAGTATAAATATTATTATGAAGATAGTAAAACCAAAGATGAAAAGCCATATTATATTACAATTATGCTGAATTTTGATGATAAGGTAATGGCAGTGAAAGAAACACAGGATAATTATATAACAGAAGTACTTTCTCTGGAATAATTGAAAATCTTTATGGAATAATATATCAAATTAATATTATACTAAGTTTTTGATATAAGTTACACGAATAAAACAAAAAAACTATTTATCGTCAAATTTTTGTTTAAAAACGTTAAAAAATATTACAACATTAATACAATTGTTCGAGTTAGGGCTTGTTGAGTGCTTAAAAGGTTGACAAGTTAGGCTAATACTGATAAAATAGTTTGAGTTAGAAAAAGCACGAACAAAATGTATGATATAAATCATGGATAGGAGGGTTTTAAATGGGAGAAAATAAGCAATGCTTAGGCTGTATGGAAAAAAAAGGTGCAGTTTCGGTTTGCCCTCATTGTGGATATGTTGAGGGGACTCCCTATTTACCGTCTTATATAGAACCGGGAACAACACTTCATAATAGATATACGGTAGGTAAATTACTGAGTAGCAATGGTGAGGGTGCTACATATATTGGTTATGATACTGTTATTACTTGTAAAATAGTCATAAGAGAATATATGCCCGAAAACCTTTGCTCAAGGGTAAAGGGGAAACCTATAATAAGCGTTAATTATAACCATTTAGCACAATACAAGGCTTTGATGGCTGAGTTTACGGAGCTTAATAAGTCGCTTGCAAAGATGAGAACATTAAGTCATATTGTGCCAGCGTTGGATCTTTTTTCTGAAAATAATACAACCTATGCAATTTATGAGTTTGTAGAATGTATTAGCTTGATTGATTATTTAAAAGAAAATGCTGGCGAATTAAGTTGGGAACAAGTTTCAAAGCTGTTTCCTCCACTGTTTACAACATTGAGTATTATTCACAATACTGGAATAATACACAGGGGAATTAGCCCTAATACGATTTATTACACTCCTAAGGGTGAGCTGAAGCTTATGGAGTTTTGCGTTTCAGGAGTTAGAACTGCTAATACAGAGTTGGTTTCAGAAATATTTCAAGGATATGCTGCACCTGAACAGTATTCACTTAGTAGTAGACAGGGAACATGGACTGATGTGTATGGGATATGTGCAGTGCTGTACAGGATTTTGACTGGATGTATGCCTACGGATGCCCTTAGCAGAGTGGATAATGACAATTTATGCCCACCTCATGAGATTAATACGAATGTGCCAAAGAATATATCATTAGTAATAATGGATGGGTTAAAGCTTGTAGGCAGGGAAAGAATACAGACTATAACAGAACTTGTTACAAGGCTGTTTGAACAGCTTGATAACAGTGCTAAAAGTTTTACTGCAACAATAACAATACCTAAGAGCAAGCTTGATGCTGTACTTAGGGATGAAAAGCAGAATAACAAGCATGTAGCACCAGTAATAGATGATGATGTATATGAAGATGAGATAGACGGAACAGATGTTTCACAGCAAAGCTCTTTGGAAAGAATAAAGGTTGCTGTTATTATAGGCGTGTTGCTTTTGGCAATTCTTATGGTTCTTGTTACTGTATTTTTGAATGTTCTTAATGGTGATGATACAGAAAAAATTAAATCTGGTGTTGACAGCCTTTCTTCGCTTAACAATGTTGTGACGGTCACAGTTAATACAGAAGAGTCAACAGATATTACCACCGAAAGTACAGCTGTTATGACTACTATTGAAAAGGACAGCTTGATGCCTAATTTAATTGGTAAGTCGTTTGAAATTCAGAAAACGGCTCATGCTGATTGGATAACGCTAGAGCCAATTTATGAGTATAATAATGACTATGGAAATGGCTTGATTTATGAACAGGAGATAAAGGAAGGCGAAAAGTTTGCAAGTGGTAGCACAGTAAAGGTATGGGTGAGTAAGGGTTCTGAAAATGTTGTAATACCTAGCTTTGCGGGCTTAAAACTTGATGATTATCTACAAAAACTAGCAGCTTCAGGTATTAGATATGAGCAAAAGGCAGAGGAAAATCATAAGTATGAAAATGGATATGTCACAGGAACAAGTAAAGAGCCAGGTAGCACAATTAATGTTAAGAATGGCGATATATTAATTGTATCCTTTGCAGAAAATCCAGAGGTCACCACTGCTAAATCAGATGATTCGGGTGGTAATAATAGTTCTCAGGGAGAAATATCACAAGCAGATTCAGTTATTGTAGTTGACTAAAAGCATTGCTATTGCTTGAAATGTGGCAGAAGATTTCTATTTTATTTTTGATTGTTAAGTAATTATGATAATAAAAATAACAGATTGTCAAAACAGCACCTCTATTTTTATACAAGTTCTGATAAAATTTATATTATAAAGATAAACAAAAACAAAAAAATGGAAAAGATCTGTGTAATGAGCATTAGATCTTTTCCATTATTTATTAATGATTACTTAGAAAGCTGAAGATTTTTCTCTTTAACTGATGGTTGGTTTTGACTCATGGAGGTTATCACTTTGTTTATAAAGAGATAGATAATTCCCGTGAAAATTGAGTACACAGCAATTTCTAAGACGATGGGTAGGATATGTATTGGTAGTATTTTCTTGAGGATAGCTCCTAACTGCCAAGATAAAACAGCAGAAAAAGCAGGAACTAGCACAAGGTCGACAGCACTAAAAATGAAGTTAGTTGTTTTGGTGATTATTATGATACGGCTTATGTTACAGACAATATTGCTTGCAAAGTATGAAATAATTATTC
Source organism: Bacillota bacterium (assembly GCA_023388515.1). Lineage (GTDB taxonomy): Bacteria > Bacillota > Clostridia > Oscillospirales > Ruminococcaceae > JAAYPV01. Next base: position 75,226 of record JAEWGD010000006.1, read on the forward strand.
CATAAAATCCGATTAGAGGAACACAAATTAATAATACAGATATGCGAATTATGTATTCAACAAGGTAGTTAAGGGTTGAAAAGCTGTGTTTTCCAAGTCCTCTTAAAATTCCTTCAAGAATGATTTCTAGGTATATAAAGGGGATTACAGGTGCAAGTACCACTATGGCATTTTCACTGAAAGCGTCGCCACTAAGCATAATTCCTATATCTTTTCCATATGACAAAATGATAATAACAACAAATATCGAAAAAACAAAAGTTTGTTTCAGAGATTTTTCTATTAGAGAAGATACCTTTAAATGATTGTTAGCAATTCTTTCCCTTGATATTTCGGGTACGAGTATGCATGACAGACAGCATAGAACCACTGATGGAAAGAAAATTGTTGGTAATATTATCGCTTCAAATATTCCATATTGGCTTAACGCAAGGTCAGTTGAGCTTCCAAACTGCTTTAGGGTAAGTGGAAGTAATGCCTCATTTGTACTGCTTAAGATGGATATTATGTAACTGTTCAGAATTATTGGTATTGTAAGCCTAATAAATTTTAGGAAACCCATACTTGCCGATTTTGATTTATTGTCTTTATCCTTTGAACGAAAAAATGCAATGATAAGAAATAGGCAACCAAAAATTTCAGCAACAAAAAGACTTATAGCGATGGCAGAGAAGATTGACATTTTGTTAGGTTTAACCATGAAAACAACAAGAAAAGCAATTATGCCTGAGCGGATAAAAAACTCCAATGCATCTGATGCAGAGGGGATGAGAATTTTTCTATAAGCATGAAAATACCCCTTTATACAGGCACAGAGAGCTGATAAAGGAAGACAAAATGAAATTATTCTTATAGCTTTGACGGTGTCAGGATTTTTCAGTATTTGTGAACCAAGAAAGTCTGAAAATATGAATATGATAGAACCAATGGAAACGCTAAGGGTAATGCAGAAAAAGATTGCATATAAAAATATTTTATTTGGAGAACCTTTTGGCTTGCTAATTTCTTCGGATACAAATCGACTTGTTGAAACGAAAATGTTTCCAGTGGAAATCACAGTAGCAAAACCATAGAAAGTATATATAAGTGATGCTATTCCAACGGTAGACGTGCCTAAATTACGGGTTATAAAAATGTTAAGAAGAAGTGATAAAACCTGTAAAAAGATTTGGATAGCAGTTAACGTGATTGTGTCTTTTGCAATGCTGTTTTTGTTCATTTTTTCCTCCTAAGTATTTGTAGTTTGCTTTTTGCCATCATTATATATTTTATTAAAATATATTTGAAATAATACATTAAAATAAAAATATAGAAGATTGCAGTTTTTTAAAGCAAAGAATACAATAATACTAAGGATTTTTCATATTTGTATTGACGATTGCCTATAAATATTATATAATTAATTGTATAAATATGTTTGAAATTATATTAACTCAGGAGGAAATTTTATTGGAAAACAAAGTATCAGTATCAATTTTAAGTGCAGATATGACAAGGCTTTCAGAGGTTATCAAGGAGATTGAAAATGCAAAGGCAGATATGTTACATTTTGATGTAATGGATGGTGTTTTTGTTGATAATATATCTTTCGGAGCACCACTTTTGGATTCAGCTAATAGATGCACGGATATGTTTATGGATGTGCATTTGATGATAGTTAATCCTTATAAATATATAGAGCAGTTTGTTAATGCTGGTGCAGATATGATAACTTTTCACATTGAAAGCGATTCTGATGTTAGTGAAACGATTGATAAAATTCACAGTATGGGTATAAAGGCTGGGTTATCTATTAGGCCTAAAACACCTGTTGACACGCTCATTCCATATCTTGATGCTTTGGATATGGTGCTTATTATGTCTGTAGAGCCTGGCTTTGGTGGACAAGGGTTTATGGAGGACTCATTACAAAAGGTAAGAGATTTAAAAAAGCTGATTGCTGAGAGTGGAAGGGAAGTTGATATACAGATTGATGGAGGAATTAATGCTGATACAGCAAAGCTTGCAGTACAAGCTGGAGCTAATGTGCTTGTTTCGGGAAGCTATCTTTTCAATAGTGACAGCATGAAGGAAGCGATTTCAGGGTTAAAAAATATTAAATAGTTTGCAGCACTGCGAGCTTTTCTATTGCTTTATCGCTTTCTATACACTGATAATATTCCTTTGTTATAGAATGTGGTAAATCACCTTTACCGATAATTTTGCCATATTCTAAAAGGAAGTTATAGATTTTTCTCTCTGATTTAGAGCCTATTTCGATTACTAAACGGAACAAATCTTCTTTAAAATATAATTGACTGCGAACAATTTTATTATTATTGGTTAGCTGACGACAGAGGGTAATCATTGTGTTGAGGTCATCAAATTCTGTTGTAATAGTAATAAAATCAGATTTAATGGCTTTGCGGTATGCATTATCAGTATTCTCAATAACAGAAATATACATTAGGCAACCACCATCTTTTGATGAGAATGCCTCGATAAATAGATTGTCAGAACTAAAATCAATATCAACATTTTTCTGAATTTTGGTTAACAAGGATACAATCAAGTTTCTGGTTTCAAGGTTATTACTTTCAAGCATATCAAAATCCATTTGATAGTCGCACATATCATTGCTTGATAAAATTACTTTAACAGTTGATTTGCTTATTTGTTCAATGACCATTATTTCACCTCGATTTATATAAAGTAATTAATATGCAATTACCTACAAATATTATAGTAAAGTTTATTTAACATAAAAACGGAGGAACAACTTTGAATACAAAAATGAAAGCTGAACAAACCATATGCTTTGACTTAATGCTAACTTTAGTGCCAGTAGCTTTTATGGCGTATTCATATTATGGAGCAAGAACTCTAGTACTGTGTGTTATAGCAATGCTTACTTGTCTTGTTACAGACTATATATGCATATTATTAAGAGGAAAAAAGTTTTCAATTGAAGATACAAGTTCAATAGTAACGGGAATGATAATTCCACTTATGATGCCAGCATCGATACCTTACAATATAATTATATTAACCTGCATTGTTTCAATTATTATTGGAAAACAGGTTTTTGGGGGGAGGAGAAATTTGGTTTTTCCACCTGCTGCCGTAGGATTTATATTTTCAGCTATTTCATGGAAAAATCAAGTTATGTTATATCCAAAGCCATATGCAGATTTAGATATTACATTTTCTGTATCAAATACATTATTTCCGTCATTATCGAGTATAATGAATTCAACAGAAACTATAAATGTATTGGATACTGACTTAATGCTGGGAAATTTCACAGGACCAATGGGTGCAACTTGTATTATAGTGTTGGTTGTTTGTGCAGTTGTGCTTATGTTCAGAAAAAGCATAGCAACTATGACTACATTAGGGGTAATAGGAACAGTTGCAGTTTACTCCTTTTTATTTCCAATAGGGAATTCACCAATAAAGTTTACTGTATATCAGCTGATAAGCAATATGGTTGTATTTGGTGCGATTTTTATTGCATCTGATTTAAGAATTACACCTAAATCAAAAATTCCAAGACTTATTTATGGAATAATTATTGGTTTATTTACATGTTATTTAACGAGAGAATTAAAGGTAGAAAATGCAATAATCTACGCTACATTGATAGCTTGCCCGTCAGCTATGGCAATGGACGACTATACTGAAAGGGTTAAGGCAAGGATAAATAAGCTTTATATAGATAAAATTCAACCAGAAATAAGAAAGCTCAAGAAAAGACTATCAGGATGGCTAAGAAACAGGGGTGAAACTGATGAAATTAACTGATAAAAGCGTTTTACAGGGGTTAAATAAAAAGAATATAGTCCTAGTTAGTGGAATGATTGTTACACCAATTATTGTATGTGCAACGACAATTAAAGCTGGACTTTTTCTGATATATGCTTTCTCAACGATTACATTTTTGTCAATAATGATTGCATCGTTTTTACCACGAAAAATTGTATTTACCTTGCGTATTATATTATATACTTTAATTGCGTCGTTAGTGTATGTACCAGTTTCAATGCTTGCACAGCATATTTTCAGAGCAGAGGTTGCTGAATTTGGAATGTATTTCCCACTTTTATTGGTGAATGCAATGTTGGTTTCACAAACAGAGGTCGATTATTTTAAGATGACAAAAGGTAAAATGCTTTTATCAGTTATATGTTACATACTTGGGTTTGACATTGTAGTACTAATTTTTTCATTTATCAGAGAGATGATTTCATTTGGAAAAGTCAATGGAAATATTGTTGGAGTATCCTTATCGACGGAGAGTTTATCTAAACCATTTGGTGGTTTTATACTTTTAGGATTATTTATGGCTTTGTTTAGATTTATTTTGAATATAATTAAAAGTTGGAAAGCTAAAACTGAATAATTAAAGGGGGTTGAGATGGTTATAATAAATATATTGTTTGCGTCACTGATTTCAAATATTATTTTCTCAAAATCATTGGGAATTAGCACAATATTAATCGCATCAAAAAATAAGACGAATTTAATAAGATTAAGCTTTGTTATAACTTTTTTTACAACTGTTGGCTCAATGTTAACTTATTTTACAGACAAAGTTATCTTTAAAAATAATTATGAGTCAATGCTTAGACCTCTCGTTTACATAATTATTATATCAATAATTTATATTTTAAGCCTTTTATTATTAAGAGTAATAAGCGAAAACTTTTTTAATAAACTAAAAAAATATATCCATATTTCAGCATTCAATTGCGTTGTACTTGGTGCATTGATGATAAGTTCAAGTTTAAATCAGTCTAATTTAAACTCTGGAGTATCGTTTATTGACTATGTTATGATGGGATTTAAGTCGGGAATGGGATTTTTGGTTGCAGCATATATTTTAAAAATAGCTCATGTAAAGCTTGATTCTGAAGAAGTCCCGAAAAGCTTTAGGGGATATCCGTTACTTATGATATATATAGGGATAATTTCAATGGCATTGTATGGGATTAGCGTTATATAATTACATAGACAAAAACAGAAATGAAACATCCTAGATGAAAGAATATGTGCATAAGGGAGCAATAATAAAATGAAAAGGAACAAAGGGATAAGGATATATAAATCAAAAGTGAAAAGGAGAGGGAAGCGTCATAGTAAGTTCAAAAGCGTTATGTCTATTGCGCTTACGATAGTTATAGCATTAGGATTAGCTTTCTTAGGATATAGTGCGGGAGCACCAATTCTTGATTATTTTAAAAATAAAGATAATTATTCATCAGGTACAAGTGAGTTCATTCCTTCAGGTGGTGAAACATCAAACGCAAATAGTAGCGATAGTTCTGAGATACCTAATGAGTCAGCAGTGGAAAGTAATCAGCCTATTGTTAACACAAAAAATAACTTTTTTGCATATACACTTACCGTAGATGATTTAAGTAGTAAAACTAAACTTAGCAATAGTTTATCTAGTATTAAAACGAATACTAGTGCTACAGCAGTAGTTGTTCCATTGAGGTCCAGTGGTGGATATTTGAATTATGCCTCAACTATTGCGGATGCTATGACGGCAGGAGCAGTTAATTCAACAATCTCACTTGATGAAATTGTTGATGAAATAAAGACACAGGGCTTGAAACCTATTGCAGAAATAAGTGCTTTGGCAGATAATATTTACCCTAGAATGTATGGTGATACAGCATACAGGTTTGAAAATCAAGAGACTTTGTGGCTAGATAACAGCCCAAGTAACGGTGGAAAACCATGGATGTCAGCATTTAGTGCAGGAACAAAGTCATACTTATCCAGAATTACTGCTGAAATTTCTCTTGCAGGTTTTGATGAAATTATATGCAAAGATATATCTTTCCCATTATTCAGAAGCTCTGACTTAGGCTATGTAGGAAGTATGGTTAAAAGTGAAACGAGATACCTTGCATTGGTTGATGTGGCAAACCAAATAATTAGTACTGCACAACAAAACAATTCAAATATTATGATTGAGGAATCAGCAGTAAAAATTATAAATGGAACAAGTGAAATCTATAAGCCAGATGAAATAGAAAATGCAGTTTTTATTGCAAAAATAAGTCTTGATGAAGCAGGAAATACTATGCCTAAAGCCAATGGAGAGGTTTCTTTAGCAGAGGGTAGTAATGTAGATAAAGTTAAAATAATTCTAGGTGAGTTGAAGATAGTTTTTGGCAATAAAAAAGTTGTTCCTTTAATAATTTCAAATGAATTTACAGAAGAGGAATTTACTATATTATTATCAGAATTATCAGATGGTGGATATAATTCATATATTATAGAATAGTCAAAAAGGGATGCTCAGTTGCATCCCTTTTTTATTTTTAATACAATAAAGGTGTTCTGCATTACTACAGAACACCTTTTATCAGTGGTAAATTTAATATATAAAATTAAGCACCAAATTTGCTTGTTGATACAGAAATACCTACACCCATTGTTGATGTAACAACACATGATTTAACGTAAGTTCCCTTAGCAGCAGAAGGCTTAGCCTTAATAACTGCTTCAATAAGTGTTGTAAAGTTTTCATCAAGTTTTTCTGAACCGAAAGAAGCCTTACCAATAGGGCAGTGAATAATGTTAGTTTTGTCAAGACGATACTCAATCTTACCAGCCTTAGCTTCAGCAACAGCCTTAGCAACGTCAGGAGAAACAGTACCAGCCTTTGGGTTTGGCATCAAGCCACGAGGACCTAAAACCTTACCAAGACGACCAACAAGTCCCATCATATCAGGAGAAGCAACAACAAGATCAAAATCCATCCAGTTTTCCTTCATGATTTTGTCAACCAAGTCTTGTCCACCTACATATTCAGCACCAGCAGCCTTTGCTTCCTCATACTTATCTTCTTTACAGAATACACAAATTCTTACATTTTTACCTGTACCATTTGGTAATACAACAGCACCACGAACCTGTTGGTCAGCATGCCTTGAGTCAACACCCAAACGAATATGAGCCTCAACAGTTTCATCGAACTTAGCCTTAGCATTCTTACAAACTAAATCAAGTGCCTCATTAGAATCATATTGTTTTAAACGATCAACAGTTTTTAGACTGTCAACATATTTTTTGCCATGTTTCATTAATTATCCTCCTCTTAAGTGGTAATACTGAAATGCTAAATAAAAGAAACGCATAACAGTTAACGGAAATATCCTCCCACCATTTAGACAATGCACAATCATAAATTACAATTATGTAATAAGATTAGCAAAGTAAATAAATAGGCATTATATTTTATTTTTAAGGTTAGTCAACGACTACGATACCCATAGAACGAGCAGAACCTTCAATCATGCTCATAGCAGATTCGATACTGCTAGCATTAAGATCTTGCATCTTTGTTTCTGCAATTTTTCTTACTTGTTCTTTAGTGATATTTGCAACCTTAGTTTTGTTAGGAACACCAGAACCGCTTTCAATACCGCAAGCCTTTTTAATAAGAACTGCAGCAGGTGGGGTTTTAGTGATGAAAGAGAAAGAACGGTCTGCGAAAACAGTAATAACAACTGGAATAATCAAACCAATATCGTTCTTTGTGCGTTCATTAAATTCCTTAGTAAAAGCCATGATATTAACACCATGTTGACCTAATGCAGGACCAACTGGTGGAGCAGGTGTTGCTTTACCTGCAGGGATTTGTAGTTTTATAAAACCTACTACTTTTTGTGCCATGCTTTTGCACCTCCATAAAAAATGTGGTAAATGGCGAGATAATGTAAATATCTCTCCCACCGCAAGCAAATTTTTTGCAAGCGTAAATGTTTAAAAATTGTCCAATTTAATAACTTGATTAAGAGCAAGAGTAGCTGGAGTATCACGACCAAACATAGAAATAAGGAGATCAACAGTACCATCATCAATATTAATCTTCTGAACAGTACCAACAAAGCCATCCATAGCAGTGCCAGAAACCTTTATACGGTCACCAACAGCAAAGTTAACTTCCACTCTTGACAAATCTACTCCAAGAGCCTCTACTTCTTTTTCAGTCAAGGGAGTTGGTTCAGAAGCAGGTCCTACGAAACCAGTAACACCCCTTGTATTCCTGACAACATACCAAGAATCATCGGTATAAACCATTTTAATAAGAACGTAGCTAGGGAAAATTTTTCTTTCTACTTCTTTGGTTTTATTATCAGTAATTTCAGTTACCTTTTCAGTAGGAACACGAACTTCTTGAATTAAATCTTGAAGTTTTCTGTTTTCAACTACCTTTTCGATATTTTGAGCTACTTTATTTTCGTAACCTGAATATGTGTGGATAACATACCACTTTGCTACATCTGACATCTATCTTCCTCCTTGCATTAATAAGAATTTAGCCTTGATTTAAGATTAATCTAAGGAGTGCTAAAAGACCAGTATCTAAACCAAAAATAAACAACATTAAAAGCCCAGAGAAAGCTAAAACAACTAGGGTATTATTAAATACTTGTTTTTTTGTTGGCCAAACAACCTTTTTAAATTCGCTTTTCAAGTCCTTAAAGTATTTAACGAACTTTCTTCCAAACGAATTCTTTTTGTCTTTTGAAGATTTAGCAGAGGCTTTTTTGCTATTAGTTTTCTCGCTTACATTTTCTTTAGACATAAGTTACCTCCGCTTACTTAGTTTCCCTGTGTAGCGTATGCTTTTTACAGAACTTACAGTGCTTTTGCATTTCAAGTCTGTCAGGGTCATTTTTCTTATTCTTCTTTGTGTTGTAATTGCGTTGCTTGCATTCCGTACAAGCGATAGTGATTTTTACTCTCATATCGGCACCTCCTGACGAAAGATTCTTTCGGATAATCCGAAAGCTAGAGCTGTTTGCCTCCCTCAAAATAATAAGAAGTCTTGCAGTTTTGAGTAGAAATGTAGAAGCCATAAGCTACTAAAAACGAGCAAAAAAATAGACCTCCAAAAGAGGTATTTCAAGTATATCATACTTTATTCCAAAATGTCAAGTATTTTTCAAATAATTTTTATAACGAAAATTAATAAGTAAATTTAACTGAATTATTCATTTACTTAATAATAGTATCATATAGTATAGAAAAGGTCAAGTAAAAAAAGTTATACATTATATACTTCACATATCACTTAGAAATCATCACATTTTTTTATTTTATTTTTAGCTAAAATAAATAAAAAAATGCTTGCAGGATTTTATGGAATGTGTTATACTGTATTGATTAGTTGAGGTATATTATTAATTTATTGTTTTAAAGGAGCTTTTTTTCTATGTCTAAAATTAAAGTTGCAGTAATTTTCGGTGGAGTTTCAAACGAACATGATGTATCACTTGTTTCAGCAACAAATGTTATTGAAAATATACCTAAAGATAAATATGAGGTCATTTGTATTGGAATAACAAAAAAAGGCAGATGGCTTTATTATCCCGGAGCAGTTTCAAGTATAGCGTCAGGAGAGTGGGAGAGAAATCCTGACTGTGCAATGGCTGTTTTATCCCCAGATACTATTCATAAGGGGATTATTACCATTGAAAATGGGGAATCAACAATTAGAAAGATTGATGTAGTATTTCCTGTTTTACATGGAAAGAATGGCGAAGATGGCACGATACAGGGTTTGCTAGATTTGGCAAAAATTCCATATGTAGGATGTGGACTACTTGCGTCAGCTGCTTGCATGGATAAGGCTCATGCTCATACTATGCTTGACTACAATGGTATAAGGACTGCTAAGTGGAGGATGATTCCGTTAAGGGATATTAGTAATCTTGATGAGGTTTGTGCGAAAATAGGCGATGAATTGGGATTCCCGTTGTTTGTGAAGCCTGCAAATTGTGGTTCTTCAATAGGAATAAATAAGGCAACAAATTTTGAAACACTTAAAGAGGCGGTTAAACTTTCTTTTTCTCATGATAAGAAGGTTATTGTTGAGGAATTTATAAATGGCAAGGAACTTGAGGTTGCCGTATTTGGTTATGATAATCCATTTGCTTCGTTTGTAGGTGAGATTGAGTCTTGTAATGACTTTTATGATTTTGACGCTAAGTATGTTGCTGAATCATCTAAGTTGTATATTCCTGCAAGAATTGATGATGATAAAGCAAAAAAAATAAGAGAGATTGCTGTTGAAGCGTATAAAGTGATGGGTTGTAAAGGGCTTTCAAGGGTTGATTTTTTCCTTGATGATAATGGTGAAATTATTTTGAATGAGATAAACACAATGCCTGGATTTACACCTATTAGTATGTATCCAAAACTTATGAATGACGTTGGAATGTCGTATTCATATCTACTTGATAAACTTATTGAACAAGCTATTGATAATTCAGATAGGTAATGAAATTGACAAAATTAATACAAATTCATTAAGTAAAGGGTTTGTTGATAAAGGGGTTTGTGAATGCAGTGGAGAATATGAGGGACTTAGCTATTGGAGTTTTTGATTCAGGGGTTGGCGGATTAACTGCTGTTAAAGAGCTTAATAATATACTACCAAATGAAAATATAATTTACTTTGGTGACACAGCAAGGCTTCCATATGGGAGCAGAAGTAAGGAAACGATACTTAAATATGCAAATGAAGATATAAGTTTTCTAAGACAGCATGGAATAAAAATGATAATCGCAGCTTGTGGCACTGTAAGCTCAGTTATGAATACAAAGCCTCTCGTGGAGGATATTCCTTTTACAGGGGTTCTATTGCCAGCAGTTCAGGCTGCTTGTGGTGCAACGGAGAATGGAAAAATTGGTGTTATCGGTACACAGGCAACAATAAAGAGTGGTAGTTATGGCAGAGCGATTAAAACAATAAGACCAAATTCTTTTGTAGTTGGGAAAGCTTGTCCATTGTTTGTGCCACTTGTTGAAAATGGATATACGGATAAAGATAATAAGATTGCAAGAATGGTTGTTGAAGAATATCTTGAGCCCATAAAGAATGAGGGAGTTGACACTCTTATTTTAGGATGCACTCACTATCCATTGCTGAAGGATATAATTGCTGATATTGTCGGCGAAGGAGTTACACTTATTTCTTCTGGTGAGGAAGCAGCAAAGTTCGCTAATCTTTGTTTGCTTGAGCAAAATCTTTTAAATACTAGTAATAATATTGGTAAAAACACATTTTATGTTAGCGATAGCGTTGAGATGTTTGAGGAGAATGCTAGGCAATTTTTAGGTCATGATGTTCATGGTGATGTTTTCAAGGTTGATATTAACTGTTAAAAAAGAGGGAATTATACAGAAATGTTATAGTTTAAATATACACTTCTGTACAAAGGTGATTTGATTTGAAAAAAAATGTTTTAATAGAGATGAAGAGCATACAGATTGTTTCGAATGATGAAAAATCCGAAATGGAACTAACGACAACGGGTACTTTTGATGAGAAAGATGGAGAGTATATAATTTCATATGAGGATTCAGAAGCGACAGGATTTGAAGGCTCAGTTACTGATATAACAGTAAAGGAAAACGAAATAGCGTCGATTATTAGGAGTGGAGCGTCAAGTTCAAACTTAATAATTGAGCATGGAAAAAAGCATTTTTGCCACTATGCGACGCCATTCGGTGAGTTTATTGTAGGAATTAATACTAAGAAGATTGAAAATAATTTGACTAGCGATGGTGGAATTCTTTATATGAAATATACGATTGATTTAAACTCAAGCTATATGTCAGATAATGAAATTATACTTAATATAAAAAACTTGAATTGAGTATGAATAAGGAAGTAAATATTAATCTACTTTATAATAAAGGGGAAAATATAAAAATGTCGAATTTGATTAAGCTTGCGTCAAGTGAGCTAAATGAAATAATTTTGAGTGCTTTGGGCAGATTGGTTTCAGAGGGAAGTATTCCGTCTGAGCCTATATCGCCTTTTAATATAGAAATTCCAGCAGATAAATCACATGGCGATTTTGCTACAAATGTTGCAATGATTTGTGCTAAGCCGTTTAAAATGCCACCAAGAAAGATTGCAGAACTTCTCTGTGAACAGCTTGTTTTGGACGGAACTATGTTTGAAAGCGTTGAAATTGCTGGACCTGGGTTTATCAATTTTTCTCTAGGCAGACGTTGGTTTTCATTGGCTGTACAAGCTATTTTAGATGAAAAATCTGACTATGGCAAAACAGATACTGGCAATGGTAAAAAGGTTTTGCTTGAATTTGTATCAGCTAACCCAACAGGGCCTATGCACATAGGAAATGCACGAGGTGGTGCGATTGGTGATTGCCTTGCAAGTATTATGGATTGTGCTGGTTATTATGTTGAGAGAGAATTTTATGTTAATGATGCGGGAAATCAGATTGAAAAGTTTGCTACATCGCTTGAAGTAAGGTATTTGCAGATTTACAAAGATGGGATTGAAATGCCAGAGGACGCATATCAGGGTGGTGACATTACTGTACACGCTGAAGAATTTTCAAAAGCTTTTGGTGATAAATATGTAGAGTTATCCTCCGAAGAACGTAGAAAGGCACTTGTTGATTTTGCGTTGCCTAAGAATATTAAGGGTCTTGAGGATGATTTGAAAAAATATAGAATTGAATACGACAACTGGTTTAGGGAAAGTACATTACATGAAAATGGTGATGTTGACAAGGTAGTTGAACTGTTGAAAGCAAAGGGTTGTACTTATGATTTAGAGGGTGCTACATGGTTTAAGGCAACGGATTATGGTTCGGATAAGGACTTTGTCTTAGTTCGTTCAAATGGAATCCCGACCTATGTTGTGCCTGATATAGCGTATCATTATAATAAGCTTGTTACAAGGGGATTTGATAAGGCGATTGATGTTTTAGGAGCTGACCATCATGGCTATGTTCCAAGACTAAAAGCAGCACTTACAGCACTTGGAGTCGATTCCGATAAGTTGGATGTTGTAATTATGCAGATGGTTCGCCTAATGCGTAATGGAGAGGTTGCGAAGCTGTCAAAGCGTTCAGGAAAAGCGATTACTCTTGTTACGTTGCTAGATGAGATTTCGATTGATGCAGCTAGGTTTTATTTTAATTTGAGGGAATCAAATTCGCATTTTGAATTTGATTTAGATTTAGCAGTTGAAAAGTCAGCACAAAATCCAGTGTACTATGTTCAATATGCACACGCAAGGATTTGCAGTCTGATTGCAAATTTGTCTGCTGAGGGTGTTAACATAAGTGATATTAGCTTAGAACAGCTAGATATACTGGACAAGTCACAGGAAATTGAGCTTATTCGCCATATGGCAACTTTACCGAATGAAGTGGATGCAGCAGCAAAATCATATGACCCAGCAAAAATTACGAAATATACTATTGAACTTGCAACACTTTTTCATAAATTTTATGATGCTTGCAGTGTTAAAAACGCAGAAACTGAAGAATTAAAACAGGCACGACTTGTTTTGTGTGATGCAGTTAAGCAGGTGCTTAGAAATTCGCTTACAATATTAAAAATAGATTGTCCTGAAAAAATGTAGAACAATAATAAAACAAAAAAGAAAGGATTACAGTATATAATGGAAATTCCGGAACGATTGCCTATGCTCCTTGCGGGAGCTTTAGAAGAAAGTTTAAAATTAAAAGGGATGCCGAAAGGGAAATGCCCTGAGGAATGGATATTAGAAAATTCTTCAGTGTTTAAGGAACTTCTGGAGGAGTGTTTGAACACAGGGGTTGATGGAATTTGCGTACCAACTGAACGTTCAAATGGTGAAAACTTAAAGTCTTTTGGACTTGAAAAGCAGATAAAGCGATTAAATCATGATTTAATTATGTTGACTAAGGAGAATATATCTGATAAAATTCTAGTGGCTGGATGCTTGTCATCAATTGATAAGGGCGATGTAAACTTTGGAAAAGCTGAATTTTTTGATATGTTTTATATCTTTTTGGAGCAGGCAACAGCACTAGCTGATGCGGGAGCAGATTTGTTTGTAATTGAAGATATGGTTTCCTTGTTTGAAGCAAGGGTAGCAGTTTTTGCTTGCAAGAGGTTTGGAATCCCAGTTTTTGTAACAATGTTGACAAATGAAAATGGTGTAACTCCCTTAGGCACAGAATTACTTCCAAGTCTTATATGTTTACAGGAATTAGGGGTATCAGGGTTTGGATTTAATTGTGGGTTAAATTCTGATTATATTGATTTATTTCATAAAATATCACCTTATGCAAAAATTCCTTTGATTGCAAAAGTGAACAGAAGTTTGGAAGATGGTGAAAGAAAACAAATTGATATATCACAATCGGTTGAATTGCTGTTAGAAAACGGTGTAGAGATAATAGAATGTGGCAAGGGAATTACCTCTAAACAGGTTAAAGAGATAAGAAAGAGTATTGACAATTTTGATTTTCATAGGGTAGATTTTGAAAAATATAACGGTCAAATTGTAATGGCAAACGATAAACAGGCGTTTTTCCTTTCCACTGACAGCATTGAATTAAGCGAACCGATAAGCTGTTCGGTTGATATGTCAAGTAAGATACTTGAGATGAATGAGGCTTTTACGGGGTCTGTTACGGTGGAATTGCTAAACTATGATGATGCGATGTTTTTTTGTCAGAATGCTCATATGCTTACTTTGCCTGTAATATTCAAATCGGAAAGCAAGGTAGCACTTGAATCAGGGTTACTTTTATTTAGTGGTAGAGCGATGATAGATAGTGATTGTAGCATAGATAGAAGTGAGTTAGAAATGCTTGCAGATAAATATGGAACGATTGTTTATTAACAAAACACAGTTATAATTACAGAACAGTTACAACAAACTGAGAATTTTGTACATTATAAACAACTAAATAAAGTATGCAAGTTGATTTTTTTAATTTATCACATAGATTTAACAGTTTGTTAACAAATTGAACAAAATACTATGTTACAATTTGTAATATATGAAGCGTTATGTAATTTCAAAGATTTATTAGTTAAAATTATTAAATTGAACTATATATTAGTACCTTTGAGTTAATATATTTTAATCTTATTCTTTTTCCGTCGAAGAAGATGAGATAGATTTATATGTATGTTTTCGGCGGAGAAATGGAGTTTTATATGTCTAATAGACTATTTCAAGGGTTTATTCAACAAATGAAGGATACGATTGAAACAACAATAGGTGTTGTTGATGAAACAGCTAATGTTATTGCTTGTAGTGATCAATCAAAGATAGGAACTACAAATGAATTTGTATCAATGGATTTAAGCGATTCGTATGATATTTTTATTAGGGATGGACATACATATAAGCCATTTGGTTTTAGGTCTAAGCCTGATTATGCTGTTTTTATTGAGGGTGTTGACGAAATGTCAGCGAAATATGCTAGTATTATGTCGATAACACTTTCAAATTTGAAGCAGTATTATGATGAAAAGTATGATAGGAATAATTTCATAAAGAATGTAGTTCTTGATAATATACTGCCTGGTGATATAGTTATAAAGGCTAGGGAACTTCATTTTAGTGCAGAAATTAGCAGGGTTGTTCTGTTAATACGCATAGTTTCGGCGAATGATATATCGGCATTTGACGTAATCCAGAATCTTTTCCCAGATAAAAACAAGGACTTCGTGTTTAATATAACAGAATCCGACATAGTTTTGGTTAAGGAAATAAAGAATGATGTTGAATCAAAGGATTTAGAGAAGTTGGCACGTTCAATATCTGATACATTAAGTAGCGAATTCTACACAAGAGTTAATGTTGGAATAGGAACAGTTGTTGTCGGAGTAAAGGATTTGGCTCGTTCATTTAAAGAGGCACAAATAGCACTTGAAGTAGGAAAAGTTTTCGAAACTGATAAGGTTATTATAAGCTATGATAATCTTGGTATTGCAAGGCTTATTTATCATCTGCCAACAACATTATGTGAAACGTTTTTACATGAGGTTTTTAAGAGGGGCAGTATTGAATCATTAGACCATGAAACATTATTTACGATACAGAAATTCTTTGAAAACAATTTAAATGTATCTGAAACTTCAAGAAAACTGTTTGTACATAGAAATACATTGGTATATAGACTTGAGAAAATCAAAAAGTTGACAGGGCTTGATTTAAGAGAATTTGACCATGCGATAATTTTCAAAATTGCGTTGATGGTCAAGAGATATTTATCAGCTAACCCTGTTAAGTTCTAGGGTTTCTGAAAAGAAAAAAGGACGTTTGTACAACAAATGCCCATAATAATTGCCTGATACTTTATAGTGTTAGGCAAAACTTATTCAATTCGTGACCGCATAATCTGACATTAATATAAATAATAAGGCATGATTGATGTTAAATTGCGAATTCACTGAAAGGATGTGCTTTTACTTTGGTTGAGCTGAAAAATGTTTCAGTAAAATATCCAAGTGGTGTTGAGGCATTAAAAAATATTAACTTAAAAATTAATGATGGGGATTTTGCATTTGTTGTAGGTTCTTCAGGTGCAGGAAAAAGTACAATAATAAAACTTATATTAAGGGAGATAGAAGCAACTAAGGGTACTGTAAATGTTAATGGTTTTAATTTAAGTAACTTGAGTAGAGATAAAATACCTAAGCTAAGGCGTACAATAGGGGTTGTGTTTCAGGATTTTAGATTAATTCCAAATATGACGGTTTATGAGAATATTGCGTTTGTACTAAGGGTTATAGATGCACCACTTAAATACATAAGAAAACGTGTGCCATATGTAATAAGTCTTGTAGGTTTACAGCATAGAGTTCATTCATATCCAAATGAGTTGTCGGGTGGCGAGCAACAGAGGATTGCGTTGGCAAGAGCGTTGGTAAATGACCCTGAGCTAATTATTGCCGATGAGCCGACGGGAAATATTGACCCAGAGTTGTCATATGAAATAGTTGAGCTTTTGAAGGGGATTAACAATTGTGGGACAACTATTTTGATGGTTACACATGAACATGATTTGGTAAGGCATTTTGGTGGAAGGATAATAAGCATTAATTCTGGTGGGGTTGTCTTTGATGAAATTATAGGAGGCAACGATGAGAATAAATAGTGTAAAATATCTTTTTAAACAGGGTACGAGAAATATAATGTCAAATAAACTCATGGCTTTTGCATCTTTTTGCGTTCTATTAGTTTCACTGTTGCTTGTAGGATTTTCACTGCTGTTTTATGTTAATATAAATTCTTTGGTAACAGGGATTGAGAGCAAAAATGAAGTAATAGTTTTCTTAGATGAGGATACAAGTGATGAGAGGATTAATGATATTCAGAAAAGTCTTAAATCAATAGGGAATATAGAGTCTATTTTGTTTTATTCAAAGGAAGAAGCGTTTGTACATTTGAAAGCAAGCATGGCTGATTCTGCGTTACTTTTTGACTCAATGGGTGATGATAATCCTTTGGTGGATTCGTTTAAAATAAGAATAAAAGACATTAACTTTACAGATGAAACTGTTGGTGAGATTGAAAAGCTTGATAATGTATTATCTATAAGAGCACCATTTGAGTTTGTTGATATACTTATAGGGATGAAAAGAATAATTTCAATTATATCTGTTTCAATTATATTCGCCTTAGTAATTGTTTCTATGGTAATAATTTCAAACACAACAAAGGCAAGTGTTTTTTCAAGGCGTAAAGAAATTAGTATAATGAAATATGTTGGTGCAACGAATGCTTTTATTAGGATACCATTTTTTGTAGAGGGAATGCTTACTGGAGTTATTTCAGGTGCAGTTGCAACTATTGTAACATGGCTTGGGTATGATTCATTAGTTAATGTGTTGACGCAGGACAATGATATTCTGAATATACTTGGAACGGGTTCACTAGTGCCATTTAAGGAATTAGCTGTTTCAGTGGCGTTTTCATACATTCTTGCAGGAGCAGTTCTTGGAGCAATTGGAAGTGTGATTAGCACAAGGAAACATTTGAAAGTGTAAACAGATGATTTTAATTTGTGAATAGCAAAGAGGGGCTTAATAATGAGTATTATCAAAATGAAAACAAATATTATGAAGATAATAGCACTGATTATATGTGTGGTCATAACAACGGGCATTGCTACATATAACCGAGATCATGATTATCGAGCATCTGCATCGAAGTCGATTAATGAACTTGATAAGCAAAAGAGTGAAAACAATTCAGCGATTAAGGATTTGGAAGCAACGATTGCAGCTCTTGAGGGTAATAAAGGAGAACAAGAAGCGTACCAAGAACAGCTTGCTGAAAAAATTAGATTACAGAATGAGAATATTCAAATTCTTATGAATCAAATTGATGATATTAATTTGCAGATTGAGGGTAAGCAAGAAGAGATTACTAATCTTGAAACAGAGATTGGTATTCAAGAGGTTGAGATTGCTGAGGGTTTAGAGAAATTTAAGTTGCGTATTAGATCAATGTATATATCTGGAAATGATAGCATGGCGTCAGCTTTGGTAGGGGCTACAGACTTTTATGATATGCTAACTAAGGTTGAGTTGATGTCAAGAGTTGCAAAATATGATGATGAACTTGTTGAAGGGCTTGTAACAGAGCTTAATGAGTATAATCAGAATATTGAAGTATTGAACTCACAAAAAGCTGAACTTGAAGTATCAATGGCTGAGTTGACTGTTAAAAAAGATGAGGTTCAAATTGCATTAGATGCATTGAATGCTGATTCACAAAAGACTCAAACAGAGATTGACAGGCTAAAGATGGAACAGGAAGTAGCACAACGGAATAAGGCTGAAATAGAGGCTGAAAATGCCGCTATCCAAGCAGAACAGGATGCAATACTAGCTGAAATAGCTAGACAACAGGAGGCGGCAAGAAAAGCAGAAGAAGCTAGAAAGGCTGAAGAGGCAAAGAAGAATGAGGCATCCAAAAAGCCAAGTAATTCAGGTGGAAGTAGCTATACGGGTGGTCCTCTAAAATGGCCTGTTCCTGGATTTTACGGCGTAAGTAGTGAGTATGGCTCACGTTGGGGAAGATTGCATGGTGGAATAGATATTGCTGGTGGAGGAATAAGTGGAGCACCTATTGTTGCAGCTGAAAGTGGAACGGTAGATAAAGTGTCTGAAACCTGTTCTCATAATTATAGCAAGAGCTATAGCTGTGGTTGTGGTGGTTCATATGGAAATTATATTATTATAGACCATGGTGGAGGACTTACAACATTATATGGACATTGTTCTTCTATTATAGTTTCACCTGACCAATATGTTGAGAGGGGACAAGTTATCGGTTATGTTGGCTCAACTGGAATGTCAACGGGTTTTCATCTTCATTTTGAAGTAATTGATAATGGTTCTCGAAACAATCCAAGAAAGTATCTTTACTAAAAACTATACATAGCTTTTCGCATATTTAAAGTCATAAAGCATTTAATTACGACATATATTATAGGGCAGCCAATTCGGTTGCCCAAATGTGTTGATTTGAATTTAGAGAGAGAAAACAATTAATTCTTATTTTATGGTTAAATAAAAAGAAAGAAAGTAGATAAAAATATGAATAAAAAAATAAGCTTGGGTGTTACAATGAGTTTGCTTGCTATAACTGCGGCAATAACATTTATTCTCACATCAAGATTTTCATTACAGACTTATAATGAAAAAGTAAAAGATGTAGTTGCAATGAAAGATAGATATGAGCGACTTGATGAACTTGATAGATGGGTTAGGCAAAACTTTTATTCTGATATTGATGAAACGGAGCTAATGAACGCAATTCTCAAGGGATATGTTGAAGGGCTAGATGACACATATGCCAAGTATTTGGATGTAGATGAATATAAGGATGCACTTGCAAACGAGTCGGGTACTTTAGTGGGTATCGGTATTTCTGTTGAAAAAGATGAGAGTGGATATATAAAAATTGCTGAAATTATGGAGGAATCTCCTGCTAAGGAATCAGAATTAAAAGTTGATGATATAATAGTTTCAGTTAATGGGAATGATATATTAACGCTGGGATATAGTGAATCGATTGATTTAATTAGAAAAGGTAAAGCGGGAACAGTATTAAAGCTGACAGTTAGAAGAAACGGTGCTGATAAGGATTATGAATTTACTAGAAAATCAATTAATCTGATTACAGCAAGTG
This sequence comes from Bacillota bacterium, assembly GCA_023388515.1. Classification (GTDB taxonomy): domain Bacteria; phylum Bacillota; class Clostridia; order Oscillospirales; family Ruminococcaceae; genus JAAYPV01. The sequence continues at coordinate 95,204 of JAEWGD010000006.1, forward strand.
GTAAGATGCTTGATAATGATATTGGTTATATTGAAATTACTAATTTTAATTCAACCACGTCAAAGCAGTTTAATGAAGCGTTAAACAAGTTGCTTGATGATGGAGCAAAGGGAATAGTATTTGATGTTAGAAACAATCCAGGAGGACTTGTTGATGCAACTTTGCAATGCCTTGATTTGGTGTTGCCATATGGAGATATAGCTTCTGCAACTTATCATAGTGGGGAAACAAAGATAATTGACTATCCTAAAATGGATAAAAGTGATGATGACAAAAAGTTAGATATTCCAGTAATTGTATTAGTCAATGGAAAAACTGCCAGTGCAGGTGAGCTTTTTGCAGCAGGATTAAGGGATTTTAGTGGCTCAAAACTTGTTGGAGTTAAAACATTTGGTAAGGGTATTATGCAATCAACAACAGCACTTGATGGTGGAGGTGCAATTACGGTTACAGTTGCAACATACCAAACCACAAAATCAGATTGCTATCATGGAATAGGTCTATATCCCGACCATGAGGTTGCATTGCCATCTGATACAGGAATAAAAGTTCAACCAGGTGTTACTGAGGAGGATACTCAATTACAAAAAGCACTTGAGTTATTGTTAATAAAATAAATTATTGTAAGTAAATACTACCTTGACATAATGGTAGAAATAATATATAATGTAGTACTAGAATAAACTTTTGTAAAATTTAATATGGTCAAAAGAATAAAAAGATTATATATGGTTATTATCATTTATATTAATTAATATATAATCGAACATGGGGGAGAACAACATGACAAAAAAACAAATTTCCAGAGAAGGCTTTGAAAAGCTTGAAAGGCAATTAGAACATTTTATAACTGTAAGAAGAGCAGAGGTTGCTCAAAAACTAAAAGAAGCAAGAGCATTTGGTGATTTGTCTGAGAATGCTGAATATGATGAGGCAAAGAATGAGCAGGGAATTCTTGAAGCCCAAATTGCTGAATTAGAAAATACTATTAATAATGCTGAAGTTGTGGATGATGATAAGATATCAACTAACGAGGTTGGTGTTGGTTCAATAGTAACAATTCGTCAGATAGGCAAGGAAAAGGTTCAAAAGCTTCAAATAGTAGGAACAACTGAATCAGACCCTGTTATTGGGCGAGTGTCCGATGAATCTCCAATTGGTCAAGCGGTTATGAAAAAGAAAATAGGCGATACTTTTACAGTGGAAGCACCAATTGGTGAATTGGAATACGAAGTATTGGAGATATCAAAATAGTAAAATGGAATAAGGAGGGTTCAATTAGTTGAACCCTTTATTAATGATAAAAGGCGGTTTGTTTGATGAATGAAAATCAGGATAATCTTTTAACAGAAGAAGTTGTTGAACAGGATATTAACATTTTAAAGAAGGTTAGGATTGAGAAGCTAAAGGAGCTAAAAGAGAATAATGTCGATCCTTATGAAATAACTAAATATGAAGTTACTGCTAAAAATGTTGATATAAAAGATAATTTTGAAGAGATGGATGGAAAAACTGTATCTATTGCTGGGCGAATTATGAGTTGGCGTGATATGGGTAAGGCGAATTTTATTGATATTGCTGATAATACTGGTAGATTACAGGTTTATGTTAAGATGAATGATATTGGTGAGGATAACTTTGCGGAGTTTAAAAAGTGGGATATTGGTGATATTGTTGGAATTGAGGGCATGGTTTTTAGAACTAGGCGTGGAGAAATTTCGATACATACCACTAAAATCACGATGCTTTCAAAGTCACTTTTACCGCTGCCTGAAAAGTGGCATGGTTTAAAGGATCAAGATATACGTTACCGTCAGCGTTATGTTGACTTGATTGTAAACCCTGATGTTAGGGATACATTTATGAAACGCAGTATGATTTTGCGTGAGATTAGAAGTTATTTGGATAATTTAGGATATTTGGAAGTGGATACTCCTGTATTGCACACGTTGGAAATTGGTGCGGCAGCAAGACCATTCAAGACACACCATAATGCGTTGGATTTGGATATGTACCTAAGAATTGAAACTGAATTATATCTAAAAAGGCTTATTGTTGGTGGTTTTGAAAAGGTTTATGAAGTTGGACGTATATTTAGAAATGAGGGTATGGATACTTCACATAATCCTGAATTTACAACAATTGAAATGTATCAGGCATATACTGATTATTTTGGAATGATGGATATAATTGAAGATATGTATAAGGTTATAACTAAGAAAATTTGTGGAACAGATGCTATTGAATATCAGGGTGTTGAAATCAACATGGGTGAAAAGTGGGAGAGGCTCACTATGGTTGAATCAGTGCTTAAATATGCTGGTGTTGATTATAATTCATGGGAAACAGATGAGGATGCAAGGGCTTGTGCAAAGTCACGCAATGTCGAGGTTGATGAAGGTAAGGGTGCTACTAAGGGGCATGTTCTAATTGCATTTTTTGAGGAATTTGTTGAGGACAAGCTGATACAGCCAACGATTATTTATGATTATCCAGTTGAGAATTCTCCACTTGCAAAAAGAAAAGCAAGTAATCCGTTATTCACTGAAAGATTTGAGTATTTTATATATGCAAGGGAAATGGGAAATGCTTTTTCTGAGTTGAATGACCCGATAGACCAACGAGAACGTTTTGCAAAACAGGTTGAGGCAAAGCGTGCACAGGGTGCTAATGCTGAATTGGATGAGGATTTCATTACAGCACTTGAATATGGTATGCCACCAACAGGTGGGTTAGGCTTTGGACTTGATAGATTAGTTATGCTTTTGACAAATAGTGCATCAATTCGTGATGTATTGTTGTTCCCAACGATGAAACCAATGTAAAATAGAATATTTACAGTTGTAGTCCATAGGAAATAAATCCTATGGACTACAACTGATTATTTATTTTATAAAACAACAGGAGAAGAGGCAGTTCACCAGATAATGAACTGCCTCTTGCAGGAGTAAAATGTAATTTAATTACATTAGAAATCAGACAAATAATAAAATCGACGAAAATTTTATATTTGTAGTCATTGTACTTTGAGTTATTTTTCTCTCTGTTTAAGCTTTAAACTTCTTTATACCTTTAGGTACCTGAGGTTGATATGTCCAACCAATGCAGGCGGAGTTGTTTGCTTTTGAAATACTCTTTTCTGCAAGTTTTGCGATTAATTTAAGACATTGTTTCTTCATGTTTTAAATTCTCCTTTTTTGATAATAATATCAATACAGCCGAAGCTGATATTGCCCACGATGTTGCCAATGAAAAATCTTGCTTATTCCAAATTAGGAAAGCGATACCTAAGAAAGAAAATGCAGAAAGCAAAGCGATACTAATTTTTCTGTATTTTGATTTTTCCTCAATAGTCAAGGGATTGTTTTCATGTTCGACAGGAGAACGAACAACAATAATAGGAAACGAAACACATAAAAGGATAATGGAAATTAGCGTTTTAAAATTATATATATATGTATTTGCCAATAGCAGGCTAACATAAATTGATACAGAAATAAAGTAACATTGAATATATTTTTTACAATGGTATCCACCAGAGTATGCTCTTATTAGGTAGAACACAATACAGAATATTAAACTTATTATTAGAGTTTTAGATAGTAGTGCAATAATTGCTATTGTAGCAGTAATAAGTAAATTGTTTATAAATAATTCTATTCCGTAAATATAAAAGTTTCTGTTTTCAATTTTAATAATTTTATTAGCAATAAGATAGAGGGTGATTTCTTCAGCAATAAATCTTAACATTTAACAACCCCTTACTTCATCCATTGATAACAGTATAATATAAAAGAAAAAAGACCTCAATACTTTTCAACTGAATGGCTATAAATCCAAACGGAATGGCAAATAAATTATAATATATGGTATTAAATCCATATATTCAAAGTTAAAAATTGTATCAAAAAGATTTTTTTATAAACCATATTTTCTCATATGGTAACTTAAATGATTTACAGTTTAAGTAAGAAAGCGAACACTGGTTTTTTATATTAAACTCTAAGCTATAGGCACATAATGCTTGATGATAAACGCCATATTTTTTATTGACACTTTGTATACCATATTTAGTATCGCCAAGTAAGCAGCATCCTATATGAGCCATATGCGCACGAATTTGATGCGTTCTTCCTGTAATTAATTCTATTTCAACGAGCGTTAGAATATTCATGTTTTTTAAAATTTTATATTTCGTTGTAATCTCCTTGTATCCACTAATTGCTACATCGCTAATGGAAACTTTATTTAGCTCATTGTTTTTATGGAGATAGGCAAGGAGAGTGTCCTCATTTTTAGGTGGTGTAGATACAGTTAGGCATAAATATTTCTTATGGATTTCCCTATTTCTAATAATTTCATTCATATCACGCAAGGACTGAGCATTCTTTGCTGAGATTACAAGCCCACAGGTATTCTTATCAAGGCGATTGCATATAGCGGGTGAGAAGGAATTCTCACTTTGAGGGAGATATTCACCCTTATCATATAAATAATGTTTAATTTTATTTATCAAGGTTTCAGTTGATTTATCGTTATCATTATGAACAGCAATACCTATTTCCTTATTAATTATTAGTATGTTTTCATCTTCATAAATTATATTTAACTCCTTTGATGCTTGTAAAAAGTTAAGCTTATATTCTGTATCATTTTCAAAAAACTCATCATTAATGTACAATTCTAGAATATCACCCTCAATAAGTTTTGTAGAAATGTCACATCTTTTTTTATTTAGCTTAATTTTTTTAAGCCTAATTGATTTATATAATACACCTTTAGGCAAATTAGGAACAGCCTTAGTCAAGAATTTGTCAACACGTTGCCCACTGTCATTTGAATTAATAATAAATTTTCTCATAAAATCCCTCATATTTTCTGATTGATATTGTTGAATATATAACATATAAAGTATAACATATTTTTTTTATTAAAAAAAGCTTTTAAAAGTTGAAGAAATATATTATACTAGTAAGAGGAGATTTGAGTATAATCAAAAGAAAATAATCAAAAAGGTGTAAAATAACAATGAATGATAATTTTCATAAGGGACATAGAGAAAGACTAAAAAAGCGTTTTCTTGAATTAGGTATTGATAATTTTCAAGACCATGAAATTCTTGAGCTTTTGTTATATTATTCAATTCCACGAAGGAATACAAATGAAATTGCACATAAGCTTATAAAAAAATGCAGAGGACTAAGCAATGTATTTGACGCAGATATAAATATACTGACAGAGATTCCTTATATAACTGAAAATAGTGCTATTTTATTAAAGCTAATTCCTCAGCTGTTAAAAAAGTATTCGTTAGAAAAACATGACCATTGTGCAGGAAACGACATAGAAAATATTATGAATTATGCTAAAAAGCTATTTATTGGAGAGCCGTTTGAAAAGCTTATTGCAATTAGCTTAAACGATAACTTGCAGATTGTTTCAAGTAGAGTAATTGCAACAGGTATTATAAATACAGTAGCAGTTAATATAAAAAAGATAATAGAGTTTACTTATCAGTCACATAGTGATATGATTATATTGGCACATAATCATCCAAATGGCATTCCTATGGCATCATCAGATGATGTAAATACGACAAGGTATTTGTATAATATATTGAAGCCTATTGGTATAACTTTGCTTGACCATATTATTGTAGCAGATAATAAAGCAATATCGATGAAGGATTGTGGAGTATTCAGTTTAACTGATTAAAAAATATTTTGTTGGAGTTAATATGGATAAATTTGAATTAGTATCAACCTATAAGCCATCTGGCGACCAGCCTGAGGCAATTACAAAGCTTGTTGATGGGCTTAATAAGGGTTATAAGGAACAAACACTGTTAGGTGTTACAGGTTCAGGAAAAACCTTTACGATGGCTAATGTAATTCAACAGATAAATAAACCAACGCTTGTGCTGGCACATAATAAAATTCTTGCGGCACAGCTTTGCTCTGAATTCAAGGAGTTTTTCCCTAATAATTCAGTGGAATATTTTGTTTCGTATTATGATTATTATCAGCCAGAAGCATATATTCCAAGTACAGATAGCTTTATAGAAAAAGATTCTTCAATAAATGAGGAGATAGATAAGCTAAGACATTCAGCGACAACTTCATTAACCGAACGTCGTGATGTAATTATTGTTGCAAGTGTATCCTGTATATATTCATTGGGTAATCCTGATGATTATCGCTCAATGGTTGTTTCGATTAGAAAAGGTATGGAGAAGTCAAGAGAAAAATTGTTGGAAGAACTTGTGAATATACAGTATGAGCGTAATGATATAAGTTTGACAAGAAATAAGTTTCGTGTTAGAGGTGATGTGGTTGAGATTTTCTCTCCATCAGCTACTGATAAGGCGATAAGGGTTGAGTTTTTTGGCGATGAGATTGATAGAATAAGTGAAGTGAGTGTAGTAACGGGTGAGGTTCTGTCTACAATGCAACATATTGCGATATTTCCGGCATCACATTATATAGTAAGTCCTGATAAAATGGAGGATGCGTTAAAGGAAATAGATGAGGAGTTAGCTGAAAGAATAGAATATTTTACGAGTAATAATATGCTTATTGAGGCACAGAGAATAACACAGCGAACTCATTATGATATGGAAATGTTAAAAGAAATCGGTTTTTGCAGTGGCGTTGAGAACTATTCAAGAGTTCTGTCAAGACGTCCTAAGGGGAGTATTCCATATACTTTGCTAGACCATTTTCCAGATGATTTTCTGCTTATTGTTGATGAAAGCCATGTAACACTTCCACAGGTGAGGGGAATGTATGCAGGCGATAGAGCGAGGAAAAATACGCTGATTGAGTATGGCTTTAGATTACCGAGTGCGTTTGATAATAGACCACTTAATTTTGATGAATTTTATGATCATATTAATCAAGCTATATTTGTAAGTGCAACTCCTGGAGTAATTGAAAAAGAGAAATCTAAGCAGATTGTGGAACAGGTTATACGCCCAACAGGCTTGATTGACCCAGAAATAATTGTTAAGCCGATTGAGGGGCAAATTGAGGATTTAATGTTTGAGATTAATTCAAGGGTAGAAAAAAATGAACGTGTGTTAATTACGACATTGACAAAAAAGATGGCTGAGGATTTAACAACATATCTAGAGAATATGGGTGTAAAGGTAAGATATTTACATCATGATATAGATACTATTGAACGTATGGAGATTATCAGAGATTTGCGATTGGGTGAGTTTGATGTTTTAGTAGGAATTAACCTTTTGCGTGAGGGATTAGACTTGCCAGAGGTATCACTTGTAGCAATTCTTGATGCAGATAAAGAGGGCTTCCTAAGGAGTGAAACATCGCTTGTTCAAACGATAGGACGAGCAGCAAGAAATTCAGAGGGTAAGGTAATAATGTATGCTGACAGTGTTACAGGTTCAATGGAAAGAGCTATTCTTGAAACTGAGCGTCGCCGAATGATTCAGATAGAATACAATGAAAAGCATGGCATTGTTCCAAAAACTATAATAAAAGAGGTTAGAGATGTCCTTGAGATAACTAATAAAGAAAAAGTGGAACAGATTTCAAGTGGCAAGAAGATGACTGTTAAGGATAGAAGAGAGCTTATAGATAAACTCAAGGTTGAGATGAAAAATGCAGCAAAGATGCTGGAGTTTGAACACGCTGCATATTTAAGAGATAAGATTGCTGAACACAAAAGGATTTTGGAGGAAATATGAGGAATAAAATAATAATAAAGGGTGCTAGGGAGCATAACTTAAAGAATATAGATATAGAACTTCCAAGAGATAAGTTTATTGTTATGACAGGTGTGTCAGGTTCAGGAAAGTCATCGCTTGCATTTGACACTATTTATGCAGATGGACAGAGAAGATATGTCGAAAGCCTATCGTCATATGCAAGACAGTTTTTGGGGCAAATGGAAAAACCAGATGCAGATAGCATTGAGGGCTTATCGCCAGCAATATCAATAGACCAGAAAACAACATCTAAAAACCCACGCTCAACAGTTGGAACAGTAACAGAAATACATGATTACTTGCGATTGCTTTATGCAAGAATAGGTATTCCTCATTGTCCGATATGTAATAGGGAGATTAGTCAACAAACAATTGATCAGGTTGTTGATCAGGTTATGGAGTTAAAGGAAGGTACTAAAATTCAACTGCTTGCACCGATTGTAAGAGGCAGAAAAGGCGAACATATTAAGGAGCTTGAACAGGCAAGACGTTCAGGCTATGTTCGTGTGAGAATTGATGGTAATATGTATGAACTTTCCGAGGAAATAAAGATTGAGAAAAATAAAAAGCATACAATTGAGGTTGTTGTTGACCGCCTTGTAATTAAAGAGGGCATAAATTCACGTCTTGCAGATAGCTTAGAAACCGTCACATCTCTTTCAGGAGGGCTGATAGTTGTTGACATCATAGATGGTGAAGAAATGCTTTTCTCTCTAAGCTACGCCTGCCCAGAGCATAATATAAGCATTGACGAGCTTGCTCCAAGAATGTTTTCGTTTAACAATCCATTTGGAGCTTGTGAAAAATGTACAGGATTAGGTATATTCAATGAAATAGACCCTGATTTGATTATTCCTAATAAGGATTTGAGTATAAAAGAGGGTGCAATTAAGGCGAGTGGTTGGAACACTCTCGATAGTAGCTCTATTGCTATGATGTATTACAGTGCTATTGCAAAAAAGCATAAGATTTCTCTATCAACACCTGTTAAAAACTTACCAAAGGAAGTTATAGATATATTTTTATATGGCACAAATGGTGAGAAGCTACACTTAACTCGCTCAAAGGATTTAGGTGGAGGAAAGTATTATACAGATTTTGAGGGTATCATTAATAACCTTAAACGTCGTTATCGTGAAACAACGAGTGAATATTCAAAGGACGAAATTTCAGCTTGCATGACGGAAGTTAAATGCCCACAGTGTAATGGGCAGAGGCTTAAAAAAGAAAGTCTTGCTGTTACAGTTGGTGATATAAACATAAGTAAGCTTTCAGAAAAATCAGTTGCCGACACGTTAGTTTTCTTTAATGATTTAGTTCTTTCCGAGCATGATATGTTTATAGCTGAAAGTATAATTAAGGAGATAAAAGAGCGTTTGGGCTTTTTGAAAAATGTAGGCTTGGAATACCTGTCTATGTCACGTTCTTCTGGCACTCTTTCTGGAGGAGAAAGCCAAAGAATTCGTCTTGCTACACAGATAGGTTCATCGCTTGTTGGTGTGCTTTATATACTTGATGAGCCTAGTATTGGACTACATCAAAGGGATAATGACAAGCTAATTGAAACGTTAAAAAGGCTTAGAGATATAGGCAATACGTTGATTGTTGTTGAGCATGATGACGATACTATTCTTGCCGCTGATTATGTTGTTGACATAGGACCTGGAGCGGGTGTTCATGGTGGTGAGATTATATTTGAGGGAACTGCCGATAAGCTTATGAAGTGTAAAAAATCTATTACTGGTCAGTATCTAAGTGGCAAAAAGGTTATTCCTTTACCTGAAGAAAGACGAAAAGGCAATGGAGCTTTCCTAACGATTAAGGGTGCTAAACAGAATAATCTAAAAAATGTTGATGTAACTATACCACTTGGAGAATTTGTATGTGTTACAGGTGTTTCGGGTTCTGGAAAATCGTCGCTTGTGAATGAGATTATATATAAGCATCTTGCGGCAAAGCTTAATCGTGCAAAAATAAAAAGTGGAAGTTTCGATAGCATGGACGGTATAGATAATCTTGATAAGGTTATCAATATTGACCAGTCACCGATTGGCAGAACTCCACGTTCAAATCCTGCTACTTATACAGGATTATTCACTGATATAAGGGATTTGTTCGCACAGACAAGTGATTCTAAAATGCGTGGTTATGGTCCAGGACGTTTTTCTTTTAATGTTAGAGGAGGACGTTGTGAGGCTTGTGAGGGTGATGGAATACTAAAGATTGAGATGCACTTTTTACCTGATATATATGTACCATGTGAGGTATGTAAAGGTAAAAGATACAACCGTGAAACGCTGGAAGTTCACTATAAGGGAAAATCCATATCTGATGTTCTGAATATGACGGTAGATGAGGCAGTAGAATTCTTCAGTCCAATTCCTAAAATCGCAAGAAAGCTTTTGACATTACAAGATGTGGGGCTTGGGTATGTGAAAATTGGACAATCCTCTACAACATTATCGGGAGGAGAGGCACAGAGAGTTAAGCTTGCTACAGAGCTTTCTAAGCGTCCAACTGGCAAAACAGTATATATTTTAGACGAGCCAACAACAGGCTTGCATACTGCTGATATTCATAAGCTTATTGAAGTGTTACAGAGGTTGGTTGATTCAGGAAATACAGTTTTAGTTATTGAGCATAACCTAAATGTTATCAAGGTAGCAGACCATATTATAGATTTAGGACCTGAGGGTGGCGATAAGGGTGGTGCTATTATAAAAATAGGGACTCCCGAAGAAATAATGGCTTGTGAGGAGTCTTATACAGGACAGTATTTAAAAAAGTATCTGCAAAATTAATTAGGAGATAGATTAATGATTATTACAGCTTTGAAAACTCAAATAGTTGAGAATTCTTCATGCAGTATAGAGGAGCTTTTATCCCAAACTATTAAGTCAATACCTGAAAACAGTGTTGTTGCTATAACTTCAAAGGTGGTTTCGCTTTGTGAGGGGAATGTAGTAGAAAAGGGGAGCATAAGCAAGGATGAGTTGATAGAAAAAGAAGCAGATTTTTTTCTACCCAAAAGCAATAGTAAATATGATGTTTATTTAACGATTAAAAATAACTTGTTAATTCCGTCATCTGGAGTTGATGAATCAAACACTAACGGATATTATTTAAAGCTTCCGAAAGATTCTCAAAAAACAGCAAATTCATGTTGGGCGTTTCTAAGGGGAATGTATAATGTTGAAAATCTAGGCGTTATTATAACTGACAGTGCCCCTTCTCCGCTAAGATGGGGTGTGACGGGAAGATGTATTGCTTGCTGTGGATTTAATCCGATAAATGATAAAATTGGTGAGAAAGATTTGTTTGGGAATATACTTACAAAAACTCAAGTTAATATAGCAGACGCATTAGCGTCATCAGCTGTTTTATGTATGGGTGAATCAAATGAGCAGACTCCAATAGCTATGCTTGAGGAGCTAAATTTTGTGAATTTTGTTAACCATACTCCGACAGAAAAAGAATTAGAAGAAATGAATATTGACATCAAGGACGATTTATATGAACAGATTTTGAGAAGCGTTGAGTGGAAAACTCACAAGAAATTATAGGAATTATGGGCGATAAAGTCAGTTTTTTATCCATACTCAAACTTGACTTTATTAAGAAAAGTGGTATAATTAAAAATATATGTATATATTCATTGTTAGGAGAAATAATATATTATTGAATAGTATAATTAATAGTATTTTATTGAATGGATGTATGATATATGATGAATAATTATTATGGTGAACAAGTAAAAGAAAATGAGAACGAAGATGAAAATCAGGACAAAGAGCAGAGCGATACTGAGGATACTTTAGATCAAGCTGATTTAATTGAAAAAACGGGTGAGGTAGTTCCACAAAATGCAAAGTATCTTATACACTGCCTAACTATTATAGGTCAGATTGAAGGACATTATGTTTTGCCGTCACAGAATAAAACCACTAAATATGAGCATATAATACCATCACTTGTTGCAATTGAACAGGACAGGTCTATAAGAGGACTTGTTATTATTTTGAATACAGTTGGTGGTGATGTTGAGGCAGGTCTTGCTATTGCAGAGCTGATTGCTGGAATGAAAACTCCTACGGTATCAATTGTGGTCGGGGGAGGTCATTCAATAGGAGTGCCGCTAGCAGTAAGTGCTAAGAAGTCATTTATCGCCCAGTCTGCAACGATGACGATACACCCGGTTAGGATGAATGGTTTAGTTTTGGGAGTGCCACAAACACTGTCTTATTTTGAGAAGATGCAAAATAGAATAATTAATTTTGTGAAAACTAATAGTAGAATCACTGATGATGAATTCAGAAGTCTTATGATGCAAACTGGTGAGCTTACGATGGATTTGGGCACAGTTATTGATGGAGAAAAAGCAGTTGAAATCGGATTGATTGACACAATAGGTGGTCTTAGTGATGCGATTGAATGTTTGTATCAAATGATTGAGGAAACTGGTGAAAAGTATCCTGATACAGTGTTTGAATATGAGGTGGAACAATCATGATGCATACTATAATTAGCCTTGATGATGTGTTTTATATGCCTGTAAAGAATATCAACACCATGCCTGCACCAACCAATAATCTTGACTTAACTAATCCATTAATTGATAAAAATATATTTTCAACAAATCCAAATGATTTTATTGATAGACTGCATATAGATAGTCAATTTATTTAGTAAATAATGATGCTTGTTAGCGAATAGAGATATTAAAACAGGGCGGGTTGAACTCGCCCATTATGAATTTACGGAGGCAGATATATGACAATAATTGAGGCGATTATACAAGGGATTATACAAGGATTAACAGAATTTCTTCCTGTTTCGAGTTCAGGACATTTATCTATTTATCAGCATTTAACAGGAAATAGCGGGGAGTCGGGCTTTTTAATGCTATCTGTTCTCCATTTAGGCACACTTGTTGCAGTTTTTATAGCGTTTTGGGATACAATATGGTCGTTAATTAAAGAGTTTTTTGTTATGATAAAAGATATATTTACGGGTAAATTCAAGTGGAAAACAATGAATGGTGAACGGCGAATGTTAATAATGCTTATAATTTCACTTTCAATGCTTGCACCGTTTTACATATTCAAGGATTTTTTTACAGGGATTTCAAAGGATAATGATATAATAATTGAGGGCGTGTGCTTTTTGTATACATCGCTTATATTATTTTTGTCAGACCGTTGCGTAAAGGGAAAAAGAGAGCCAAATGATATTACAGTAAAGAATGCTGTAACAGTTGGAATTTTTCAAGGGGTTGCATTAATGCCTGGAATATCACGTTCAGGTTCAACGATATGTGGTGGATTGTTTAGTGGCTTTACAAAGGAAACAGCAGTAAAGTTTTCCTTTATATTGGGCATACCTGCTATTTTAGGTGGGTGTTTGCTTGAGGTTAAGGACGCATTTGAAACAGGACAAACAGATGTAGAAATAATACCTTTTGCAATTGGATTTATTATTTCGGCAGTTGTCGGAATATTTGCTATAAAGTTGGTTAGATGGCTAATAAAATCAGATAAATTTAAAATATTTGCATTATACACCTTAGTGTTAGGAATAGTTGTGATAAGTATAGGCGTAATTGAAAGAATTTCAGGAAAAAGTATAATGGAAATTATGTAGAATTTCTACAAAGGGGGGGAGAGCGGAGAAGTGGCAGAAAAGAAAAAGACAGTCGCAAAAAATACCTCATCCGCAAAAAAAACTAAACAACCAGAGGTAACAACAACAAATATAAAACCCAAACAAAAAAAGAATTATACAAATCAATTTTGGTCTGTAATATTATTTGCAACAGGTATTTTTGTACTGTTGCTTATAGTTATTGATGGTAATTCAGGTTGGTATTGGATACATAATGTCATAAGAGGTCTTTTTGGCTTTTCTGTAATATTCGTGCCTGTAATTCTTGTTTATACTTCATTGCTGATAGCAAGAGATGAATCACAAGAAATTGTCACAGGTCGTGTTTTATGGGGCGTTGGGTTGATGATTCTTACAAGTGCTATTGTCCAAATCTTTATAGTTGGTGAGATACCTGGTTCTGATTTTGGATTGAAGATTAAACATCTTTATGAGAATGGGAGAAACCTTAAAGGCGGGGGCGTTATAAGTGGTTTGGTAGCATGGCCATTGCTGAAGCTTTTTGGTGCTGTTGGCTCAAAGATTATAATTTTATTATTATTTTTTGTGTTTATAATGCTTTTAACTAACTTTGGGTTGTTTGACTTTTTTGGGTTGTTTTATAAGCCAGTGAAAACTGCACACGGATATATGAGGAAAGTAAGAGAAGAAAATACATTAATTGATGAATATGATGATGGGATAGAAAAAGAAAAACAGCTTGAGGATAAAAAGGAGAAAGAAGCATTAGGAATATTTAATTCTAAAAAGTCAAAGGCTTTGCCACAGAATAAGGATTTCAATTTAGATATTCCGATAACAGTTAGTGGAGATAAAGTTGAAGATACAAGCTTGGATATTCCGATAATAGTTAGTGGAAGTAAAGCTAAGGATACAAGTTTGAATATTCCATTATTAGATGCTAATGTTAAAACTGATAATAAGCAAAAAAATCAGACACAAAAAGCAGATGGTGAGCCAGCGATTGAGGAACTAATTAATCGTGCAATGGAAGATTCGATTAAAAAGAAAAAAATAGAACCTTTTGCACAAGATAATTCAGAAACTAAAATGCAAATTGAAAGCCCTTATAAGTTTCCACCAATTTCTTTTTTAAATCAACGTTCAAATACTGCAGTTGATGTTAATTCAACTATTGAGATGAAGGAAAAAGCTGATACACTTGTTGACACGCTTAATAGCTTTGGAGTTCAGACAAGGATTGTTGGAATACACAGAGGTCCAACGGTTACAAGGTACGAGGTGCAGCCATCTGCTGGTGTTAAAATTTCAAGGATTACTGGATTAGCCGATGATATTGCGTTAAATCTTGCAGCAGCAGGAGTAAGAATAGAAGCACCTATTCCTGGAAAGGCAGCCGTTGGTATTGAAGTGCCAAATACAAATAAGGACCTTGTTACACTGCGTGAAATACTCGAAAGCAAGGAGTTTAAGAAAGCTAAAAGCAAGCTTACCTTTTGCGTTGGAAAAGATATTGCTGGTAATGTTATGCTGGGTGATGTCGCAAAGATGCCACACGTTATAATTGCAGGTGCTACGGGTTCTGGTAAATCAGTTTGTACAAACTCAATAATTATGAGTATTTTATACAATGCAACGCCTGATGAGGTAAGACTAGTACTTATTGACCCTAAAATAGTTGAATTTAAGGTATATGACGGAATTCCACATCTGCTTATTCCAGTTGTTACTGACCCTAGAAAAGCTGCTGGTGCGTTGAATTGGGCAGTACAGGAAATGCTAAAAAGGTATCAGCTTTTTGCTGATAATAATGTTCGTGATATTACAGGATATAATGAATTGGCGGCTGAAAATGAAGACATAATACCAATTCCTAAAATTGTAATAGCTATAGATGAGCTTGCAGACTTGATGATGGCAGCGTCAAAAGAGGTTGAGGATGCTATTTGTCGTCTTGCACAGATGGCTAGAGCAGCAGGAATGCATTTAATTATAGCTACACAGCGTCCTACTGTGAATGTAATTACTGGATTAATCAAAGCGAATATTCCAAGTAGAATTGCTTTGTCAGTTATGTCACAGACGGACTCAAGAACAATTTTAGACATGGGTGGAGCGGAAAAGCTATTGGGGCATGGTGATATGCTTTACTTCCCATCAGGTATTCCAAAGCCTGTGAGAGTACAGGGTTGTTTCTGTTCAACAAAGGAGATTGAGTCCGTTGTTGAATTTATAAAGAAAGAAAGTCAGCCTGATTATAGTGATGAGATTTTGGATGAAATTGAGAAGAATACTCCTATAATTCCTGATGAAAAGGAAAGAGGGGGTACTGAGTCAAGTGGTGCAGATGGTGATGACGTAATAATAGAGAAAGCGATTGAGATAGTTGTAGAAGCTGGACAAGCATCTACATCAATGCTACAAAGACGATTGAAATTGGGTTATGCCAGAGCTGCAAGGGTTATAGATGAACTTGAAAGCATGGGAATAGTCAGCGAATCCGAGGGTGCTAAGCCTAGAAAAGTGCTTATGAGTAAGCATCAGTGGGTAGAAAGAAAGATGAGAAATAATATATAAGAATTTGGTTGAAAGCGGTGCTGTAATGGATGGATTTTTACCTATATCAAGGCAGGATATGCATGAGATGGGAGTTGAACAATTAGATTTTATACTGATAACTGGTGATGCATATGTTGACCATCCAAGCTTTGGAATTTCGATAATTTCACGAATGCTTGAGGCAAATGGTTTTAGTGTTGGAATTATAGCACAGCCTAACTGGAAAAGTGATAAGGATTTCAAGGCTTTAGGTGTTCCTAAGTATGCGTTTATGGTTACATCTGGCAACATAGACTCAATGGTTGCACACTATACAGCTGCTAAACGAAAGCGTTCTGATGATGCATATACTGCTGGTGGAAAGGCAGGAAAGCGTCCGGATAGAGCGGTAATTGTTTATTGCCAAAAGCTGAGGGAAATATTCGGGGATATTCCTATTACGATAGGTGGACTTGAAGCATCCTTAAGACGTTTCGCACATTATGATTACTGGGACGATGATGTAAAACCCTCTATTTTGGTAGAGAGTGGAGCTGATTTACTTATGTTTGGTATGAGTGAACATCAGCTTATTGAGGTTGCAAATAGACTAAAAGATGGTGAGGATATCAAAACTTTAACTGATATTAGAGGAACTTGTTATCTTACAGAGCCGATAAATACTCCGATTGGTTCAGCTGAATGTCCAAGTTTGCAACAGGTTTCTGAAAATAAAGAGGCATACGCAAAGGCTTGTAAAACACAGTATGACCAGCAAGATGAGGTTTATGGCAAGACTGTAATACAAAGGCATGGAAAGCAAATGCTAGTGCAAAATCCACCTGCAAAAAGTCTTACACAGGAGGAACTTGACTTTGTTTATAGCCTGCCTTATAAACGAACATACCACCCTTGCTATGAATCAGAAGGTGGAGTTTCTGGAATTGAGGAGGTAAAGTTTTCGATAACTCATAATAGGGGTTGTTTTGGGAACTGTAATTTTTGCTCAATTACATTACATCAAGGCAGACGTATTTCATGCAGAAGTGAGGAATCAATACTTGCAGAGGCTGAAAAAATTACACAAATGCCTGATTTCAAGGGATATATTCATGATGTAGGAGGTCCAACAGCGAATTTTAGACAGCCATCATGCAAAAAACAGCTTGAAAAGGGTTTATGTAAAGGGAAAAAGTGCCTAGCACCTACTCCTTGCAAATCGTTGGAGGTTGACCATACTGAATATCTTCAAATATTAAGGAAGCTAAGAAAGATAAAGGGAGTTAAGCGTGTTTTTATCCGTTCGGGAATACGGTATGATTATTTGATTGAGGATAGAAATGATGAATTTTTGCGTGAACTTATCAAGCATCATGTTAGTGGACAGCTAAAGGTTGCTCCTGAACATTGCTCAGCAGTTGTGCTTGATAAAATGGGTAAACCTCATATTGAGGCATATAAACGCTTTCAAGAAAAGTTTTATTCTGTTACAAAAGGGGTTAATAAGGAGCAGTATCTTGTGCCATACCTTATGTCATCGCATCCTGGAAGTACCTTGCGTGAGGCTGTGGAGTTAGCTTTATTTCTAAAGGAGAACAATATTCGTCCTGAACAGGTACAGGATTTTTATCCAACTCCAGGAACAATTTCAACCTGTATGTTTTATACAGAGTTAGACCCATATACAATGGAAAAGGTGTATGTCCCTAAAACAGCACATGAAAAGGCGATGCAGAGGGCGTTATTGCAGTATTTTAAACCATACAATAAGGAAATTGTGATAGATGCTTTAAAACGTGCAAATAGGCGTGATTTGATTGGAAACACTGAAAAATGCTTGGTGGTAGATGATTCTAAAAAACGTATGACAGGTGCTGGAAAGTCTGCGAAACAAGCACCAAGAAATAGGGATTCTGCAAAGCGTATAACGGGTGTAGGAAAATCTAATAAACAAGTATCAAGAACTGGTAATTATGCAAAGCATACAACGGATACTGGCAAAGCTGAAAGCCGTACAACTAGATCAGGCAAAACTCCAAACTGTTCTTCAGGTCATGAAAGTGAAAGGAAAAACCAATGGCAAAACACAGAACGAAAGCCCAAACGAAAAAGATAAAAGGTAAGGTAAATGGCTTAATAATTTGTATTTCACTGATTATTATAGTTACGCTTGCAATTACTGATTATTTTGGAATTTTGACATATGAAAAGTTAATGAGTGTCTTTGGTTTCAGCAATGGAACTGTTGTTGATGGCGACTTGAGTGTTCATTTTATTAATGTTGGGCAGGGTGATTGCTCATTGATTATAAGTGATGGGCAGACAGCTTTAATTGATGCAGGAGAGGCTGAATATGGAGATATAGTAGTGTCTTATTTAAACTCTCAGGGCATAAAAAAGCTTGATTATGTGATTGCGACACACCCTCATTCCGACCATATGGGTGGGATAGCAACAGTGCTTAAAAATTTTGAAATAGGAAAAGTAATTGTGCCAAAGGTTTCAGAAGAAATGACACCTACAACAAAAACTTACAAGGTATTTTTGCAAACGGTACAGAACGAAGGATTAAAGCTTACGCAAGCAAAGGTAGGTGACGTTTATAATTTGGGAGGGGCAAGCTTTGAATTACTCGCACCAAATTCAGATTATAAGGACTTGAATAATTATTCTATTGTATCACTTTTGACTTATGGCGATAATAAGTTTTTGTTTACAGGTGATGCTGAGTCGAAATCTGAAAAGGAAATGCTTGAAAAGAATTTATTAACAAAGGTTGATGTTCTCAAGGTTGGGCATCATGGTAGCAGTACATCATCTAAGAAGAAGTTTCTGGAGGTAGTAGCTCCTAATTATGCAGTGATACTTTGTGGTGACAATTCGTATAATCACCCACATGAAGACACTGTTGATAATTTGCTTGAATATACCGATAATATATATAGAACTGATCAGCAAGGAACTGTTGTGTTCACTTCTGATGGGAAAAAAATGAGCGTAAAACATGAATAATGGAGGGGTTTAATGCTGATTATTGATAGGTTTGAGGGGGATTATGTTATTGTTGAGGACGGGGATAAACATATTAAAATAGAGCGAAACAATCTTCCTTTAGACGCTAAGGAAAGCGATGTACTTATACTTATTGATGGAAAATATATTATAGATATTAAACAAACAAAAAAAATTAAAGAAGAAATAATAAAGCTGCAAAACAGCCTATGGGAGTAAAAAATGCAATATGATGTTATAATAATTGGTGGTGGTGCAGCAGGTTGTTTTGCTGCAATTACTGCTGCTAAACAGGGGCGAAAGGTTGCTATATTTGAGCGAAATGGCAGACTGGGAAAAAAACTTTTGATAACTGGTAAGGGTAGATGTAATATTACAAATAACTGCACACAAGAGGAGCTTTTGCAGAACATTCCTTGTAATCCAAGATTTCTGTATAGTGCTTTTTCACAGTTTTCACCACAGGATGTAATGAATTTTTTTGAAGATGCTGGTGTGCCACTGAAAACTGAACGAGGAAATAGAGTATTTCCCAAAAGTGATAATGCAAAGGATGTTGTGGCAGCCTTAGAAAAAGCTGTTAAGGGATATGGAGTTCAGCTAGTTTCAAAGCAAGTTACAGCACTGATTTTGGAGGATAATATTTGTAAGGGTGTTAAATGTGATGAGGAAGAATATTTTGCTGAATCAGTATTAGTATCAACTGGCGGAAAGTCATATTCTGTAACGGGTTCAACAGGTGATGGCTATACTTTTGCAATGTGGGCTGGGCATACTGTTACACCACTTAAAGGCTCTTTAGTGCCTATTGTTGCTGAGGAAAAATATTGCTCCGACATGATGGGGCTATCACTTAAAAATATTACGCTTAATTTGTATGACAAGAGCAAGAAAATATATAGCGAAATGGGCGAAATGCTTTTTACGCATTTTGGAATATCTGGGCCACTTGTTTTGAGTGCTAGTTCACATATTCGCAATATGGAGCAAAATAGATATAAAATATTTATAGATTTAAAGCCTGCACTTAGCGAAGAGAAACTGGATTTAAGAATACAGCGTGATTTTATGGATAATATAAACAAGACTTTTATCAACTCATTAGGTAAGTTATTGCCGAATAAAATGATACCTGTTGTTGCAAAATTATCTGGGATTCCTTTTGAATTAAAAGTAAATAGCATAACTAGGGAGCAGAGGAAAACCTTAGTTCAGCTCTTGAAAGCATTTCCTGTAACTGTAAAAGGTTTTCGCCCGATTGATGAGGCGATTATTACAAGCGGAGGTATATTAGTAAAAGAAATAAACCCTAAAACTATGGAGTCAAAGTTTGTAAAAGGATTATATTTTGCTGGTGAGGTTATTGATGTTGATGGCTATACGGGTGGATTTAATTTGCAGATTGCGTTCTCAACTGGTTATTGTGCAGGATTAAATATGTAGGAAATGATGTGATAAACATGGCTGAAAAGAAAATAAATATTGCTATTGATGGGCCAGCAGGTGCTGGGAAAAGCACGATTGCTAAAGGTGCGTCAAAGAAACTAGGATTTATTTATGTTGATACGGGAGCGTTGTACAGGTCGGTTGCTTATTATGTTTTGAAAAATGGAAAGGACGCTTCACTTGAAAGTGATGTTATTCCTTTTCTTGATGAAATTTCAGTTGATTTGAAATTTATTGATGGTGAACAGCGTGTGTTTGTGAATGATGAAGATGTATCTGATAAGATACGAACTCCTGAGGTATCTATGGGTTCATCGGCTGTTTCAGCAATTCCAAAGGTTAGAGATTTCTTATTTGAGTTACAACGGAAGATTGCACAGGAAAATGATGTTATAATGGACGGCAGAGATATTGGAACGGTTGTTCTTCCTAATGCAGATTTGAAAATATTTGTCACTGCGACTCCTGAAGAGAGGGCAAAAAGGCGTTATAACGAGCTAAAGGATAAAGAAAATTCACTCACCTATGAAAAAATACTTGCAGATATTCAAATTAGGGATTATAATGATAGTAGTCGGGCTGTTGCACCATTGAAACAGGCTGATGATGCTATTTTATTTGATACAACAGGTCTAGGACTTGAAGATTCTATAAATAAGGTTATAGAGATGGTTAGGGAAATGAAAAATCAGTAAAATCGGAGGTTAAGAATGATTAAAGAAGTTACTGAAAAGGATAGAGAAAATTATATTAGTTTAATGAAAGAATTTTATGATTCAGATGGAGTGTTGCAAAAGATACCTGCTGAAAATTTTGATAGAACATTTGATGAGATTGTTAATTCGGGTAGATATGCAAACGGTTACTTGTTCGAGTTCGACGGTAAGGCAGTTGGATATGCTTTGACTGCAAATACTTACTCCAATGAATCGGGGGGGATGATTATATGGGTTGAGGAGATTTATGTTCAGCCTGAATATCGTTCAAAAGGATTGGGAAAAGAATTTTTTGCTTATATAGATAGTAAGATTGATGAAAATGTAAAGAAAATAAGACTTGAAGTGAGAGAGGATAATAAAAAAGCAGTTAAGCTTTATGAAAATATTGGATTTAAAAAAGTTGAGTATATGCAAATGGTTAAAGTTTATAAATAAAATTATGGAGGGAAGATATGTATACGATTGTAAGGTATATAGCTCTATTTGTTTATAAGATTGTATATAATCTATCCTATGAGGGTACTGAGAATATTTCTAAAGAGGGTGGAAGAATATTTGCATCAAATCACAGAAGTTATGCTGACCCTGTTTTTATATGCTTGCCGATAAAAGTAAAGTTTGCTTTTATGGCTAAAGAGGAACTGTTTAAAAACCCGTTTTTCTCTGCACTTATAAGATTCATGGGAGCATTTCCTGTTGTAAGAGGAAGTGGCGATATGAAGGTGATTGATGAATCAGTAGCTAGATTGAATAAGGGAAGAAATCTTGTTATTTTTCCTGAAGGTACTCGCTCAAAGGATGGAAAAGTCGGTAGGGGCAAAACAGGAGTTGCGTTGGTTGCTGCAAAAGCGAATGTTGATGTCGTACCTGTCGGAATTGTTTTTGAGGAAAGCTTGAAGTTCCGCAGAAAGGTTGTTGTTAAGTATGGTAAACCAATCAGTGCGTTACAATTACAGGTTAGCGAAAATCCATCACCGTCAGAGTTAAAAGCTTTAAAGCATAAAATAATGGAGGCAATCACAGAGCTTGTTGAGGCTAAATAAGTTTTACATATTATAAAAAAGGAAAATTTTATGGTGAAAATACAGGTAGCGAAAACTGCTGGATTTTGTTTTGGGGTTGACAGAGCGGTTAAGCTTGTTTATAATGAGATAAAAAAGGGTGGAAAATCTGTAACTCTTGGACCAATTATTCACAATAATGAAGTTGTTAATGACTTGCAGAAAAATGGTGTAAGGATTATTGAGGATATATCTGAGCTTTTGCCTGATGAAAGGGTAATAATTCGCTCGCATGGTGTTGGGAAATTAATATATGATAAAATAGAGCAAAATGGGAAGGAATATATTGATGCAACTTGCCCTTTTGTTTCAAGAATTCATAAAATTGTTGAAGAAAAAACACAAGAGGGGTATATAATATTAATAGCAGGTGATTCACAACATCCTGAAGTGGTGGGGATTACTGGTCATGGTGGGGATAATTGCATTATTTTCAAAAATTCTGATGAGTTAAAAAAAATATTTTTTAAAAACTCAGATTTTTTGGAAAAAAAGGTTGCAATTGTTGCTCAAACAACGTATAATATAATATTATGGGAAGAGTGTCTAAAAGCTTTACCTAAGAACAATTCTAATATAATAATCTACGAAACTATTTGTAATGCAACTTCATGTAGACAGGAAGAAGCAATTGAGTTATCTAAGGACTCTGATATTATGATTGTAGCTGGTGGAAAACACAGCTCTAATACTATTAAGCTTTATGATGTATGCAAGGAAAATTGCAGTAGAACTTATCATATTGAGAATTCAGATGAGCTTTACGCTTTGAACCTTATGGATGCTAAAAAAATTGGCATTACCGCCGGCGCATCTACACCGGCTTATATAATTAAGGAGGTACAAACAAAAATGACTGAAATTTTAAATAATTTCGAAGGGGACATTGATTTTGAGGAGGCTCTTGCACAGTCTTTCAAAAAAATACATACAGGGGAAAGGGTAAAGGCATATGTAGTTTCTGTTAACAATAATGAAGCTATTGTTGATGTGGGTACAAAGCATACGGGGTATGTACCTCTTTCAGAATTAACTGATGATCCAACAAAAACTCCAAGTGACATTTTGAGTGTTGGTGATGAAGTTGAATTGATTGTAACTAAAATTAATGACCAAGAGGGTATTGTAACTCTTTCAAAGAAAAAGGTTGATGAAACACTTGGCTTTGATGATATAATTAAGGCAAAAGAAGAAAATAGTGTTATTGATGGCATAGTACAAAGCGTGGTTAAGGGTGGAGTTTTAGCATCCCATAACGGAGTGAGGGTGTTTATTCCTGCATCACAAACAGGTGTTGGCAAAAATACAAAGCTTGATACATTGCTAAAGAAGAAGGTTAAATTCTCAATTATTGAAGTTAACGAACAGCGTCGTAGAGCAGTTGGTTCTATTAATGCAGTTCTAAAGGCTCAAAGGGATGAAGCTAAGGCTAAATTTTGGGAAACTGCTGAGGTTGACAAAGCATATAAGGGTGAAGTTAAGTCTATCACGAATTATGGTGTGTTTGTTGATTTAGGTGGCGTTGATGGTATGGTTCATATTTCTGAACTATCATGGGGCAGAATTAAGCATCCTAGCGACGTTGTAAAAATGGGCGATATTCTTGAAGTTTTCATAAAGGAACTAGATAAGGATTCAAATAGGGTTTCATTAGGCTATAAAAAGGGTGAAGATAATCCTTGGGAAAAATTCAAAACTCAATTTAGTGTTGGAGATGTTGTAAAGGCAAATGTTGTATCGATTACACCTTTTGGAGCGTTTGCACAGATTATTGAGGGTGTTGATGGCTTAATTCATATATCTCAAATTGCTAACTGTAGAGTTGATGATATTAAGGAAGTTCTTTCTATCGGTCAAGAAGTAGATGTAAAGATACTTGAAATTGATATGGATAAAAAGCGTATAAGCATTTCTATGCGTGCATTGCTTGAGGGTGAAGAAGAAAGTGAAGCTACTGAAGTAGAATTTGCTGAAACAGAGGCTACTGAGGCAGGAGATTCATTAGCTGAATAATTAAGATTATATTAAAGTGGTGGCGTAGATTGGGCGGATAATATCCGTTCTTTCTCGCCATTTTCTATTATCTAATGGAGGTTAATATGGATGTATCAGCGATTATAGTTTGTGCTGGAAGCTCCAGTCGTATGAGTGGGCAGGATAAAATGCTTTTAAAACTTGGAGATACGAATGTAATGGGAATGTCGATGCTTGCCTATGAAAGATGCGAAAGTATAAAAGATATTGTAGTGGTAACAAAAGAAAGCCTTGTATCTGTCGTAAAAAAGACAGCTGAGGAACTTGGAATAACAAAGCTTACTAATGTTGCTATTGGAGGAGAAACAAGACAGCAGAGTGTGATGAATGGTTTAAAGCTAATAGATAAGGATACTGCTATGATAGCTGTTCATGATGGTGCTAGACCACTTGTTGAACCTGAAAATATAGAAAAAACAATAGCCGATGCAAGAGTTTTCGGTGGAGCAGTGCTTGGAGTTCCTGTCAAGGATACAATAAAGGTGGTTGAGGGCGGGCTTATAGTTGATACCCCATACAGACCAAAATTATTTATAACACAAACACCACAAGTGTTCAAAAGGCGATTGTATTTTGAGGCAGTAGATTTTGCAATGGCGAATGGATTAGATTTTACAGATGATTGTCAGCTTGCAGAGTCTATAGGTGCTAAAGTTTATATGACAGTTGGAGATTATAAAAATATAAAAATAACAACAGCTGAGGATATAAGAATTGCAGATGCGATTTTGGACTATCGGGAGGATAATATGCGTATAGGAAAAGGGTATGATGTTCATAAGCTTGTTAAAGGTAGAAAGTTAATTATAGGTGGGGTAGAAATTCCATATAAAAAAGGGCTTGACGGACATTCTGATGCAGATGTTCTTATTCATGCAGTGATGGACGCATTACTTGGGGCATTAGCCTTAGGTGATATAGGAAAAAACTTTCCAGATGATGATAGTCAGTATAAGGATGTAGATAGCATTAAGTTACTGGAAAAGGTGTATGAAAAAATCGAGAAAAAGGGTTATAAGATTGGCAATATTGATTCTGTAATTGTGGCTCAATCACCAAAGCTTTCTGCATATATTGATAATATGAGAAATAATATAGCAAAGGCTTGTAAAACTGACATATTCAATATTAGTATAAAAGCAACTACGGAAGAAGGCTTGGGTTTTACAGGTGAAAAGCTTGGAATTTCAGCACACTGCATATGCTTGCTAGAACAGAAATAATTATTTTCTTACATTAGTGGAGAAATATGTCGCAAATGCATACGATATATCATACCTTATAATTGGAGGGGATGATATGAGTAAAGGCAAAAGTGGTGCAATAGCTATGCCTTCAGTGACATACGCAATGAAAGCACAAAAGCTTCTTATTTCAAAAGGATATACCTGTGATATACAAAGGATATCAGGTACTTCAACGAAAAGTTGCACTTATAATATTTATGTAAATGAAGATGTTGACATAGTTAAGAAAATACTATCTGATAATCATATAATGATTAATAGCGTAGAAAGTTAGGTGACATTATGGGTGAAAATAACTCAAATGCGTGTAACTTTCGTGGAAATTCTAGAAGAAGCTGTGATAAACCTATTATTGTAAACTTTGACAATGCTGCTACAAGCTTTCCAAAGCCAATTGGAGTAAAAAATGCTGTAATAGATGTGTTTACAAAGTATGGTGGAAATGTCGGCAGAGGTGGGCATAGTTTAGCTATGTTGACGTCTACTATGGTATATGAGTCAAGACAGACTATTGCTGATTTTTTTGGTGCTGAATTAGAAAATATAGTCTTTACCTGTAACTGCACACACGCACTTAATCTTGCAATAAAAGGCGTAGTTGGTGGAAGTGGTCATGTTATAATTAGCTCACTTGAGCATAACTCGGTTTCAAGACCTGTTGCAGCAATTAGTAGAACAGGTAGAGTGAAATATAGCGTTGCAAGGGTATATGATGATAATGCAAGAACATTACAATCGTTTAAAGATTTGATAACGCATGAAACTAAAGCAATTGTCTGTACATTAGCAAGTAATGTAACAGGTCAGATTTTGCCCTATAAGGAAATAGGGGAGATATGTAAGGAGAAGAATATATGTTTTATAGCTGATGGGGCACAAGTGTGTGGAGTAATTCCTGTTAGTTTATCAGATGGAATAAATATACTCTGCACAGCTGGTCATAAAGGCTTATATGGAACAACAGGAACAGGCTTACTGATAAGCGATGGAAAGTTTGATATAATACCGATTATGCAGGGTGGTACAGGAAGTGCATCTTTAAGTCTTGAACAACCGAATTTTCTTCCGGACAGTTTAGAAAGTGGCACAATAAACATAGTTGGAGCAGCGTCAATAAAGGCAGGAATAGATTTTATTAACAATAAAACCATTGAAAGAATATTTAAGCATGAAACTATGCTATGTGATATGTTTATATCTAAGCTTTCAGATGATAAAAGTATAAGAATATACAGAAGTCCAAATATAAGCTATGTGCCGATTGTATCATTTAATATAGATGGAATGATGCCTGAGGAAGTAGCAGCATATTTAGATAAGAATGGATTTTGTTTAAGGTCGGGATTTCACTGTGCAGGATTAGCACACCAAAATCTTGGAACAGAAAATGGTACCGTCAGACTTGCACCATCAGTATTTAATACTGAAAGTGAAATTATGAGGATAACTTCGGTTATAAAAAAAATAAAAAAAATATAAAAAACTATTGAATTAATCTATATTTATGATACAATTATAATAGAGTAATATATAATAAACTTAGTATCGGGCAGGAAATGCCCGATTACATATAAAAATGGAGAATAAGGTTTTTAACATAAAGGGTGGAATAACAACTTAGTGTTAATAATATTGAAAATAGATGATTAAATTAATTAATACTTATTGGGATGTGAATTATGCTGTACTTTTTATATGATTTCGGTAATTCAATCTGGAATGTAATAAAGTCAATGACTATAATAGATATTATAGATATAATATTAATCACTTATATAGTTTATAAGGGGATAAAGCTGATTCGTGAAACAAGAGCGGGTCAGCTTATGAAGGGTATTCTTTTGTTTATTGCTATTTATATAGTAAGTAAAGAAGTTGGTTTTAAGGTTTTATCATTTTTACTAAAAAACACATTGGATATTGGTTTGCTTGCAGTTTTAATAATGTTCCAACCAGAGCTAAGACGTATGCTTGAAAAGGTAGGACGTGCTAATGTTTCATTTTTGGGTTTTGCTGATACAAGCGATGAAGCAGTCGAGAAATGGTTTCTTGCAATAGATGCGATATGTGAATCTTGCGAAGAGCTTTCATTAACTACAACAGGAGCTTTGTTTGTTATTGAACGCCAAACTAAATTGGGTGAACAAATTGATACGGGAACAAAAGTAAATGCTCAACCGAGCAAGGAACTATTTGGTAATATTTTCTATCCTAAAACACCACTACATGATGGTGCTGTTATAATAAGAGATGGTGTGGTTCTTGCTGCTGCTTGCTATCTTCCAAAACCTCAAAAGGAGGAGTTTGTAAATAAACAGCTTGGTTCAAGGCATCGTGCCGCTATTGGAATGAGTGAAAATTCTGATGCGATAGTAATTGTTGTTTCTGAGGAAACAGGAATTATTTCAGTTGCAGAAAACGGCGACTTGCAAAGAGGATTAACGGTAGATGAGTTAAAGTCTATCTTAGATTCCAAAGTAATTCCAAAGCAAAAAGATAATACAAATAGAAAAAATAGATTGAAATCTCTTAAAAAAGCCGTAAGAAAAAGAGGTAAAACTAAATGAATTTTTTTAAAGTAATAAAGAAAGGTTTTAAAAGGTCTATAAGGCATGATAGTACAATAGTTATTTACTCATTAATTATTGCTATACTCTTGTGGTTTATTGTATCTATTAAAATATATCCTGACACACCTAAAATGATAAGGGAAGTGCCGATTACGATAGATTTAACTGGAACAACGGCAGCTGAGAATAGTTTAGAGGTTGTTTCTAATGATGTAGAAAAGGTAAATATTCAGATTCAAGGGAATAGATCACAGGTAGGCAATTTAAAGGCAGAGGACATTAGTGCTATGGTAGTTGTGGAGAATGTTGTGAATCCTGGTGAATATAAGTTGGGAATTAATGTGACTAGCAAAGAGGGGATTAACTTTGAGGTAAAGTCAATTACTCCTGAAAAAGTCGCTGTTGTGTTTGATGTTTATGAAACTAGAGAATTTAATGTAGATGCACAAGCACCTAATGTTAAGATTGAGGAAGGATTATATAAGGGCGATTTGACGTGTACACCGGATACTATAAAAATAACAGGACCAAAAACTCAGCTGGATAAGATTGAAAAATGTGTTGCATTAGCTGAAAATAAGCTGACTCTTGATAATTCACATACACTAAGAACATCAGAAATTAAGCTTTATAATAAAACGGGAGGTCCGGTGGATAAAACATTTTTCAACATGGAAACAGTAGAATTTACTGTGGATATTCCTGTATATATGAAAAAAGAATTGAAGCTGAATTATACTCTTCAAAATGTACCAAGTTATTTTGATTCTAGTGTACTTAAGTTTCAATTATCTCCTGAAACAATAACAGTAGCTGCTCCAAAAGGCTCTTTATTAGACCAAAATAACTTAAATGTTGGTTATATTAGTTTAAATGATATTGATTTGACAAAATACTTTGAATTTGATATAAAAATACCATCTAATTATCAAAACTTATCTAACACCACAAAGGTTACGGCTAAATTAATGAATGAAAATCTTGCAAAAAGGACTATAACTGTGGGTGGTGGTGAATTTAAGATTATAAATGCACCAAGTAGCAGTAAATTCAACATTTTGACGAATACACTTACTTTTGATATTATTGGGCCAGAGGCAGATATTGAAAGTATTACTGAAAAGGATATTGTAGTTGAGATAGACCTTATGGATATAAAAATACAGAGTGATTCGTTTAGCGAAGAAGTATCAATTCTACTACCTAATCATAAAAAAGTATGGGCTTTGGGTAAACAAACTGTTGCACTAGAAGTTGATAGGAGTACAGTAGTTCCCACAAACAATATGTTACAATAATAAAATATAACAGTTGTAAATGGTGTTAAATTACAATAATATGTAATTTGTGCTTATTTACAACTGTTTTATGATTGATGAGTGAAATTAGAAATTATTTAACTAGAAAGCACTTGTTTACTATCAACAATTTTAAAGAAGTATTGTTGTATAAAAAGATGAATAATATGCATAATTTACAGTTTGTTAATTATTTATTCACAGTTCAGCAATAAATGCATTTTTTATTATAGTATAATAAAAATATAATGTAAATTATTATTAAGAAATGGTGGTAATAGATTATGGTGGGTGTAAAAACAAAAGGCAAAGTCAAGGCTGCAATTGTTGGAGTGACGATGGCGATTTCGGCTGTTATATCTCCAATGTCAATGGTATTAAATAATGAAGTGGAAGCTGCTTCAATTGATGCTAATTTTGCAAAGGCCCTTCAGTATTCTCTTTATTTTTATGATGCAAATATGTGTGGAACAGATGTAGGAGAAAGAAATGCTCTTGAATGGAGAGATGATTGCCATACATATGATGCAAATGTTTCAACTCCATATGGTAAAATGGATTTAAGTGGGGGATTTCATGATGCAGGCGACCATGTTAAATTTGGATTACCTGAGGCTTATTCAGCAGTAACACTTGGATGGGGTTTTTATGAGTTTAAGGATGCATATACCTCAACTGGTCAGGCTGCTCATGCACAGGTGATTTTGGATCACTTTGCTGAGTACTTTAGAAAATCAACAGTTATGGAAGGTGGAAATGTAAAAGCTTTCTGTTACCAAGTAGGAGAAGGTGATTCTGACCATAGTTATTGGGGTTCTCCAGAAGCACAAACCACTGCTAGACCTGCTTATTTTGCAACTCCTAGCAATCCTGCTACCGATATTGTTGGTTTAACTGTAGCAGCATTGGCTGCAAACTATGTAAACTTCGGCAACGCTGAGGATTTGAAGTATGCAAAGGCTCTTTATAATTTTGCAAAAAACAACAACAAGGCTGTTGCTACCGAAGGTTCAGCGAGTTTTTACGTTTCAAAGGCTTGGCAAGATGACATGGCTTTCGCAGCAGTTTGGCTTTATAAAGCAACTGGTGAAAGCAGCTATAAAACTGAAGCAATAGGTTTTAGAGACTCAATTAAGGGAAGTAACCCTTACTGGGATGAATCTATGAATCCATGGCCATATTGTTGGGATGGAGTTTGGCCTGGAGTAAACGCAATGCTAGGCGATTGGAGTTTAGTTGAGCAAAACCTAAAGGATGCAACTGGCTCTAATTTTGTATTTTTAAGTCCATGGGGTTCAGCGAGATATAATACTGGCTTACAGATGGTAGGACTAATTTATGATAAGTATAAGGGTACTGATAAGTATTCAAGCTGGACAAAAGGACAGATGGAATACTTAATGGGAAATAACAATCAGGATAAATGCTATATTGTTGGATATAACCAATATTCAGTAAAATATCCTCATCATAGAGCCTCTTCGGGTACTTCTGACGCAAATATCACAAGTCCACATAGATACGTTCTAGTAGGAGCATTAGTAGGTGGTCCGGAGGATGCGGGTGGTTCACACAATGATCTTACATCAAACTATATTGGTAATGAAGTAACTATTGACTATAATGCTGCATTTGTTGGTGCTTGTGCTGGGTTGTATTTAAAGTACGGTTCTGGGCAAAAGGTTGATTCAAATATTGTTGGGGTAAAATCAACGGTTGTAAATCCTGTTACAACACCTACAACAACGGTAACAACAACTTCAACTACTACTACTACTACTACTACTTCTACATCGACTACTACAACACCAACATCCAACACAACAACACCACCACCAGTAACAACTGGTGAAGGCAGCAATAAGCTTATAGTTAATAAACAGATGAATAGGGATCTTGAAGGTTCAAAAACTGTTGAAATAAAAATAAAAGATTTGATAGGCCCGAGAGATAAAATTAAATCCTTAGTAATAGAACTTGAAGCATCTGGAAATATAGGCAATTACACAGGTGGATATGGATTCTCTGTTACTGATGGCTATTCAAAAGAAACTGATAAAAATTGGTTCCAGTCTGATAACTTTAACCAGTCGATTAATTCAAATTCAGGTACAATCACATTAGATATAGATTCTGAATTGGGAGATTATATAGCATATGATGGGAACTTTGTATTTGGTATGTGGTGGAGTGACCAACAGCTAGTGACAGTTAAATCGGTTACAGCTACTGTAGAAACTTCTTCGGAAGTGACAACGGTGACGACTACAACACCAGTAACCACAACTCCAGAAGTAACAACTGTAACAACGACAGAAGCACCAGTTACAACGACAGAAGCACCAGTTACAACGACAGAAACACCAGTAACAACGACAGAAACACCAGTAACAACTACTGAAACAACTACAACAACACCAGTAACAACACCTGAAATTGACTGGAAAAAAGTTCTTTACGGTGACGTTGATCTTGATGGTGAAGTTAGACTTAATGACATAATTCAATTTAACAAGCACTTTGTTGGTGCAGTTGTACTATCACCTACAGCAAGAGAAAATGCTAACTGTGTATATGATGAGAAGCTAAATATGTCTGATAATATGCAAATAGCTAATTTCTTAGTTTTCAAGATTACTCAAGCTGATTTAGGTCCACGAAAATAACACTAATATTAAAGAAAAAAATGCCTGACTTTTAGAAGTCAGGCATTTTTTGTCAGATAATACTTTTGTAATTCATAACAAAACCCCTCATCGACATTGAATTCGGTGAGGGATTAAAAGAGTAAGCAAAAATATAAAATTTAACAAGAGTTTTAGTACGATTTAATGTTATATAGAACATAAAGATGGAGAGCAAATAGGGGAATCAAAAATAAATTAGCGTTTGAGTTATAGAATAAAACATATTAAACCGTTACAGCCCTCGTTTATAACTCTTTCAAGTGTTTCTTGAAGTTTTAGCCTTGCCTCAATTGGCATACGATAAAGCTTATTGTGCAATCCCTCGTTAACAAGTTCATGAAGGGACTTTCCAAAAATATTTGACTCCCATATTTTTTTAGGATTTTCCTCAAATTCTTGAAGTAGGTACATAATTAGCTCTTCACTTTGCTTTTCAGTTCCTACAATTGGACTTACAGTTGTGTTGATAGATGCTTTCATTAGGTGAATTGATGGTGCAGATGCCTTTAACCTAACACCATATTTACCGCCTTGTTTTATAATTTCTGGTTCTTCGAGGCTAAGTTCATCCATGCTAGGCATAACTATTCCATATCCCGTTGCTTCAACTTCTTCTATGGCAGTTTTTATTTTCTCATAATCTTTTTTAATTCTGTTCAGATTAAGCAGAATTGGCATCAAGTCACTTTCACAAGTTATTTCAAGTCCCGTTGTTTCACCTAAAATTTTATAGAACAGACAACCCTCAAGTTCAACATTAATAGTGACACTACCCTTACCTAAATCGATATCTGTAATTCTTGACTCAATTACATTATCACAAACCATAATTCCTTTTGCAACATTTTCTGAATCACGAACATTAGATACGGTGCTAGCTGCATGACGGATTGCAGAAAAAATATCTTCCTTTAGCCAGTGGTTTTTATCAAGCCCAGTAATCCATTTAGCCATGTTAATATTAATTTCTTTTACAGGGAAAGCGAACAATATCTGAGTAATAATATTTTTAATATCATACTCATTTAATGTAAGGCAGTTTATAGGCATTACAATTGCGTTATACTTTTCCATCATTGATTCACAAAGAGTTTGAGTTTCTATGGAGTTTGGATTAACAGCGTTAACAAGCACAATAAAAGGCTTATTAATTTCCTGTAATTCTTTTATAACACGTTCTTCACTTTCAGCATATTCTTCACGGGGAATATCAGAAATACTGCCGTCGGTAGTGATTACAAGTCCAATTGTGGAATGCTCTGAAATAACCTTTTGAGTACCGATTTCAGCAGCCATATTAAACGGCACTTCCTCATCAAACCAAGGAGTTTGAACCATTCTAGGCATCTCATTTTCGATATACCCCAATGAACTAGGAACAATATAGCCAACGCAATCAATCATGCGTACATTCAATCGAGCAGAGTTATCCAGATTAATCTCAACAGCTTCTTCAGGTATGAACTTAGGTTCAGTTGTCATAATAGTCTTGCCAGCGGCAGATTGGGGCAACTCATCAATAGCACGTTCACGCTTGAATTCGCTATGTATATTAGGGATTACAAGCGTTTCCATAAAACGTTTGATGAATGTGGATTTACCTGTTCGGACAGGGCCGACAATCCCAATATAAATATCGCCGTCCGTACGCTGTGCAATATCGCAATAAATATCTTTCGTCATCTTGAAACCTCCATTTAAAATCCAATAAGGATTATCTTAACTAAGTATTGGTATAATAATCATTCCATTTTGAGTGAGTTTTTCATTTGTCAACTCATTCTCGTCCATTATTGCGGATAATGATGAGCTGTATTTTTTTGCAATTTCCCAGATATCCTCATCTTCAATACCATAATAAAGCTTAACAGCATAATCTCCATCACGTTGCTTTTTAACTGTTTCATCAATGTTTAAATCTGTAATAATATCCATTACAGAAGAAGAATAAAGGTTTCCATGAATTTTTAAATCTGCCTTAACTGCAACGCTATTGCCAGATGAAAGATTGTATGAACAAGAGAGAATGCATACTGTTGCTTCAAGAATAGAGTTGTCAGTTATACCGTTAAAGTTAGAAACATATTCAAAAGTTTCATCTTTTTCAAGAATAATAGGCATACCTTTATCGTTTCTAGCCATAATTGAATATTTAATCATTCCAGACACAGTTATTTTCTGTTCATCTGCATTTATGAATGAATTTATGTTAGAAACATTTGCCCAAACATCGTAAATGCAGTCTATTTCACCATCGCTGTATTCAATGTTTGACTTAACCTGATGTAGTGCCTCAATGATTGAAGGAAATTGCTCAATTCTCACAGGAGAAGTTGTAAATTCACATGGATGAGCTGTTGAGTAAGCGTCTGTAACCAGTTCAACAACGGATGACTTTAAAGCGGTACAGGTGAGATTAATAATTAACTCACATTGTAGCATTTTTGAATCACCATCATTATTAGCAACTGTGTTAACATCACAGCTTACAACATCAGCACTAATAATACAATCAAAGCTTTCGTTAATGCCGTCTAAGTCAATAATTTGGCTATATGGAAGATTAAATTGCATTGCCTCAAGAGAACCTTGACCATCTTTTTCACAGGAATAAAGGATATTAATAATAGCCTCACCTTTAGATACAAGCTTGTTCGCAATTATTTTTTTGTCGCCAGCAATAACAATAGCGTCACTGCGAATAATTCCTAAAATAGGTGGGTTTGACATATTGAGTTCGATATCCTCATTGATAGCAAATTGTTTTGTAGCTGTAATCTTATTAGAAGCATATGGAACGCATTGCTTTTTTAGTTGGGTATTTAAGCCAAATGCGTCGCTAATTACTTCTCTTTTTTGTTCGGCATAAATTTTTGATTTAATGCTAACTGCACCTCGAACATCGAGTCTACGTTGATTAACAACACGGCAATTTACATAATCAACCTTAGGGGTAAGCAAAACGCTGAGATTGTCATAGCTTTTACCAAGTTCAATTGTTTTTGAATAGTTTAACTTTTGGTTAACGCATTGTAATAGAGAACTTTCCTCACTGCAATATATTACCCTAAGTTGAACAGCAAGTTCATAAGTAACCCTATCACCGTTTATCGAGTATGAAACGATTTTAGGACACATTTGACACTTTATAAGCTTAAAAATTTCAGGGTAGTAGTCAGGAAGAATATAGTCTAGCTCTACACTTTGCTCCTGCATTCCGTCAAATATTGCCTCTTTAACGGAAACTATTTCTTTGTTTAATTTTAATTCCATATGTACCTCCACATCTTTACTGATATTATTCTTGCTAAAATATTGTATTCAAGTGAATAGGACAATATTCCTTACACAACATTAAATATGGATTGACATGAATAATGGAGTGTGTTAAAATATATAGATAGATTATAATAAAATATAAGGTATATATAGTATTTATTCATGATAGGAGGGAAATATTACATGGCAAAGAAAGATATTGATTATGTATGGACTGATAAGAAAAGAACTCTTTTTGGACTGCCATTATCATTTACAAGGTTTTTTATTACTGAAACCAAGTTTATAACAAGCTTAGGTTTTTTGAATATAGAGGAGGATGAGTTAGACCTC
Source organism: Bacillota bacterium (assembly GCA_023388515.1). Taxonomy (GTDB): domain Bacteria; phylum Bacillota; class Clostridia; order Oscillospirales; family Ruminococcaceae; genus JAAYPV01. Next base: position 130,782 of record JAEWGD010000006.1, read on the forward strand.
TATAAGGTGACTGATAAAAAGCTTCAGCTTCCACTTGGCCAAAGGATATTTGGGTGCGGTACAATAGTTTTATATGTTAAAGATACGGATACACCAATTAAGATTATAAAATCTGTAAAGCAACCACGAAAGGTTTCTGCACTGCTTGATGAAAAAATTAATGTTCAGAGAAATAAATTTAGAATTCAGGGTAGAGATATGATGGGTGTATTTAATGATAGCGATTGTGACGGGGAGTGTGACGTAGATATAGAGTAACAGTGCCGTTTATAAATGAAAAGGGGGAATATGATGTTATCATTTATTACTGAAACCCGTTCGTGCTGGGATGCTATAAAGGAAGAAAAACGTCCTATATTCATCTATGGAATGGGAAATGGTGCTTTAAAAATAATGTCTGTTTTTAAGCAATATGGAATACCACTTGCAGGAATATTCGCAAGTGATGATTTTGTAAGGGGACATGAATTTGAGGGATATAAAGTACATAAGCTCTCTGAAATTGAAGAAACTGTTAAAGACTTCGTAATTGTTCTTGCATTTGCAGCTGGTTATTCGTCATTGATTGAAAAAATCGAATCAATTGCATCAAAGCATAAGATGTATGTACCAGATGTTCCTGTTATCGGTGATGGTTTATTTACATATGAGTATTGTCTTGAGCATAAAGAGGAATTGGAAAAAGTATATAGTTTGCTTGCAGATAATTATTCAAGAAAAGTTTATGCTAATGTATTAAACTTTAAAATTAGTGGGGATATAAAGTATTTATCTAGTATTACAACGCCTAAATCAGAGGTGTATCAGAGCATTATTAAGCCTAGCAAGGCTGAGGTTTTTATAGATTTAGGTGCATATAATGGGGACACTATTAAGGAGTTAATGGTGCATACTGGGGATACATATTCAGAAATATATGCAGTTGAACCAGATAAAAAAAGCTTTAAAAAGTTATTGAAAACAACAGAGGGTATGGAAAGAATTGTTACAAAAAATGCTGTTGCATGGTGCGTTGACACCGAAATTACGTTTGCAGCTAGGGCAGGACGCCAGTCTGCTGTTTCTAGCTTAGGCAATAAAATGCAAGCAGTTTCAGTTGATAATATGCTGGGCGATAAGAAAGCAACGCTTATAAAGATGGACGTTGAGGGATGCGAATTAGAAGCGATTTGGGGAGCGTGTCACACGATAGCACATCATGCCCCAAAGTTAATGATTTCTTTGTATCACAGAAATGAGGATATTTTTTCACTACCGCTGCTTATTCACTCGCTACGTCCTGATTATAAGCTTTATATAAGGCGTCAACAATATATTCCTGCATGGGAAACGAATTTATATGCTGTTTTATAGGTGAGATAAGGGTGGGTAATCGCCCTTATTAATGATTAAATAAAGAACAAGGTAAAGTGTTATGCATTTTGCCTTGTTTTTTATTATTTTGTTAAAAAAGATTTATACTAAAATAACAGGTAAATTATTAATGAAGTATTGACAAAATGCAAAAAAGGGATTATACTTAACTAGGTTAAGTGTTAATCGGGTTAAACATCAAATTCATTAGAATTAGTTATGGAGGTATCATGGAAGAGGAAAATCATAAGGAACAGTTAGTTAATTTAATGAGGAAAATTAAAAAGCTTAATATTTACTTATTAGAAGGAATAAGTCATTCAGATTTTCATATGTTTAAGGAGATTAATAGGATAAAAAGCAATGTAGATGTTCCACAGATTAATGTATCAGATTTAGCAGAGGAACTGAAAATATCAGTCCCTGCTGTATCAAAAAAATTAAAATCTTTGGAAGAAAGGGGATATATTGAGAGGATTATTGACAAGAATAATCGTAGGAATACTTATGTAATATTAACAAAGGATGGTCAGGAAAAATTTGATAAAGCTAAAAAAGTGATGGATAAATTTATGAATAATGTTTTTACAAGTATGGGGAAAGAGGACTCTGAAATATTAATCAGATTGTCGTATAAATTATATAATATCATGGAAAACGAGGTAAGGAATTTTGCTGAAGATAATTAAGTTTTTAAAGAAATCATGGGCATATGTACTCCTAATTGTAGCACTTTTAATAGTTCAAGCAATATGTGATTTATCACTTCCAGGCTACACATCTGATATTGTAAATATTGGAATTCAGCAAGGAGGTGTTGAGGATGAAATTCCAGTGGCTATTTCTGAAAGCGAGTATCAAAAGCTATTGTTGTTTATGACTAGTGATGAAAAAGCACAGGTTGATTCTGCTTATAAAAGAATTGATAAGGAAAGCCTTACGGATTCTGAATACAAGGATTATAAGGAAAAATATAAATTAATAGAAAATAATGCATTGTATGTTCTGAAATCAAGTGATGATGGCTTGGGTGAGGTATTGGAAAAGCCAGTTTTAGCAGTTCTAACATTTTCGATGCTTGATGATGAAAGTACTCTAGCGATGTTTTCACAGCATATGGATACAAAAGACATGACATTATCAGAATTAGCAAAGTCTATGGGAGTTTCAGTTGATGAAGACGAGTCGTTGAATATATTTTCTTTTATAAAATCAGGAACATTAGATGGGACTGTACTTCGTGATGTAGTTGCAAATCAGTATAGCGAAGCGTCAGACTCAATTATATCCCAAATGTCAATAGCCTATGTTAAGGCAGAATATGAAAAGATTGGCGTTGATATGGAGGGAAAACAAACTAACTACTTGCTTAGTACAGGTGCAAAAATGCTTGCATTAGCACTATTGGGAACGATTATAAGCATAATAGTAGGGTTAATCGCCTCAAAGGTTGCAGCAAAAATTGGATGTGATTTAAGAGAGGGAGTCTTTAAAAAAGTTGTATCCTTTTCAAATTCAGAGATGGATAATTTCTCAACAGCCTCGCTGATTACAAGAAGTACGAATGATATACAGCAAATTCAAATGGTGTTAGTTCTAATTCTAAGAATGATTATCTATGCCCCAATTTTAGGGCTTGGTGGTGTGTTAAAGATTTTAAGTACTGATACTTCTATGGCGTGGATTGTTGGATTTGCAATACTAGTAATTCTTTTTGTTATTTCAATTTTAATGGTTGTTGCATTACCAAAATTCAAAAAGATGCAAAGTCTTGTAGATAGGCTAAACTTGGTAAGCCGTGAGATATTGACAGGATTGCCAGTTATAAGAGCATTCAGTAGACAAAAGCATGAGGAAAAAAGGTTTGATGGAGCAAACACAGACCTTACAAGGGTGACATTGTTTACAAACAGGGTTATGACATTTATGATGCCAATGATGATGCTAATTATGAACTGTGTAGCCTTATTGATTGTTTGGGTTGGAGCAGATAGGGTTAATAATGGGCAGTTGCAGGTTGGCGATATAATGGCGTTTATAAGCTATTCTATGCAAATAATTATATCTTTCTTAATGTTAACTATGATTTCAATTATGTTGCCACGAGCAGCAGTTTCTGCTAAACGAATTGATGAAGTTTTGACAACAGAGCCTATTATAAAGGATAAAGAAAATGCGATAGCTCTTAATTCTGATGGAAAGGGAGTTGTACGCTTTGAGAATGTAAGCTTTAGATACCCTAAGGCTGAAGAAAATGTTTTATGTGATATAAACTTTACAGCAAATTCGGGTGAAACAACAGCTATAATAGGAAGTACTGGAAGTGGAAAGTCAACACTTGTTCAGCTTTTACCTAGATTTTTTGATGTAACAGAAGGAAAAATAACGGTAGATGGCACAGATATAAGAGATATTTCACAGCATGACTTAAGAGATGAAATAGGATATGTTCCACAAAAGGGGATTTTGTTTTCTGGTGATATTGCATCAAATTTAAGATTTGGTAATGAAAATGCAACTGATGAGGAAATAAAAACAGCTGCTGAAATTGCTCAGGCATCAGATTTTATTGAGGAAAAAGAAGAAAAGTATGAAAGTAGTATTTCGCAAGGTGGTAGCAATGTTTCTGGAGGACAAAGACAAAGGCTTGCGATTGCAAGAGCTATTGCGAAAAAACCTAAGATTTATGTTTTTGATGATAGCTTTTCAGCACTTGATTACAAAACAGATGTTGCATTGAGAAAAGAATTGAAAGACAAGATTTCTGGTGCAACAGTAATAATTGTGGCACAAAGGATTAACACAATAAAAAATGCAGAAAAAATTATTGTGCTTGATGATGGAAATATGGTCGGAATGGGAACTCATCAAGAATTACTGCAGAATAATGAGGTGTATCGACAGATAGCAATGTCACAGCTATCTGAAGAGGAACTTGGAATTGATGTGAAAGGAGCTGAAAACATTGTCTGAAAAAATGAATGAACCACGTTCAAATAAAGGTAAGGTTGGCATGGGTGGACCAATGGGTGGAATGTCTGTAGAAAAAGCTAAGAATTTCAAAGGAACACTATCAAAGTTGATTAATTATATAGGTAGATATAAGTTTTCAGTTTTTGCTGTTATAATACTTTCAATTGGAAGTACTGTGTTTAATATTGTTGGACCAAAGCAATTAGGAAAAGGGATAAATGAAATTTTTTACGGCTTGCAAAATAAAATTAAAGGTACTGGTGGTATAAATTTTGATGCAATTAAAAAAATCTTATTAATACTACTAGCTTTATATGTAATTAGCTCATTGCTTTCATTTATACAAGGTTGGGTAATGACAAATGTTTCACAAAAGGTGTGTTATAGGCTAAGGAAAGAGCTTTCAAAGAAGATTAACCGTTTGCCAATGAGTTATTTTGATAAGAATACACATGGTGAAGTGCTTTCAAGGATTACAAATGACGTAGATACGCTTAACCAGAGCCTTAACCAAAGTATAACACAGCTAATAACTTCAGTTACTACAATTATTGGTGTGTTGATAATGATGTTAAGTATTAATGTTCCAATGACTCTTATTGCGTTGTTGATTTTGCCAATATCAGCAGTGCTTATGGTATTTGTTGTAAAGAAGTCGCAAAAATATTTTAAAGACCAGCAGGAGTATCTTGGCCATGTAAATGGTCAGGTTGAGGAAGTATTTGGTGGGCATAATGTAATTAAGGCTTTTAATAAAGAAGAATCAACAATTGCAGAATTTAATGAAAAGAATAAAAAACTGTATAATTCAGCATGGAAATCACAGTTTTTCTCAGGAATGATGCACCCTATCATGATGTTTGTAGGTAATCTTGGTTATGTTATAGTAGCAATAGTTGGTGGATTGTTTGTACTGAAAGGCAAAATTAAAGTCGGTGATATACAATCATTTATACAATATGTAAGGAATTTCACACAACCCGTTGCACAGCTTGCACAGGTTTCTAGTATGCTCCAAAGCACAGCTGCTGCTGCAGAAAGAGTTTTTGAGTTTTTAGCAGAGGATGAGGAAGAGCAGAATGTTCCTGAACAGGCAGTTATAAGAGAAAAAAGAGTTGATGAAAATGGTAAGGAATCTTATGTTGAGCGAGCTGTTGTTGCAAGTGATATTATTGGAGATGTTGAATTTAAAAATGTTCATTTTGGATATAATCCCGATAAAATCATTATTAATGACTTTAATGCAAAGATTACAAAAGGACAAAAAATTGCTATAGTAGGTCCAACGGGTGCTGGTAAAACAACAATGGTAAAACTTCTTATGAGATTTTATGATGTAACTGAAGGAGCAATAAAGCTAGATGGTTATGATATTAGGAACTTTGAACGAAGTGAGCTTAGAAATGCCTTCGGAATGGTTTTACAGGATACATGGCTTTTCAAAGGTAGCATAATGGAAAATATCAGATATGGGCGATTGGATGCAACTGATGAGGAAGTAATTGCAGCAGCAAAAGCAGCTCACGCACATCACTTTATAAAAACACTTCCAGATGGATATAGTATGGAGCTTAACGAGGAGGCTAACAATGTATCACAGGGGCAGAAACAGCTACTAACAATTGCAAGAGCGATATTAGCGAATAATAAGGTTTTGATTTTGGATGAGGCAACAAGTTCGGTAGACACCAGAACAGAAGTAAGAATACAAAAGGCGATGAATAACCTAATGAGAGGGAGAACAAGCTTTATTATTGCTCATAGATTATCAACTATTAGAGATGCAGATTTAATTTTAGTTATGAAAGACGGAGATATTATTGAACAGGGGAATCATGACGAGTTGATAAAACAGAATGGATTTTATGCTGATTTGTACAATTCACAATTTGACAAAGCGTCATAAGTAAGGTAATTAGTAATGAGGTTGCAAGATTTTGTAACCTCATTATTTTTAATAGTTAATATGTTTTATAACTGATTAGATATTAATTTCACATGGAATAGCTGATTTTAAAAAAGTTTACAAGTATTTTGATAAATTAATTGAAAAACAGAAGATAATATGGTAAAATATTAGTATATTGATTAGAGGAGGGTGAACAATGTCAACAGTATTAGAGGTAAAGGGATTGAGTAAACAATACTCAAAGGTTCTTGCTGCAGATGACGTTTCATTTAACATTGATGAAGGTGAAATATTCGCATTAATAGGTCCTAATGGTGCAGGCAAGACTACAACAATAAGAATGATTTCAACACTTATAAAACCAACATCAGGTGACGCAATTGTTGGAGGATATAGCATTACAGATAAACCAGAAAAAGTGAGGGAATGTATTACTTATCTTCCAGATGAGGCTGGAGCATATAAGACCATGACAGGACGCAAGTACCTAAAGTTCATGGCTGGAATTTTTACAACGGATAAAGAAAAAGCAGAAACATATGTTAAGCGTGCTGAGGAAATGTGTGGTTTAGGGGAAAGGCTTAATGAGAAAATCGCTAGTTATAGTAGGGGAATGATAAGAAAGTTGTTATTATCAAGAGCAGTTATGACATATCCTAAGCTTGCAATTCTTGATGAGCCGACAAGTGGACTTGATGTAATAAATGCACTTGAAATCAGAAAAATCATTAAAGACTTGGCTAGTAAGGGAATGTCATTTTTAATAAGTTCCCATAATATGCTTGAAATAGAATTTGTTTCTGACAGGGTGGGTATAATATCTAAAGGAAAGCTTATGGTGGTTGGCAAAACAGAAGAATTGAAGCAGAGGTATAATGTGGCGAACCTCGAAGAAGTTTTTGAGAGGGTGGTGTTGGAACATGAAGTTTTTTAATCTATTGAAGAAAGAATTGCGTGAGTTAATAAATGCACAAATGATTATTGGACTTGTTGTTTCAATGTCGTTATTGGTGATAATCGGTGGCGTTATGGGTGATGCAATTGAAGATGCTGTTTCAAATAGCGGAGATGTATATATAAGTAATCAAGATGATACCGAATTTACTGAAAGCATTATAGCAGACCTAAAGGAAATGGGCTATAATGTTAAGGAAAAGGAAGTAACTAAAGAGGATAGTGTAGAAATTCTTGAGGAATTGGATGTTGATAGCCTTATAATTATTCCAGAAGGGTTTACAAATGGAATACTTGAGGATAGAAAAGCCTCAGATATTGAATACATTAGCAGAATTAAAAGCACCTCTGCAATGGCAAGCTTAGGGGATGCGAATGCATCAGCTATTGAGAGTATAAAGTCGATAATATCAAATTTACTTATGCAAGAGGGATATAAGCTAAGCGAGGATGACATTAGTGTTATAGAAAACCCCGTTAATCTTAAGGAAGTAACTGTGGTTGATAAAAAGTCTTCACCTGTTAGTGCTAGTGTTATTATTAGCATGGCTTCCACACAGGGAATGATTGTTCCAATTGTTATTTTCATGTTGGTAATGTTTACATCACAGATGATAATTTCTGCAATTTCGACTGAGAAAATAGATAAAACGCTTGAAACATTATTATCAGCACCAGTTTCAAGGCTATCAGTTTTAGGTGCGAAAATGCTAGGAGCAGCGATAGTGGCACTAATTAACGCAGTCGCTTATATGATTGCATTTAGCAGTTACATGAACGGAATGTTGGGCAGTGCGATGGATACTGGTTCAGTTGTTGGTGAGGCTTTGACAATGTCAGATATTCTAAAGGAATTAGGATTGAAGTTGACGATGGGTGGATATTTCTTACTAGGCTTGCAGATGTTTATGACAATAATGATAGCACTTTCTGTATCGTTAATTTTAGGTGCAATGGCTACTGATGCAAAATCTGCACAGACACTTATAATGCCGATTATGGTTTCAGCGATGGTACCATATTTAATATCAATGTTTATGGATGTTAACACCATGCCAACTATTATAAGAACATTTATATGGGCAATACCATTTACACATACTTTTACAGCAATAAATAACATAATGTTTGGCAATTGGGCTGTGTTCTGGGGTGGCCTTGCATATCAATTTGTGTTCTTTATAGTATGTATGTACTTCGCTTTGAAACTGTTTACATCTGATAAAATCTTCACAATTTCACTTAATTTTGGTCAAAAGATGAAGTTAAAAAAGGCTAGAAAAAGATAATTGTATTTGAAAAGGGACACCTCCTTCTGTTATGATGTGTAAAATAACAACTAAATTCGTAAATAGTAATGGGGGGTGTTGTCTTTGTTTTTTAATAAATATAAATTAATATCTCATAGGGGATTACATTCTGAAAACCTTAATATTCCTGAAAACTCAATTCCTGCTTTCTCAAGAAGTATATTACATAATTTTGCAATAGAGTTGGATATACGAATGAGTTCTGATGGAGAAATTGTGGTGTTTCATGATGAAAGTTTAGAGAGAATGACAGGGACAAAAGGACGGGTATCTGATTTTACCCTAGCTAAATTACAAAAGCTAATGTTAAATAATACTGATTATACAATACCAACATTGTCTGAAGTATTAAGGCTTGTTAACGGTAAAGTTCCAATTTTAATTGAGCTGAAAAACGATGGATTTGCAGGAAGTATGGAAAAGAAGCTTGTTCAAATGTTAAAGAAATACAAGGGTGAGTATGCTATTCAATCTTTTAATCCTCTTGTATTGCTGTGGTTTAGGTTTAATGCAACGCATATTAAAAGGGGACAGCTTGCAAGTGGAAGTAATACCTTTTTACTTAGAAAAATGGCTTTTAATTCAATAACCAAGCCTGATTTTGTTTCATACAGATATAGCGATATTAACTTTGATTTGTATAGAAGAACTAAAAAGGCAGATATTCCTATTATATGTTGGACAATTAGAACGATTAAGGATTTAAATTATATGAAAGCATATTGCAAGGCTTTTATTTTTGAGGGTATTGATGAGCTTATTAAATAAAATATACAATGGGGTTTTAATATGAAGTTTAAATATAGTAAAATATCATTAGTTTTCTTGGGTTTATTATATATTATTGCAACAGTTTTAACATTAAAAGGGGCAGTAGGCTTTTATTCACTAACAGCATATTTTACTATACTAGCTGTATTATACGTTATTGTATCTTTAATTTTAGAGAGAAAAAGTATATTTACCAGAAAGACAATGACCTTAACAATAAAATACATGATTACAGTTTTATTTATATCCGCTCTACTCTTGTATAATAATATGAGTAATATAAAATTTTATTTAGTCGTTCATATTTTTTTTATGATATTTTTTGCACTTAGGTTTATAGAATCTACTAAAGTTGTTAATTCTAAACCTGAAAAAGAGGTTACATGGGCTGAAATCATTAAGAGTTTGCAACATATAAATAAACTTATCGAAAAGCTACCAAAAGTAATTTATGATAATATTAGTGAGGATATTCAAATTTTAAATGAGACAATAAATGAATCTCCTTTTGAATCAAATGAGGAAGTGCATTTAACTGAAAAGAAGATAAGTGACGGAATTATAGCATTAGATGACCTTATTCAGCTGATGCTTGATACTAATAGGGTTGAGTATTCAGTTGTAACAAATAAGGTTTCACGGATTAAAAGGCTTGTCCAAGAAAGGGCTGATATTTTAGCTAAATCCGATTCATAAAAAGGACAATATAAAAATTAGGAGTAATTATAAATGGCGAAGAATGGTTTGAGATTTTATTCAACAATAATTTTTGTAAAAATTCTGAAGAAAATTATGAGGATTATGAAAAGAAACGCTACTAATTTTCCAGGTGTAGTGGCTTTAAAATTATGCCCAGATATACTTAAACAGCTAGAAAAACCCAAAACAATTATTGCAATAACTGGTACAAATGGCAAAACAACGGTGTCGAATATGATTGTAGATGCTTTGCAATATAATGGATATGATTTTATAAATAATCGTTTTGGTGGTAACATAGAAACAGGGATAATCTCTACATTGCTAGATAAAAGTAGCTTATCAGGTAAAACTAAATATGACATAGCAGTTCTTGAGGTTGATGAAAGAAGTTCAAACAGAATATACCCCTACGTTAAGCCTGATTTTCTAGTTTGCACCAACTTATCAAGGGATTCATTTAAGAGAAATGCACATACTGAGTTTATTGCTGATATTTTAAATAAGTATATACCTAAGGAAACTAAGTTGATTTTAAACGGTGATGATTTAATTAGCTCTCATATTGCACCTGAAAATGATAGAGTATGTTTTGGTGTAAGATGGGAGGATGGCGAGCCATCAGTTGCCGATAATATCATTAAGGACATAGTTATGTGTCCTGTTTGCGATTCACCATTAGAATATGACTTTGTGAGATATAATCATATTGGACGTGCAAAATGTGTGAAATGTGATTTTGGTACTTTGCCAATTGATTATGATATGGTTAAAAGAGATTATTTGAATAAAAGCTTACAGATTAAAACTCCTGACGGCAATGAGGAATACAGGCTAGTAGGGGATAATATAACAGATTCTTATAATATGGCAGCAGCAATTGCGTTATTGCGTGAGTTTGGACTTGATAAGGAACAGGTAAATAATGCATTTGAAAGTGTAAAAATAGTTGAAACAAGATTTAATTCTGAAGAGATTAATGGTAAACAGCTTATTATAAATCTTGCTAAAGGTCAAAATCCAATTGCTTGCTCAAGAGCCTGTGATTTTGTGCGTACAAATGATGGTAAAAAGGCAGTTATAATGATTCTTGAGGATTTTTATGATGCTAAACGCTCAACTGAAAACATTGCTTGGATACATGAAACTGACTTTGAATTTCTTAATCAAGATGATATAAGTCAGATTATTGTTGGTGGTAAGCGTTCGAGTGATTATATGGTAAGGCTACTTATGGCTGGAATTCCTAAGGATAAGATTAAATGCTGTGCTTCCGAAATAGACACCCCAAGTTTTCTTGATGTAGGTTCAGTTGATAAGGTTTTTATTCTTTATGATTTATTTAATGTAACTTCGCTTAAAAGAATTAAAGAACAAGTTAAGAATAAGCTAATGAGTGGAGGGGAAATATCATGAAAATAGAGATTCTTTTTCCTGAATTCTGTAATTTATTTGGGGATATTGGAAATATTAAATATTTAAAAGAGTGTTTACCCGATGAAGAATTTATTGAAACCTCTTTTCTATCTGAGCCAGCTTTTGTTTCTGAGGAAGTAAGTTTTATTTATATGGGAGCTATGACTGAACGAATACAAGAAAAGGTTATAGAAAAGTTTATGCCATATAAGCAGAGGATTGAGGATTTAATTGAAAAGGGAACTGTTTTCTTATTCACTGGAAATGCAATTGAGGTTTTGGGTAGTTATATAGAAGATGAGGATAGGCGAATTGATTGTTTAAATTTGTTTGATTTTTATGCAAAGCGTAATATGATGTCAAGATATAGTGGTTTAGTTTTCGGAAAGTTTAATGATATTGATATTGTTGGATTTAAGGCACAATTTACAATGGCATATGGCAATAATGAAAGCTCTTATTTTATTAAAACAAGTAGAGGAATTGGTTTTAATAAAAAAAGCAATTTTGAGGGAATAGTTAAGAATAATTTTTTTGGGACATACTTGATTGGCCCAATACTTGTACTAAATCCACTTTTCACAAAATATTTATTTGAGAAGATGGGGATAAAATCACCTAAAATAGCGTTTGAAGACGAAGTAATGGAGGCGTATTACAAAAGATTAGAAGATTTTAAAAATCCAAAAGTTGAAATACATTAAACATGAAATCCGTAAAGAAGTAACTTCTTTACGGATTTTTTAACAAACTATTAACATAAAATCACATTATGTAGTAAACTGTGACGTTACATTTATATAATTATATGATAAAATTAATAAAGATAGAGAGAAAAAGCAAATAAAAAATTAGAATAAAAGAAAGGAAGCAAGAAATGAGAGTATTAACAAAAGGAGTTAACGAAATCAAGGAGGTAAACAGAACAGTTTATGTGGAGGTGCTTGGTAATAATATGATTACCTATAGAATTACCGAGAGCATTATTCTGATTGAAGATGAGGAAAAGCATACATATGGCGTAGAAATTGAGAGTAACTTTGGTGATAAAAGCGTTAGGGAATCAATTAATGATTTTTCACCTAGCTTATCAGAGGTGGTTGAGTTTACGGAAAAATTGATAAGGAACACTGTTTTACCAACATCACTTTACGATATCGCTTTAGATTATCTCGGAACTTGTATATAAAATTAAGGATATATAATAAAATATAAAAAATGGTTGTGAAATTTTCTTCACAACCATTTTGCTTTATGCACCAAGAACAATCTTGCTAATTTTCTTTAAATCATAGCTATCAATAACATTATCGGAGTTGAAATCAGCATTTGCTAAGGAGAATGCTGTGGAGTCTGTCTTGTTTAAAATATATTTTTTTGTTAATGCAACATCAAGCGAATTAACTTTTCCATCTGAATTAACATCACCATTAGCAGTTGTAGGCGTAGTATTATAATGCTCTGATAGGGTAACACCATTGCTTCCGAGTTGTATTTGATGGTCAAGACCTATAAATTTACCATCATCATTTTGCCACAATGCTGGTTTAAGAAGTGCGTACTTTTCCTCATCCCATTTAGAGAAATTATCATAAACTAATCCACCAGTATCGCCAGAGTTTTCATTAAAACACCAAAAAGTATGATGAATTTTTTCTTCAATTAAATAATCACGAAGTAAAACCATCCATTTTTCGTTATCTCCACCGTCCATAAAGCCACCCCATTCGCCTATAAGCAGTGGAGCAATTCCTTCCTCATGCAAGTATGCCCAGTTGTCATACCAGCAATCTTCCATCAAGGTTTCTTGCGTAAACCCCTCATAAAACCAAGTTTGTTCATAAACCAAAGGGCCGTAATCGTGAGGGGAGTAGACTAATTGACTTTGATGTTTACCTAAATCAATAGGATATTCTCTCGCCCCACGCAAATTCCCACCCCACCAAGTTGAGTGGTAAAACGTGGTATTTGTTGTCCACTCAATTCTAGGAGCAGTCCAATCATAGCCTTCCTTAGGATAAACTTCAGTACCCTCAACCATAATCAAGAGATTTGGGTTTATAGCAAGAATTTTCTTACCAGCAGTTTCAGCAACATGCTTCCAGTTGTTATGGTCAGTTGAGTTATCCCATTTAGCCATATTATCTGGAGTATCAGCAGTTCCATGTGGCTCATTTTTTATATCAATTGCTAGAATGGTATCATCATCTTTCCAGTAATCAGTAAACCATTCTAACGATTCATACATCATTTCAGTTGTATAAACATCAGTATACCATAGATTAAAAACATGACCAGCCGAATGAGTTTCAGCACTATGAATATCAATCATTATCTTTATTCCATACTGTTTACACCACTCTACAGCCTGTTCAAAAAGCTGCTTACTATTCATGCCATCAAGTTCAGGGTTTGTAAATTCATTAACCTTAGGGGGAGCAGGGTCAGGGTCGTCATTTTTCCACTGATTAAGTATTTGAGTTGAAACAGGCACACGCAAAAAATTCAAGCCACGATCAGCAATTGACTTGATAGCATCATGCATATTACAAGACCAAACGCCATCAAAAACCCCACTTCCAACATTAAAACCAAACCAGTTACAGCCAGTAATCCACACTTCATTTCCATACATATCCATAATTTTGTTTCCCTCAACATGAAGCCAATCATCATTAGTTGAGTTAACAACAGCAGAAACCTTAGTATCAGTGGATGTGTTTACGGAAAAACTGAGAGATGCCATAATTGCTGCTGATACAGCAATAGAAGTGATTTTTTTTATAATGCTCATAAGTCTGTCCTCATCCTTTCAGAATAGCCCCAATTTATATCATAATTAAACGGTATGCTTTACACGGTCATGAACTTCAGCTTTTTTAGCATCGTTAAACCTGTCAACAGTGCCGACTAAATATCCTGTTATGCGTCTTATACGCTGAAAAGGGATATCTTGAAAGTAATATTTGACATTAACAAAATCCCCATCTACTTCAACGTCCATAGCATCAATTGACTTATTAGGGTATTTATTCCTTCCATTTGTTATATAAGCCTCAAGTTCCTTTTCAGCCAATTCACCGTTAATTACGTTTACTTTTACCATAATTATACCTCTTTTAATTTTATTCAAGTAGCACATATTGTGATTGTATATTATTATAACACAACATAATGTGCTTGACAAGTCTTTTTTTAAAAAAAATAAAGAATACAGGAAATAATATTTCAGCATTATTTCCTGTATTCTGTTAAGCTCTTTATTCAATTATTAGAACCTGAAATCTCTTTCTCCAGCCTTAATTAAATCAAGATATTCATCAAACTTATCACGAGCCTTAGGTTCTGCAATATTATTTCTTTCTTTTTCAATAACATTAAACGTCAATTCCTTAAACTCATCATCGCCATAATCAAGGGCATATTCGGTTAGAGTAAGCATTGCATTGGGCAAACAGCAGTTGGAAATATTCCCTGATTTAGCTAACTGCATAAACCTATCACCAGTTCTGCCCTCACGATAACAAGCAGTACAAAAACTAGGGATAAAGCCATTTTTAAGAAGTGTTTTTGCTACATCAGCCTGTGAACGCTCATCTGAAACCTTAAACTGTGCAGTATCTTCCTCTTTACATCCACAAGTATTGCATTGACTTTCTGCATATCCACCAACACCAGTACATGAACCACCACTTGCTTGAGAAATTCCGAGTGAAATAATCTCATCCCTAAAGCTTTGCTCCTCACGAGTGGAGATAATCATTCCTGTATATGGAACAGCAAGTCTTAGAACTCCAATAATTGTTTTAAACTGTTCATCATCAACAATATGTGGGTATTGTTCTAATTCTACCCCCTCAGCACCTCTTAATCTTGGAACTGAAATAGTATGAGGTCCAACTCCAAAGCTATCTTCGAGATGGAGTACATGAAGCATTGTTGCAATTACCTCATATTTATACTCATAAAGTCCATATAAAACACCAATTCCAACATCATCAATTCCACCATCCATAGCTCTGTCATGAGCAGTAGTGTGGTAATCATAATTACTTTTTGGGCCTGAAGGGTGAACCCTCTCATATGTTGGTTTATGATATGTTTCTTGGAAAAGCACATATGTGCCAATTCCAGCCTCTTTAAGCTTTTTATAATTTTCAACAGTGGTAGAGGCGATATTCACATTAATTCTTCTAATTTCACCATTTCCACTTTTGGTATCATAGATAGTTTTCATACATTCGGTTATGTATTCAATAGGACAGTTTTTATCATCTTCTCCAGCTTCAAGAGCAATACGTTTATGTCCCATTTCAACCAGAGCCTTAGTTTCTATAACAATTTGCTCTTGTGTTAATTTTTTTCTGGTTATACCGGAACCAGTATGGTATCCACAATATTCACAACCATTAATGCAATAGTTTGAAACATAAAGTGGTGCAAACATTACAATTCTTCTGCCATAAATATCTTCTTTAATTTTTCTTGCAAGTGAAAAAACACGTTCCCGTAGTTCTGAATGTTCACTATCTTCACAAGCGTGAATAAGGACTGAAACCTCCATGTGATTTAACCCCTTGAGTGTTTCAGCTTTTTCGAGAATGCTAAGAACTAAATCCTTATTATTTCGGTTATCCTCACCATATTTTAAGGCTTTAATTATTTCATCATGGTTAATAAATTCCTCAGCTTTTTTTGATTTACTATTAAACATATTTTCGCTTTCTTATAAAATGAAAGCGTCCCTCCAATCGTAATAAATTAGTGTTTAGATATGGCAGCCTTAACTGAGATGCCTTTTATTTGTCCAAGTTTACCAGTTAAGCTGCTTATTTCGTCAACTGTTGCATTAACAACAACGGAAATAACAGAAATATTCCGTTCCTTGTAAGGCAAACCCATTCTGCCAATAATAATTTTATTGTACTCATGTAAAATTAAATTTACTTTTTCTGACTTATCGGTTTCATCTAAAACAATACCAATAACAGCAATTTTCTGTTCCATAAACACCTCACAAATAAAAATCCGATTGCATAAATTTATACAATCGGATACAGCTAACATATTATATTAAAATAAAGTTAGTTGTCATCCAATTGCCAAGAATAATCTCTGCAATTCGATAAACATACAATTGATTAATCAACGAAAGAATAAATCCTTCCGTTCATTATATCTTACATTTATCATAAACCTATTTTAGAAAAAAGTCAAGTAGGAATAAAGAAAATGTCTAAAATAGTTTTATAAAAGATTTAAACCATATTTCATATATAGTTTTTTGAACCATGATTGATTATTATAAACATCATATACCATTCTCTTTGCAATTGAAAGTAAGAAATCAACTTCATCCTGATTACTTATATGTTCACTTAATCCTGCCTTAAGAACATATTCAACAACGGTATGCATTTCACCCTTTTGTAAAAGTGATGAATTTTCTTCGACATAATCAGCAAACTCAAAATACTGCATATTAGAGTTTTCAACACCAGTAAAATCAAGCAACTGCATTATATACGAATATAAGTTTATAATATTTGAATTGTTGTCATCACTCTCGAAACCTTGTCGCATTTTAGAAATCATAAACTTTCTTTTTATTATAATAAAAACTATACTTAATATTATAAGAACAATTATAGAAATTATAGTAATAGTTATTGAGCCCTTAAATGTGTTTTCTTCTGATACAACAGATGTACTCTCGACACTCGAAGTTGATGGTTGCTCAGTTACTGATGTAGTAGGCTTAGTTGTAGGGTTAGTTGTTGCTGGCGTTGTCTTAGCTTCAGTTTCCTTAGGAGCGGTTGTTTCCTTTGGCTTTTTAGTCTCCTTTTTTTCTTCTTCTGGCACTTCACCATCAGCGTATCCAGGAGTAAATTCATAAGGCACCCAACCCATCCCATCAAGATAAACCTCTACCCATGCGTGTGCATATCTATCTTTAACATTGATTTTATATGAGGAATCTTCAGTTTTATTTGATGAATTAAACTCTGATTTTGGCACAACATAACCAGTAACATATCTTGTAGGAATTCCAGCCATTCTTGAAAGCACAGCACCTGCTGAAGCGAAATGTGTGCAATACCCCTCGTTGTTTTCCAATAAAAAGAAATTAACGAAATCTCTGTTTTTTGGAGTCTTACCAGGCGATAAACTATATTTTGCATCTTCTGCTAAAGCCATTTGTATTTTAGCAAGAGCAACATATGATGAGTTGCTATTTTCAAAAATATCTGAATAATGTTCCCGAAGCTCATCCATGCTATCATTATCAGGCAGTGAAGTATAATTATCATAAACAAAATTAAGATAAGAGTTCTCAATAACATTCATATTATAAGAAGTATCATATTGGTAATAGTTATTGAAATCTTCAATAACCCCAGACATTACGCCCATACTTTTGAATGTAAAAGTGTACTCTTGTTTATTTTCCAAAGCAATAGTAGTATCATTTATATAAGTGAACTCATCATTTTTATTAAGTGCATAATACGGAACATAATTCGTTTCATGTCGCTTATAGCTTGGAGTAATTTTTATAGAATTCGTGTAAAATGGATTTACAAATTCAGCTCTATTATACAATAAAAAATCCTGAGGATAAACTCCATACTTATCCATTTCATCAAAAAGAGATGA
Source organism: Bacillota bacterium (assembly GCA_023388515.1). Taxonomy (GTDB): domain Bacteria; phylum Bacillota; class Clostridia; order Oscillospirales; family Ruminococcaceae; genus JAAYPV01. The sequence continues at coordinate 148,824 of JAEWGD010000006.1, forward strand.
ATTTTTTTCATAGAGCCTTTCAGGAATAGTATCCCAACTGTTCCCAGTATAAACAGCCCCAACATAGCTTTTTAGGTATAAAGTTTCATGCGGATTTGAAGAAACCTCAACAACTAAATCCGTTATATTTTTATATTTAAGTGAGTTATGCTGACCGAGTTTACCATTATCAGAACCACCTGTTGAGCTGTTTGAAAATGACAACTTGATTTTTTCAATACTACCTTGAATATCATCAAGAGAGAATTCCTCAACAGCAGTTTTAACATTTGAACGGAAATCATCAATTGACTGAGGACGTTCATAATTCATAACACTTATCATAATATTTGTAATAATTAGAATAGAAAGAGCGATTGCAACAGCCCACATTGAGCTAAGCCAGCCAACCTTAAACTTGATATTAGGCTTGGAGTAAAAATTATTACCTTTTCTAAGAAAATTAGCATCAGTTTTATTTGCGTGTTCATTATAACTTGAATTTTGCATGACAAGAATAGAAATCCAGAATGTAATAAGCATAAAAGCAAATATATACTTAGGTGCCAACCCATTAAATAAACCAACTTCCAACAACGGGAATGTAAGCAGAAAGCTTGCTAAAAAGTTGGGTTTTGCAATTACAAAATAGCAAATAAGCATAATCAAAAGAAATGCTGAAAATATCAAAAAGGTGGTAATGCAATCTGTGGTAGAAATTTTGACATTAACTCTGAAATATTCTATATTGGAATAGTTTATTTTATTATAAATTCTATTGAACGTCAACTGAAAGCCATTTATGTAAGAATCCCAATGGTTCTTAATTGAAACTACATATATCAAGAGGGCAGGTATTAACGTAAAAAGAAATTTCTTTGGCAACATAAAAACAGTTGTAAAAAATGCAAAGAAAACAACCAAATAAAAAAATAATTCAGCCTCATAAAACCTAAAATCAAATAGGCTGATAAAGCTATAAATACTACCAAAGCATCCTAAAAAAGCAGTTACAATAAGCGACAAAAGTTTGAAAGAATATTTTTGCTTTTGTAAAACAGAAAGCGATATATTGTCTTTTACTATTATACTACTTTTAGGAGGTTGAATAATTTTATTCTTATTAGAGCGTATAAACATATTATTAATTCCTTTTGTGGATTATATAACAAAATCGGCTAGGCATTGCTTTACCTTACCAAGTTTTACATTAAGGGTATCTATATCTGCACACTTACTTACAGTTGAAATATCACTATCATCTTCAACTAAAATTAACGTCTTTTTCAAGCAATTTTCAACACTAGAAAAAATCTGCATAGAATCAGAATTGGAATATGCAGTCACATGAATTGCATGAGCAAAATGGTAAGTGCTTTCGTAATTGGCATATTTAATCAATGCATGAGGATTAGTAAAATAGGGATTTATATTGAAAATATCACCAATAAGCCTAAATATATCGTCCTCATTACTTATCACATCTATCTCCAACTTATCAGTTAACTGATTGTACCAAACCACTGTGTGAATACCATCATTCTCTATAAGAAAAGTTGAAACTGACAACAGTGTTTCAACGAGAGTATCAAGCACAACAATTGTTTCATCAGATTTATGGCAGTAAAAATCAAAAATAAGTACAGTATTATTTGTAATTGGGCGACTGTATTCTTTAACCATAGGATAGTTAGCCTTAGCACTTAATTTCCAATGAATTTTATTAATTTTATCGCCTTCACGATATTCATTGATATTAAAAACTTCAGATGGGTCATCACCACTTTTAGTTTTTGAAAATAAGTCACTATCTTGATTTTCATAAAAGTTATTAGAAAGGTATGAATCAATTGGATGACAATCTGGAGTAACAACAATGTTGACAGCAGATTGTACGGGTATAATTTTAATAGAAAACAGCTTCAGATAATCCTTTATAGCTATATTATCTAATTTAACTTCAATTTTACCACAATATTTTGAAGTAAGCTTAAAGTTAACTTCTTGACGATTTTGTGCCTGAATTGGAACAACAGCAGTAAGCTTATCCGATATATCTTCAAAATTATTTTTATAGCTTATATTTATAATTGCATTTGGAACAGGGAAGTAGCTTTGATTTTCTATAGTAACCTTAATACTTATATCGGAATTTTTACTACAAACCATACTATGTGCCGAAACTTTAATATTCGACTTGTGTTTTACAATAAATAACAAGGCAAGCATAGCAATAGGATAAGTAATAATTATCACAAGAAGTATAAGTGAAAGCAAATCGGTATATAGCACAAAAAAGCATATAAAAAAAAATACAAGAATTGCATAAATAAATATTCGTTTAGCCATGATGCCACCTATATACTTATTTCAGGTACAAGTATACTACTGATAATTTCTGAAAGCACAGTTTTAACAGTTACATCATTAATCCTAGCTTTAGAATTAAGCAGTATTCTATGCTCAACAACATCCTTGAATATAAATGATACATCATCAGGAATAACATAATCACGTCCCCTCATAAATGCAGCGGATTTTGCCATATTAGTTAGTGCTAATGTTCCTCTAGGACTTACCCCAAGCTTAATTAAGGGATGATTTCTTGTTGCCTCAATCAATCTTGCAATATAAAGATATATTTTATCATCAATATAAACACAGTCAGTAATATGTTGCATGTAAAGAATATCATCAATAGAAACAACTGAACTTACCTGTGACATAGGGTTATTATTCTGTTTAGATTTAATTATATCAATCTCACTATTTATATCAGGATATCCCATACTAATCCTAATTGCAAACCTATCAAGCTGTGATTCAGGAAGCATTTGTGTACCGACTGAGCCAATGGGATTTTGCGTTGCAATTACTATAAAAGGGTTTGGAAGCTCACGGGTAATTCCATCTACCGTAACCTTGCTTTCCTCCATAACTTCCAGTAAAGCCGATTGTGTTTTGCTTGAAGTTCTGTTTATTTCATCAGCGAGAAAAAGATTACACATAACAACACCAGGTTTATAATCAAAATTTCCAGTTGCTTTATTATATATAGTAAAGCCTGTAACATCAGTAGGTAGGACATCGGGAGTGAACTGCATTCTGTTATAATTTAGCGAAAGTGCCTTAGAAAAAGCAAGTGCAAGTGTGGTTTTGCCTACTCCTGGAATATCTTCAACAAGAATATGCCCTTTGGATATAATGGCGAGCAGTGTTTTAGCGATTATTTCATCCTTACCTATAACAACCTTTTTGACTTCATGCATGATACTTCTTACTTTTAATATCGTTGGTTCATTAGCTGTTTTTACATTCCCACTCAAAAAAATACACTTCCTTTATTAATAAATCTTAATCTTATAATTATATCATAATATAACAATAATTTCAATGGATAATATAATAGTTTTATTGAAAGTTCTAGTATTTTGAAATTAATATGATAACATTAACAATAGACATCTATATTTAGTCATTTCTGCTTTGTATGCAAGAGCATACCTATCGTTTTCGTCAACAGGTAAACTTTTTAGAAATGCTTCCTTGTCTTTTATCCATTGTATTTCTGAATCCTTTAAGCTCTCAAAAGCTTCATTTGGAATTTGTAATTTTACATATGAATACAAATCGTTTAAAAGCTCGTCATATTTCTCATATTGTTGCGTATAAACAGTAACCGGATTATAAAAATAATCATATGGCACATCTTCATATCCATATCTATTTTCCTCCAAGTCAGGTTCGATTCTGATATATCGATTATAATACTCATTGTCTTGCGTTACTTTGGATTCAACCTCAACGAATAATTCATCACGTTGAGCAAATTCCTCAGGAGTACCGTTTTTTTCTATAATTTTGCAGATTTCAAAATACTGTTCCTGATAATAATCAACTTGTGAGAGTAAATCTTTATATTTATTTAATTCATCGATTGTGGTTGTTATATTTTCTGTTGCAGTTATACTTGTTATTTCCTTGTCAGCTGTAGTTTGAACAATGGAAGTTTCTTGAGTTGTAGTAGTGCTTGCAGTTTGCGTATCAGTAGAGTTACTTAATATATCAGAAGAATTTATCTCTGGTTTATCATTACATGAGGATAAAAAAAGAATTGTTAAAAATACTGATAATATTACTAAAACTTTTAATTTCATAAATACCTCCACCTTATTGAATTCATATCAATCTTACATTTTCATTATACTACAAATTAAAACCATTTTCAATAGTTGGAATAAATATTTGGTTGCAGTTACCATAATTAAATATAAATAATAAATTAATAATTAAACTTTTATATGTAATCATTAGTTAATTTGGTTAACATAGTAGATAATTAAGCCTATAAATCAATAACTTTGTGCGAAATATACAATGGAACAATAGCTTTATATACATCTCCTACAAATATAATTAATAATGTATTAAACTTATAAAAAAAATTAGAAAAATGATGATTTTTATTTACTTTTATGTTATAATGAAATACAATTAGTAAAATGTTTATTACAATTTACAATGTTATTGTAAAAATTTATAAGTATTTTTAATAATAATCTTTTTATTATATTTTAGGAGGAATTTCACCAAATGATCAAGAACACCACCAAACTTACCAGGATAATATGCACATTACTTGTCGCAACAATAACAATGTTTATGTTTATTCCTACATTAAAAGCTACAGCAGAGGAATTAGAGAGTTCTACATATAGTGCCACTACATATGATACTTCAACCAATACCTATAATTACGAGTTCAAGAATATTAACTCAGCAGTATTGGGACGTGGAAATCAATACTTCAAGTATGATAAAATTCCAGATAAAAAAATAAATGTATTTGACAGTTGTAAGTCCAAGCTTAATTATTTTAATATACTTAAGAATCCGCCAGTAACAGAACCACCAGTAACAGAACCGCCAGTAGTCGTTGTTCCTCCAGAGACACCACCAACTCCGTTCATAACTAATGGAATTGATGTTTCAAGGTGGCAAAATACAATTGATTGGGGAAAGGTAAAGGCATCTGGGTTTACTTTTGCCATGATAAGGGCAGGATACGGAAGATTACATAGTCAGGAAGATGATAATTTTAGAGTTAACATGGCAAATGCACAAAAAGCTGGGATAAATTGTGGTGTATATTGGTATAGCTATGCAATGACACCAGAGGACGCAAGGCTTGAAGCTCAAGTTTGTTTAGATGTAATAAGGGGATATAAGCTTGAGTATCCTGTTATGTTTGATATTGAGGAAAGCAGGCAGAAGGAATTAGGCAAGGAAGCAGTATCAAATATAATAGAAGCATTTTGCACAACTGTAGAGGCACAGGGTTATTATGTAGGGATATACAGCTACAAGAACTTTTTAACTGGTTATGTAAGGCAAGATCTTCTTGATAGGTATGATGTTTGGCTCGCTGAATGGTGTGACGTAGCTACATATACGGGTACTTATGGAATTTGGCAATACACATCTAATGGAGTAGTCAATGGAATAGAAGGAAGAGTTGACATGAATATTTCTTATAAAAACTATCCTGAAATAATGAAGAAATTCCACTTAAATGGATATTAATAAAGATAACTTGAAGATGTTGGCGTTGCTGACATCTTCTTGTTCAATAATGACATAAGGAGTTGTATTTATGCTAAATTATATTTTAGGTGGCTCGGGGCACGGTAAATCTACTGAATTAATTAATAAGATCATAGATGAGTTTAATTCGGGAAAAAGGATATATGTGATTGTTCCTGAACAGTTTTCCTTTGAATTTGATAAAAAGCTTTATAATGCTGTTGGTGCTGAAAAATATAATATGCTTAACTGCCTTACCTTTACAACTTTGTCAAAAGAAATATTTTTGGCGAATGGTAATAGAACAGGTGAATATGCTGATGAGATGACAAAAACGGTTTTGATGTATGAGGCAATTAAGGAAGTTAGAGATAATAAATGGCTTGATTTTTATCAAAGGCAGTCGTCTAACACAGCATTTATAGAAAAGATTATACAGGCAGTTTCTGAACTGAGAAAAGCTGGGATAACTCCTAATATGTTAATTGATAAGACGGCTAACATCAACTTACAGATTAAGGATAAGATAAAAGATATTGCGATGATATATTCAGCTTACGACAAAATGCTAGCTAAAAATAAGTTAAAGGATAATTTAACGGATATTTCTGAAGCAGCTGCTGTTGCAAATATGAATGATTATTTTAAGGATACTATTTTCTTTATAGATGAGTTTGAAAGCTTTACAGGTGATGAATGTGAAATGCTTGATGTGATAGTGGCTGAATGTGATAAAATGTACATTGCATTGCGTACGGATGACGTAACTGCACCTAAGTTTTCACTTTTTGAAACAGTAAATAAAACCTTTGCGACGCTAAACTATATCTCCAAAAAGTACGCTAGAAAACACAATATTCGTATTTTACAAGAGCCATATAGGTTTAAAAAAGAAGAATTATCGCATATAGAGAGAAATGTTTTGCGTACAAATCGAAAGGTTATGAATTTAGAGCCAAACAACAATGCTGTGAAAATAATAGAATCAAAAAATCTATATCAAGAAGTAGAATTTATATGTGCAGAAATAAGAAGGTTAATAATTGAAAATGGCTTTAAATATAGCGATATTGCAATAGTTTCACGGCAAATTTCAGATTACACTAGTATTTTTGAATCAGCATTTGAGAGGTATGATATTCCATTTTTTATGGATGTAAAAAAATCATTAATGCACACCTCAATTATGGTTTTAATAACAAGTATACTTGAAATTGTGGCAAATAAAAAGCTGGATTCGGAGCTGATTTTTAAGTATGCAAAAACACAACTTGTAGGCATAGGTTATCAGAATATATCAATGCTTGAGAATTACTGCTATAAGTGGAATATTGACGGAGAAATATGGCTTAGTGAGTTTAAATTTGATAAAAATGAAGAAATAGAGAAAATCCGAACAACATTGATGACACCTATAATTAAGTTTAAGAAGGCTTGTGAAAACGCAACAGGATATGAGATTTGCAAGGCTTTATACACTTTGCTGGAGGAAGTGAATGCCCCTAAAAACATAAATGGACTGGCGAACAGCTATAAGGAAAGTGGCTACTTAGATATTGCCAAAGAGATAAAAATGCTATGGGGCGACTTAATGGATATGCTGGATGTTTTAGCGAATTTATTAAAAGAGCAGAAGATTGACATAGAAAACTTCAAGAATATTTTCATTGCAATGCTGAAAAACGAAACTTATTCAATGCCACCTCAAAGACTTGATTCCGTTACAGTAGCATCGGCTGAAACAGCACGTTTGAATTCACCAAAGGTAACCTTTGTTGTTGGTGTTAATGATGGCATTTTTCCAAGTGCTGAAAAGTCGAAAGGTCTTATTTCTGATAGTGATAAAGAAGTTTTGTCATTATTAGGTATTCAGCTTTCACGCACAGCTAAGGATATGATATCTGATGAAAGGCTTGTTGTATATAAAACTCTTTCGTCAGCGTCAGAAAAACTATATTTATCCTATCCTCTGACAGATAATACAGGAAGAGGAAAGTATCCATCATTTATTATTGAGCAGATTGAGGAAATGTTTAAAGGTAATTTAAGAGTATATTCAGATAAAATGGGAGCAGTTTATTATTCATCTACCTTGAAATCAGCCTATTACAACTATGTTCAAGGATATAATAAGTTTAATGAGGAGTATTTGAGCATTAAACAGATATTGTCGGACGATGATTTATATAAAACTAAGTTAGAGTTTCTAGATAAAGCAAGTGAAAATTCTGATTTTATGATTACTGAAAGGGAACTTATAAAGGATATTTTCACAGATAAATTGAGGATTTCTGCTACAAGGTTTGAAACATATAATTTATGTCATTTTAAATTCTTCTGTCAGAATGGTTTGAGAATAAAAACAAGGACTAGGAAAGAAATAAACTCACTAGAAAAAGGAAACCTTATACATTATTGCATGGAAAAGCTTCTTTCCTCATGCAAATCCAAGGATGAGTTCGATAGCTTGACTAAGCCACAAATTGCACAGAATATAAATAGCTATGCACAGGAGTATAAAGACATAGAATTAGGCGGGGATATAGGTAAGCCTCAAAGATTTATTGTAAACTTTCAAAAGGCTGTAGATGGAATGGTTGACTTAGTTATACACATTCAAGAGGAGTTCAAGCAATCGAAATTTCGACCTGTAAACTTTGAATTGGAGATTTCAGATAAGCAAGGTAATGCACCGATTAGGCTCAAGACTAAAAGTGGAATTGAAGTTATATTGACTGGAAAAGTTGACAGGGTGGATATGTTTGAGGACAATGGAAAGAGATATATTAGGGTTATTGATTATAAAACAGGAAACAAGAATTTTTCATTAGATAGCCTTTTATATGGACTAGATATGCAGATGTTGCTTTATCTTTTCGCCTTGACGGAGAAAAAAGGAATATATGCCGACTCTGTTCCTGCTGGGGTTCTCTATATGCCATCTGGGAATTTACAATGTGATACTGATAGAGAAGATTCTAAGGATATAGCTGATAGGATAAATTCTCAGTTTAAAATGAAGGGTGTTGTGTTGAAAAACAGAACTGTACTTCAAGCTATGGAGGAAAAGATTGAGGGTATTTATATTCCTGCAAAGGTCTTAAAGGATGATTCGGGTGAAGGTGATATATTACTTAACAAAAAACAGTCTACATTTCTAACTGAAAAGCAGTTTAGTAAAATAAAGGAACACGCAAATAAACTTCTGCTGGAGATGGCAGAGGGGCTTTATGACGGAGATATTTCAGCTAATCCACTTGTGGGTGGTAGTAAGAATAGTTGTGATTATTGTGACTATTGGGATATTTGTGGAAATGTACCGAATGTTCGTAGCAGAGAAATGGTTAAAGATGAAGAAGCCTTGAATGAATTGTTGGGGGGTGAGTAGTTATGGCAAGTAATTGGACAGATGAACAGCGAGCTGCAATTGATGCGAGGGGAACTTCAATAATAGTGTCAGCAGCAGCAGGAAGTGGTAAAACTTCAGTTTTAGTAGAACGCTTGTTAAGACAGTTATCGGATACAGAAAATAAAATTTCAGCAGAAAAAATAATTGTCGTTACATTCACGAATGATGCGGCAGCTGAAATGAAAAAGCGTTTAACGATTGGCTTGTCAAGGCTGATAGATGAACAGCCCGATAATCTTTGGCTTTATGAGCAACAGGCAATGCTCCAGTATGCAAAAATCTGTACAATCCATTCATTTTGTTTTGATTTAATTAGGGAAAATATTCAGGAATTAGATATATCCTCAGGGTTTAGGATTATGGAAGAAAATGAACAAGATGTTATTATGAATAAATCGATTGAAAATGTTCTTGAGAGAGCATATAAGGAAATTTCACTCGAAATGGATAGGCTTTACAATTACTTTTGTATTAAGAGTGATGATAACCTTGTAGAAGTAGCTATTCAGGTTTATAAATGCTTGGATAATGTTCCGTTTTGTGATTTTTGGCTTGATAAGGTAGCTAAGTCGTATGATGTGAGTGAATTGTCTGATAATGTATATATGAAAGGTTATATGGAATGTATTTCAGATGAATTTGAAGGTATTTTACATGATATAAAAGATTTACTCACTCTTTCGTATGGGTTGGATGATGAAAGAATATGTGACTTGTTAAATGATGAAATAAAAATGGTTGAGATTTTATTAGGGCAATGCAAGAAAGAAAAGGTTGTGTTTTCAGATTTACTTGCAGTAATGGATAGCGTTGAATTTGCGAATTTTCCGAGGAAAACTAAAACCTCAATTAATATTGATGATAGAGAATATTTAATGGAACAGCGAAAGGCATATAAAGGGGAGTTATCTGGAATAATCGGTAGGTCGAAAGAAATACTATCCCATGCAACAGAGGATTTACAGGCACATGATGAGATAATTAAGGTTTTGAAATATTTAATATCTGAGCTAAAATCTGAAATATGGGCAATGAAGGTTAAGAAAAATGCTATCGGTTTTAATGATGCAGAGCAGTTAGCCTTAAAGCTTTTGTCTGATGTAGACAGTGATGGGAAGATAAAAAAATCAAAGCTTGCAGAAGAATTATCTAAGTTTTATAAGATAATAATGCTTGATGAGTTTCAAGATTCCAACAATAACCAAGACCTTATATTTAAGCTTTTATCACATAAAGGAACAGCAGATAGCAACGGAAATAATGTTTTTCTTGTTGGTGATGTTAAACAGTCAATCTACCGTTTCCGTATGGCTAATCCAAAAATATTCATAGAAACAATGAAAAAATCTACTCCATACAGTGTGGAAATTAAGGGCGGAATATCCTATATAAAACTAAATAAAAACTTTAGAAGCTCTACTGGAGTGGTTAGTTTTGTTAACTTTGTTTTTGAAAATATAATGTCACAAGCTGTTGGAGAGATAGATTATGAGGATTCAGAAAGGCTTGTACAGGGGGCTAAATATCCGACAGATATTGCTAACAGTACTCAAGTAGCGTTAATTCAAAAGGATAAAAGTGATAAAACTAATTATGAGGCTCTTTATGTTGCAGAGCAAATTTCAAAGATGATAAAGGAAAAATATCCTGTATGCAATAAGGATGGAGTTTCTGTTCGTCCATGTGAAATGCGTGATTTTTGCATTTTAATTAGGAATAAGAAAAAAGCTATTGAATATGTGCAGGCACTTGAAAAGCATGGTATTTCTGCATATGCAGAGGAAACAGCAGGTTACCTAAAATCAAGAGAAGTTTCCGTTTTGCTTAACTTTTTAAGAGTAATAGACAACCCTTTACTAGATACAGCATTGACATCTGTAATGCTTTCACAAATGTTTATGATGACTGCTGATGATGTTGCAAAAATAAGAGTGGTGGACAGAGAAACAGGTATGTATTCAGCTTTATGTGAGGGAATTGGCGAGAAGTATGACATAGAAATAGGTAATAATAAGCCAATTTTTGATGGAGAGTTATTGATAAAGGCTAGGTATCTTTATGAAACGATAAATGAAATGCGTATGTATTCAATTAGCTATACGCTTGAAGAGTTAATCAGAAAGATATATGACAGCACTGATTTTCTTTCTGTAATGCAGTTATATAGAGATAGTGAAAAAAGAAAAGCAAACCTTAGGGTTTTGCTTGAATATGCAAAATCATATGAGCAAAGCACATCGGATACAACATCGGGTGGAGTATCTGGTTTCCTAAGATATATTGATAATATCCAGAGGCTTGGTAGCGACTTCAACAGGGCATCAACAATATCTCCAACTGAAAATGTTGTAATGATTAAGACTATACATAAATCAAAGGGATTGGAATTTCCGTTTGTGTTTTTGGTGGAAACTAATACAAAGTTCAGCAATGCAGATAGGCAAAAACCAGTACAATTTAGTTATGAAAGTGGTTTTGGATTTAGGTTGCAAAATAAAGAAGATTTGACGAAATATACAACTTTGCCATATGAGGCGATAAGCAATGCGAATAAGATTAACTCTATAAGTGAGGAAATGCGACTATTATATGTAGCATTGACGAGGGCAAGGGATAGGCTGTTTTTAAGCTTTGGGATTACAGATGATATAAGCAAAAAGGTAAAGATGTACGCTAATAATATAACGGCAAACAATGGGGTAACATCAAGGCTTGCAGGGTCTGTAAATTCAATGAGTGACTGGCTATTAATGTGCTTGATTACTCACAAAGATTCACATATGTTGAGGGAATTATCAGGAGTAGATAATTGTGTAACATATAATAATGATTGTAGCATAGATTTTGTTAATTATGAGCATAGTGATAATAAAGAGGAAAAATCATTAGTACAACATAAAGTAATTGCAAACCCAAAGATAACAGATAAAATACGCAAAAATATCAGCTTTAAGTATAATTTATCCCAATCAGAGCTTATTGCAAAGCTATCGGTTTCAGAGGTTTCAAAGTTGGGTGAGGAGATTGAGTTGACTCTAAAACGTCCTACGTTTATATCAGAGTCAATGAAGCTTACACCAACAGAAAAGGGAACTGCACTGCATAACTTTTTACAATATGCTGATTTCAAAAATGCACAAACAAATGCTGATATGGAAATAGAAAGACTGGTTTCAACTGGATATTTAACAAAGCAACAAGGTGATGCTATTAATAAGGAAATGCTAATGAGCTTTTTTAATTCTGATTTGTATAAAAGAATAGAAAATGCTAAACAGGTTATACGGGAAAAAAGCTTTATGATTAAGATTTCCGAACTAAATTTAAGTGATGAGTTTGGAGAAAAGTATAAAAATACTGACGGTATGCTACATGGAATAATGGATTTAATTCTTCTGGAGGAAGATGGGCTTATACTTGTCGATTATAAAACAGATTATGTAAAGTCACCACAGGAGCTTATTGATTTATATTCAAAGCAACTTGAGCTGTATAAGAAATCACTGGAACTAATAAGTGGCAATAAAGTCAAGAACACATATATTTATTCTTTTAAGCTTGGTTGCTCTATTGATGTGTTTTAATATCAATACATATGGCTTTATATTTAACCTCATTAAATGAAAAACACTAAAATATTAAAATCATAGGACATATAAATATAATATGGCATATTATGTAATGAGTGGAATGCCAATTTTGCGTCCACTTATCACTTAATTTTATGAGGAGGAGTTTATTATGCCATCAGTGTTTTTAAGTCCATCAACACAGGAATGGAATCCGTATATAATTGGCGGTAATGAGGAAGAATACATGAATATGATTGCCGACAGGATGGAGCCATATCTTCGAGCAAGCGGTATTGATTATGTGAGGAATGATCCGTCAAGGGCTGCGGCAGGAGCAATTGCAGATTCAAATGCTGGAAACTATGATGTCCATTTAGCTTTACATTCAAATGCTGCACCAGAAAGATTGTCAGGTAAATTAAGGGGAATTGACATCTATTATGCTCCTTATGACGGTGATAGTGAGAGATTAGCTAGAATTATTGCAAATAACTTTATGTTAATTTATCCATTACCTGATAAATCCAGAGCCGTCCCAGCGACTAATCTTGGAGAAGTATTGAGAACAAGAGCAGTTGCTGCTTTAGCTGAAATTGGCTATCATGATAATGTAGAAGATGCAACTTGGGTAAGTAATAACATAGGTCCAATCGCTAGAAATTTAGTTATGTCATTGACTGACTACTTTGGAATACCTTTTGTTGAGCCAGGAGCAGTCAGAACAGGTGTAGTTGTTACGGATGGTTCAAACTTAAATTTAAGAAGCTATCCATCTACTAGTGGAGCTATTTTAGGTGTAATACCAAATGGAACGAATTTAATAATTCAAGGTGAATCAAATGGTTGGTATGTTGTAAGTTATAACGGAAAAACTGGTTATTCTAGTGCTGAATTTATTGAAATAGTTTAGTATGTTAAAATTAAAACACCTTGCACAAAACCCGTCCGTCATGAAGAAGTTTTAGTTGCTTTAGAAAAGGCTGCGTAACTATGAGGTCACGCAGCCTTTTTATTTTATACTTTTGCTTTGTCCTCTGGAAGTCCCTCCAAAAGAATCTATGTAATCTTTTCTTTCAGACACTGACAATCAATTAAAGGGAAAGTGATCTTTCTAATATTTATGAAAACGAACTAACAGGTAAGGATTTATAATAATCATGAATTTCAAGATTTGTCACCATTTCTTCCCCCCCTTGATATACTTAACAAAAACCCTAAATATTCCTTAAAGGTTTTTTATTCAAAAAATCCCTTCAATTAGACTAATGTTCGAGATTTTTGATACCCATAAACATTTTCTTGTTAATTTATTTTTAATCTAGCAGATTAAAATGCAGAATTCAAAACCATTTTTTATAACACTTGCTATAAAAAACTTATTATATATTTTATAAATAAAATCAACAAAACTACATAATATAAATACTGTAACTTATGTTCAAATAAAAAGGATTGGTAATTATTATGCAATTTTTAAATGTAATTTTATCATCATTGGGTTCAATCATTGTATTGTTTATCCTGTCTAAGTTAATAGGGAACAAGCAAATATCCAACATGACTCTATTCGATTATATTAATGGCATTACAATAGGCTCAATAGCTGCCGAAATGGCTACAGCATTGCAGGGGGATTTCATATTACCTCTCATAGCTATGGTTATCTACGCATTGGTATCGCTTGGAATTTCCCGTATGGCTATAAAATCCATTAAGCTTAGGAGATTTTTCATAGGTCGCTCAATAATCCTGTTAGATAATGGAAGGTTATATAAGAAAAACCTACTGAAAGCAAGGCTTGACATAAATGAATTTCTAACCCAATGCCGTGTTAATGGTTTTTTTAATTTATCAGACATACAAACAGCTATAATTGAGCCAAACGGCATGGTATCAATATTGCCAGTATCCGACAAACGTCCTGTTAATCCACAGGATTTGAACTTATCTCCAAATAAAGAGAAACTAGTAGTAAATGTGATTATAGATGGGAAAGTCATGTATGATAATCTTAAATATATAGGGAAGGAAGTTGTTTGGCTAAAGAAACAGTTGAAAGAGCAGTGGGATATGAATACAAATAATGTGTTTTTAGCAACTTACGATGATAATAAGCTTGATGTTTATGTAAAGCTAAAAGACAAGCCTAAAAATGACCTTTTTCAGTAATTAAGAACTAATTTTTATATCATTTTGTACTTTTAATGGTAGCATAACACTCATATCAAACAAATTGTTTTTATAAGAATAATTAAATACTCCGTTATTTTTTTTAACAGTATCTTCTATTAGTGACAGACCATACCCATGAATAGATTTATTTTGCTTTGTAGTTTTAACAATACCATTTTCTATATTTAATACAGTATTAAATTTATTTTTTACTGAAAAAACAGCATATCCTTTATAAACAAATATGTGAATAACAATTTCTCTTTCGGATTGCTTTAACTTTAGAGAAGCCTCAATAGAGTTATCAATAATATTTGAGAGTATTGTAGTCATTTCACAAAAACTTGTGTTTAATTCTGGTAACTTATCTACTATCAAATTAAGTCTAATATTGTTGCTCTCACAAATTGTAACCTTGCAGTTTATTATTGCATCAACTATACTATTTCCACTTCTGCAAACACCACTTCTGGATTGTTCAATATTGGCAGTAAGCTCATTGATATATCCTGTAACCTCATCTGTCTGATTTTGTTTAATAAGCATTGAAATATTTAATAGATTATTTTTCATATCATGCTTTATTTTTTTTATATTATCAATCATAACATTCTGCATTTTTATCTGTTGACAAAGTGTTTTGTTTGTTGTATCAGTAATATAATATTCCTTTTCTTTTTGGAAAAACAAACATATCTGTATGAAGAAATAAACAACAAAGCAACTCATAACTAAGAAACCTGATGCAAAGATGAGGTAATCAATCAATCTAATATCAAGTGAAAATATTCCAGATGGCTCCATAAATACTAAGGAAATAAATAGATTAGTAGCCATAATCAGATTAAGTAAAACCCAGTACTTTGTTGAAATATTAAAATTCAACGACTTAAACATTTTAGCAATTAGTAAATAGGCAATCAGATTTATAAGCTTTGCAGATATATGTAGCAAAATGGAGTAAAAATTATTTCCTGTTACTATGACTTGAATAGTTTCTTCAGCAAGTAAAGAAAATACGCAACCAATTATTATATCAATTATAAGAAAAACATATACACTTAACATAGAAAAGAACAGAATAATATAGATTTTGTCTTTATAACTAAATAAAACAAAAATTGGAATTATCGCTAGTAGTAATCCAATTTTAAGCAATAATGTTAAATCATTTGAAAAGTATATAACAAAAGAAAGCAGAACTACGGAGGCTAATATTATTATTTTTTTCTTTACCTTCTCATGCTTTGAGGTTAATACATTATAGAAAAGAAAGTAAATTAAAATACTTTCTATCAAACAAAAAATATAAGGGAATATAGGATTATTACTCATAAATAGCCTCCTTATTTACAAAGTCTGTGAGTTTATTAATAACATTTTTTCTTTGTCGCCTACTAAGTGGCAGTTTCTGACTATCATCAAGAGTGACATCTATTTCATTTATGGAATAAATGTATCTAATATTCACAATACAAGTTCTATGAATTTCAACGAAATTCTTTTCTAAATATTCCTCTTTAAAAGAAACAAAGTGCTTTTGTGTCAAAGTATAAGTTGTTCTTACTGAATGCATATATATAGTCCTATTTATTGATTCAAAGTACATTATATCAGTAAGAGGTAACCTAATAATGCTTTTCTTTCCGTATTCATTTTCAATTTCAAAAATATGCACCTGTGTTTTTGAAATACTTGCGTCATTAATAACCCGAGTCAATTCAGGCTTTAGTAATTGATTTAACATATCTTTAGGAACAAAAGCATCTACACAGTATTGAAAAGTATTATAAACTTCATTTTTCATAGAGGATATAAAAATAAGTTTGAAGGAAGAATTAAGCTCTCTAAGTTGCTTTGCGGTTTCTTTGCCATTAAGATTAGGCATATCAATATCTAAAATAATTATATCATAATGAATATTATCCTTTTTTATATTCATGATTAGTTCTGAACCAGACATAAAGGGTTGGATATTAGAAGGAATACTTATTTCAAATAAAATTTTACTTATAGCTTCAACAAGGCTCTTAAGAAAAACTTTGTCGTCATCACAAACTGCAATTTGTAACATTTATACCTCCTTATTTTTAAAAATAACTATAATTTTATATTATTTAGTTGTATTAATAATTATAGAAACCATTTCTCCAACATTTTTCATAGTAGAAACTTGCTTCATGTTAAATCTCATCTTAAACTTTTTCTCAATAGCACTTATAAGATTAATATGTTCAAGGCTGTCCCAGTCTTCAATATCGGCAGCAGATGTTTCACTACTAATTTTAATTGTATCATCATCAAAAATATCCCTAAATATCACAGTTAATTTATCATAAACTTCTATTTCATTCATTTATAACTAACTCCTTTTCTGAATTCACAGTAATAACATTATTTTTATTTTTATAGTTATGCAAATATAGCTCCCAAACTGAATCCCCGTTATTATTAGAACTTATTTGCTTAAATCCAAACCTTGCATATAAATCACTAACCATAGCATTTTTTGCAGTTTTATAGTAATAGCCATTAATTTTAGTTATATTTTTTTGTATACATTTCTCAACAAGAGTATCAAGCATTGCATACTCCATATCACGCTTGAGAACTCGACAACTCATAAGCCATAGCTCGACATTAAGCGTGTCTGCCTCAATTTTGCCAATAACAACAGATACAACGCCGTTATCCCCAAATTTATCAGTAAGCCTACCATAAAGCTTAACATAATCATCACTATGATATATTTCTTGAATTTCGCCTTCAGTATATCTTTTTGTAGTAAGGTTAAACTGATTACTTTTGTTAGCAAGCTGAACAATTCTTTCAAGATAAACAGGCTTGAATACTTCAATAATAGCCGTCATTTCAAGCCCTAAAAGGTAATCCTCGTAGCTTTCAAACTGTTGCTGTTCAATTAGCCTTTGAATATTTGCCTTGTACATATCATTTCTTTTTATATCATCATCTGAAAAGGTTGTAACCTCAAAATATCCAGCCCTATCGAGTGCTTTTATATAGCTTTCTACACTTTTAATTTTAGGAGTTACCACCATAGGCAAGCGAGATTTTACAATTTCTCGTTCAGCAGGATTATCATCAACAAACACAATGCTTTCAGGCAGAATATTCAACTCACTAGCTATTTTAAGAATATTCTCATCTTTGTTATCCCAGTTAGCTTTGATAATAACAAAGTCATCAGCTGTCAAGACAGTGTCAGGATGATTCAACCCATCAAGAGCATTTTCAATGTCATTTTTTGAGCAAACTGTTAGCGTAATGCCGAGCTTTTTTACTTGCTTAATATAGCTTTGAAACTCATAATATGCCTGTGATACAGGAGTTTCTTGCCCAATTTCCAATCCGTTTTGCCCATCATCACCAACAACGCCACCCCAAAGTGTATTGTCTAAATCGAGAGCTAATGCTTTCTTATTTTTACCAAATATGGATTTAATAATATTTGAAATATTATAAGCAAGTTCAGGAATTGCTGAGAGGCTTAGTGCATATTTATACAAATACCAATGCTGAGGGTCGGTCCATTTATCAAGCCCATAGCAAGCTGAAAGGTAGTTAATATCATTAATATAGAAATTTCCATGATTTTGTGAATACTCAGAAAACTTCATGTTTAAGCAATTGATAAACCAAAGCTTACCATGAACATCACTTGAATCCTTATTTCCAAGCAGTCGATAAGATGGCATTTCAAAATTATTTTGAATAATCGGACAATTATATTTTTGTGTAAGTGTTTGCCACATTGTTTCAAAATGCAAATACTGTTTTTTTATTTGATATTCAACTGTTTCAGCAGAACATGTCATATCAAATTCAAATTCTGTAATATTTCTGCTAGAGGTATGAATGAAGATAATATCAGGCTTAAAATTATCTAATTCTTGATTATCAAACATTGAGTCCTGCCAGTATTGACCATATTCGGATTGATAAAATACAGGTTCAATACCATAATTCAATAGAAACAACTCAAGAATAGTAGCAATATCGTTAGTGGTTGAGCCACCTAATATTGCAATATTTTTTTTAATCCTAGTAACATCATTACCCACTAATTGTCTTTTTATCTTTTTTCTATCTTTAAGTATTTCTGAACTATCAAATGGATAAACTAGGCTTTCCATGATTACTTACCCCCCCAAAAAAAATTACTTAGTTCTAATTTTCTCAATATGCTTGGAATTTCCACCTGTTGCTGAAAAGGAGTTCATAGCGAATAAAACATCAGTTACACCATGTTCTCTCATAAAATTAATAGAATTAAGGTTAAAATATCGCATATCAATTACATAAATATTCTCAAATGAACCTGTTAAACATGGAACGATAGCATTGCCATAGCTGTCCTTAATTATTGCAAGCGTTCTGCCATTTTTTACATCAGTATTTACATGGACAATAAACTCATCACTACCCATAAATGTGCAGTAAAGACTGCTACCATATGCCTTTATAAGCAATGGACCTTCATGGTCTAAATTGAAGTTTGGATCATAATAAGTTGTAGTGTACTGGTTAGTTGGCTTGTAATAGATAAAATCTTCAGGATTGTCTTTAAGAGCAGCAACCTGTGACCAACCATAAAGAGTGCCGACATAGCCAGGTTCAACAACCTTTTCATATGTAGATAAGCCAACAAAAGGAACATTAGCCTTTTTAGCAAATTCCTGTGCAGAATAAAACGCCCCAAGTGGTGACCAGTGATGGTCTGTTCTTGCGTATATATCCTCATCCTTGTGCGGTAAAAGGGCATTAAACGCATCAATTTCAACAACACCGTTTAGATACTGCCTTATATTCGCAAGATTTTCTTCCTCACTACCATACTTTTCAGCATATTTTTGTGGCATATAAAAGGATTGTGCAGTAGGTGCAACCAAAGAATATACGTTAACTCCCTCACCTAAATCAGCTTTATAGGCATTAACAAAGCTAGCGTAATTTTGACCAGCAGCAAAACTGCCATAATATACAGGTATACCCCTGTTTTTATACACAAGTATTCCACCACTTAAAATCCCCTCTTCAATATCATCTAATGTATTCTCATCAACAGGGACAGTTTCAGCAGGCATAGGAGTTGCATCCTCCGTTACGACTGTTGTAACATCAGTTGTAGGTGGAGCTGTTACAATAGTTTGCTTAGGGGTTGTTTCAGTATTTTCAGCAGATAAAGAGTCTTTTTTTGAATCCTTTTTCCCACCATTTACATTACCATAAATAATAACACCATCTAACTCAATACCCATACTAGCACGCAAGTTTGACGTTATATCTTTATAAACACTTCTAAAAGGAACTGTGTCATTGTAATAATTTGCAATATTAGCTGTATATTCGCCCTCAAAAAAGCCCTTAGATGTAAAGGAAGGGAACTTAGCTAAATCTCTATTTTCAGTTTTTGAAATAGTTGGCCGTTTACCTACCAGAAGAAATAACGAAATAATGGAAAAAACCAAAACCAAAACTATTACGTTAACTGTCTGAATTGATTTTTCAATTTGTTTCTTATCTTTTTTTAAAGGCTGTTCAGGTAAAATAATATTTATATTATTATCATTTATATCATTCATTAAGAGCAACTCCTTATTCTAAAATCTAAAGTATAAGAATGGATTATTTGTAGCATCAACAAGCATAATACTGCTTATTAGTAGCAGAGCCACATTCACAACTACCTGTGACATATCTAATACTGCAAGCATCTTGGTTGACTTCTCCCTAAGCTTCTCACCAATTTTTGCGATAGGAAAGCATAATATAATAGCGATTAGAATTAATATAATATTATTTGCAAATGAGATTTTGGTTATATCATCAATAAAAGTATTTCCATTGATAAAAAATAGATTCTTAAAGAAGTTTGCAAGGTTTCCGAAATTTTCAAAATAGAAAATACCAAACCCAATGAAAATAATAAGTTTGCTATATATATGACGGATTACCATAGGAATTTTCTTTATTTTTTTCTTGCCAATAAGGTTTTCTATAAAGATGAATACGCCGAAATACAAGCCCCAAATTATAAAGTTCCAACTTGCACCATGCCATAATCCAGTACAAAACCAGACCAAAAACAGGCTTGCATACTTTCTTCTCTTACCGAAAATAGGCAAGTAAAGCAGATAATCCCTAAAGAACGTTCCTAAAGAAATATGCCATCTTTGCCAAAAATCAGAAACGTCTTTACATATAAAGGGATGGTTAAAGTTTTCATCAAAATGAAAGCCAAATATTCGTCCTAAACCTATTGCCATATCTGAATAGCCAGAAAAATCAAAATATACTTGCAACGCAAAAATAATTGCACCATACCAAGTTCCTAAAACTGATAAAGAGGAAATTTCTCCACCAAAAACGGTATTAACTATAAGACTTAAATTATTTGCGATTATAACTTTTTTAGAAAGTCCGATTATAATTTTAGTAAACCCACTACTTAGATCAGAAATTGTTGTTTTTCTGCTTGTAATTTCCTTTTCAATTGTTGCATACCTTACAATAGGCCCAGCAACAAGTTGTGGAAACAGGGATACATACATTAAAAAATTCAGAAAGCTTTTCTGAACCTTGACTTTATCCCAATAACAGTCTATCGTGTATGAAATTGTTTGGAAAGTATAAAAACTTATACCAATTGGAAGTTTGAAAGAGGGTACAGTGAAATTAAGTGACAAAAGTTCATTAATATTTGTGATAAAAAACCCACTATATTTGAACAGGATAAGGATACCTAAATTAATTGTCAGAGAGCTAATAAGAGCTACCTTTGACCAAACCTTACCTCTAAATTTATGTATCAGCAAGCCATGAATATAATCAATTAAAGCACTAAAGACAAGCAAGCCAATCCAAATTGGTTCTCCCCATGCATAAAAAATCAATGAAAATACAACTAAAATAATATTTCTATATTCCAGTTTTTTTGTAGACGAATAGCAAATTAAGCAAATTGGTAAGAAAAAGTATAGAAAAAATAAACTTGAAAACGTCATATTATACTCCGATTTATTATAAAATTATTAATAGTTTTATAAATATTATACTACAAGAAAACCGTAAATACAAGGGTAAATGCAATTTTTTGATGAATAATTGATATTTATTAAACAGTGTTGGAAAAAAAATATTATATTGTGATTTAAAGTAATATCATGCATTAAACTGGTCGATGAAAAGCTTAGAAATTATTCATATTTATGATATTAAAACTTGATTTTTTATACTTTGTATGGTAAAATTAATTGGTTTATTACAAAATATAATTTAATTCCTATAATAGAACATCATTTATTATATTTTATGAGTATTAGGAGGCAAAAAGATGAGAATAGAAACTAAATGTCTACATGAAGGCTATGAGCCAAAAAATGGTGAGCCAAGAGTAATGCCTATATGTCAATCGACAACATTTACTTATGATTCAACAGAAAAAATTGGCGACTTGTTTGATTTAACATCAAATGGATTTTTTTACAGCAGACTAGCAAATCCAACCGTTGATTGGGTTGAAAAGAAAATTGCAGCACTGGAGGGTGGCGTAGGTGCATTATGTACATCAAGTGGACAGGCTGCATCCACATTGGCGATTTTAAACATTCTTAATGCGGGAGATAGCTTTATTGCGACTTCCACAATTTATGGTGGAACGATTAATCTTTTTGCAGTAACATTCAAACGCTTTGGAATTGAATGTATTTTTGTGGATTCGGACGCATCTGAAGAGGAAATACAAGCGAAAATAAAGCCGAATACAAAAGCAGTTTTCGGAGAAACTATTGCTAATCCAGCGATTACAGTATTTGATATAGAAAAGTTTTCTAAGATAGCACAAAAGAATAACATTCCATTAATAGTTGATAATACATTTGCTACCCCTATTTTATGTAGACCTTTTGAATTTGGAGCAGATATTGTTATACACTCTACCAGTAAATACATGGATGGACACGCTGTGCAAATTGGTGGCGTAATTGTTGATAGTGGTAATTTTAATTGGAGTAATGGTAAATTTCCAGAGTTTACAGAACCTGATGAAAGCTATCATGGAATAGTGTATACTGAGCATTTTGGTAAAGCTGCATTTATTGCAAAGGCGAGAGTACAATTAATGAGGGATATTGGTGCTACACCATCGCCACTAAGTGCTTTTCTGCTTAATTTAGGACTTGAAACATTGCATATAAGAATGAAAGCTCACTGTGAAAATGCACAGAAAGTAGTTGAATATATTAATAAGAGTGATAAAGTTAAATATGTAAATTATCCAACACTTGAGGGAAATAAATATTATACACTTGCAAAGAAGTATCTTCCTAATGGTTGTAGTGGTGTAATTTCCTTTGCTATTAGTGGTGGGAAACAATCTGCTATTAAGTTTATGGATAGTTTAAAACTTGCATCAAATGTTGTTCATGTAGCAGATATACGCACCTGTGTGCTTCACCCAGCAAGTGCTACACATCGCCAGTTAACAGATGAACAGCTTATTGCAGCAGGAATTGATGGGGGTATGATTCGGTTGTCAGTTGGGCTTGAAAATATTGAGGATATTATTGAAGATTTACAACAGGCATTTGATAAGATTTAGTAAATAGCTGATTGGGTATAATTAACATTATATTATGTTGGATTTGCAATTAATGCTTTTTTGTGATATGATTTAATATATGCATTAAAATTGTAATAGTAAGGATGAAAAAATGGCTAAGAATCATAAATATGATAATGAAAGTATTACCATGCTTAAAGGCCCAGACAAGGTTAGAAAGCGTCCAGGGGTTATTTTTGGCTCAGACGGAATTGATGGCTGTGCACATTCAATTTTTGAGGTTATATCAAACTCAATTGATGAGGCGAGGTCTGGATTTGGCGATAAAATAATTGTAACAAAATATAAGGATAATTCTATTGAGGTTGAGGATTTTGGGCGTGGTTGTCCTGTGGATTTTAATAATAATGAAAATAGGTATAACTGGGAATTGGTATATTGCGAATTGTATGCAGGCGGAAAATATGACGATGCATCTACAACCTATGAATACTCGTTGGGGTTGAATGGATTAGGACTTTGTGCAACTCAGTTTGCATCTGAATTTATGGACGTTGAGGTTGTTAGAGATAATAGCAAATTCAACTTGCATTTTGAAAAAGGTGAAAATGTTGGTGGGTTAAAAAGCGAGCCTACGAAAAGCAAGAAAACAGGTACAAAAACCCGTTGGCGTCCTGATTTAGATGTATTTACTGAGATTAATGTGAGTGACGAATATTTTAATGACATATTAAAAAGACAGGCAGTTGTTAATCCTAATCTACTTTTTTTATTTAGGACTCAAAATGAAGATGGAACTTTTGATGAGCATGAGTTTGTTTATGAAAATGGTATTACAGACTATTTAGGAGAGATTGTTGGAGAGAATAACTTAACAACAATTCAGCATTGGGAATGTGAAAGAAAAGGTAAGGATAGGGAAGATAAAAAAGATTATAAGGTTAAGCTTGGAGTAGCTCTCACTTTTTCCAATAAAGTGAGAAAAATGGAATTTTACCATAACTCAAGTTTTTTAGAATATGGCGGCTCACCAGAGCGTGCAGTAAAGCAGGCATTTGTATCGCAAATTGATACTTTTTTAAAGCAAAATAATAAATATCTTAAAAATGAAAGTAAGATTACATTTATTGATGTTGAGGATTGCCTTGTGTTGGTTTCATCCTCTTTTTCTACGCAGACTTCGTATGAAAATCAGACTAAAAAGTCAATAAATAACAAGTTTATTTATGAAGCTATGACGGAGTTTTTAAAGCATCAGCTCGAGATTTATTTTATAGAAAATCCAGATGAAGCAATAAAGATTGCAGAACAGGTGCTGATAAATAAGCGAAGTAGAGAGAATGCAGAAAAAACCCGCATGAATCTAAAGAAAAAGCTTGCGGGAACAATTGACCTTTCAAATATGGTGAAAAAATTCGTTGATTGCCGAACTAAAGATATAAATAGACGTGAACTTTATATCGTGGAGGGTGACTCAGCTCTTGGTGCAGTAAAGCTTGCAAGGGAGGCTGAATTTCAAGCGATAATTCCTGTAAGGGGTAAGATATTAAACTGTCTTAAAGCTGATTATGACAAGATTTTCAAGAATGAAATAATTGTTGATATTATAAAAGTTTTGGGCTGTGGTGTGGAGGTAAAATCAAAGGCGAATAAGGAACTTTCTTTTTTTAATTTAGATGGTTTGAAGTGGAATAAAATTATTATTTGTACGGATGCTGATGTGGATGGATTTCAGATTAGAACCTTGATTTTAACTATGTTATACAGGCTTACCCCAACACTTATAGAGAAAGAATATGTTTATATTGCTGAATCACCATTGTTTGAAATTACAACAAAAGATGAAACATACTTTTCATATTCTGAAAAAGAAAAACAAGATGTCGTAAGTAAATTAGCTAATAAAAAGTTTACTTTACAGCGTTCAAAGGGACTTGGTGAAAATGAACCTGAAATGATGGCGTTGACTACTATGAATCCAGATACCAGAAGACTTATTAAGGTTACGCCAGATGATGTTGAAGCGACTTCTGAAATGTTTGATGTTTTGCTTGGCGATAATTTACAAGGGCGTAAGGATTTTATTTCAAAGTATGGTGGAGATTATCTTGAGTTGGCAGATATATCATAGTGATAGAATATAGGCAATATTGGGCGAGGAGAATAAACTGTGGCAAGAAAATCTAAGGATATTAAAAAAAAAGAGTTACCTAAGGCTTATATTGAAAATTCAGGGGTAGTAGTTTATGAATCAATTACTGAAACGCTTGAAAAAAACTATATGCCTTATGCGATAAGCGTTATTATTTCGAGGGCTTTGCCTGAAATAGATGGCTTTAAGCCGTCACATAGAAAACTTTTATATACGATGTATAAAATGGGATTACTTACAGGTGCAAAAACAAAATCGGCAAACGTTGTAGGTCAAACAATGAAGCTTAATCCTCATGGCGATGGTGCTATTTATGAAACGATGGTAAGAATGACGAGGGGCAATGAAACTTTGCTTCACCCATATGTTGACTCAAAAGGTAACTTTGGTAAGTCTTATTCAAGAGATATGTCCTATGCAGCGTCAAGATACACCGAAGTTAAGCTTGATAGTCTTTGCAATGAAATCTTTCGTGATATTGATAAAAATACTGTTGATTTTATTCCTAACTATGATAATACGGTAACTGAACCAACACTATTGCCAGCAGCATTTCCTTCTGTTTTAGTGAATTCAAATATGGGTATTGCTGTTTCAATGGCGAGTAGCATCTGTCCATTTAATCTTGATGAGGTTTGTGAAACCTGTATTGAGTTGATGAAAAATCCTAATCATGACATAATAAGTACGCTTAAAGGTCCAGACTTTCCTGGTGGTGGATTTATTGTTTATGATGAAGATGAGATGAAAAAGATTTACAATACGGGTAGGGGTGCAGTTAAACTTCGTTCAAAGTATAATTATGACAAGAATGCAAACTGTCTTGAGATTACACAAATCCCTTATAGCACAACTGTTGAGGCGATTATGGATAAGATTATTGACCTAATAAAACAAGGGAAAATCCGTGAAATATCGTATATTCGTGATGAAACTGACTTGGGCGGTTTAAAGCTTGCAATAGACTTGAAGAGGGGAACAGATCCCGATAAACTCATGCAGAGGCTATTCAAGATGACACCGTTGCAAGACAACTTTTCCTGTAATTTCAATATACTTATAAATAGTATTCCAAGAGTAATGGGAGTTACTGAAATACTTAATGAGTGGGTTGAATTTAGAAAGGGCTGTGTAAAACGTAGGGTTGAGTTTGATTTATATAAGGCTAAGGACAAGCTACATTTATTAAAAGGATTAGGCAAAATCTTGCTTGATATAGATAAGGCAATAAAAATCGTAAGGGAAACTGAAGAGGAAAATGATGTTATATCAAATTTAATGGTTGGATTTGGAATTGATAATATTCAAGCTGAATATGTTGCTGAAATTAAGCTTCGCCATTTAAACAAAGAGTATATCTTGAACAAGCTTAAAGAGATTGAAAAGCTTGAAAATGAAATACTAGAAATGGAATCTATACTTGGTGATGAAAAAAAGATAAAAAAGATTATAATTACTGAGTTGAATGAGATTAGGAAAAAGCATAGCAAAGCAAGGAAAACAATGATTTTGTATGCAGTTGATATTGAAGATGATGTTGATATATATGAAACTCCTGACTATCCTGTTAATTTATTTTTATCATCAAGTGGATATTTCAAAAAAATAACCCCACAGTCATTGAGAATGAGTAGCGAGCAGAAACTTAAAGAGGCAGATTTTATTACAAATCATATTGAAGCTACAAATAAGACTGAACTGATTTTCTTTACAGACCAGTTTCAAGCCTATAAGACAAGGGCATCTGACTTTGATGACACAAAAGCAAGTGTTATGGGTGATTTTATACCTGCAAAACTGGGGTTTAATGAGGACGAAAGCTTGGTAGGTATGGTTTCTACAATTGATTATTCTGGGTATGTTTTCTTTTGTTTTGAAAATGGAAAGGTTGCTAAGGTGCCACTTAATTCATATGAAACGAAAACGAATCGAAAGAAACTTGCAAAGGCATATTCCGAAAATTCTAAGCTGATTAAAATGCTGTTTGTTGATGAGGAAAAGGAAATTATGTTTTTCTCAAGTAATGGCAGAGCAATTGTAGTTAATACTGAGAT
This sequence comes from Bacillota bacterium, assembly GCA_023388515.1. GTDB lineage: Bacteria > Bacillota > Clostridia > Oscillospirales > Ruminococcaceae > JAAYPV01. The sequence goes on from JAEWGD010000006.1 coordinate 176,326, forward strand.
GATTTCTGCTAAAGCAACTAGAAGTACAATTGGTGTACAAGTAATGACGCTGAGGGCGAAGTCAGCATTACAGGATGTAATTGTTGTTACAGATGAAATAAGTGAACAAGTAAATAAGTTCAGAGTTAAATCAGTACCTGCGGCGGGTAGTTTTACTAAGGATTTGCCTGATGTTAATCAATTAAAGCTAATGTAAAACAAGGGGCTTTATGCCCCTTGTTATTTTTAATAATATGAATAATCAGAACATATTATCATATAATATGAGAGTTGAATTGTGAAATTCGACTAATATGTAAATTTTATTACTACTTTTTTGTATAAATTTACGAATTTTAATAAAAGGCTTGCATTGCTGTTTGATTTATGATATAATTTTCTAGTCAGTAAATTTGATGATATTGGGATATAGCCAAGCGGTAAGGCAACGGACTTTGACTCCGTCATTCCGATGGTTCGAATCCATCTATCCCAACCAAACATCCCACATAAATACGTTGTTTGAACGTGTTATGTGGGATGTTTTTATTTGTAATAACTATTCACTAACAGCTGAAATCTGTTTATAATTTTTAAAAAGAGACTTGTATTTTACAAGTCTCTTTTTGTTTTAGATAGTAGTAATATTATTAACTTTATATACATAGAATTAAGTAAACAAAAAAATGATGTAAAAAAACAAGGGGGATGAAATGAAATTAATGAGTAGCTTTGAAAAAATAACAGATTACTTTTCACCAGTTATAAAACAGGCTCTTATAAAAATGGATGAAAAAGAAAAACAAAAAGCACATGAAATAAGGCTTAGAGTAGGAAGACCAGTTTGCATAGTATCTTTTGGACAAGAGAGATTTTTAACCGAAAACGGAGGCATAACTAATTATTCACAACTAGCATTAAAAGCAAATCATTTAGATATAGAGCAAAGCTTTAAAGCTATTTGCGAATACTCTATACATAGTTTTAGCAGAGAACTTTCTCAGGGGTTTATAACAATTAATGGTGGGAACAGGGTTGGTATTGCTGGTACGGCAGTGGTTAAGGAACAAAGGGTAGAAACAATAAAATATATAAATGGCTTAAACTTTCGTATTTCAGGACAAGTTATAGGCTGTGCTGAAAGTATATTTAACAATCTGTTCGCTAAAGAACCAATTGGACTATTAATTGCAGGAAGTCCTAGTAGTGGAAAAACCACCTTTATAAAAGACTTATGTAGACTAATGTCGGAGCGTTGGAGAGTATCAATAATTGATGAGAGAGGCGAAATTGCGGCGTCTTATAGGGGCGAGCCGCAGAATGACATAGGCTGTAAGAGCGATGTTTTTGATGGCTATCCTAAATCAGAGGGGATTGAAACAGCTATTAGGGTAATGAACCCTGAATTAATTGTATGTGATGAAATTGGTAGCAAGTCTGATGTAAAGGCACTGATGGGAACTATTAATTCAGGAGTAAAAATAGTTGCTACTGCTCATGCTGGAACATTAGATGAGCTATATAAACGAAAGCATATAAAAAAGTTATTGGATTTAGGAGCATTTGATTATATTGTTATTCTTGGGAATGGAACTGAATTAGGGAAGGTAAAGGAAATAAAAGCTGTTTCTGAGGGGGTATGTTGCAATTATGATACTTAAACTAATTGGTATAATATTGTTAATATGTGCAACAGGATACACAGGAATGAGTATGTCAACATCGCTGAAGGAACGAATAAAAAGATTAGAATTAATAAGAAAGATGTTAGATGAGATTGCTACACTTATAAGATACAGAGCATTAACAGTAACGGAAATAATCAACGAGTTAGTTTCTAATTCATCCTATGGAGAGCTTACATTTTTATATAAAGCTAAATTGGAATTTACTCCTGAAATTCCGTTTCATTGTGCATGGGAAAATGCAGTAAAGAAAGATGGCAAGTTGCTAAATGAAGAAAAATCTCAGTTAATTTCGCTAGGGAACTTTCTTGGTTCAAGTGATATAGAGGGGCAAATGTCAGCATTAACCATCTATAAGGACAAGTTTAATATGCTTATAGAAAAGGCAAGCGAAAATTATGCCAGCAAGGGTAAGCTTTATAGAAGTTTAGGTGTGCTATCAGGAGTTTTTGTTGCTATATTACTTATATAAATAAATGCTTAGTAATATAAAGACAGGTAGAATAAATCTTTAGTATATTACAAAGGAGTGTAAAATGGAAATTGATTTGATATTTAAAATTGCTGGAGTCGGCATAATAGTCGCTGTTTTAAGCTTAGTTTTAAAGCGAGCTGAAAGAGAAGAACAGGCAATGATGACAACTTTAGCGGGGCTTATAGTTGTACTTATGATAATCATTCAGGAAATAGGCAATCTTTTCGATACAGTAAAAAGTGTATTTGGATTATGGTAGAAAATATAATAATGATAATTGCTTTGTGCATAGTCGCAGCAATTTTAGGAAAGGTTTTGGAGAAGTACAATAAGGAGCAAGCTTTATTTATTACAATTGCAGCCTGTACAATTGTACTTGCATTCCTTGTGATATATCTTTCACCGATAATAAGTATGATAAATGACTTGTTTTCTCGTACAGGAACGGGTGAAAATTATTCACAAGTAATCATAAAATCATTGGGGATATGCTATGTAACACAGCTAGGGTTTGATATATGTAAGGATTGCAATGAAAATGCACTTGCAACTGTTGTTGAAGTATCAGGGAAAGTTACATTAGTAATTCTAGCAATACCATTATTAGAACAGTTAATAAGCGTTGTGACATCAATCATATAGGAATGATAAGGGGACGAGAAAATGATAAACGGATTGTGTAAAGTTTTTAGCATATTATTAGCGATAATTTCAATAGCACTGTTTGGGTGTAGCATTACTGCTTTTGCACAACCACAGGAAACAGATGTTATTGATGAGGCACTTGAGGCAAGTGGAAGCAACCAGCTTGAGCAGACTTATTCTGAAGAGGTTAAAAGGTTTTTTGAAGATAATAATATAAAATTAGATGACCCTAAGGGTATAATGTCACTTAATCCTAAAGATGTCATGGGCAGTATATTAGCAAAAGTAAAAGAGATGGCTGCTACACCAATTAAACTTTTAATATCATTGATGGCTATTATTATTCTTTCAGCATTGATTGAGAATATAGGAGATACCACAAAAAGTGAATCGCTTAACAAGATGTTTAATATAATATCAATTTTAGTATGTATATTAATTTTATCTGAATCAGTATGCCAATGTATAGAACAAGCCTCACAGGCGTTATCAGATGGAGCAACCTTCATGCTTGGCTTTGTCCCTGTGTTCGCAAGTATAGCAGCAGGGAGTGGCAGTCTAACATCAGCAGGCGTTTATAATATAACCCTTGTGCTAGTAGCTGAAATAGCAGTCCAGATTGCAAGTGGATTTCTAATGCCATTGTTAAGCTTATGCATGGCTTTGGCAATTGTAGACGCATTAAATCCAGCAATATCACTTTCAAGCCTGATTGAGGGAATTAAAAAAACTGTTACATGGTGCTTAGGACTTATGATGACAGTTTTTGTAGGACTATTGTCAATTCAAAGCATTATAGGAAACTCAGCTGACACCTTGTCAGTTAAAACAGGAAAATTCATGGTTTCAAATCTTGTGCCTGTAATAGGAGGAGCAATTTCAGATGCTTATACAACATTAAAAGGAAGTTTTGGTTTGCTGAAAGGTGGAGTTGGGGGAGTAGGGATAATGGTAATTCTTATAATGGTACTTCCAACTATTATAACCATTGGATTAAACAGAATAGCAATAAGCATAGCAAGCATAGGTGCAGAAATATTTAATGTTCAAGGTCTTGCTAAACTATTTAAGAACATTTCATCAGTTACTTCAATTGCTTTTAGTATAATAATTTCCTTTTCAATAATGTTTATAATTTCGACAGCAATAATTATGGCAATAAGCATATAGGAGTAAAAAATGAATACTATAAAAATGATGATAGGAACGGCTTGCTTTATCGGAATAGCAATATCAATTGCAGATATGATAAAGCCAAGTGAAAAGTTTAACAAACAGATAAGGATGATTTTTTCACTAGCTTTTGTATTAAGTATATTAACGCCAATAGTGTCAAGTGGATTTAATTTTTCAATAAGTCAAGATACTATATCAACAAATGGTTCGCAGTATAGCGAAATGGATGCAACAGTAAATAATCAGCTTAGAGCAATAACTGAAAATAATATAGCGGATTCATTAACAGTAAAGTTAATTGAATCAGGAATAAAATGTAATGAAATTAACGTAAGTATTAATATAGAGGAAGATTCAGGCATATCTATTAATAAAATAGAAATTGATAGTGATGATAATGAAAAATCAAGAATGATTATTTCTACACTGCTATCAATAGGAGAAGAAGTGATAATAATAAAAGAAAATAAAAATGATTGAAGGTGAAATTATGGCAGATATATTTAAAAGGATTAAGGATATGTTTTCGGATGATAAAAAGATAAAAGTAGTTGTTTTTATAGGTCTGTTGGGAATGGGATTAATATTATTATCAAGTTTAATTCCAAAGGATAACAAAAATAAAAATAGTGAAGCGTCAGATTCAAAAGCTGATATGGTTGCTTATGATGCTGAACTGGAGGAATATACAAAAGAAATGGAGAGCAAGCTAAAGCTTCTTTTGGAGAATATAAATGGGGTGGGAAGAGTTGAAATCATGATGAATATTTCAAGTACAAAGGAATATGTATATGCTGATGAGGAAAAGTCTAACTTATCTAAGGATAGTGAAAATTATTCGGAGCAAAAGGAGAATAAATACATAATAGTTGAAAGTAACGGGAAAAAGGAGGCATTACTCAAAAAAGTTAATAATCCACAGATAAGTGGAATAGTAATTGTATGTGAGGGAGGTGGCAATAATGTAGTTCGAGAGAGTATATATAAATCGGTGTCGGTGGCATGCAATTTGCCCACTAGTAAAATTTATGTGACAAAAATAAAATGAAATTAGGAGAATGAATATGAAGAAACCAACATTTATAATTGGAAAAAAGCAGATTATACTTTCATGCTTAACATTAATGCTTGCAGTAGCAGTATACATAAATTATGTATTGGCACAGGATACAGATTTAAAAGATGCAAAAAGCACAATGTCAACTGATGGATTAACTCAATCTGAAATTTCTGATAAAGAAACATATGGTGATACACAATTTGTTAGTAATGAGCAAGCAAGTGAAGATTATTTTGCTCAGGCAAGGCTTGAGAAGATGACAAGTAGGGATACAGCTGTACAGACGTTGCAGACTATTATGGGTGGCGGAGATGTAACAGAAGATGAGATGGTTACAAGAGCGATGGAAGCAGTTCAAATGTCAAATATGATTGAAAAAGAGGGAACAATTGAAAATCTTATAAAAGCACAGGGGTTTTCTGATTGTGTAGTGTATCTTGATAGCGATACTGCAAAGATTGTAGTTAAATCTGAAGGGCTAGAAAAAGGTCAAGCGGCTGCTATTAAGGATATAATTTTGGGCGAAGTAGCTGTTCCATCAGAAAATATTAGAATTTTTGAGGTTAAATAGTTGTGTCTTTCAAAATTTATGGTATAATATATTTATAAGTAATTAATTATTTGTATTTACAAAGGTGGAGAGTTTGCATTATAATAGATATATAGTAACTCTCCACTAAAAAATATAAATATATGGGAGGTTCATATGGAAAATAATAATGCTTATAAATCAGGCACTTTGAGAATTTCAGAGGAAGTAATTTTAACGATAGCAAAGCTTGCTATCAGTGATATCAAAGGTGTTGAGGAAATTGTTCCTGTAAATGATTTTGGAGTAACAAATAAATCATTGCAGAAACTGGCGTCTAAGGATTGGGGCATTGCAAGAAAATTGTTCGGTAAAAGGAATAATTTAATAAAAGTTAAGCTTTTGGGTGATGTTGTTGAGATTACTTTAGCAGTGATTATTAAACAAGGCTATAAGGTAGCTATGGTTGCAGAAAGCATACAGAATTCTGTGAAATCAAGTGTACAGAGCATGACGGGGATAACAGTATCGAGGGTGAATGTTGTTATTTCAGGAATTTTAATTAATAAGGACAAGTAATATCCAAATAATTATGGATTTTGCTAAGTTAAAATGGAGGAAGTTTATGACAAGAAGAGAAGTTCGTGATAGTGCTTTTAAGATACTTTTTGAAAAGCTATTGCGTGATGATGATTTAGAGGAGTTGTATAATATTGCTGAGGAAATAGATGAAATAACTGTAAATGATAAGGTTAAGGAATTGGTTGAAGGAACGCTTGCACATTCAGATGAATTTGATGGGATTATTAATAAGCTTAGTGTTAAGCGTGATATTTCCAGAATAGCCAAGATTAATATTGCAATACTAAAACTTGCTTTGTATGAGATGATTTATGATGATGGAACACCTGTGAATGCTGCCATCAGTGAAGCTATTTATTTATCTGAAACATATTCTCAAAAAGAAGATACAGCTTTTATTAATGGCATATTAGGCTCGTTTTCAAGAAGTGGTTTTAATGATAATGTTAATAAAGATACTACTGAAACAGCCTCCGATGAGGAAGCTTTAGATAGCATTGAGGCTACTGATGCCTAATTTTTTAGGGGTAGATACCAGCAATTATACCACGTCTGTGGCACTGTATAACTCTGATACAAATGAAGTAAAACAAAGCAAAATTGTTCTTAATGTTAAGCAAGGTGAAAAGGGACTAAGGCAAAGTAATGTTGTTTTTGACCATATAAAACAATTACCAGAGGTTCTGGGCGATTTGCTTGAAGGTAATCCAAAACTTGATGGGATAGGTGTATCTGTTCGTCCACGAAATGTTGATAATTCATATATGCCATGTTTTCTGTGTGGTGAAAAGCTTGCAGATTCTATTGCTATTGTCAAAAATATATCTGTATACAAGACCTCACATCAAGTCGGACATATGCTTGCAGCATTATATTCAGCGGACAAGCTTGAATATGTTAACCGAAATGTAATTATGTTTCATGTAAGTGGAGGAACTACTGAGTGTTTGTTATGTGAGCCAGATGCAGGAGATATTTATAAGTTTACACTAATTGGCTCATCGCTTGACTTAAAGGCAGGACAACTTATTGACAGAGTTGGTGTTATGCTTGGCTTGAAGTTTCCATGTGGGATTGAATTGGAACGTCTTGCAGAACAAAGCAATGTTGAATTTGATGTTAAGCCTACAATAAAGGGCAGGGATTGCTGTTTGTCAGGGGTTGAGAATATCTGTCAAAGGAAATTTGCAAACGGAGATAATTCAGCTGATATTGCGAAATACTGTCTTACTTATGTGAGCCAAACTATTGAAGTAATGACAGCTTTATCAGCAGAAAGGTTCAGTAGTAATCCGATTATTTTCGCAGGTGGAGTAATGTCGAACAAGCTAATTAAATCCAACTTAATGAAAAGGTTTACTAATTCTCACTTTGCAAGCCCTGAATTTTCATGCGATAATGCTGTTGGAACAGCGATATATGCATCATTAATGTATAACAGAGGTAATTTATGGTAATTTTAACTGTTTCACAATTGAATAAGTACATATCTTTTAAGTTTAAAGAGGATGAAAAGCTTAGAGGTATAATGATAAAGGGTGAAATCTCCAATTTCACTCATCATTTACGTTCAGGACATTTTTATTTTACATTAAAAGATAGTGAGTCGAGCATTAAAGCAGTTATGTTTAATAACTTTGCATCTGCTGTAAAATTTACGCCAGAAAACGGTATGAGTGTAATTATGCTTGCTTCTGTGTCTGTCTATGAGCGTGATGGTGCGTATCAGCTTTATGTTACAGATATTCAACCTGATGGTGTTGGTAAACTTTACATAGCCTTTGAACAGCTAAAGGACAAACTTTCAAAGTCGGGAATGTTTGATGAATCGCATAAACTTCCACTGCCAAGCTATCCTAAGAAGATAGGTATAGTGACATCGAAAACAGGTGCGGCATTGCAAGATATAATTAACGTTTTAAGCAGACGTTATCCTATAGGGGAGATTGTTGTTTTTTCGGCGTTAGTACAGGGTGAAACAGCTCCACAATCCATAAGTGATGCAGTAAACAAGGCACAAGATAGCGATTGTGATGTGTTAATTGTAGCAAGGGGTGGGGGCAGTCTTGAGGATTTAAATGCATTTAATACTGAAATAGTTGCTTATGCAATTTATAATTCAAAAATACCAATTATTTCGGCTATTGGGCATGAAACTGACTATACTATTGCTGATTTTGTAGCTGATTTACGAGCACCAACGCCATCTGCTGCTGCAGAAATTGCCGTTCCCAATATAGAACAAATTATATCAAGCTTAAACTTTTATGTGGAAAGAATGTCATCAGCTTTGACAAAAGCATTGAATATGAAGTATAATAGAGTAGCTGAACTTACTCTAAAATTGCAAAGCTATTCTATGGAACAAAAGCTAAGGCTTTATCAGGAGAGATTGTTTACGCTTGATAAAAGGATTACATCTGCTATTGACCGTAAATATGTATTATGTGAAAATATGCTGAGTAAAAAGCTCATTGAGTTAGATGGTTTAAATCCATTAAAAATTTTGTCAAGAGGATACTCTGTGGTGTATAAAGATAAAAACATTGTCTATTCGTCTGAACAATTACAAGCAAATGATACAATAAGCATAACTTTAGGTAAAGGAAAAGTTAATGCAAAGGTTATAGAGGTGGGGGATTAATATGCATTTTGAAGAAGGAATTAAGAAACTTGAGGAAATTGTAAATGCACTTGAAAACGGTGATTTATCATTAGAAAAATCAGTTGAGCTATATAGTAATGGTATGGAAATTTCAGTAAATTGCAAGAAAGAATTGGAGGATGCAAAGCTTAAAATAAATGAGAAAAATAGCGTTTAGATAGCGTTTTAGAAAAGAGTGGTATTAATGATAGAAAAAAGTGAACAAAGATTAAATGAGTATCTTTCACTGATTGAGCAAAAACTAATAGAGTATAATAAAAAGTCTAGTGAAAATTTATTGCAAGGCAATGTGATAGATGCGATGAACTATTCATTACAGGCAGGTGGAAAAAGAATTCGTCCTGTATTGACTCTTGAATTTTGCAGAATTTGTGGGGTAGATTATAATAAGGCTATATCTTCTGCTTGTGCAATTGAAATGATACACACATTTTCTTTAATTCATGATGATTTACCAGCTATGGATGATGATGACTTCAGACGTGGTAAATTCTCTTGCCATAAGGCTTTTGGTGAGGACATTGCTATTCTTGCAGGCGATGCTTTATCGGCTCGTGCATTTGAGATAATAGCAAATGATAATTTACTTGATTCTGATATAAAAATCAAGCTTATTCAAGTGTTGGCAGATGCTGTTGGTGTAAATGGTATGATTGGTGGACAGGTTATCGACATGGAAAACGAAGGTAAGAATGATTTGAATAATGATGACTTGACACAGATGTGTCTTTTAAAAACTGGTGCGTTGCTTCGTGCTGCTTGTAAAATGGGTTGCATTGTTGCGGGAGCAGATGATACAGCGATTGAAAAAGCAGATGAATTTGCTAAAAACATTGGTCTAGCATTTCAAATTGTAGATGATATTCTTGATGTCACAAGTACTCAAGATTTATTAGGGAAACCAATTGGCAGTGATGCTCAACAGAATAAAATAACCTTTGTAGCATTAAACGGCATTGATGGGGCTAAAAACGAGGCTGAAGTGCTTACAAATAAGGCTTTATCAATTCTGAAAGAGTTTGATGATAGTAAATTTTTATTTAGTTTAACTAAACTTTTATTGGTTAGAGAAAGTTAGGATGGTGTACTTTTGACATATAATTATATTTTAGTTTCGGCAATAATTTCATGGGCAACGGCTCAAATTATCAAAACGATTTTATGCTTTTTTAAAACTAGTAAATTTAGTAGCGAAAGGTTATTAGGGGCTGGAGGAATGCCAAGTTCCCACTCATCTTTTGTTACTGCATCAGTAGTTGCAGTATCACGCAAAACAGGTACCGACTCTATTGAGTTTGCAATAATGTTTATAATTGCAGCTGTTGTAGTTTATGATGCTATGGGAGTAAGACAAGCGGCTGGATTGCACGCTAAAGAGATAAATAAAATGAACAAATACCTTGTAGATATTTCAACCTCGTCAAAAAACGAAGTAAAAATGGAGGGAGGAAATAAAAAGGAATTAAAAGAGTTTTTAGGGCATACTCCACTTGAAGTTTTAGGAGGCGTGCTTTTAGGAATAGTAATCGCTTTAATAGTTCCTTTAAAATGGTAAAAATGAAAAACAAAAGCAATGATATAATTAAAGACGATGTAAGACTTAGCGAATTATCACTTCCAACAGATTTAAAAAAGCTTAATATATCACAATGCAAAAAACTGTGTAGGGATATAAGATGTTTATTGATTAATACTGTTTCTAAAAATGGTGGACATTTAGCTTCTAATTTAGGTTCAGTTGAGTTGACAATGGCGATTCATAGAGTTTTTAATTCCCCACAAGATAAAATAGTTTGGGATGTAGGACATCAGTCATATACGCATAAAATTTTAACGGGTAGGCTTGATAAGTTTAATACGATAAGAAAAGAAAACGGTATTTCTGGATTTCCTAAGCCGTCAGAATCGATCCATGATGCTTTTATTGGTGGGCATAGCAGTACTTCTATATCAGTTGCTTGTGGCATAGCAGAGGCGATGAAGATACAAGAAAAAGATGACAATTATGCAGTTGCTGTAATTGGTGATGGAGCTTTAACTGGTGGAATGGTCTATGAGGCACTTAATAATGGTGGTAAGGATAGGAAAAACCTTATTGTAATTCTTAACCATAATAATATGTCTATTTCAAAAAATGTTGGAGCGTTGTCAAAGTATCTTGCAACGATTAGGGCAAATCAAAGCTATGTAAAAACTAAATCTGCTGTTGAGAAAGCACTTGCTAAAACTCCAGTTGTGGGAAAACCAATTACTAAGGTTTTAAAGGTGTCAAAGGATACAATTAAAGGTGTAATTTATCCAACCACAACAATGTTTGATGATTTAGGTTTTATATATCTAGGCCCTGTTGATGGTCATGATATTGCCTCAATGGAGATGGTTTTAAACACTGCTAAAACATATAAACATCCTGTTGTCGTTCATGTTAACACTGTAAAAGGTAAAGGATATCTGCCTGCTGAAAAAAATCCTGGGGAGTATCATGGCATATCGAAGTTTGATATACTTACAGGAAATCCAGAGGTTTCTGGTGATGACTGTTATTCCACAATATTTGGCAAAGAATTAGTACGCCTTGCTAAAAATGATAAAAGAATTTGTGCAGTAACAGCCGCAATGAAGTATGGAACAGGTTTGCAGTTCTTTTCCAATGAAATTAAAGATAGATTTTTTGATGTTGGAATTGCAGAACAGCATGCGGTTACTTTTTCAGCTGGTTTAGCAAGTATGGGATTTATACCTGTGTTTGCGGTGTATTCATCATTTTTACAGCGTTCATACGACCAGCTTATTCACGATGCTGCAATATGTAACACACATATTGTTTTAGGTATAGATAGGGCTGGGATTGTAGGTGAGGATGGTGAAACACATCAAGGAATATTTGATGTGCCAATGCTTACAACAATACCTAATACCACAATTTATTCTCCATCTTGTTATGAGGAATTGAAGTTATGCCTAAATGATGCGATATATAAAGATGAAGGTATAGCTTGTGTTAGATATCCAAGAGGAAAGGACACGTCAAATCTTGATAAATCTATGCTTAACACGAACTATACTTTAATTAATAATGATAGGGAAATGAATTCAGATGTGTTATTGATTTCATATGGAAGAATTTATAATAACTTTAAAGAAGTAGTTTATATGCTTGCTCATGAAAATATTTATGCGGATACATTAAAGCTTACAAAAATTCACCCACTTGATGAAGGGCTGATAGACATGATAATGTCTTATAGCAAGATTTTCTTCTTTGAGGAATGTGAAAAATCGGGTGGAATTTCTAAACATCTTTCTGCAAGCTTAATGAAGAGAAGATATAGTGGCGACTTTATAAAGGTTGCTATTAATGGGTTTGTAAAACAGGCATCAGTAGAAAATACATTACATAAGCTTAATTTAGACGTTGAGTCAATGTATATTATTGTTAAAGAAAATTTAATTTAAAGGTGAAAAGGATGATTTGGTGGCTGAAAAAAGACTTGATATAGCTCTAGTAGAGAATAGCTTGGCTAGTAGCAGAGAGCGTGCGAAGGAAATGATAAAGTCGGGACAGGTAACGGTAAATGGAAGTTCATGCGATAAGCCGTCAAAAATAATTTCCGAAAATGATAAGCTTGAAATAATAGGGGAAACACTTAAATATGCTGGTAGAGGTGGACTAAAGCTAGAACACGCCTTAGATAAATTTGAAATCAGTATTAAAGAATGTGTTTGTGTTGATATTGGTGCATCAACTGGTGGATTTACTGATTGTATGCTACAAAATAGTGCAAAAAAGGTTTATGCAGTTGATGTCGGTCATAGTCAGCTTGTTGAGATTCTTAAAAACAACCCTAAGGTAGTGAATATGGAGAAAACTGATATTAGAACTCTCACTAGGCAGTCATTTGACGAAAGCATTAACTTTATTGCTACTGATGTTTCGTTTATATCACTCAAGCTTGTTCTTCCTAAGATATATGAGCTATTAGAGGATAAACGTCAAGCTGTTGTACTTATAAAACCACAGTTTGAGGCTGGCAAATCAAACCTTAATAAAAACGGGATTGTGCGTGACTCGAAAGTACATATTAAAGTTTTAAAGGATATTTATTCCTATTCTCAGCAATTAGGATTTTCAATAAAGGGATTATGTTATTCATCTATCAAGGGTGGAAAAGGCAATATTGAATATCTTATACTTTTGGAAAAATCATGCGATAAAAGTAAGCTATTTGACTTTAAAAGTCTTGTTGAAGATGCGTTTTATATCTTATAATTAGAGGTGAAAGTGATGAAAATTGCAATATTTCCTAATTTTCAAAAGGAAAATGCTCTAAAATGTTCAAGAGAAGTATGCGATATTTTACACAAAAATAGTGCAGAATTATATGTAGATAAGAAATATTATGAGCAATTCAAAGATAAGGCTTATGTAAATTTTGGTGTATTTAAGGAATTTGTAAAAGAATCAGATATTGCAATTGCCATTGGTGGTGATGGTACAATATTAAAATGTGCTAGATACCTTTTAGGGCTTGATACTAAACTTTTGGGTATTAATACTGGGCGGTTAGGATTTATGGCTTCACTAGAGTTTGATGAGTTGAACGAATTACATCGGCTTATTAAAGGCGATTATGATATAATTAAACGTATGATGCTAAATACTAGAATTTATACTGGAGAAGAATATTGTGAAAATATAGCTTTAAATGATGTATCAGTCGCAAGAGTTTACTCTAAGCTATGTGATTTTAGTATTTATGTTGATGATAATTTAATTGGCTCATATCGTGCAGATGGGGTTGTTATAAGCACTCCTACGGGTTCAACTGCATATGCTCTTTCAGCAGGAGGTCCTATTATTGAACCTGATTTGGATTGTATAGAAATGACGCTACTTTGTCCTCATTCGCTTTTTTCACGACCTATGCTTTTTTCACCTGAAAGGGTAATAAAACTTGTCCATAATGTTGAAAATAAACCTGAATTATATATCAGTATTGACGGTAATGAGCCAATAACTTTTAATAGTAAACAGGTGCTTGAAATAAAAAGGTCTGCACATAAAATTAACTTAATTGATATGAAAAGGAATACATTTTATGATTCTTTGAATAAAAAACTAATGAGGTCAATTAAAGGTAACTAAAATTTTTGGGTGGTATGAATGAAAACTAGGCGACATAATGAAATATTTAAGATAATTGAAAATTTTGAAGTGGATACGCAGGAAACATTGCAGAAGTATCTTCAGGATAATGGATTTAATGTAACACAAGCGACTGTATCAAGGGATATAAAGGAATTACAGCTTGTTAAAAAGATGTTTGAAGACGGTATATATAAATACGCATTACCAGATACAAATAAGCCAAAGCGAGGAATTATTGCAGATATAGTTTCAACAGTTGATTATGCAATGAACACAGTGGTGGTGAAGTGCCACACTGGAATGGCACAGGCTGCGTGTGCTGAAATAGACTCAATGAGTTTTAGTGAAATCATAGGAACATTGGCTGGTGATGATACAATATTCATATTGCTGAAAAACGAGAGTGAGGCAATAAATTTTGTTAACAAGCTAAGAAATATGATTAATATAAAAAGGTAAACCTACAAATAATAATTATATTTGGAAGGAGTATTTTTCGTATTTAAATATGGAAAATTAGGGGTATCATTATGCTAAAGGAAGTTTATATAGAAAATCTTGCGGTAATTGAGAAAACAACTATAAATTTTTCTGATAATTTCAATGCTTTTACGGGCGAAACTGGTGCTGGTAAATCAATTCTTATAAATGGGATAAATGCGATACTAGGGCAGAGAATTACTAAGGATATAGTTCGTACTGGTTGCAAAAAGGCATCGATAACAGCGTTGTTTTGTAATTTAAGCCGTAATACGAAGGATAAACTTAAAGAATTAGGCATTGACTATGAGAACGATGAGCTAACGGTTACAAGAGAAATTCATGCTGATGGCGGAAGCATAGCACGAATAAATTCGAGAGCAACAACCATAGCTATATTAAAAGAGATAGGTGAAACCTTAATTAATATTCATGGTCAACATGATAATCAAGTACTTCTTGCTTCCGAAAAGCATATACATATTTTGGATAGCTTTAGTGGGGATGTTTCATTTCTGAATGATTATAGAGAAGGCTTTAAGGAGCTTCAGCTACTTGCAAGAATGATAAAAGAGATGTATCAAAAGGAAAAAGATAAGGCTGATAGGGTACAGCTTTTAGAGGCAAGAATTGATGAAATAGGGGCATTGGATCTTGTAGAAGATGAGGATAATCAGATTGAAAATGAATATAATCTTATGAAAAACTCTGATAAAATCATAAGTGCCTTAAAAAATTCAAAACAATTGATTAATGATGAAGATAATGATAGTACAATTTATAGATTAATATCAGCAGAGAATGCACTTGCTAACTTGACTGAAATTTCCGAAATTGAAGTTTTAAATGATAGAATTACTGCTGTTAGAATTGAACTTGAAGATATTACAAGTGATATTACAAGCTTGTTTAATAAGATGGATTTTGATGAACAACGGTTTGGTTATATTACTAAAAGATTAAGTGAACTGAATAGTATTAAGCGAAAATATGGCTGTGAATTGTCTGATGTAATTAAGCTTTATAATGACTCATTAGAGGAGATAAAACTGCTGGAAGGTAATTCTGATGAGTTGAAAAAGCTTAAAGAAAAAAAAGAAATACTGTTGCTTGAGGTTACTGAAAAGGCAAAAAGGCTTTCTCAGTTTAGAGAAAAATCAGCTGAAAGGTTTGTTGAACAGGTAACCGAAGAGTTGGAATTTTTGGATATGCCTAATGTTGTTTTAAAAATTGCTCATGAAAAGGGTAAGCTTACAGTAAGTGGCATGGACGGTATGGAAATTATGATTTCTGCAAATAAAGGTGAACCTCCAAAACCAATTAACAAAATTGCATCAGGAGGGGAGCTTTCAAGAATAATGCTTGCACTCAAAAATGTTATTGCCGATAAGGACGACATACCTACGCTGGTATTTGATGAAATAGATACGGGAGTTAGTGGGCGAGCAGCACAAAAAATAGGTATAAAGCTACATCAAGTTTCAAAAATCAGACAGGTGCTTTGTGTAACACATTTAGCACAAATTGCAGTTATGGCTGATAATCACTTATTAATTGAAAAACAGGTAGTTGGTGATAGGACAATAACTCAAGTGAATCCTCTTGATTTTGAACAGAGGAAACACGAAATAGCACGAATAATGAGCGGAGAAAACCCAAGTGAATTGATGCTTAAAAATGCAGAGGAACTCTTAAATTTTAGATTGGAGCAAAAGTAATGAAGTTTTTTTTAGTAGATTATGAAAATGTTAATTCCAGTGGACTTGAGGGAATTAATTGTTTAGATGAAGACGACAAGGTTGTAATATTTTATGGACCAAATAGCAATACGGTATCATTTTCGGTAGTTGAGTTTATAAGGAAATCTGATATTAATATTGACTTATTTGAACTTAGGCATCCAGCCCCAAATGCTGTGGATTTTCAACTTTCTACATATCTTGGCTATTTGATAGCTAAGGAAAAGGATGCAGAATTTTATATTATAAGCAAGGATAAGGGGTATGGTTCATCAATAGATTTTTGCAATGACTTTCTTATTAATTATCCTCAAAAGATTGAACGGTTTACTAATATAGCATCTGCAATAAACAGTGAGCCATATTTTGTAGAAATATCTATTTTAAAGGATAATTTAACTAGGACTTATAACGATAAAACTGCATTTAGTCTAGGCGACTTGGAAAGTATACAGGATAATTCTACACCCATAAAAAAGCAAAAAGTTATGAGTTTAATCAATAGTTTAGGTGATGAAATTACCTCAAGCGATAAAAAACAGGTATATGATACAGTGTTAAATTATTTGAAAACCACTTCAAATAAGGAGGAATTCTACAAAAAATTAATAAAAAAATATAATAAGGAAGATGGATTGAAATATTACAACATATTTAAGGGTGAATATAAGAAATTAAAAGCATTATAGGATAATAGTTATATAACTATTATCCTAATTAAATTAGTATTATTGGCTTTAATTTTACTTTTGAACAGCTATAAGAAATTTTATAGTTTTACCCATTTCTGTGAACATTTTTTCATGCTCTGTTTCAATGTTTTCACCAAATTCACTCGAATGTAAATCAAAAGTTTTATATTTAATTTCAAATCCAGACTGTTCAAAATAGCTGAATGATTCATTAAATAAATCATCATCATCAGTTTTGAACCATATTTCACCCGTTGGTTTAAGAAAAGCTTTATATTTTTCAAGAAGATGTTGATGAGTAAGTCTGCGTTTTTTGTGCTTTGGTTTAGGCCAAGGATTGCAAAAGTTTATATAAATTTTTTCAATAACATCGTTATTATCAAAACATGAGTCAATTTGCTCAATATTTTTTATGAATATTCTTATATTATCATGGGATAATCCTTTTTGTGATAATTGTTGGTCTATTTTTCGTCTTGCAATTGCCAACATTTCACTTTTAATATCTATTGCAATGTAATTAATATTACGATTTGCGATAATGGCAGAGGATATAAAACCACCCTTACCACAGCCTAGTTCAATATGTATTGGTTGCTTGTTAGTAAACTCCTCGCTCCAAGTTCCTTTATTATTTTCAGGTTGTTTTATACAAAAAGGGCAAGCATCTAGTTCTGGTCTAGCCCATGATTTGTGTCTAATTCTCATATTTAACTCCTTTAATTTTTGTGAATTCTCATAGTAATACTAAAATATAATTATAAAGGCTGTGTATTCTATTGACATAAAGCTTATAATTGTTATAATATTAGTATAATGTAAACTTCAATATTCTTGGAATAATTATTTTAGGGGGATAGTTATGCAAAATATCCACTTATTCAATATGACATTGTTTGAAATAGGTTTTTATTTTCTATACTGGGCGTCGTTTGGTTGGATTTTAGAAGTGATTATTAGGACACTTGAAACAGGTGAGTTTGAGGATCGTGGGTTCTTAAATGCTCCAATATGCCCTATTCATGGATTTGGAGTGCTGATTGTTTACACAACTCTTTCTCCACTGAAAAGTGTTTTTGTAATTTTTATACTTTCTGTAATTCTATGCTCAGTAATTGAATTATCCGTTGGTTTACTTTTGCAAAGGCTATTTCATGCTAAATGGTGGGATTATTCACATGAAAAATTCAATTACAAGGGTTATATATGCTTAAAAATATCGCTCTTATGGGGTGTCGGTTGTCTTTTAGTTGTAAAAACTGTCCATCCAATTATTATAAAATTAGTAGATTACATTCCTTATAATGCTGGGAATATAATACTTTCAGTTGTAATATTAGTGCTGATTATTGATACAGCCTGTAGTGTAAGCGAAGTTTTAAATTTCAATAATAAATTAAAACAAATAGAAAAGATTTCTACGAAACTCAATAAAGGTTCAATAAAAATTGGTGGTAATATATCAGGAGAAGTTCAGGAAATAAAACAAAAATATGATAAGCTGTTGGAACAAGCAAAGAAAACACGTTTTATTAAGTCATTTCCAGATATGACATCAATCAAGTATAATAACGCTTTAAAAATAATAAAAGAAAAACTAAATAAAAAATAGAAGCAATCATAATTAATCTATTTTTGAGGGGTGATTGCAGTGAAAGTTCATGTTAAAAATATATCCCAAAATACTGGCTTAAAATACAATAAGCGTTTGCAACTATTTTATGGGGAATTCAAAGAACATAAAATGTTTATTAAGCTTGATACAAATAATAGTTTGTGCCATATTTTTATGTCCGTTAAGTATGTTAATGATATTAAGAAACACAGATATTCATTTGAAGAAAATGAATATTGTGACAACGATATTAACAGTGATAATTATAATGAAAATCCTTATGTGACAAATGATATCAACAGAAAAGATATACAAAGCAGAATAAATATCCTTAAAGCTACTTGTCCAGTGCTAGAAAGCATTACATATAAAAACAATGAAATTACAGCTATAATAAAAATTGAAGATGAAAACTATACCTTATCTTTGTATACAGCTCTAAATGACATAATTCAGTTTTGTAATGATAATAAACTGGTTTCCTGTTGTATTAATTGTGGGAAGTCCGAAAAAACATTTCAATATTCAATAAACGAATATTTTATAAACGTTTGCAATCATTGCCATAATTCCGTTTATTTTAATTTACTTAACAAACCTAAACCTGAATATGTTGCATACGAAAGTTTTATTGCAGGTACAACTGGAGTTTTAATTGGTGCATTAATACTTGTTATGCTGTTGTTTTTTCTTAATATTAATATAACAAGTTCAGGTGTTATGGGGTTTGCAAGCTTGCTTTTAGTTATCCCCGTTCTAATTTGCATAAAACTTTATATAATTTTCAGTGGTGGTTTTTTTACAAAAAAATCAATTATAATTACTAGCATTGTATGCTTAATGGCAATCTTTTTTACATCAATCTTTAGTGAAGCTTATGTGATAGCTAAAGATACAAAACAAAATTTCGATAATTATATGAGTGAATATGAGTTAGAATTAGAAGAGAACATTAAAAGTTCATATGAAGATATTATAAAAAAATATGATTCTACTGAAAATTATTTTAATCAAAAGTCCGAGGATTACAGGGAATATCTCACATCACGCACGGAAATTTCCACATCGATTAATTCAGTATTTACTGACTTAGAGGATAGCCGTAAGTTTCGTTTATTGTTTATGAAAAAACTAATGTGGTGTATAGCATGGTTAATTTCAACAATAATCTGCGTGTCTTTTCATAAATATAATTATGATAAAAAAAGTTCTACAATTTTACTTCACTAATTCATTTTAAGTAGCACTACTCCCCATATAAATATTTATCAGTATGTCCGATTAATAGGGGAGTGTGCATAAAATTATGACATTAAAACCTTATGGAATACCTTTTTACCCTTTTTGATTATCACAAACTCACCGATGCTAATTAGCTTATTTGGGTCTGATATCTTTTCATCATTTATGGATATTCCACCTTGAGTTACAAGCCTTCTGCCTTCGCCTTTTGATGTTGTTAACCCTGATTTTACCAGCAAGTCGAGAATTCCGATTGTGCCATCTACCAATTCATCGCTGCTTATTGTTGTAGTTGGCATATTCTCACTGTCCATATTTCCACCAAATACTGATTTAGCAGCTTCTTGTGCTTTTTGTGCTTCAGTTTCAGAATGAACCATTTTTGTAACTTCATAAGCGAGTATTTCTTTTGCTTTATTTAATTCTGAACCAGACATTGTACGTTCCATTTCTTCTATTTGCTCAATTGGCAAGAATGTTAGAAGCTTCATACAAGTAATAACGTCATCATCACTGACATTTCTCCAGTATTGATAGAAGTCATATGGTGAACATTTTTCAGCATCAAGCCATAATGCACCCTTTTCAGTCTTGCCCATTTTTTTGCCTTCTTTTGTCGTAAGTAGAGTAAATGTCATACCATATGACTCACCCTGTTCGACACGTCTTATTAAATCCACACCACCGAGAATATTACTCCACTGGTCATCACCACCAAGTTCGAGTTTAACTCCTTTATTCTGGTATAGATATAAAAAGTCATAACTTTGCATAAGCATATAATTGAATTCAAGAAAAGACAAACCTTTTTCAAGTCTTGACTTAAAGCATTCTGCTGTTAGCATTTTATTTACAGAAAAATGTCTACCTACAGTTCTCAAGAAATCAATATAGTTCATTTCCATCAACCAGTCGCCATTCTTTACAATTTCTGCTTTACCTTCAGAAAAGTCAATGAACTTTGACATTTGCTCCTTAAAACGTTCAGCATTATGATTTATTTCTTCGATTGTAAGCATTTTTCTCATATCCGTCTTGCCAGTAGGGTCACCAATCAAAGTTGTTCCAGTACCGAGTAAAGCAATAGGTTTATGTCCAGCATTTTGCATATGCTTCATTACCACTAACTGTAGAAAATGCCCTATATGCAGACTATCAGCAGTGGCATCAAACCCAATGTAAAAGCTTGCCTTTTCGTTATTAAGCAACTCCTCAATTTCCTTTTCATGAGTCATTTGTGCAATTAACCCACGTCTTTTTAATTCCTCAAACAGTGTCATAATTATCCTCCTATTATTAAAAATTCAAATAAAAATCCTCTGACAAGAAAATCTCATCAGAGGACGAATTAGTGTAATTCGTGGTACCACCTCAGTTTATCAGCAATGTATAAAACATCACTAACCTCAAAACACTATAACGTGTGTTCTTCCGTATGCCCCTACTTAACAATTATCATGGTTTCAAGGCATAAGCTCCGAGATGTATTCTCAATATGGTGATACCTTTTCACAGCGACCAAAGGCTCTCTGAAATCACTTAATATTGATACTTCTTCTCATCATCACTTTTCCATTTATATTATCACATAAATTAATTAATGTCAAGTATTTAATAATAAAGTGTGAAATTATGTTTGAAATCATAGAAACACCAAATTTATCCCTCATTAAAATTATGACATAGGAGATATTACAAAATGATAAACAATAGAAATTCAATAAAAATAGAATTATCTCAAAAGCAAAAAACAACTTTTGAAAAATATGTTAGTGACCAGCTATATACACCAAAGATGCGAGTGATTATTGCAATAATTGTTGGGATAGTTGGTCTTATCTTACTGATGTCATTTATCGGGTTTGCTTCTGGTGAAGGCAAAATCCTAAAAACAGATGAATACAATTATTCTAGCGGTAACGAATATGAAGTCCCTATTAAATTGCTATTGACTGGTATTCTTTTAATAGTGTTTTCAGGTTTAAATCTATTCATGTATTTGAATAAGGTTATAGAAAAAACAAACATTCTTAAAATGTTGAAGAACGACTCATATGTAGTGTCTGAAGAAAAGATTGTTGCAAAAGAAGATAAAGGTACGACCTACCCGTATTATGTACACACAAATATTGGTGGTGTGTGTGAATGTCCCGTATTTTTAGAATATCGTAATTTTGCAATAGGGGATAGAGCCTTGTGTATCTACATTTGCAATAGCCGTTTTGCAATGCAATTTAGTAATTATAATTAGATATTTACAATTAAAAGTCTAATTTTCAGTAGTACATGGTAGGGAAAATTCGTATAGTTTACTCAGCAAATTTGAACATTTACAAGCAGAATCTTTATCAGAAAATATTCCGAAAACTGCTGAACCACTTCCAGACATAATAGAACAAAGTGCGTTGTTTTCAAGCATTATTTTCTTAATATTAAAAACATCATCTAACTCAGTTACATATTCAAAAATATTAAAGCAATGTTTTGGTAGTTCTATCATATCATTGCTTTTTATTGTTTGAAGTATCGCTTCTGATTTTTTATGTTGAGAATAATGTATGTCTTCAATTTTTTTATACGCTTCAGCAGTTGATATTCCACCTTTACCTTTAGCAACAACAAGATGTAGCTTTGGAATTGGTGATAAGGGAGTGAGGATTTCTCCGACTCCTTTAGCAAAAGCAGTACCACCATTAATAAAGAAAGGGACATCTGCACCCAATTCAACTGCTATTTTACATAGTTCATCATAAGATAAATTTACATTTAGTAGACTATTTAAGCCATTTAAAACAGCAGCAGCATTAGAACTGCCACCACCTAATCCAGCCTGATTAGGTATGTTTTTTTCAATATAAATATCAACACCTATTTTATCAGTATTAATATACTTGAGAAACTTCTGAGCAGCTTTATAAGCGATATTACTTTCGTTATTTGGAACAGTAATATCATTTGTTGATACAGTTAAAATACCAGTCTTATTCAACTCAATTTTAACAACGTCCAATATAGATATGGTTTGAAAAACACTCTCTATAAGGTGATACCCATCATCTCTTACGCCAGTTACATCTAAAAAAAGATTAATTTTAGCAGGTGCTTTTAATGTAATAGTGTTATTCATAAAATCAATCCTTTTTAAGACTTTTCACAAACTTTTCTATTCTTTTAAGAGCCTCAATTAAATGCTTGACTGAGTATGCATATGAAACACGAATAAAGCCTTCACCACTTTCACCAAAAGCATTTCCAGGAACAACAGCAATTTTTTCTTCCATAAGCAACCGTTCACAGAATTCCTCACTGGAAAGACCAGTACTTTTAATACATGGGAAAACATAGAAAGCTCCCTCAGGATTAAAACATTCTAACCCCATATTATTAAATGTTTTTACAACAAGCCTACGTCGTTTATCATATTCATTAACCATAGTTTCAACTTCTTCTTCACAGTTAGTCAAAGCTTCAATTGCAGCATATTGGCTAACAGTAGGGGAACACATTATTGCGTACTGATGTATTTTTAAAACTTGTGTAACTATTGGTTCAGGGGCTGCAAGATATCCTAACCTCCAACCCGTCATTGCAAAAGCCTTTGAAAAGCCATTAACCATAATAGTACGCTCTTGCATTCCTTCAATCTCGGCGATAGAACAATGCTTTCTTCCAAATGTTAATTCCGAATAAATCTCATCAGAAAGCACAAAAATATTAGTATCTTTTAAAACATCAGCAATAGCCTGTAAATCCTCACGAGTCATTATAGCACCTGTTGGATTACTAGGGAACGGTAATACTAAAAGCTTTGTTTTATCAGTTATTTTTTCTTTTAAGCTTTCAGGAGTTAACTTGAAATTATTCTCAACCTTTGTATCAATACTAATAGGAACTCCACCAGAAAGTGTAACTATCGGAGCATAGCAAACAAAGCAAGGCTCAACAATAAGAACCTCATCGCCGGGATTAATTAAAGCCCTCAATGAAATATCAATAGCTTCTGAACCGCCAACAGTGACAATTACTTCATGATCAGGATCATAATCAATATTATTTTTCCTTTTTATATACTTTGCAATTTCCTCACGAAGCTGTATAAGCCCAGAGTTAGATGTATAAACAGTCTTCCCCTTTTCCAAAGCAGAAATTGCAACGCTCCTAATAGCCCAAGGGGTAGGAAAGTCAGGCTCACCAACACCCAAGCTTATTACGCCCTCAAGAGTTAAAGCAATATCAAAAAACTTCCTAATCCCTGAAGGTTTAATAGTTTTTATTTTATCAGAAAGCACATCATCATAATTTATCACGGAGAAACAAAGCCCCTTTCATCAACCACTTCTTCCTCTATAAAGATACCTTTTTCTTTATATCTTTTCAAGACAAAGTGAGTTGCAGTGGATAATACCCCATCAATTGTTGAAAGTCTTTGTGCAACAAAGAGTGCAATATTTTTAAGGCTTTCACCACTAACAGTAACTGCTAAATCATAATCACCAGAAATAAGTGAAACACTTTCTACTTCATCATACATCATAACAGTTCTTGCTAAATCATCAAAGCCATAATCACGTTTTGGAGTAACCCTCAGCTCAATAAAAGCAGTAACCGTTTCCTTACTTGTGAGTTCCTCATTTAAGATAACGCTATAACCTTTTATAACCCCTTTTTTTTCATAGTTTTCAATTTTGTCTGCAATACCTTGAGGAGTGTCACCAAGCATTACTGCAAGCTGTTCATTTGATAATCTAGCATTTTGTTTAAGCAAGTCCAATAATTCTTCCATTATACCCTCCAATTATAAATTAATAAAATAAGGCTTTCGCTTTTTAAAATAACATACCTCTGTAAATCCGGCAAGCTTTGCTAATTCAACACCTTGAGGGATACCTTTTGCTAAATCATAAGTTGTATGGGAATCAGAGCCAATTGATAAAATTTTTCCACCTAAATCTTTATATAGTTTGATATAATTTAAGTCGGGAAAGGTTTTGCCATAAGTTTGACGCAATCCAGATGTATTTATCTCTATTCCTTTACCCTTACTTATAAGCACCCTATAACATTCAGCTATAATCTCCTCATATGGTTTCATATCCACATCTATACCATAATTCCCAACAATATATCTAAGCGTATAAGTAAGATGTCCTAAAACATCAAACTTTCCCCATTCACAAAGCTTTAAAACCTCAAGATAATTTTCCATAAGCAGTGATGGTATATCAACTTCATTATAATCAATAAAAGCAAAGTCATCATGATTAGGTAACTGATGCATTGAACCTATAACAAAATCCAAACGTTCATCTGAAATTATTTTCTCAGCAAGTTCTAAATCATGGGTTGCCTGACCGAGTTCAATTCCACAAATAAGGTTTAGCTTGCCATGATACTTTTGTTGAGCAAAGGTATTATCCTTCATAGACTTTTCAAAATCTAATTGAAAATCATAAGTATCATAACCATTTGGTTTAGCATTGTAGTATTCAATTCCATAATAGCGATTGACTTCACAATGTTCTGTTATAGCTAGAACATCAAGACCTAAAGCAATCGCTTGCTCACACAACTCTGAAACTGTATTTTCAGCATCAGGTGAATTACAAGTATGTGTATGACAATCTATCATAAAAATCTCCTTTTTAAGAACAAACACATTATAACACAAAAATAAATAAAAAGTAAATAGCTAAATTAATATATTCCATATGTTTTGCTAACGTTTTGTACTATAACAATACCATTACCTGGCTCTTCAATTTTAAGTTCAAAATTAATAGCATCAACAATTTTTTGAGTTGATTCAAATTCAGACAGAATCAGAACAATTTCTTTTTCAGGTTCTATATCCATAGCAAATACCTTAGTAGTTTCATGAGTTCCAGCACCTCTGGCATTGATAATAGTACCACCTCTAGAACCTGCCTTATTAGCAGCCTCGATTACTAATTCAGCATCACCCTTATAAACAATCACAAAAATAGAGTTATACATTATTTCATTCTCCTTTAAGCTATCATTATTCTTTAAACTAGTTCCATTAACACCTAAAAAACTTGAAACAGGAATGCTGAAAGAGATTCCATGATTTGCTTTTTCAAAATGAAATTCTTTATTAAGTTCCTCCATTGTCGTATAAGCAATGTTTTTTTCAGCCATCATCATGACAATTTCTTTTCTTATCTCACATAAATCTAAAAATTCGAGAATTCGATTTTTCACCGTTCCTTTACCAAGAAAAATTGTTCCACCTGTAATACCATGTTTCTTGGAATACTTGAGTATTTTGCTTCCATATCCATTATTAACAACGACATAAACTAATTCATATTCTTTGGATTCAGTATTAAGATTCATTTTTCACTACCCCCTTCTTTTCTAGATTTAAATTTAAAAATCAGACCTAAAGTTTGAATGGCAAGCAAAGGTGTTAATGCAACCATTGCAATTATGCCGAATCCATCAATCAATACATCAGCCCCTTCTGTTGCTGATGCGACACCTTGAGCAAATGCAAGTATAAAAGTTGCTGTCATAGGACCAGAAGCTACCCCACCAGAATCATATGCCATACCAACAAAAAGGTTTGGAACAAAATATGACATAATGATAGAAATTAAATATCCAGGCAATAAATAATGCCAAAGTTGTATTTCAGGAATTAGTATTCGTAGCATTGATAAAGCTACAGCAATGCCGACACCTATTGAAAGAGAAAGCATTACAGATTTTCGTTTAACATAACCACTTGTAACGTCTTCAATTTGGTGCGTTAATACATAAACAGCAGGTTCAGCTAGTATAGTTACTAAACCTAAAACAAATCCAACAATAATTACGATTGGTGTATTTCCCCCTGTAACAATACTCTGTCCAATAGCTTTTCCTACATCCATAAAGCCAGCATTAACGCCAACTAAAAAAATCACTAGTCCAATGAATGTATATGAAAGCCCCTTTATTATTTTATATAATGATTTCTTTGGCAGTTTAAATGTTTTAAAATGAGTGATAATAAATATAATAAATATTGGTAGAAGAGCAATTAAAATCTCAAATGATATCTTTGGAATAATATTACTGAAAGGCTGAACAATTGATTTTGGGATTGATATTTCAAATGTTGAAGTACCAGCAAACTCAAACTTTCGAGAAACTATATTCATTATCATTACTGCCATAATAGCACCTGTTGAAGTAACTCCAACTAGTCCAAAGCTATCTATTTCAGATGATTTACTATCTTTTTTTAGTGACGATACACCAAGCGAAAGTGCCAACATAAAAGGAACAGTTAAAGCACCCGTAGTAGCACCTGAAGCATCAAAAGACATTGCTAAGAATTCAGGCGTTATAAAAAATGATAAGATTAGTATCATAAGATATATAGCAGTTAAGAGCTTTTTTAAAGGAAAGTTTTCTACAATTCTTATCAATGCAATGGCAATCATAATTGCTATACCAATTGATACGACCAAAACAATACTTAATTTTGATACTTGCCCAGAAGTTATATCAGCTATTTGACTGGCTAATATAAGCAAGTCAGGTTCAGCTACAGAAACAAAAAAGCCTAATATAATTCCAGCGATTGCAACTATCCATAGCTTATTAGATTTAGCAATAGAAGATCCCATTAAAGTACCAATAGGAGTTATTCCTAGATCTACACCAAATAAAAATATTGCTAGTCCTATAATTATAAATAAAGCACCAATAAGAAATCGTATAACCATAGGAGTCTCAAGAGGAGTAATTGTAAAGTTAAGAATTAAAACGATTATAGAGATCGGTATAACGGATAGAGAAACTTCTTTTAGTTTTTGGGTTAATACATTCAAAATTAACACTTCCTTTGGATTTATATGTATCAATTTGAAGCGAAACTAACGCCTATTCATTGATATACATTTTATATTATATCATATTTTATATAAATTAGCAATAATCAAATATAGATTTCTGTAATTTTAATGTACATTATTTAAAATATAGTGTATAATTAAAGATAAGAATTGAGGTGTTTTATAATGAAATTTTTGCATTTTGCTGATTTACATTTGGGTAAGCGTGTTAATGAGTTTTCAATGATAGATGAACAAAAACATATTTTAGAAAAAATTTTAAGAATTGCTGAAGATTTAGAAATAAATGCAATCATTATTGCTGGAGATGTATATGATAAAACAATTCCCAATAATGAGGCAGTTACTCTATTAGATAATTTTTTAACAAGGTTGACTTCAATTAATATTTCTATAATAATGATTAGTGGTAACCACGATTCTTCTGAACGTCTTAACTTTGGTAGCAGATTAATGGAGAAAAATAATGTATATATAAATGGTGTTTTTGATGGTAAAATGAAAAAATATATGTTTAACGATGAGTATGGTATTATAAATATATATACTTTACCTTTTGTAAAACCTGCATTGGTTTCTGCATTTTATCCAGACGCTGACATTACTACATATGATGATGCTATAAAAATTATAATCAAGAACACTGAAATCAATACTGATGAAAGAAATATCTTGGTTGCACATCAATTTGTTACAAGTGGAATTGATGTTCCTGAACGTTCTGAATCTGAAAGTATATCAGTCGGTGGCATAGACAATGTTAATGCTTCAGCATTTGATAAATTTGATTATGTTGCACTAGGTCATTTGCATAAAAGTCAAAAAGTCGGCAGAGAAACTATACGTTATTCAGGCTCTCCGTTGAAATACTCCTTTTCAGAAGTTAATCATAAGAAATCTGTAACTGCTTTAACTATGCTAGATAAAGGTGAAGTTTTATTTGAAAAAGTTTTATTAAGCCCTAATAATGATTTAAGGGAGATAAAAGGGCCTATTGCACATCTAATCGACAAGAATATTTCAGCTCTTAATAATACTAACGACTATATTCATGCAATATTAACAGATGAAGATGAAATTTACGATGCAATAGGACAATTAAGAGATGTTTACCCTAATATAATGAAAATAGATTTTGAAAACAGTAAAACTAAAACAAGTGAAAATACCACAAGCTTATCAATGAATTTAAATACAAAAACTAATTTTGAGTTATTTCAAGAATTTTACATTATTCAAAATAATAAAGAAATGTGTGATGAACAAATTAATTTTATGAATCAATTGTTTTCGGACTAATTTATGTGGCAACAAGCTTAATCAATAAAATGCACAAAAACTATTGCTTTTTTCAATTAAATATGGTATAATAGTAATGTTGATTTTTTAACAATAATAAATATATTTATTATACATAGTAAAAATTCTTCTTGAGGAGGCATTACCAATGATTTGTGATTTACATTGCCATACAAAGCTTTCCGATGGTTCTTTAGGTATAGAGGATATTATTACTCAAGCAAAAAAGACGAATATAGACTTTATTTCCATAACAGACCACGATACGCTATCTTCATTTTCAAGAGTGAGCATTTTGGGTGAAAGATATGGGGTAAAGGTTATTCAAGGCGTTGAAATGTCTGCATGGGACAAAGAGAGAGGCAGAAAAGTACATATTCTATGTTATGCTCCACAAAAGCCTGATAGATTAGAAGGGCTATGCTTAAAATCCTGTGAAATTCGCAAAATATGCTCTAAGGAAATGGTTGAAAAGGTAATGAAGCTTTATCCTATTAGCTTAGAAAGCGTTTTAAAGCACGCTACAAGCAGTAAAAGTATTTTTAAACAGCATATTATGCACGCTTTAATCGAATATGGATATGCTATGGAATTTTATGGGGAATTGAATCATGAACTTTTTAACTTGAAGGATGGAAGTTGTCTTGTTGAGCGTGAATATCCTGATGTAAAGTTTGTGCTGGATTTAATTCATTCTGCAAGAGGTGTTGCAGTTTTGGCTCATCCTATTGCTTATGATAACTTGGATTTAATGGAGGAATTGGCATCACAAGGTAAGATAGATGGTGTTGAGGCGTTTCATTATTCTGCTAATGAAGAGCAAAGGAAAACTATTATTGAAATTGCAGAAAAGTATAATTTAATCGTTACCGGAGGCTCAGATTTTCATGGGCTTTATAATTCACAGCCAACACATCTCGGAAGTAATTCAACTTCAAAAGATAATATAGATAGGATTATAAAATTAGCAAATAAAAGTAAACAAAAGCCAGCAGAAAAAGTAGATTCTGTTTAATATAAAATATATAACTTAATATAAAAATTTAATAAGGATGGTTTTAAGTGGATATTATGCAATCAGCTTTAGAAAAACATTATGAATGGAACGGTAAAATCGAGATTATTTCCCGCATTAGTATAGCTAATAAAAATGATTTATCTCATGCGTATACTCCAGGTGTTGCTAAGCCATGCCTTGAAATAGAAAAAAATCCAGACTTATCATTTGAATTAACTAGGCGTAATAATTTAGTAGCCGTTGTTACCGATGGAACAGCAGTTTTAGGACTGGGTGATATTGGGCCACTAGCAGCAATGCCTGTTATGGAAGGTAAGTGTGCTTTGTTTAAGGAATTTGCTGATGTGGATGCATTTCCAATTTGTGTATCTTCAAAGGATGTAGATGAAATAGTCCGTACAGTTGAACTTATTGCTGGGAGTTTTGGTGGAATAAATTTAGAGGATATTTCTGCTCCTAGATGTTTCGAAATAGAAAAAAGGCTAAAGGAAAAGCTAGATATACCTGTTTTTCATGATGACCAACATGGAACTGCTATTGTTGCAAGTGCTGCTATGTTGAATGCTGCAAAAATTACTGGAAAAGATATAAAGAGTATGACATTAGTTATAAGTGGTGCTGGTGCTGCTGGAATTGCAATTGCAAAGCATTTTATTTCTTTGGAAATAGGGAATATTATAATGGTTGATATAGATGGAATTATATGTGATGGAGATGAATTCAGTAACCCTGCACATTATGAGATGGCTAAATTAACTAATAAAGATAAGAAAAAAGGCTCTCTGAGTGATGCAATGAATGGTGCAGATGCTTTTATCGGCGTATCAAAACCTGATCTTGTTACTGATGAAATGATTAAATCTATGGCAGAAAAACCAATTGTGTTTGCTATGGCTAACCCTGTTCCAGAAATTATGCCTGATAAAGCAAAAAAAGCAGGTGCATATATTGTTGGAACAGGAAGAAGTGATTTTCCAAACCAAATAAATAATGTTGTTGCTTTTCCAGGTGTGTTTAAAGGTGCGTTAGCTGTTAGGGCATCGGATATAAATGAAGAAATGAAGTTGGCAGCTGCTTATGCAATTGCTGATAGCGTAACTGAGGACAAGTTAAATTGTGATAATATTCTACCTGATCCATTTGATAAAGTTGTTCCTAAGGCAGTAGCTCGTGCTGTTGCAGAGGCTGCAATTAATTCGGGTGTTGCAAAAATTAAGGAGTTTAATATAAAATGAAAGTAGTTTATAACCCTCAAGGTGTTTGCTCAAGAAATATTGAAATTGAGGTTGAGAATGATATCATAAAGGATGTCACATTTATTGGTGGTTGTAATGGAAATGCTAAAGGAATATCAAGTCTTGTAAAAGGTATGAATATAAATGATGTAATTGAAAAATTAAATGGCATTACTTGTGGTAGTAAATCCACATCATGTCCTGCCCAGCTTGCTAAAGCTTTAAAGGAGAAGTTTTGATTTGGCATATTGATAGTGCGCTATTGCGTACTATCTTTTCTGTTTTATCGCTAATTGGTCTTGTGATATTTATAAATCCAATTTTGCTTGGTATATGTAATTTAGGTAATGTTAGTGCTGGTATTGCTTTTTTCTTGTTGTCTACTTTCTTTATTTTTAATAAGACGATTGCAAGCTTACTTGACAAGTTATGGATGTACAGTATTGGCAAGGTTGTAATTATTACAGTAATAGGATTTATTATTTTAGGATTAATTCTCGTGACGGTTATTTCAGCTTTTATGATTAATACAGCAAATGATTATCCAGAAGATCCTAATGTTGTTGTAGTTCTAGGCTGTAAAGTTAACGGTACAACTCCAAGTCTTATGCTTACAAAAAGGCTTGAGGCTACTTATGATTATCTGATTGAAAATGAAGATGTTTTAGTAATTGTATCAGGTGGTCAGGGTGAGAATGAAGATATAAGTGAAGCTCAATGTATGAAAGATTATTTAATTGACAAAGGAATTTCAGATGATAGAATTATTATGGAAGATAAGTCAACTAGTACTTATGAGAATATTTTATTTTCAAAACAAATTATGTCTGACATGGAATTAGGAAATAACATTATAATTATAACAGATGGATTTCATCAACTTCGTGCAAAAATGATTGCAAATAAGCTCGATGTAGAAACGGATAGCGTATCAGCCAAGACACCAATTTATCTTTTACCAACTTACTGGGTAAGGGAATGGTTTGGTGTAATAGATGAATATGTAAAATAATGAATGAAACTTAGAAGCCTCCCTTAACTGCATCAAACTATCATTTGGTGCAGTTAAGCTAAAAAGGCTATATAGCTTTTTAAAATTTTTATATTAAGTTAGCTACCCTATCTTTGGCTATCTAAAGTTTTTGGATTCTTAATTACAAAAAAAGCTTGACAAGTTCTTATTCATGTGTTATAATAAATGAGTTATGAGTTAATCTCATTAATGAATATCGTATTCTAAAGACAGTTGGTGGCTTATTGCCATAAATCCAACCGAGGAATGTGCATTATCTCTGATTTTTGAGACTTATGTCCTTTCTCGTTCTGCGAGTAAGGACTTTTTTGTACCTTTCTTCTGATACGGTTAAATATTTATCGGAGGTGAAATTATGCCAAGTGAAAAGGTTTTAGAAGCAAAAAAATCTAAGGTTGAACAGCTTACCGAGTTAATTAAAACTTCTGTTTCTGGTGTTTTGGTGGACTATAAAGGTATTACTGTTGAAGAAGATACTAAGTTGAGACGTGAGCTTCGTGAAGCAAATGTAAAGTACTCAGTTGAAAAGAATTCAATGCTTCGTTTTGCATTCAAAAATGCTGGAATTGAAGGATTTGATAGCGTTTTAGAGGGCACTACTGCAATTGCTATCTCAACAGATGATCAAACTGCTCCTGCAAGAATTTTGGGTGGGTTTGCTAATAAATCTGAGGGTAAGTTCTTCATGAAGGCTGGCTACATTGGTAATGAAATTTACGATGAAGCTGGAGTTACTGCACTTTCAAAAATTCCTTCAAGAGAGATACTACTATCTCAGCTTGTTGGTTCATTGCAAGGTCCTATGCAGAAACTTGCTGCTATTGTTCAGGCTGTCGCTGACAGCAAAACAGACGAGGTTGCTTAATAGCATACCTAACTGAAATTTAATAAAATAATTATTTAAAAGGAGATATTATCATGGCTTCAGAGAAGATTTTAAAGTTTGTTGAAGACGTTAAGGCTCTTTCAGTTTTAGAGCTATCTGAATTGGTTGAAGCAATTCAAGAAGAATTTGGTGTAACAGCTGCTGTTGCTGCAGCTCCTGCTGCTGGCGGTGCTGCTGTTGCTGAAAAGACAGAATTTGACGTTATCTTGGCTTCATTTGGCGATAGCAAGATGAATGTTATCAAGATTATTAAGGACGTTATGGGTCTTGGACTAAAGGAAGCAAAAGAGTTTGTTGAAAGCTGTCCAAAGGCAATCAAGGAAGGTGTTTCTAAGACTGAGGCTGAAGAAATCAAAGCTAAGGTTGAAGAAGCTGGCGCTACAATCGAAATTAAGTAATACTTATTTAATTATTCAAAGCGTGCATGAGTTAATCTTGCACGCTTTTTCTATATCTATTTTGTTATTATTTTCTTTTCTTGCCCTTAATATTTAGACCGACACTTTTTTTCTTTGTGTAAATTCCACGAACAGGTTTACGTTTAACGCTCACTTTATAGGCATAAATGCATATAATAATGTATATTAATGTTAGTATAGTAGCTGTCATCATCCCAAACTTTAACCATTTTGAATTTTTAAATTGTTTTGCTGATTCTATATTGAATTTTGTTGAAGAACGTTCAACACTACTAACAGCAACTAAATCAATTGTGCAAATACTTTCACCTGATAACTTCAAATTTAGTGTACCTAGTTTTTGCCCCTTTTCAACAGGTGCCATAGCATATTTATCTAAGTCCTTATCTATTTGAATAGATGTTAAGCTTATTGTATTTAGCCACAATGATGAATATTCCTCTGCTGGTTTTAATAATACAAAATCATTATCGCCATTTCCGAACCTTACAGGAATTTCTGCCATCTCTTCTGTTGCATTAATGATTGTTTTATATTCAATATTATTAAAAGCCCAGTCGAAAAGATTTTTAGCATCCTCAAGATGGTAGAACTGTGAATCACCATTTTCATCATATAACGGGGATTTTAAAAGAACAACGAGATACTTGCTACCATTAGCAGATGCCATAGTAATAAGATTTCTTCCTGCCTTTTCAAGATTCCCCGTCTTAATTCCTCTAGCACCTTCATAAAAATAGTTACCTCTTGACATCATTACATTTGAATGTGTCCAATACCAGTTTTCACTGTGATTGTTTTCTAAATTAGGTATTGATGGTTTGTAACTTTGAGTTGTTGCGATTGTTTCAAAAGTAGGGTTTTTCAAGGCATATTGTGTGATTTTTGCCATATCATTTGCAGTGGTCACTTGATTTATATCGTACAGACCATGAGCATTAGTGAAAACAGTATTAGTTGCACCTATTTCCAAAGCCTTATCATTCATCATCTTAACAAAGCTTTGAATACTGCCTCCCCCTATCTCATAGGCGAGAATGTTTGCAGCTTCAGCTGATGATTGTAGCATTAATGCGTAAAGTAAATCCTCTACGGTTAAAATGTCACCATTATAAATATCTCCATATCTAATATCACTAGGATAATCATACCTATAAATGTCACCATACAATTCATTATCAGCAGTTATTCTGGTGTTTTTTATATCTGGGCAATTTTCAAGACAAATAATTGCTGTCATTATATTTGCAAGCTGTGAAGGCATTTGCTGTTTATCAGGATTTTTCTCAAAAACAACGGAGTTTGTATCAAGATTAATTAAAATTGCCGACTCACTTTTAATGTCGAATGGTGGTGTAAATGTAATTGCATCGACTTTAAACGGTGAACCTAACACAAATAATATGCACAAATTCGTAAAAATTACGATTAGACTTTTAAATATATGTTTTGAATTGATTGTAAAATGCATTGAAATTTCCTTTCTTCCGTATAATTTTTATAATAAATGTTTGGTTAAAATTCATTTATTCAAACAACGTATTTTTCTAATCTCCATTGTTCTTCTCCCTTAATTTTTTTAACTTTAATTTTACTTAATTATACCAGTTTTAAAATATATTATAATAATTTGCGTTATGGTATTTACCTTAGATGTTTTTTATGTTAGAATGTAATGTAGGTAATCCTTTAGGAGGTAAGAAAATTGATTTATGTAACTGGTGATATGCATGGGGATCTAACAAGATTTAAATCCCGTGATTTTAATAAAATAAAAAAAGGTGATACTTTAATAATATGCGGTGACTTCGGCTTTATTTGGGACGGCACAAAACAAGAACAAGCTATATTGAAAAAGCTAGGTAAGTTGAAATATACTGTTGCGTTTGTTGATGGTTGTCACGAAAATTATGATATTCTTGAGGGCTATGAGCCCACTGAATGGAATGGTGGAAAGGTTCGTGTTATAAGTGGTAAGCTTATTCAACTTATGAGAGGTCAAGTTTTTAATATAGATAATAAAAGAATTTTTACTTTTGGTGGGGGTAATAGTCAAGATTTTGATATGAGATTTGAATCTGATACATGGTGGGAGCGTGAACAGCCTACACCACATGAAATTGATGAAGCCATAAATAACTTAGAAAAATATAATAATAAAGTAGATTATATTTTTACTCACGAGCCACCATTATCTCTTAAAAAATGTCTTGGTGTTGATACATCAGAGCATCTTGAAGTACATACCTTTTTCGAGGAAATAATAAAGCGTTGTTCATTTAAACGTTGGTATTTTGGCAAATGTCATATAAATAAAGTTGTACCACAAAAATATTATTCAGTATTTGATGAGCTTTTTAAAGTGGAATAAAAGCTGTACTAATCATGTGGATTTCATTAATCCTCTTTCAATTTTTCTGTTAAGGGTTGTGACTTTTTTACATAAAAATCTACTGCTTTATTTTTGTTTTCAATGCACACTTCCCTTTCAGAGCCACCAAATTCGCCATCAATGGTCCATGCAACTTCAGATTCCGAGTAAAATGAAATTTTAGATGTTCTAAAGAATGATACCCTGTCATTAACTTTGTCAGCTTTTAGATTCAGCAGTGAAGTTACGATAAGATTGAGTTCTGCGACACTTCCAGGCATCTTTATAAGTGTAACTTCGTAAACTCCATCGTCAAGTAAAACGTCATCCTGCGACAAAAAGCCACCAACTGATGAAGAGTTTGTAACCATGCCAAAAACAAAATCATCTTCTATAAGATTTCCGTCATATTCAATTTTCATTCTATATGACTTTAAACTTCCCATA
Source organism: Bacillota bacterium (assembly GCA_023388515.1). Classification (GTDB taxonomy): domain Bacteria; phylum Bacillota; class Clostridia; order Oscillospirales; family Ruminococcaceae; genus JAAYPV01. The sequence continues at coordinate 212,612 of JAEWGD010000006.1, forward strand.
CGTTTTAATCCTTCAAGAATATAAGCAGAATGTCCCATTATATTTTTGAACTGTTGGGACGTTCCATATGAAACATCTGTAAACGCACCGAATGCTGCAATATATGTGAAGTACTTTCCATTGAATGAACCTACATCACACGCAAATGGTTCGCCATCTATAAGCCATTCTGCTGCATTTATAATTTTCTTTGGAATGCCTAAGTTTTTAGCAAAATCATTTGTTGTGCCTGTTGGGATATATCCTAACGGCAATTTATTATCAGACACCATAATACCGTGTATAACTTCATTTAATGTTCCATCTCCACCCGAACACACTATTAAGTCATAAACTCCCTCTGAACAAGCAATCTTTGTTTGTTCGCAAGCGTCCATTTGACATTGCGTAGGGTATGCTGTAACCATATATCCTTTTTTTGTGAAAATGTCAACAATTTCCCATAGCTTTGATTTTATAGAAGTTCTCCCAGCTGAAGAATTTTTCCCAGATGAGGGATTGAAGATTAAAAACAACTTTTTCATATATTATACCCCTATTTTGTAAATTTTCACATTATATATCCTATATATCTATTATACATATTAATTGTTATTTTTTCAATGTTTCTTGCATAATTCTTAAATAAAAATTTTTATTTATTTATCAAAAAAAGCTTTACAAATTAAAAATTATGTGTTATAATATTAATGCACTTTGAGTTTATATAGATTGGGGTGTCGCCAAGCGGTAAGGCAGAGGACTCTGACTCCTCCATTCCGTGGGTTCAAATCCTACCACCCCAACCATTAGCCACATTACAGCGTATTTATACGTTTGTTTGTGGCTTTTCTGTATATTTTAATCGAATATTATATAACTTGATTTATAAGGTGTTCTGTGTTATGCTTTTTGCATTGATTAAGATTTAATCTATTTTTGATATAAAGGAGAATTATTTTGAAAAAAGTCAAATGGAAAGGTGGGGCATTAATCTCACCAGTACCACCAGTTATGGTTACTTGTGGGACGCTAGAAAATCCTAATGTGATAACAATAGCATGGACTGGAATACTGAATACCATTCCACCTAAAACATATATATCTGTTCGTCCATCACGATTTTCTTATCAAATTTTAAAAGAAACAAAGGAATTTGTCATAAACCTTACAACAACTGATTTAGTTCGTGCTGCTGATTTCTGTGGTGTTAAATCAGGAAGGGATTGCAATAAATTAGAACTCATGAACCTAACAGTTCAATCGGCTTCTGATGTTAATGCTCCATTATTAGAGCAAAGCCCTGTTAGCCTCGAGTGTCGAGTGACTGAAATTGTTCCTCTCGGTTCACATGATATGTTTATTGCAGATATTATAGCAGTTAATGTGGCTGAGGAGCTTATTGATGAAGCGGGAAAGCTCTGCTTGGATAAATGTAATCTTATTGCCTATTCTCATGGGGAGTACTTTGAATTAGGTAGAAAATTAGGTACATTCGGATTCTCAGTTAAGAAGCCTGTTAAAAATAAGAAAAGAAATAATAAATCAATTCCAAAATCACAAAATTGTAATATAAAAAAGAATAAGTAGGAATAATGAAATTATGGCATATCTTAATTCTTAATTATAAATTTATACACTTATTTTTTAAAAAGTAAGTTTAATTGCCTTCGAAATACAGTAATTAATTCTATGTTTAGAGCATATAAATTAACAAATACTGTATTGGAGTGAGGGATTTGAAAGGTCAACCAAACGATAGAGCAATTATACTTGGGGAATATATATTGGAACATAAATCGACTGTAAGAGCAGCAGCTAAGCAGTTTGGGATAAGCAAAAGTACAGTTCATAAGGATGTGTCGGAAAGACTACCTAAAATACAGCCACAGTTATACCCATTGGTAAAGGAAGTTCTTGAACAAAATAAGCAAGAACGCCACATTAGAGGTGGTTTAGCAACTAAGAAAAAGTATGAACAAATGTCTAAAAAATATAAGGATTAAATAGAAAAAGATTTTATACATAGCAATAACCATGCAATTAGCCCCTGTGTCTTTGGATACAGGGGCAATGTCAAGCACATCCTAGTTAGTACCTAGTTTAATCTAATTCAATATAAAATTTGCAGCTACCCAATCATCTTTATCTTTTTCATCGACAAGACTAAACCCAATTTCTGTAATAGCATTTATAACCTCATCTTTGCGTTCCTCAATAATTCCTGATACAATTAATGTACCATTTTGTCTTAGATATTTCTTAAAAAGACTGCTCATCGCAATTAAAACGTCTGCCACAATATTTGCTGTAATTAAGTCAAAGTCTGTCCCCAATTTATCAGAAATTGTTTTATCAACTACAATATTACCGCAATACGCAGTGTATTTCTCCGATGATATATTGTTCTTCTCAAAATTTTCTATAGTTGTTTTAACAGAGTTTTCTTCAATATCAACAGCTACAACGCTCTCAGCACCTAGTAATATCCCAGCAATTGATAAAATACCACTTCCACATCCTAAGTCAAGAATCTTATCATTAGGCTTAACTACATCCTCCATAAACTCCATACATAATCGAGTAGTATTATGCTGTCCTGTTCCAAAGCTTGATGCAGGATCTATCTCTAGAATAAGCCTATCTTCAGTGTTTTCATACTCTTCCCATGACGGTTTAATCAAAAGCTTTTTCCCAACCTTTAACGGCTTAAAATATTGCTTCCAATTATTTGCCCAATCCTCTTCTTTAACATTAGACATATCAATTTCAAGCCTGCCATACTCACTATTTTTATCCAATTCTGCTATTCTACTAATCTCTGACTTTAGGGATACAAGCATTTCAGCACCTTGTGAATTTTCTGGAATATAAACAGTTATTTTTGTTTCACATTCGGAAAGTCCCATTAAATCTTTATCAATATAGTCCCATTTACCTTCTTTATCCTGCAAAAATTCATTAAAGTCACTTGAATCTTGTATTGCAAAACCCCTTATCCCCAAATTCATTAAGCTTACACATAAAACATCAACACCTGCTGTTGTCGTATATATATTTACCTCAGTCCAGTTCATTTATTTACCTCATCTTATTTTATTGATTTGTAAGAACTTTCGTTAGTTCCTTGCAATCTTCTAAATCTATTTTGCCATCGCTATTTATGTCGGAAGCCTCAAACTGTGCATTGCTTATTGAAAACGGACTAATTATATATCTTTTTAAATATGATAAATCATGTATAGTTATCTGTCCATCAAGATTTATATCACCTTTAATAGTTGGTCTTTGTGGTTGTGTTTCTACAACTGTTTCAGTTATCTCAGTCGTTTCAATAGTCGTTTCTTTAACTCCAATGAATTCAGCATACTCCAGCGAAATCCATGAATCATAACCATTATAGCTTATATTTCCCCAGCCATTTGTTACAGTTTTTACATTAACTAATGTTCCATATGACAATAATCCATACGCTGTGTTGCTTACGCCTGGTCCTGAACGATAATAAAGCCCAGAGTTTGCAATTACTTTATATTCACCATTTTTATAATCTAAATTTGGTGAAGTTTCAATTGTTGTTGTAGGTGTGGTTTCTGCTTCAGCGATAAGTTGTGCATAATCAAGGGATATCCAACCATCCTTGCCATTGTAGGATATTCGTCCCCAATTTCCCGAAATGTCCGTTATATTTACTTCTGTTCCATTTGGTATTAAATCAATTTTTGTATAATATGTTCCTGAACTAATTCGCATATTTAAATCACTAGTTGTTAAATATGTACCAGCTTTTTTAGGTGCAGTTCCTGTTGAAGCGATGCCTTTAAACAATTTTATATGCGTTATTCCATCATTACCATATGTATCAAACAAACTGGTATACTTACTTGTAGCTGGGTCCATCATATTAACAGTATTACCACTTACAGAATCAATAGCCACCCAATGCCCACCATATTTTACGCATACTACTGCATAATAACCTAACTGTATATAGTTAGCTAATTCTAATGCTTTTTGGCTCTGAGTTGTTCCCTTAAATGTAACAGTTTTTTCAAAGGTGAACTCGTTCACTAAGCCATTAACAGTTCCCCAGTAGATATTCCCCGTAGAATCAAACCCACCATTGGAACTTAAATATTCACATAGTATTCCAGGGTTAAACGTCTTTTCCGACCTTGATTGTGAATGAACAACTAACATAGCAACAGAAGTTACAGCACAACCAATTTGTGACATATTTTCTCCGCTTTTCCCAAGATACATACTCCCCCATTTAGAGTCGCTTTGGCACCATGATTTATAGTTATCTGTTGCATATATAATTTCTCCGTTAGTTGTTAAGTGAGCAATAACTGTTAAATAGGTTAAAACTAGTACAAGTATTTTTGCTAGTGTACGATTGCCAAAATTCAGATGCCGATCCATTCTTCTCATCCTCTCATTTTAACTATGGATTTAACTTTAACTTTTTTTCGATTTTTGTCATCTACCTTTTTGTCTTCAAATAGTGTAAAATACTGTTGATATACTCTATCAAATTCTAATTCTGTTATTTCTGCATTCCCATAAACATATTTATCAAAAATTTTCTCTGATACAGAAAAATCAGTGCCATATTTATTTATGAAAAATTCAGACATTTCCTTTGAAGTCATGCTTTCACTAAATCCGAATAATGCTTTGAGTTTCTTGAATATCCTAACTACCCTTTCTCCATATTTATATTTTTTAAGACTTAACCTAAAAAACAACTCCATAAGTTTAGGCACAAAAATCATACATAAAACAATAGTTACAATAAAAATTATAATCATCATTACTTGCATAAAAAACATGAAGCTTTTCTTTGCTGGTGATGAAATATCTATTTGATCCGATGGAACAGTTGGCTCAAATGACATCCACCCATAACCTGATATATATACCTCCGGAAATGCATGGCTCTCTTTAGGAGTCACGACAAATAATCCATTATCCTTTGAATAGTTGCTTACAGAAAAGCCCTCAACATACCTTGCAGGTAAACCTACAGCCCTTGCTAATATAACCATTGCTGTTGCATATTCATAGCAAACCCCTGTTTTGCTTTCAAACAGAAAGTCTTCTACATTATCGCCTTTACTTTTTCTAAAATTTAAGTCATAAATAAAATTATTCGCAATAAAATATTCTTCAATTGCCTCAGCTTTTTCATAATCAGAGTACTTATCTTTAGTAATTTCTTGTGCAAGCTTTAATATTTTTTCACTCGGCTCCTGATAAGTTTTTTCATAATATGAGATCGCTTTGTTGTAGGTAGAATAATGTGAAAAAACAATTTTATCCTCTTTGTCCAAAGACAGGATAACTTCCCATTTTAAATCATTTAAAAACTCTTTATAAGTTTCGGAACTAAATTGTGTTATAAGCTTATTGATTTTATCAGAATATACAATACTTTCAGAATAATATTCTATATCATAATTAAGATTAGAATTAAATACTCCTACCCCATTTATCCCCACTTCTCCATCGGTTGTTATAACTATTTTATCTTCATTAACTGCTGGAACCTTTATAAATCCTGTTGGGACTAATAAATATTCTGCTGAAAAATTATTAGCCTTTATATTTATATTTTTTACGCAATCCTCTACATCTTCAGTTTCCAAAAAATCATTTAAATTATATTTATCTGCAAATTCCTGATTATTTTCACAAACCTTTTCAATTAAACTAATAAAGGTTTTTGGATTAAGGTTTTTTGAGTAATCATCAAATCCCGTATAAATATATCTACCATCTATACTCCAACTATCATCAGTATAATCATAATCTTCTAAAACCTTAGCTTTAAGGTTAATTACTTCATCTGAATCAACGTAAAATAAAACTTTATCATTTTGAATATTTAAGAACCCACCACCGTTTGATTTGTCATTCATTTTATTTAGCGTACCCATCAGCTTTGATGTGAGTTCTGATGCATTAATAACACTCTCCACATACTCCCTGTTTGCAACAATAGCTGGTTTTGGGATTAAAGTGATAATTACAATTGAGCCAACCAAAAAGTATGAAATTGCTTTATAATATTTAAGTGATTTAAGAGTTTTAACCACTGTAAAATTTTTTCTTGATGTATTCAAAGTCATTATGCCAAAATATAAAATAAATAATAATAAAATGAGCATTAATGGAATTTCTTGCAATTCTTTAGCATAGATAGCTAATGGAATCAGCATAAGTAAAAATGTCATCGTCGTTCTGTATATAATCATTGTAAAATAATAAACAGTTGATGATATAAAAAAGCTTGCTATTAAAAACATCGCATAAGTATAGAATGGAAAGTATGGCATTGCTGATTGAGGCGTTAAAAACCAGAATAAAAACGATACTTCAACATCCAACCCTTTTACTCCAATTGATTGTTGAAAAACAATCAAAGTATTAGCCAAAAGAACAGTCGTGGCTAGTGCCAATATATAAATCACTGAGCCAATCAACTTTTTCTTTGACATAAAATCAAAAAGAAAATATGTTCCTGCTTGAATTATAATAGTTAAAATCGTAAAACCAATTAGTGGAATAATGTTACTATTATAATAATACATAGCTCCAGTGACAATGCAAATTCCAAATAATAAGGAAATTGTTCTAACATCCTTGTTGCTTCCGTTATTATCAAGACCATGAAATATTTTCTTAATTATATCAGTAGTTTTATGCATATAAATTTTCCTTATTAACCATATTTACTAAGTTATCTTCTTTACATCATAATCTTCGCTTATCCGCCATGTATTCTCGCCCTTAGCACCTTGTATTTGTGGGAATACTTTATGAATATTAATACCTTTGTCATTGGCTTTTTCAAGACTTTTATGCAACTCTTGATTATAAACCATGCCATATATTATAAAAACACCCGATTTATTCATTATTTCCTCTGCAAGCATAATACTATCTTTAGTAGTGTCAGCAGTAAAACTTTTTTTTGTGATGTCAATAGCCGTAGCTAAAACATCTTCACTTTTGCTTAAAGTTTCACTATATAATATGCCACTTCTTACATATAATATATCACAAGTTATACCCTGTTTTACAAACGAATTTATCATAGAAAGCATACCCTCAACAAGCCTTTCCTCAAGTAAAAGCTCAAATAAATCGTTTAAGCTATCCTTTTCTTTTGTAAAATCCAACACAAATGTAAGATTTACGGAGGAAACAGCCTCATCAAGTCTTACCATCAAATTGTCTTTTTTAGCAGACAACTTCCAATTTATCTTTTTTAGTGAATCGCCTTGAACATATTCTCTATGCTCATATCCACTTATCGAGTTCGTAGATAGACCAGTATTCTGTGTTTCCTCATCGTCATCAGAAATAATGCTATCACAAATACTTCTTAAAAACACACTTGTTTTATTAATATCATGAATATCAGGCACAATTGTAATATCCAAGCCGTTAACCTTCACATTTTTTAATTTAAACCTAAACATACCTAAATAATCACTAATATAAACACTATCAATCTTTATTTCTGCATTTCCTGAAACTTTAGACTCAATATTATATGAAATTGTTGATTTCTTTTCGGCAAATAATATTGTTCTATATGTATCAGCATCAAAATTCTTGTTAAAATGTTGCGTGCAATAGACTTTTATTTCAATAAATGCCGTTGGAATTATATTCTTTTTTGTTATATCTATATTTATTGTAACATACTTATTTTTATTAACAATTGCCTGACTACTTATTTCCATAGCAATAGAATTTTTAGTTATAATAGCAATACATATTGATATAAGAGGCACTAATAGCAAAAACGCTAGCATTTTCACACCAGTTCCACCGTCAAAAAAACCAGTAAAACCAATGGTTAATAATAATATAAAAAAATAACCTAAAAGCCTTTTCATAATATATTAGTCCCCAAATCTAATTCTTGTTCATCGGTACTTCTGTTTTTGCAAGTACTTCATCTAAATAAGCAAGTGTATCTGAATACTTTGTTTTACCTTTTGGAGATAATATTATCCTATGTGACAGCACACAATGAGCCATTTTCTTTACATCATCAGGAGTTACATAATCCCTACCACTTATATATGAGTTAGCCTTTGTAGCCTTATATAAACTAATGCTACCCCTAGGACTTATACCAAGCGTTACATTCTCATCATTTCTTGTTGCAAAGACTATATCCAAAATATATTTTCTAACCTGTTGACAAACCTTAACTTTTTTCACATCGTTCTGTAAACTTATTACATCTTCAAGGCAAATAATTGGTTCAGTAATATTATTTATTGGATTATAATTCTCAGTTCTATCCAAAATAATCAATTCTTCATTTTGTGTAGGATACCCCATACTTATCTTCATAAAGAACCTGTCCATCTGTGCCTCAGGTAAATGATATGTTCCATAAGTTTCAACTGGATTTTGTGTTGCTAATACCATGAACGGCTGTGGTAACTCACGAGTTATGCCATCCATACTTATCTGATGCTCCTCCATTACCTCTAGTAGACTTGACTGAACCTTTGGGGATGCTCTATTGATTTCATCAGCAAGTAAAAAATTACAAATCGCTGCTCCATCACGATATTCCATCTCATATGTTTTAGGGTTTACAATTGAGAACCCAAGAATATCAGAGGGCATAATATCGGGAGTTAATTGAATACGATTAAACTTTCCATCAACCGACTTAGCCAACGCTGCAACAAGCTGTGTCTTCCCTACTCCAGGTACATCCTCAATTAATACATGCCCCTCACATAATAACGCACAGATTGTCTTTTTTATAACATTTTCCTTACCTACAATAACCTTACTAATACTGTCAATTAACATTTTTATTTTATCAGTCATATATTTTCTCCAAGTTAATGTTTTATATTAAAATGCATACATATTCAAAATTTTATATGTATTATAAATTATATCATATAAAAAATTCTATTTCAATAGCGAATTCTTAGTATATTGTATATATTATATGAACTTATTAGGAAATAACATCGAAAAACATTATTTACAATACTTTAATTTAAAATAAAAAAGGAATTGAACCTCAATGCATTTGCCAACTCCTACTTTTATTATCTATTCATTTAAATCTTTTAATGTAGTTATAGGACCTTCATCTCTTTGAATATAACATTTAAAAACATTATCTTCAGTTTTTATAAAAATATCTATAAGTGACGGATCAAAAAAAGTTCCACTTCCATCTAATATTATTTTAATAGCATCTCCATGACTAAACGGCTCTTTGTAAGGTCTTTTGGCAGTTAATGCATCATAAACATCTACAATTGATAATATTCTTGCACATAAAGGAATTTCTTCACCACTTAGCCCTAATGAATAACCACTACCATCCCAGCGTTCATGATGAAATAAAGCCATATCCTTTGCTATGTTTAAAAAATCAACATCTCTAATACCTTCTAGCACATTTTGAAGTACTTCCCCACCAATGATAGTATGTCTTTTCATCTGTTCAAATTCTTCTTTGTTAAGTGATTCACCTTTTAACAAAATGCTATCATTAATACCAATTTTACCTATATCATGCAAAGGAGCTGCCCTTAAAAGATTTTTAACATATTCATTAGTCATAATTGCTTTATATTTATTATCACCTGAAATTTCATTAAGAAAAATCTCAAAATACTTAGTTGTATTCTTTATATGCCCACCAGTAGTACCATCTCGTGATTCTACAATCTGAGCAAACCCTAGCGAAAACATATCCTGTAAGTTTTCAAATTCCATAGTCTTATCTTTTATAATCTTTTCAATCTTATTCATCTCATCGATTAATCTAAGTTGATTATCAATCCTTTTAGTTATTATTAATTTTTGTATAGGCTTTCTTATAAAGTCCACTGCACCAAGTTCCAGTGAAATAGCTTCATAATCATCACTTGTTTGCATTCCCATCATTATAATTGGAATGTTAGAAGTTCTTTTGTTTTTGTGAATCCACTTAAAAGTCTCAAATCCATCCATTACAGGCATTTTTATATCTAATAAAATTAAATCAGGAATTTTACTTTCAAGCATTTGTATTGCCTGCATTCCAGATGATGCTAATGAAATAACATACTTTTCCTTTAAAATCTGTTCAATCATATTTAAACTTGTTAATGTGTCATCTACTACTAATATATTTTTTTTAAAATTCATATTCACACAACACCTTTCCAGACTAATACCAATATATAATAATTATAAATTGGTTTATTTCAGCGTTGGCCTATATTTTACATCACTTTTACAACTAATAAAAACTTATATATTTATTATGCATTACTATACTTAATTTGTCAAGACAAAAGAATACAACAAAGCGATAATTAAACATAAAAATAGTGTATAAGTATCAGTTATGTTGACACTTATACACTGTTTAGTATCTTGAAAATAATATTTATAAAAATTTATTTAATCATCATTATATTTTGATGATACAGATATCCTGTTAATAGCACGCTTTAACTTGAATTCTGCCTGTCTAAACTCAAAATCATTTAATTTACGAGTTAATATCTCCCTTGATTTACGCTCGGCTTCTTTAGCTCTTTCTATATCAATTTCATCATGCCATTCAACAGAAGTAGCTATAATCGTTGTTTTATCTTTTGAAACCTTTACAACGCCTTGTGATATAGCTGCTGTTTTAAATTCATTACCAATCTTAATCTTAATAGGTCCAGGTGGTAATATTGAAACATAGCTTTCATGACGTGCTAAAATACCAATTTCACCACAAACCGTACTTAAAATTATCTGTTCAGTTTCTCCATCAAAGAAAACCTTTTCAGGAGTTACAACCTTTAAATTAAACAGTGCCATTAGGCATCACCCTTTTTTGCTTTTTTAACTGCCTCATCAATAGTACCCACAAAAAGAAACGCTGACTCTGGTAAATCATCATGCAAACCTTCAATTATTTCCTTAAAGCCTCGGATTGTTTCTTTAATTGGAACATATTTACCCTTCATTCCTGTAAACTGTTCAGCAACCTTAAACGGCTGTGACAAGAAACGTTGTACTTTCCTTGCACGATTAACAATAAGCTTATCTTCATCAGATAATTCATCCATACCCATAATAGCGATAATATCTTGTAATTCTTTATATCTCTGTAAAATTGTTTGAACATTTCTTGCTACTTCATAATGCTCATTACCAACAATTTCAGGAGAAAGAATCCTTGAATTACTATCAAGTGGGTCAACAGCAGGATAAATTCCCAATGATGAAATCTGTCTTGATAAAACAGTTGTAGCATCTAAATGAGCGAACGTTGTTGCAGGTGCAGGGTCAGTTAAGTCATCTGCTGGAACATATACTGCCTGTACCGACGTTATTGAGCCTTTATTAGTTGATGTAATGCGTTCCTGTAAAGCACCCATTTCCGTAGCAAGCGTTGGTTGATATCCAACAGCAGAAGGCATTCTTCCTAATAATGCTGAAACCTCAGAGCCAGCCTGTGTAAATCTGAAAATATTATCAATAAACAGTAGCACATCTTGACCTTCAACATCTCTAAAATATTCAGCCATAGTCAATCCAGAAAGTCCAACCCTCATTCTAGCACCAGGTGGTTCATTCATCTGCCCGTAAACCAGTACAGTTTTATCGATAACCCCACTTTCAATCATTTCATTGTAAAGGTCATTACCCTCTCTTGTACGCTCACCAACTCCTGAAAAAACTGAAAGTCCACCGTGTTCATTTGCAATATTATTTATAAGTTCCTGTATTAAAACAGTTTTTCCAACACCAGCGCCGCCAAACAAACCGATTTTACCTCCTTTTAAATAAGGAGCAATTAAATCTATAACCTTAATACCTGTTTCCAAAACTTCATTTGATGCTGTTTGTTCCTCATAGCTAGGTGCTTCCCTGTGAATTTGCCATGTATCAGTTGTTGATTTAAAAGGCTTTTCATCAATCGGCTCACCCAGTAGATTAAAAACTCTTCCTAAAACCTCTCTTCCAACTGGAACATTTATAGGTTCTCCAGTATCAATTGCATTTGTTCCTCTAACCAATCCATCGGTGCTGTTCATTGAAATGCATCGAACCACATCATCACCTATATGTTGTGCAACCTCTACTACAATCTTTTTTCCATCATTATCTATTTCGATAGCATTCAATAACTTTGGTAAATTTTCTTTATCAAATCTAATATCTACTACTGCTCCTATTATTTGAACAATCTTTCCGATATTCTGCATACTTTCCTCCTCAAGAATTGAAAATACCACATATTTTGTATATCTATATTTTCAATCAAATTAGGTCTGTGTACTTGCACCACCCACAATTTCTGTTATTTCCTGCGTAATTGTATTTTGGCGAGCTCTATTATATATTAATGACAAGTTATCTATCATTTCTAATGCGTTATCGGATGCACTATCCATAGCAATTCGCCTTGCTGCTGATTCTGCTGAAAAGGAATCAACAATAGCTCCATAAAGCATTCCCGAAACATATTGTGGTATCAGCATACTAAAAACTTCGTCTGCTGATGGCTCATATGTCGTTTGATTATTTGATTTTCCTGTTTCTTCAGAATTATCAATAGGCAGAACGCTAATACATTTTTCTTTCTGCACAAGTGAAGATACATAATTTGTAAAAGCTAATTCTATCCTATCAATTTTACCAGCAATAAACGCTTCAACAACCCTGTCAGAAATACTAGCTACTTCGTAAATATCTACACTCTCAGCTATATTATAATACTTTGACATTATCTTAAAATTGCGTTTTTCAAAATACTCAACAGCTTTTTTTCCAATCGGTAGTATAATTACATTCTTGCTTAGTGACAGTTCATTATATCTATTTTGTGCAAGTCTTAACACATTTGCATTAAACCCACCAGCTAGTCCCCTATCACCAGCAATTACAATCATCAACACATTATTACTTTGATTTTTTTTATTAAACAAGGACTCAAATGTTTTATTTTCAGAAGTTATTTCATGCATTGTTTCATACAACGCATCAAAATATGGTTTTGCTTTTTCTGATTTTTCCCTAGCACGCCTTAATTTCGATGAAGCAACAAGCCCCATAGCTTTAGTTATCTGCATTGTACTTTCAACGCTTTTAATGCGACGTTTTATATCTTTCATGTTAGCTGAAGCCATATACATTCACCTTTCTATGATGATATTTTACTGCTTATCCTTCATATATTTAATGATAAACATATCTAATGCTTCCACTAAAAGCTTTTCATTTTCTTCATCTAAATCTTTGGTTTCTTTAAGAAATTTAATAATATCTGGGTGAGAATCATCAATATAATCAAATAAATCTTTTTGGAAATCTAAAATATATTTTACTGGAATATCCTTTAAATAATTATTTACGACAGAATATATTATAATTACTTGATGTTCAACAGATATTGGCTCACTTCTATTCTGCTTCAATACCTCAACAATACGCTCACCCTTTGCAAGACGTTCTTTTGTATCTTTGTCTAAGTCAGAACCAAATTGTGAAAACGCTTGTAACTCACGATATTGCGAATATGCCAACTTCAGTGAACTAGATACTTTTTTCATAGCCTTAATTTGTGCCGCACTACCAACACGAGATACTGATATGCCAGGATTTACAGCAGGTCTTACACCTGAATTAAACAAATCTGTTTCAAGGAATATCTGCCCATCAGTAATTGAAATTACATTTGTAGGTATATAAGCCGATACATCTCCAGCCTGTGTTTCAATTATAGGAAGTGCAGTCAGGCTTCCACTACCATAATTCTCATTCAAGCAACACGCTCTTTCAAGCAATCTTGAATGAAGATAGAATACATCTCCAGGATAAGCCTCACGTCCAGGTGGTCTTTTAAGAAGTAATGATAACGCACGATAAGCCACAGCGTGTTTAGATAAATCATCATAAATACATAAAACATCTTTACCCTTATTAAGAAAATACTCGCCCATAGCACAACCTGAATAAGGAGCAATATATTGAAGTGGTGCTAGCTCTGACGCTGTTGCCGACACAACAATTGTATAATGCATAGCACCTGCTTTTGTAAGAGTATCAACCACATTTGCAACAGTAGAACGCTTTTGTCCTATTGCCACATAAATACAAATAATATCTTTATCGTGCTGATTAATAATTGTATCCAAAGCAATAGATGTTTTACCTGTTTGCCTATCTCCAATTATAAGTTCACGCTGTCCCCTACCTATTGGTATCATTGAGTCAATAGCCTTAATACCTGTTTGCAGTGGTTTATGAACAGATTTTCTTGTAATTATTCCAGGAGCAATCTTTTCAATCGGAGCAGTTTCAGTTGTTAAAACAGGCCCTTTACCATCAATTGGCTGACCAAGTGAATTTACTACCCTACCAAGAAGTTCTTCTCCAACTGGCACAGATACAATCCTACCAGTTCTTTTAACAACATCGCCTTCCTTAACGTTGGTATCAGAACCTAACATGATTGTACCTACAAAATCCTGTTCCAAGTTCAACGCCATTCCATATATACCATTCTCAAACTCTAACAATTCTCCTGACATACATTTTTCTAACCCATGAATATTGGCAATTCCATCACCAACAGTCACAACCGTACCTGTGTCAGTAAGCTCTATTTTTGAGCTATAATTTTTAATTTGTTCTTTAATTATATTCGTTATTTCATCGGGGCGTAAGTTCATTTATACACCTTCTTTATTTTTATTAGGCATTTTAAACAGTCTTACATTTGCTTTAACTGCTTAGTGATATCCTTTAACTTACCTCTAATACTATTATCAATTTGAGTATTGCCATAATTAATAATAATGCCTCCTAAAATATCAGGAGATACTGTTTCAATAAGCTTAACCTTTTTGCTAGACTTTTGCGAAAGCTTATCGATAAGCTTTTGTCTTGTTTCATCAGTTAAAGGAACGCTCGTTGTTGCAGTTATTTCTATAATATTTCTATACGAATTATATACTTTATTAAATTCATCTGCTATACTTTCAAAATAGTTGATACGTTTCTTTTCAACTAATAAACAGAGAAGATTATAAGCAATATTATCATTTTTAAAAACCTTCGAAAGAATATTAAGCTTATCAGATAATGCGATTGTTGGGACTGACAATAGCTTTTGCAAGTCATCAAATTCAGTAAAAACAGCATTGTATTCATTAACCTTTTCATAAACCAAATCAATACAATCTTCTTCTTTACAAAGTCCAAATAAGGCGTTAGCATAACGTTTGCCTACTTGTCCCATCATTTTAATTCACCTACATTTTCAATAAACTCATCAATCAAACGAGCATGGTCTTTATTACTTAATTCTTTTCCTACTACCTTTTCAGCTACCATTATAGCAATATCAGAAATTTCATCCTTAATCTCACTCTTTGCACGCTTTCTTTCACGTTCAATATCTTCATTTGCCCTTAATGTAATACTGTTAACTTCTTCTTTAGCTTGAACAATTATTTCATCTGAACGGCTTTGTGCTTTCTTAGTAGCATTTTTTATTATATCAGCCGATTCTTCTTTTGCACTTGACAGCAACAGTGTATAATCTGTTTCAAGTTTCTTTGCATTATTCATAGCCTCATCAGCTTTAGAATAAGTAGCACTTACATCATTTGCTCTTTCTTCAAGCATTTTATTAACTCTTTCAAAAAGCAAATGTTTTATAATCAGAAATAATATAAACGTATTTATAATTGTAAAAATAATACTACTAGGGGTTATGGATAGAAAGTCCAAAAACTTAACAGCTGAAACAGTATTTCCTGATAATTCAATCAGATTCAATAATTCTCACCTCTTTTTATAATATATAAAGATTTACAAATAGGTATGCGAATTATTAATTATAGCTGACCAATAAGTGGATTGATAAATAACAGAATCAAAGCTACAACGAATCCATAAATACCGGTTGACTCTGCAACAGCACAACCTACTAGCATAGTTCTTGTAATTGCTCCCGAAGCTTCTGGTTGACGTCCTACTGCTTCACATGCCTTACCAGCCGCAAATCCTTGTCCTATACCAGGACCAAACCCAGATATCATCGCTATGCCTGCACCGATTGCTGATGCCGCCAATACAATTGCTTTTTCCATAAATAAATCCTCCTAAAATTTTATAATGTTTTTTATTCTTCGCTTTCATTAGCTGAACCAATGAACACCATTGATAGCATAACGAAAATAAAAGCTTGCATTATTCCGCTGAACAAGTCAAAGTATATTGACAAAAATGCTGGAATACCGATTGTTGCTAGGGGTACAGATAATCCCAATGCGGTAGAAAGTCCACCTAATGCATAATATACAAGCATTGATATTACCATTCCACCCGCAATATTTCCAAAATGACGGAAGCTTAATGAAATAGGTGTTACAAATAAACTAACAATATTCAACGGCGTCATAAATGCTACTGGCTCAGTAAAACCTTTAAGATATCCACCTATTCCACTTGCTTTAATGTTACATATCTGTATCATAAAAAACGTAATTAATGCCCATGCTAATGTTGTGTTATAATCGGCTGTCATCGGTCTTAAACCTAAAAGTCCAACCAAACTACCAAATAATGAAAACATAAATAATGCAGCCATATATGGTGCAAACCTCATGTTTCGTTTCCCCATTGTATCAAGAACAAGCTTATTTACTGTTGTAACTATAAGTTCAGCAATACTTTGTTTTTTGCTGGGAATTTTCTTCATATTATGTGTTAAGAAAAGTATTAACAACGTTATAAAAGCTATTACAATCCACCCAACAACAACAGACTCAGATATTTTTATTTCTAATCCTAAAATATCAACAGAAAAATAATGAGGACCATGCACTTCCATTTACCAACTACCCCCTTTTATGTTTTAAAATCGCTCCACCCGTATAGATTACTTTTGGATAAAATAGGGGTATCATAGCCCCTACTGGATGTATGAAGTCGAATTTTATTGATGCAAAGAAAAGAATTCCTACAATAAGCAGTCTAAATAAATATCCTGTTGTCATTGTAAACCTAGCCTTTGTCTTGCTACCTGCTAAGACACGTTCTATAAACATACCTAATAAAAGCATATTTAAGAGCATAACTGATGTTCCAAGCAGTAGCCCTATTAGAATTGAAATATTAATTCCAATAAAAATTATAGAAATCAAAAAAACAGCAATGCTCAAAAATATTGAACGAAACGCCACATTCTTTAATTCTTCCTTTACTTCAATGCCTACCACTCTAAACCTCCTGTTAAAAACTAATATTAACATTGTAACATGCTTTATTTAATAAAAATCTACTTATTTATTAATTTTTATTGCATAATATATGTTTTATTTGTTATAAAACTTCAAAAAAATGTATAACAAGCCTCTAACTTCGATGTAGATTGGATCTTTATAACATAAACCTACTTTTTCTCACCATTATCATTAGCATCTATATTGTTTTTATCTGCATCTTTTTTATTTTTACCCTTAGACATTTTTACCATAGAATAAATAAATACTTCAATAGATATTATTGCAAGTAAAATAAATATTAAAATTGGGACTAAGCCTATTTTTTCTTTTTCACTTGAATCAGTTTCTTTATCATCCTTTTTCTTACTACTACTATCATCTTTTTTACTGCTACTTGAATCCTCTTTTTTATTGTTATTAGCACTTACTTCAACTGCCCCGTTAGTTCCACCGATTTTTATATCAGAAACATCACAATTATTTTCAGTAAGATAACCAGTTACCCACGCAAGCGGTGTATTCCAGTTAATTGTACATTCATTAACTGACCATGCTTCAATATGATCTAAATAACATAACTGTGGCTCTATCTCCCCTAGCTTCCAGCCTGCACCTTTAACCCAAGGGTCTTGCATTCCAGAGTTTGGACCACCTACTAATATTCCAGAAGGAGCTTTTGGAAAGTTTACATCAAGTTGATACGACCAGAAACGATGATGTGGATATTCTGCATAATGTGAGCCATATCCAGTAACATAAGAATAGTCCATAGCATTTCGTCCCATTATATAATCCATTGCTGTGGATACACCATTCAAATATTTATTATCTTCAGTAAAATCATTTGCATATGCCATTACGATTGCTGAATTGACAACAAATGAATTAGACCCCCAAGGATACCCCTTTATATCAAGATTAAATAGTGTGCATTGTTCTAAAGGAATACCATAGCCTTGTGACTCCTCAAGATCTATATAGAAATCTGCTGCTGAAATAATATTATCTTTGACTTTTTCTAAATCAGAGCTTGACAAATCATTATCTGTAATAGTTAGTGATAAATTACCCAGTGCAGCTGTATTTCCCCAGTTAAAGCTACCAACTGTATCAGAATCTTCACCACCTGAAAGAACAGTAGGCATCTTTAGAAAATGTTCTGATGATTCCATATCAGATAAATACTTTGAATCTCCTGTAGCAATATATAATTCACTTGCTGCCCAATAAAAATCATCTGTTACATCATTATCACCATATGCACCACCACCAACAGCTTCATCTAAAGGTGCATATCTTTTAGGATTTTTCTTTGCAGCGGCATAGGTTTTTTCTGCAACTTCCAAACATTCATCTGCAAAATCCGAATCTAAATCTTTCCAAAGTCTATAGCCCTGTGCTGAAACAGCTGAAACATTAAGCGTAGCTGCTGTTGTAGGAGGCTTTATAATTCTTGGCTGCTCATCATCAGCAGGTTCAACTGCAAGACCTGTCCATGACTCATCATGAACCTTATGGAAAACCATACCAGCAAACTTTGAATCATCAGGCACTACCATCTTATGCATCCATTCAAGTTCAAACCTTGCTTCATCCAATAAGTCTGGATAGTTATTTCCACTCTCAGGAATACTCATAGCTCCATCATCATACATTACAGAATATTCGCTATTATTAGCCAACACTCTTTCATATTGATTCTGCATTGTCCAAACTGATATTCCACCATTAACTATATATTTACCATGATCTCCTGCATCATACCATCCGCCAGTAACATCAAGTGTATAATTTTCTGTGTAATCCCATGCTGAACCAGTACTAATATTTTCTGTTGTAGCTTTATCAGGATTATGTCCTGCCGCACGTGCCCACTGTGATTCAAAAACATATTTTTCTTCTATATCAATTCCACTTCTATTATGATAGAAATACTTCAACGAATCATAAAGCATATTTGAATATAAATTACCATTAGAAATCTCAAATGGATAGCTTGTTGCACCATTTTCAGCTTCAATATAATATTCAGTACCTATATCATTAAAATCAGTAAAATCAAGAATATGAACATCATCACCAGAATCTTCATCAAAGCCATGAGGAGTTGATTTTCCAGAATAAACCACCTTATCTGAGCTATCATAAATATCAAACTTCACTTCTTTATCTGAATCAGATACAAGAGTTGCTTTTTTACTCAAATTCTGATAATATCCCAGTTGATTAAGCAAAACTTCATTACGCTCATATTTTTCTTCATGAACATAGTCGTTTTCATCACTTGTAGTGTCAATTAACGACATATTGTCAAAACTAAGAACTGTTCCAGCAGGGAAACAATCCTGAGGTGTATATTGTCCTGCACCACCAAAATGGAATGACCATTCAGCAACATCTAACGATTCAATTGCAACAAATTCCATTTCAACTTTTTTAGTTTCATTTGCCCCAATTGAAATAAGCCCCCAGTTAGAATTGTAATCATCAGCATTCGTATTGCTATGCCATACTTCTCCAGCCTTTGCAGAACCAACAGTTACTGCATCTAAATTACCTATTTTAGTATAATATTGTCCACTATTGCTGGCTGTTATTTCATATGTAATTTTATATTTATGGTCTTTTACAATTTTAAGACCTCTATGTCTGAACTGACAATCCCATCGGTCTTCTCCTCCCCTTGCTTCTCCACCGGGATTAATAATTGTGATATTATACTTGCCACCAGAAATATCAAATTCCATCTCTCCAGGAATAGATTCGCAAACATGCCAAGGCAATCCTACTCCATCATCAAAGTCAGTTTGACCTAGCAATTCACCAGCAGATACTTTCATTGATGTCAAAAAATTAGGATTAATCACATTGCCGATAAGTGTAGTAGCCATAACACCAATTGCTATCGCTCTTGTTATTTTTTTATTTATCATTATTTTCCTCCTACGGTTGCCAACCGTTAATAAAATTTCCCTATGCATAATATTATTATTTTACACTATTTCTATATTAATGTAAAGTAGATTTATTAAAATCATCAGATTTTAATAAATAAAAAGTAAAAGCATCTTACATAACGTTATGCAAGATGCTTTTATATCTTTAACGGTTTATTGTGGACCTAAATCATCCTGAATAAGTTTGAAAACTAAGTAATTAGCTATTTGCATATTATCAGCCATATTTAGCACATCATCATATATACAGTTAGCATTTTCTCTTGCTGTTGGTGATAATACAACTGCATCAACAAAATGCTTGTTAAATTGAATTATGTCATTAAGTCTAACTTCACCATCCAAATCAACGTCACCGTAAAGAACCTTTTCCCAGTCAATTTCATCATCTATCGTTACTGGAGGTGTCGTTTCTTCCGAAATTGAAGTAGTAATATCAGTAACATCCCCCCCAGTGGTAGTAGTATCAGTACTAATAGGGGTTTCAGTGGGCGTAGTTGTTACAGATGTTTCACTTTCTGTGACAGTTGTTTCTGTATCTTCTATAGTTTCTGATACTGTTGTTTCTATTTCTGTAGTTGTTGTTACAGGATTTTCTACATCTTCAAATACAGAACAAGTTTTTGATGTATTTAACATACCCTTAACAGAGTTTACTACTGTATCTCCCCATTCAGTAAGAGTTTCACCTGCATAATCAGTGACCATATCAAGATATGCAACTTCGCTACCATTTCCATGCCATGACCATGCCAACCAGCCAATGTTTGTTTCCTCACAATAGCTCATTATTGTTGCTTCATCAACATCACCATCACTATGATTCCAACCAAATTCACCAATGCAAAGTGCCAAGTCTTGATTTAAAACACCATCAATATTATACTTTATTACATTTTCATTTCCACCTGCTGTACCATACATATGTATTGCGAAAATAATATTTTTCAACGGGTCAGAGTTTAGAACTTCTAAACCCTTATCATGAACTGCCTTACCATATTGTCCCCAACCAGCTGCGTCAATCATGATATTATGGGTTAAGCCAGCATCCCTTAAAAGCTTAACTGCATCCTTATAAGATGCTGCCCATTCATCCGAATTTTGGTCGCCCCTCCACTCGTTTGCAATATTGATAATTACTTTATCTTCCTTACCAACAAATGCTTCCTTAATTTCAACAAAATATTCTGCAGCCTTAATCAAAGAATCATGTGTGTTATAACCAGTTGCATCATGAACTTCCAAAATAGCAATCATTTCATTCTCTTCACATATTCTTATAATGTTTTTTACAGAGGAAATACTATCCTTATTCCATTGTTCACCATTAGATAGCACAATTCTTACTGAGTTTGCACCATATTCAGCAATCTTCGGCAATGAAGCTGTTTCAGTACCCTTATACCATGTAAATGCATAGTTTACGCCCCTCATAACGAATGGGTTATCATTAGCGTCTTTAAGTGTAGAGCCATCAACATAAAAGCCTTTTACTGCTGTTAAAGGTTCTTCATCTTCACCACCATTATCAGACTTAACAACATTCCAATTAGTTAACTTAACACTGCCTGATTGTGCTATATCGTCGGTAGTTTTGATCAACATATTAATTCTTTTAACATACAATAAATCTGCAACTGGGGAATTATTAACCCAATCAGTAGCTGCTGATTTCCACTCATCTCCTTGTGGGTTTAAAACAATATTCTTTGTTTCTCCTGCTGGAACAGTAATTTCTGAATTCTCCCACCAATCCCAGCTGCCGCCTGTACATAAAGCAAAAGAAAAAACTATATCAAAAGCATTTGTATTCTCAACTGTAAAGTCAATAGATTTATATTCTGTCCAGTCCTCTTCAGGAGAACCATTGTTACTTAATCCCGCAACACTATCATCTTCGTCACTTGGATTAATGTTAAATGAAACTACTAATTCCTCAGATGAATTACTCACTGAAGTTGTACCAGTTTGGTATCCTTCTGTTGCAGCCCAATTATATCCTCCGAATCCATTTGCAACTGCATTTACTGAGGTCATGAAACTTGTGCTGATTAGCGATACCATCATTACTAATGACATAAATACCGCTGATATCTTTTTAGACATATAAAAACTCCTTTTCTTTAATTTATATTTTTAATTATAACATTTATATAAACTTTGTCAACAGCTTTTCACATAATTATTAACTATTGATAGAATATAGTGATAACTTATTAACCTTTTACGTATAAACAAGATAAATAAACGTTATAAAATATTAAATTTCTATGAATATTATTGCTAAATTATAAACAGTTTTATCCTTTCGATATTTCCCATTGATTTCTATGGTTTTTATGATATAATTTATATACTTGTTTTAAATTTGTATTCCACTAAATTAAGGAGAGTATTACAATGAAGGTGTTATTTATAGGCGGTACTGGTATAATAAGTTCTGCAATTTCTAAACAATTAATTAACGATGGTTGTGAGTTGTATCTTTTAAACAGAGGAAACAACAACAATGTATTGCCAGAGGGTGCAATAAATCTTGTATGTGATATTAATGATGAAACTAAAGTTTTTGAGATTATCAAAGATATGAATTTTGACGTTGTAGCTGATTTTATAGCTTTTGTTCCATCCCAAATTGAACGTGATTACCGACTTTTTAGTGATAAAACTAAGCAGTTTATTTTTATTAGTTCTGCCTCTGCTTATCAAAAACCACTTTCTGATTATAGAGTAAGTGAGGGTACTCCCCTTGCTAATCCATATTGGGATTATTCAATGAATAAAATTGCTTGTGAAGAGCGATTAATAGATATGTATAGAAAAACTGGATTTCCTATTACTATTGTTAGACCAAGCCACACTTATTGTGAGAGATTCATTCCTTTAGGTGTTCATGGAAATAATGGTAGCTGGCAAGTTATAAAGCGTATGCTTGAGTGTAAACCCGTAATAATTCATGGCGATGGCACTTCATTATGGAGTTTAACCCATAGCTCAGATTTCGCTAAAGCATTTATTGGACTTATGGGTAATCCTCATGCTATTGGTGAGGCTGTTCATATAACATCGGATGAAGTGCTTACATGGAATCAGGTTTATACTAGTATTGCCAATGCTTTAGGAGTTACTTTAAACGCTGTTCATATTTCATCAGAGTTTTTAGATATGTGTAGTAAGGGAAATTTAAAAGGTAGCTTAATCGGTGATAAATCAAATTCTATAGTATTCGATAACAGTAAAATTAAAAGGCTTGTTCCGAATTTTATTGCCACAAAAAGATTTGATCAAGGAATCAAAGAAACTATTGATTATATTTTTGCACATCCAGAGTTGCAAATTGCTGATACTGAATTTGATGAATGGTGCGATACTGTAATTAGTGGGCTTGATAAGGCTGTTATCAACATAAAAGGGAAACTTTTATAATGGTGGAAAATATGAAGGATTATTACGGAGATGAACTTAAAACCTTTATCATAGAGGTTGAGTTAAATCAAGAAACCAGATATATTCGCACCAAAAATGTTGCTATCTATTCTAAAGATATTGCAAGAAAGTTTGCTCATAAAAAATCTGCTAAACGTTTCTTTAAAGGCTCGGTATTTGATGAATTGAATTGTAACTGGCGTATACTTGAACTTGATTGTAATAAAAATGATTATATGTAAAAACGGACGGAGACTCTTATTAAAATAAAGAGCCTCCGCCGATAAATTCTCTTATTAAAGACAAATTGTCAATAATTTCTGTTGGAATTGTATTAACTTCAGATAAAAGCTGAGTAAGCATTTTGCAATCTTCTGTATTTATGTATTCATCCTTTGCTTCTAATAAGTCTTTAAGTAAGACATTCTTATATGCAGATGGCTCATATGATATAAAAGTATCAATATCAAAATCTGCCCTATTCTTATATGGCATAATATATAAATCTTCTCCTCTTGATACGCTTTTAAACATATCAAAAACCTCTTCAAGTTTTCTACCACGAAACATTTTATCTCTTATGAGTCTTCTCATTAAGCGTATTTTTCTTGGATGTATTATTGTTCCATCATTACACTTCAAACGTGTTCGTACACTAACATACACTCTTGTTGTATAATCTGAAACATCTTCTCCAATTACAAGCGGGTTTAATGCATGGATACCCTCAATCAAGATTACATGATTCTTTTCTCGTCTAAATGGTATTGAAGATGCTCTCATTTGTGTCTTAAAATCAAAAGTTGGAATGTTTATAACTTCACGGTTTATTAGTTTCTTTATATGGTCATGCAATAACTCAATATCAAGCCTTCTTGGTGATTCTAAATCAATGTTACCATCTTCATCAACAGGCATATTCTTTGCATCTTTAGATAAAAAGTAATTATCAAGTGATATTGTTTGTGCCTTATGTCCTGCTTCTGTAAGCCTTCTCTCAATTATTAAAGATGATGTTGTTTTTCCAGAGCCAGAAGGACCTGATACTAAAACCACTGGTTTTTCATGATCATCAATCATTATCTTTTTCGCAATATTATTTAATTGATTGTGGTAGTTGTTTTCTACCTTTTTTATAAATTCGTCCCTGTTCTTATTAATGTTTTTATTAATTTCGTTTACTGAAATATATCTCAATTATTATTCACTCCCTCATTTAGTTAATATACTTTTTATATTATAATAAATAAAAACAAAAATGACAATACCTAAATCAATTTTATTTTACAGTTAGGCTTGTAATGTTACATATAATAGCGTATTATGGTTCATAATATAAATAAATTATAAGGATAGGTGATTTAAATGCTTAAATTGAAAGTTGCAAAAGTCAAGGGTTATGAAATTATTGATTCAAGAGGAAACCCTACTATAAGAGCTGAGGTGATTCTTACAAGCGGTGCTATGGGTGTTGCTAGTGTACCTTCTGGTGCATCAACTGGTATGTTTGAAGCTCATGAATTGCGTGATGTTAATTCTAATCGTTATTGTGGCAAGGGGGTTTCTGAAGCTGTAAACAACATTAATGATATTATCAATCCTGCTTTAATTGATTTTAATTCTATTGAGCAGTCAAAAATTGATGATTTGTTAATTCAGCTTGATGGAACTGAAAACAAATCTAAACTAGGCGCAAATGCTATTTTAGCTGTATCTTTGGCAGTTGCAAAGGCTGCTGCAAGACATTATCATCTGCCTTTATATAAATATTTAGGTGGAGTTAATGCTAACACTATGCCTGTTCCTATGATGAACATTCTTAATGGTGGTGCTCATGCCTCAAATAATATAGATATACAAGAATTTATGATTATGCCTGTAGGTGCTGAATCATTTAGTGAAGCATTGAGAATGGGTAGTGAAATATACCACAGCTTGAGTAAAATTCTTAAAGAAAAAGATCTATCAACTGCTGTTGGTGATGAGGGTGGATTTGCTCCAAATTTAAATTCTGATGAAGAGGCTATTCAATGCATTTTAGATGCTGTAAATCGTGCTGGGTATAATACAGATGACGTAAAAATTGCTCTTGATGCAGCAAGCAGTGAGTGGTATAAGGATGGTAGATACCTACTGCCAAAAAGAAATGTTGAATACAGCGTTGATGAATTAATTTCATATTGGAACAAGCTATGCAATGATTATCCTATCATATCAATCGAGGATGGATTGGGAGAACAGGACTGGTCTGGTTGGGCTAATATTACTAAAAGATTAGGTAGCAAAATTCAATTAGTCGGTGATGATTTATTTGTAACAAATCCAATACATTTAAGACGTGGTATTTCTGAAAATGTCGCTAACTCTATATTAATAAAATTCAATCAAATCGGTACTCTTTCTGAAACTTTATCTGCTATTCAAGTCGCTAAGAATGCTGGGTATAGCACGGTAATTTCTCATCGTTCAGGTGAAACTGAAGATACTACAATTGCAGACCTTGCTGTTGGAATTAATGCAGGTCAAATTAAAACTGGTGCTCCTTGCAGAACTGATAGAGTAGCAAAATACAACAGGCTATTAAGAATTGAAGCTGACGGTATCCATAAATATTATAATATGAAATAAGGATATTACAGAAACAACCTCCATGATGTAGAAATCATGGAGGTTGTTTTAGTTCTATGTTCGT
Organism: Bacillota bacterium; assembly: GCA_023388515.1. Classification (GTDB taxonomy): domain Bacteria; phylum Bacillota; class Clostridia; order Oscillospirales; family Ruminococcaceae; genus JAAYPV01. The sequence continues at coordinate 238,957 of JAEWGD010000006.1, forward strand.
TTTGGACCGAGATCAGTTATTTCAATTTGCCTACATAAATATCTTGCAATTGTCAAATTATCACTCATTTTTATTTCACCATCATAATAACAGTCAGCATTTTCTTTTTGGCTAGCATTAAATTCTACTGCACCAACAAGAAATTTGTTTAGTTGTATAATATCTGCGAGTGAAATTTCTCCATCTAAATCTACATCACCATAGAAAGGCACAAATCCAACGGGTGTTGTTTCAGTTACTTCTGTTTCTTCCGTTGTAGAAACAGAAGTAGTAGTATTGTCAGTACTAACAGTGGTAACAATATCACTACTATCAGTACTTTCAAAGGGTGTAGACTCAGTAACCATTGTTTCCGAAGTTTCCGTTATAGAGAACGTTTCATCGCTTGTACTAACTTCCTCAGTCGTAATTTCAGTTTCAGTGGTAGTAGTTTCGTCACTACCATAACCATCCAACGGATATGTTTTAAAGTCAGGCAATTCATCAAGTGTAATGCAATAATCACTCTTATAAATCTCTATTAAATTTTCTTTAGGATTTATCTGACTACTTGTTAAGTAATTATTATACCACGGACAGAACCAAAGCCATGCTGCACCATCATTTTGAAGATTTTCAAGAGAAGGAATTGAGTCGTTCTCCGACATAGCTACCATCTTCTTGCCATTTGTACTAGCAACAAGATTATAGAAAGTAGATGAAATTGATGATAAATTAGGTAAACCATCATAAGCATTATATTTATCATAACCTACAATATCAACATATTCATCACCAGGATACCAATCAGGCGATGTTTGAAAAGTATATCCTGTCCATACCCAAATAAGATTATCAAGTCCATATACATTTGTTAATTGGTCATATAATAAGTAATAAAGCTCCTTGCAAGCCTCTGGACCTTCTGCACCCCACCAGAACCATGCTCCCTCCGCCTCATGAAGTGGTCTAAATAAAATAGGTACATTTGCATCTTCAACTATTTGTAGCTTTGTAGCTAAGAGTTCTATATCTGCCATTAAAATTTTATTTTCTTCTGTACCCTCTTGCAAGGCTTTTGTAACGCTGAATGTTGTTCCATCAGTATAAGCTTCAGATTTATAATAAAATTTTGCATCTCCTTCATCATTTGGCACTCCCCAATGATAACAAAGCGTTGCAATACCCCCAACATCATTACCCCATTCCACTATTCTCTCAGCAGCATGGTCGTCCCAATATGAAGTTGTATTATAATTTAAAAAGTCAAACCCTCTTACTGCAACTTGCTTTCCTGTGGTTTCTAGAATATATTCAAACTCACTTTCATTATCTGTAAGCTCACTATCAGAATAATTATAATTATGTGAGCCACAATATTCTTGCTGTCCTGATAAAATATTTTTTCCGTATATGTCACAAAGATAATTATAAAGTCTTTTTGTAATATCACTGGAATTTTCATTCACTAGTGTTCGTGTAGGTGAAAGATTTACAATGCTTTCATCTGCTTCTTTTACGATAAGATAATCAAAAAGCGTATAACCCCAATAAGCTTTTATTTGGATCTCATTTTCTCCTGCTTTTAATCTAACATATCCAGCTGATAATTCTGTAAAACTTTCGTTATAAGGAAAACTTATTTCCCCCTGATTTACATCATTAACATTAAGATACTGAACCTTTTTAACTGGGTCAAAAGGTTGACAATAGCGAATAACTAGCTCGTATAATCCATCTTTCTCCACTGAAACAGGTATTGTAACTGAATCTCCTTTTTGCTCTATATATGCAAACCCTGTTCCCGACCAATCTGAAATATCACACGAATTCCCTTTTGCACTTTCATCAATAACTGTCCAGCTTTCTGCTTTACAGCCATCTAAATTAGCGTTCTCAAATTCATACTTAATACCATCATTGGCAAAAACAGTATTCTTAGGTATTAATACTATAGTATTTGCAAAAACAAGAGTAGCGGCAGTTATAACAGAAATAATTTTTTTATTAAACTTTTTTAACATACAAAGTCCTCCTATAATTTTATTTACTAACCACATTTCTACTCTAAATTGTACCACATATAAAATAATTTTTCAACTAATATTACAATATCTTTGTCTATTTATAAATCCCATCAGCAACTTTTTTAAATATAGGTGCTGCTGCATCATTACCAAATCCCCCATCTTCAACAAGCACTGTTACAGCATACTTAGGGTTAGCAACTGGGAAAAACCCTGTTATCCATGCGTGGCAGATATCATCTCCATTTTCATCATATCTTCCTGTCTGTGCAGTAGATGTTTTTCCAGCAGCAAAGGTGTTCTCAGGCTTTGCATTTGAATCTTCATTTTCATTTATTGCAGCTATCATATAATCTTGTATTTCAATAGCAACTTCTGTTGAAAATGCCTTTGTATATATAATTTCAGATTCATTATCAACCGTTTCCCAGTTCGTAGTTGTACCTCTAACGAGTTTCGCTATAGGTAAATCTCCACCATTTGCAATAGCACTTGTAAGCGTGGTAACTTGAATAGGTGTTGCAAGCAATTTTCCTTGCCCAAATGAAAAATTACTTTTTTCAGCAAGAATACTTAATTCGGCTACTGACGGAAGATTCCCACTAGAAGATATAATATTATTAGCTAAAACTGTCTCTCTTCCAAAACCTAAAACATTTGACATATTCCATAATCGTTCAGTATCAATATACTGCACCAAATTTATAAAGTATGTGTTACATGAATTAATAACTGCAGTTTTCATATCCTGATTTCCATGACCATTTATTTTATGGCAATTGAATTTTTGACCATTAACATCTGTTGAACCTGTACATTCATACATAAAATTCTTACTTAATCCCCCGTTTAAAGCCTCTATTGCAATTACCAACTTGAATATTGAGCCAACATTATAAGCATATAAGGGTCTGTTTATTAGTGGTGAATCCTCGGATACAAGGGCTTTTTCAAGCTGATTTACATTATAGCTAGGTTTGCTTACCATTGCCCTTATCTCCCCTGTTTTTACATCCATAACCACAACTGCACCCTTTTTCATATCCACTGTCGCTTCTTCGCAAATTTTCTGTATATCCGAATCAATAGTTGTTACAACACCAGCATTTATTTCTTCTGCATACTTTATTTTTTTATCTTTTCCATCAAGTACACTTCCAGTTCCGTCGATATTATAGGTTACTTTATTCTTGCTTTCAACAGATTTTAAAAATTCATTAAAGGATAATTCAAGACCAGTTATACCTACTCCATTTTGGGTGTATCCAATAATATGCTGTGCTAATTCATTTTCAGCAGTCCTTATAGGTACTTTAAATACAGTTATATCTTCACATACAAAAGTATCTTTATCCACAGCACATATAAATGGTTTTTCATACCTTAATTTATTATAAAAATCATTCTTATCCTTTACATAGGGCATTATCTCTTTAATAGCATCTGAACTAGGATTTATTGCTGCTAAATACTCATAAGTATTATTGTTCAACAATTTAAAGTTGCAATCATAAATATTTCCATTAGTCACACCAACATTTAAAGTATATGTTCCTTGATTACGAACAGCCTGTTTATACTCCTCAGTAGTCATAACAACGTATGTTCGCATATATAACGTGGAAAATAAAGCTAAAAAAACAATGGACAACGCAATTAATCTTTTATACATATAATTATCTCCTTCTTATAGCCTAACACTATAGAAAGTATTGACAATCATATATAAAGTATTCAATAAAAAAAGTCGGATGCATTTAACATCCGACTCTATAATTATTTTTATGCTTTAAGCTTTGCAGCAGTAAGAGTGTTTTTCATTAACATTGCTATTGTCATAGGTCCAACTCCACCTGGTACAGGGGTTATGTATCCTGCTTTTTTTGAAACTGCTTCAAAGTCAACATCTCCGCAAAGCTTTCCATTATCAAGTCTATTCATTCCAACGTCAATAACTACTGCTCCCTCTTTAACCATATCCTCATTAACGAAATTTGCTCTACCAACAGCTGCAACTATAATATCTGCTGTTTTACATACGTCTGCAAGATTAGTTGTTTTAGAGTGACAAATTGTAACAGTTGCATTTCTGTGTAATAATAACATAGACATTGGCTTACCTACGATATTACTTCTGCCAATTACGACTGCTGATTTACCTGAAATATCAACGCCAGTGCTATCTATAAGCTCCATTACACCCGCAGGCGTACATGGCAAGAAAGCAAACTCGCCTATCATGATTTTCCCAACATTAAATGGATGAAAAGCATCAACATCTTTATCAGGAGAAATTGAATTAATAATTGCATTCTCATCAATATGCTTAGGTAGAGGTAGCTGTACTAAGATACCATTAACCTTATCATCATTATTAAGAACATCAACTAAATCTAAAAGTTCTTGCTGAGTAATATTTTCATCTAATGAATATTCATATGAGTTAAACCCAACTTCTTCACAAGCTTTCTTTTTAGAGTTCACATAAACTCTTGACGCCGCATTGTTTCCAACAATTACAACTGCAAGTCCAACTGTAATCCCCTGTTCTTTCAATTTTGCTGTTTCATCACGTACTTCCGATTTAACCTTTGCAGAAACTTCTTTTCCATCTATCAAATTAGCCATTATCCTTATCCTCCACAACATCTATTTCTTCATCAGTATTTTCAGTATCTAAATTTTCATCATCGGTATCTTCATCATCTAAGCTTTCAGTTTCTTCAGCTATTGATTTATAATCTGTTTCAGGTTCTTTATTAGCCTTTTTTAATTTCTCCTCTGCTTCCAGTAGAATTTTCTTTGACTCATCGGTATTGCAGTAAAGGACATAATCATCACCCATATTTTTAACCTTTTGACCTAAAACAATTAAAAGTGCAACTGACGCAATAACACAAATTGCTGCTAAAACTTGTGAAACTCTTAAATTACCTACCATAAGACTATCTGTTCGTAAGCCCTCAATAAAAAATCTACCTAATCCATACCAACCAGCATACATAATAAATAGCTGTCCGTCATATTTTCTACGCTTTGAAAACCATGCGAGCAAACCAAATCCAATCAAGCACCATATTGATTCATATAAAAAGCAAGGATGAACTGGTAAACTAGCTACTATATCAATCTTTCTTGAAGTGTCTGTGAGATCAGTATATGATGACCATATTGACATAGAAATAATCTGTTCCTGAATTTTTCCACTAGACATACCGAATATTGAGTCTGTGTTGTATCCAAAAGCCTCATGGTTAGTAAAGTTACCCCATCTACCAACACCTTGTCCAATCAAAAAGCCCATTCCAGCAATATCAAGCAAAGGTAAAAACTTAACCTTCCTCCATTTAGCAACAAGAGCAGCAGCAAGGACAGCTCCAATTATCCCACCGTATATAGCAAGTCCGCCATTTCTTATATTAAAAATGCTTTTTAAATCGCCACTATAATTTTCCCAATCCATTATTACAAAATATAGTCTTGCACCGATAATTCCACCAATCATACCTGCAAAAATACAATCAATCGCCTTATCAGCATCCAATCCGAACTTTTTCATTCGTGAAAATCCATAAATCATAGCTAAAACAATACCTAAAGCGATAATAATACCATACCACTTAATAGTCATGCCAAATATCGTGAATGCATCACTATTAATATCAACATCTATGCCAAGTTTAGGGAAAACAACTTGATTATAATCCAAATTATTCAATTCAGTCATAATATACCTCCTAATTTAAACTGCTAACTTTCTACTATTGAAAGCGTAACCTTCTCAGTATCCATATTTTCGCAAATGCTTTTCTGAACGTCCTCATAAGTCATTTCTGACATTATCTTAACTGTATCAAATGGATTTACTCCTGCAAAATATGAGTTAATAATTGTGCTAGCCACAGCTTCGACATTGTTATACTCCCTTATAATCTGTCCATAAGTTGACTTCTTAATACTTTCATAATGCTCTCGATTAAGCCCGTTAACCTTAACATTTTCAATCTCTTTAATAATTTCTGTTAATACTTTACGGGGTTGAGTTGATTCTCCTGAAAAGATTATGGTAAAAAATCCATCTCCATTAAAAACCTCTGTGGAAAACGTAGAGTTAATAAGCCCCTCATCTGTTAACCTTTTATAAAGTGGTGATGCAGCATCTGATAAAACATTTAATGCAACATCAATCTCCATTTCTAACTTCAAGCCTTCATAGCCACTTCTTGGTCTTGCCTTGAAACCAATATTAAACATTGGCGTTCCAACAGGTAAATTCTGAACAACCTCACTTTTTACAATATCCTCTGGTTCATCAAGAAATACTGTTTCAAGTTCAAGGTTTTCACATGGCTTCAAACACCTATCAGCAATCTCAAGAACCTCGTCTACATTAACGTTACCAGATACAACAAGCACCATATTATTAAGATTATAGAATGTGTTATAACATTTATACAGTAAATCTGCATCAATTTCAGCTATACTTTCAACAGTTCCAGCAATATCAATTTTAACAGGATGATTTTTATACATTCCACCGAGCATATTAAAAAATACTCTCCATGATGGATTATCATCACACATACGAATTTCTTGCCCTATAATCCCCTGTTCCTTATCAACACTTTCCTTAGTAAAGTATGGTGATTGAACAAAATTCAGCAGTATTTCAAGTGATTCCTTATAATTATCTGAACAGCTAAATAAATAACAAGTCTTATCAAAGCTTGTATACGCATTTGCTGATGCTCCTGTTTTAGCAAATAACTCAAATACATCCGTATCTTCATTTTCAAAAAGCTTATGCTCAAGAAAATGTGCTATTCCCTCAGGTACAACGGTATACTCCTTATCTTTATTTGTTTTAAACCTTGTATTAATTGAGCCATACTTTGTACCAAACAAGGCTTCAGTAGTGCTGAACCCGTCCATTTCCCATACAAGTATATCTAATCCACTTGGGTGCTTTATATATGTGTACTTATCATTTGTTTTTTCACAGGCTATGATTTTCTTTTCCATTACTCTTCCTCCCCTGTCATAACATATACAGTATCAAGCTTAAAGGAATTCGCTGCCTCAATTATTTGCTCCCTTGTAACAGCTTTTATCCTGCTAATTTCTTCATCTGGAGTAATAATCTCACCTCTGCAAAATCTGCTGAAATACCAATTTACAAGTGATGACGGGGTATCACTAACACCTTTAAGTGAATTTAGTATGCTTAAAACAGAATTACTCATTTCCTCATCAGTAAAGTTACCTTTTCTTATATCATCAAGCTGATTTAATATTTCAACTCTTGCTTTCCCCACATTAGCATTTTCAACACCACTGTCAATCATCAGCGTACCCTTACTATCATTAAAACCACTTGCACAGTAATAACAAAGACTAAGCTTTTCTCTTACATTAGCAAACAGTTTTGAGAAAGGGGTTTCTCCTAATAGCGTACTCATAAGCTTAATCGCATACAAATCAGCATAATCAGTTTTAAATGCCATAACCATTTTAGATTGACTAACATCTAATTTTTCCACTACTTCTTTAACTTCTTTTTTTATAGGGCTATTATTATTAAGCACGATATTCTGTGGATTTCTATTCAACTTCAAAAACGCACTTGTAAGCTTTTCTTTAATAAGTGGGTTTTCCTTTGCTCCAACATAATAAACTTCTATCTGCGATGTTCTGATTATTTCCTTATATGCTTCATATGCCATTACAGGTGTGATATTTTCAGCAGTCTTTCTTGTTCCATATGATGAAGACGCACTTGGCTCTCCCTCAAAAATATGCTTATGTGCTTGTAAGATAGCATAACTTCTCTTATTATTTATTTCTGAGTCAATAGAATCAAGCAAATCTTTTTTTCTGAAGCTAAATATTTCATCTCCAAAACCACCGTTCTCTACATATGGTGCAAAAAGGCAATCAAGGTAAATGTCCAATACTTCACTGGTTATATCTTCACCGTCTAGGGTATAGTTGTTATCTATAGAGCTTATTGATATAGCCATTACCTGAACATCACCACGTTTTGTGATACTAACACCTATATCTGTTCCATACAACGAATTAAGACGAGCTGTAAGCTCAGTTAAATTCTTATACTTGCTATTTGATGAGCCTAATATTCCAGCAACAATTGAATTTATTGATGCCGTTTCCTTTTTCAACTCTGTAATAAACTTCAAATTAATAGTATTAGTTTTAAACTTAGAATCAATAATTCTTGTAAAACCTATGCTATCAGAAATTTTTTCTCTTGAATATAATATTGACATATGTTTCTCCTTACTTATAAAATATATAACTAAATTATTATACCATCTTTTTAGCATAATTACTAGATACTTTTGATTAAAATAATGTTTTAATATAACTTAGCATTCATCATTTTCTGATTAAAAAATTATATTTGCTCAATGTTCATAATTTGTTAACAGAATGTTAACAGAAACTTCTTGAATAATGCTCCAGAATGTATTATACTGATTTTAGTCTTTAAAGCATTAAAGTGAAATGATGAGGTAATTATTATGAATATCAATAAACAATTTTACAACTTTACATTTTGGCACGGCTCTAGCTATTATTATGGCTTCGAGTCTGTTTTTCGTGTCAAAATGCAAAAGCTAAAATTGTAATTGTTAAACATATTTATGTTTATAATACCGTTGCTTTTGTATTTACAAGGGCAACGGTATTGTTTTATCTGCAGGTGAAACAATAAACATAGCTCATCACAATTTAACCAAAATCAATCAGCTTAAAATTAAACTTTAGGAGGATATAAAAATGATTATTATTCTTAGACCAAATACAACTGAAGTACAAATTAACAACCTTGTAGAAATGTTAAAGGGTTACGGTGTAACTGTTGCAGGCATAAATGGTAAGCATAAAAATATATTAGGTCTTGTTGGAGATACTTCAAGAATTGATGTGGAAACAGTTAAGGCACAGGCAATAGTTGAGAGCATTCGCCGTGTTCAAGAGCCATACAAAAGCAGTAATAGAAAATTTCATCCCGAAGACACTATTGTTGATGTTAGTGGAAGAACAATTGGTGGTAATAAGCTTCAAATTATTGCTGGACCTTGTTCGGTTGAAAATGAGGAACAGATTATTGAAACTGCTGTTGCTATTAAAGAGGCAGGAGCTACAATGCTAAGAGGTGGTGCATTTAAACCTAGAACGTCACCATATGCTTTTCAGGGCTTACATGCTGATGGTGTTGAGCTATTGATTAAAGCTAGAGCTGTTACAGGATTGCCTATTGTAACTGAAATTATGAGTATTGAGCATCTTGATTTATTCGCTGATGTTGATGTAATTCAAGTAGGTGCTAGAAATATGCAGAACTTTGAGCTTCTTAAGGCTTTGGGGCATAGTGATAAGCCAATACTTCTTAAAAGAGGGCTTGCAAATACTTTGGAAGAATTGCTTATGTCTGCTGAATATATTATGGCTGGTGGAAACAACAATGTTATTCTTTGTGAAAGAGGAATCCGTACATTTGAAACACAAACTAGAAATACACTTGATATTTCTGCTGTTCCATTACTAAAACAATTGTCACATCTTCCTATTGTAGTTGACCCAAGCCATGCTACTGGACTAACATCTTTGGTTGAACCATTATCGCTTGCTTCAATCGTTGCAGGTGCTAATGCACTTATTATTGAGGTTCACAACTGCCCAGAAAAAGCTTTATCAGATGGTGCACAATCTCTAACACCTCAGCAGTTCAAAGATGTTATGGCAAAAATTAAGCCAATGGCTGAGTTCATTGGAAAGGAAATTTCTTAATATGAAGCATATTACTGTTAATACTAGCCAAAGCTATAATATATTTATGGAACATGGCATTTTATCTAAATGTGGAGAAGTTTTATCACAAATCCTCAATACTAAAACTTTGGCTATAATTACAGATGATATTGTAGACTCTCTCTATGCAAAAACTGTGATTAATTCGTTGGTTAATCAAGGATTTAAAGTGTGTAAATTTGTTTTTCCTAATGGTGAGAATTCAAAAAGCATATCTGTTTTGAATGAAATTTATGATTTTCTCTGCCAAAACAATATAACCCGTACCGACTGCCTTATTGCTCTAGGTGGAGGGGTGGTCGGTGATATAACGGGGTTTGCTGCTGCAACATACCTTAGAGGGCTTGATTATGTCCAAATTCCAACAACATTGCTTTCCCAAATTGACTCATCTGTTGGTGGAAAAACAGCTGTAAATCTCAATTGTGGTAAAAATTTGGTTGGAGCATTCAAACAGCCTAAATCTGTCATCTGCGATACTGAAACCCTTAAAACTTTAAGCAAGGAAATCTTGTCAGATGGTATGGCTGAGGCTATTAAATATGGTATGATTCGAGATGAAAGTCTTTTTGAGCTTTTTGAAAATTATGATATTTGCAATATTATGGATTGCATTGATGAAGTTGTCTACCGCTGTGTTTCAATTAAGAAAAATGTTGTTGAAGGTGATGAATTTGATAAGGGCGAACGTATGATACTTAATTTTGGTCATACACTCGGTCATGCTATCGAAAAGTTTTATAATTATGAGATATCTCATGGAAGTGCCGTTGCTGTCGGTATGTGCATGATGACAGAACGTGCTTATCAGGCTGGTATGTGTGATGAGAAAGTGTTAAACAGACTAATTAACTGTGTTAAAGCATACGACTTGCCTTATGAGGTTGATGCAGATATAAATGTTCTTGTTGATTTATGCAGTAATGATAAAAAACGTGAGAGTGATAGTATAAACTTCATTGTTTGTGATAAAATTGGACACTCTATCATTAAGAAAGTTTCTGTAAATAGCTTTCATTCATTTGTGCTGTAAATGAGATTTACAAGCCTGTTTATCGCAGAAACAGGCTTGTTTGTACTTAATTGTCTGCGGAGAAAAGGGTGTTGATGTGGATATAAAAATTACTCCTCGAAGGCTTTGTGGAACAGTTTCAATTCCATCTTCTAAAAGTATTACTCATAGGGCATTAATTTGTGCTGCTTTAGCTGATGGAAAATCAATTTTAAGTGGTATTAGTTTTTCAGATGATATTACTGCAACAGTTTCAGCACTTGAACAACTGGGAGCAGAATTTGAAATTGATGGCGATAATATAATTGTTTGTGGCATCACAAATTCACCTAAGGTTGCTGAAATTGACTGCTTTGAAAGTGGCTCGACACTTCGTTTTCTTATCCCTATTGCTACTGCTTTAGGAGTAAATGCAATTTTCACTGGTAGAGGTAGGCTTCCAGAACGCCCGATAACGTCATATGTTCGTGAGTTATCTAAAAATGGCATTACCTTTGATTATAATAATACCATGCCATTTTCTATAAATGGGAAACTTCAGGGTGGAGAATTTCATCTTGAGGGTGATGTGTCCTCCCAATTTATTACCGGTTTGCTTTTTGCACTGCCTATGCTTGATGCTGATTCCAAAATTATTATGACATCCGCATTAGAATCAAAACCCTATGTTGATATGACAATTGCATGCTTGAGTGATTTTGGAATTGAAATTAATGAAACCAATGACGGTTATTTTATAAAGGGTAAGCAAAAGTATTTACCTAAAAACCTTACTGTTGAGGGCGATTATTCTCAAGCAGCTTTCTTTTTTGTAGCAAATGCTATTGGAAACAACATACAAATCGATAATCTATTTCAAAAAAGCTTGCAAGGAGATAAAAAAATCATTGAAATATTGAAGGAAATAGGGTATAATAATAGTAATAGTTTGGATTGCTTTTGTATTGACGCAACGGATATCCCCGATTTAGTGCCTATACTTGCTGTTTTAGGCTGTTTCTGTAATGGTACTTCTAAAATTTTTGGTGCTAGTCGTTTGAAAATTAAAGAAAGTGATAGGCTTTTAGCAATTTCTTCTGTACTGAACTCTATAGGTGGAAAAATTACTCCAACTGATGATGGGCTAATTATTGAACCTATCAAGGAATTTATAGGTGGAATTACCGACAGCTTTGGCGATCATAGAATAGTGATGTCACTGGCTATTGCTGGTACTCGTTCTACTAACCCAATTGAAATACAAAATGCTGATGCAGTTAACAAATCTTATCCAAGCTTTTTTAAGGATTATATAAAATTAGGAGGTATTGCCAATGTCATCAATGTGGAATAACCGCATTTCTATATCAATTTTCGGCGAATCGCACGGTCCTGCCATAGGAGTTGTTATCGATAATTTACCACCAGGTGAAAATATTGATATTGCTGAATTAGGTCATTTCCTTTCAAGAAGAGCTCCTAAGAAGGATAAAACTTCAACTCAAAGAAAAGAAAGCGACTTACCACAGATTATGTCAGGGCTTGTAAATGATAAAACAACAGGCACACCGTTATGTGCTTTTATCCAAAATACAGATACTCGTTCACAGGATTATTCAAATATATCAAAGCTTGCACGTCCTGGCCACGCTGATTATACTGGTGCTTTAAGATACAGAGGGTTTAATGATATTAGAGGTGGTGGGCATTTTTCTGGAAGGCTTACTGCTCCTCTTGTTTTTGCTGGTGCAGTATGTGGACAAATTCTGCAAAGACGTGGTATTTATACAGGTGCACATATTTCTGAAATTCATGATATTCATGATGTAAAATTTAATAGAACTAACATTACTCGTGAAGAAATTCTTTCTATTAGAAACAAGCATTTTCCTGTTATCGAAAATGCTAAAGGCGAGCTAATGATTAAAGATATTGAAAAAGCATTAAACGGTGGAGAATCGCTCGGTGGAATAATTGAATGTGCTTGCATTAATGTTCCAGCTGGTATTGGTTCACCTATTTTTGATGGGCTTGAGAATAATATTGCACAACTTATTTTTGGTATCCCTGCTGTAAAAGGTGTGGAATTTGGTTCTGGATTCCTTAGTGCAAAAATGGTTGGAAGTCAGAATAATGATGATTTTTATGTGGATGATAAAGGACATGTGTGTACTAAAACCAATAATCATGGTGGCATTTTAGGTGGCATTTCTTCTGGTATGCCAATAACGCTAAATGTTGCAATTAAACCTACTCCATCAATATCACAACCACAAGAAACTATTGATTACAGTGCTATGAAAAATGAAACAGTAAATATTAAAGGTCGTCATGACCCTTGTATTGTTCCTAGAGCTGTTCCATGCGTTGAAGCTGCTGTTAATATTGCCATTCTATCCCATATGATTGACTATCCAAACTTCTGTTAATATATTATTAAACAAAAGGAAACAACATGGAAAACTATACAAAAATGTCCGAAATGCCATTCTTTGAACTCAAGAATGTCAATACTGTTAGCATTTTAATTTGCTATTTGCTTCATAGGATTGATAATCCTATTGAAGCAGAGCAATTATTTGAAATCGCTGTTAATACAGAAATTATTAATTATTTTTTTTATCAAGAGGCTATTGATATTCTTTTAAAAAATACTTCAATTAATATTGAAGTTGATGAAAGTGATGTAGAAAGGTATGTGCTAACTGATAAAGGTAGGCTATGTGCAAAAAAGTTTAAGCACTATGTTCCAAAATCATTTCGTGACAAGCTTGTTGGTACTGCGTTAAAGTATTTCGCAAGGCTTAAGCTTAATAACGAGGTTAAAGTTGAATATATTAAACTTAATAAAGGTTATTATGTACATTTTAAATGCTTAGATTTAACTGATGATTTAATTGATATGAAACTTTTCGCTCCTGACTTGACACAGGCTAAACTAATTGGTGAGAAAATTACACTTAATCCTGTTGGATTCTATAGCAAGATTATAGATTCTGCACTTAGCAACACTGAAGAGGAATATGATTTAACTGATAACTAAAGGTTAGGAAGGTGCTTATTTGCCTTCCTAACCTTTAAATTTATATTATTTTAATTATCTACATTATTTCGCTATAGTTCCCTAGAAACTTGAAACTTTCAAATTCATTCTTCAATTCGCTAAGTAATGCTGAAACCTTTTTATCATTAATATTGCCTTCAAAATCAAGATAGAACATAACGTTAAAGCTACCGCCTGCAAGTGGTCTGCTTTCAATTTTCTCTAAACTTAATCCATTAACAAAAAACTTGGTGAGCAGTCTTATTAAACTTCCTTGCGTATTTGGTAAGGTTATCAACATTGAAATGCTTTTTGCATCTTCATCCATGTGAAAATCCCTTGATATACATATAAACCTTGTATAATTAGGATAGGAATCTGAAATATCCTCAGAAATAATATCAAACCCATAAAGCTCTGCACATCTTTTCGAGCAAATTGCTGCGATAGGTTCATTGCTTTCAGAAACAAACTTTGCAGCTGTTGCAGTATTCTCATATGTTATCGCATTAAGATTATTTTTAGAAAGATATGCTGAACATTGCCATAATGCTTGTGGGTGTGAATAAACAGCTTTTATGTCTGATATGATAGTCCCTTTTTTTGCCGCAAGACAATGGGAAATTTCGAGCCTTGCCACCTTAACTATGTAAAAATTATATTTTTTCATAAGGTCATATGTTTGAGCAACTGAACCTGTTGTTGAGTTTTGAATTGGCAAAATACCAAAATCAATTTCGCCGTTTTCAACTGCTTTAAAAACATCTTCAAACTCATGATAAAAATTAATTTTACTTTCATCAAAGAGCATTTTTGCTGCCATTTCTGAGTTAGAACCATATGTTCCCTGACAACCAATTTTTCTTGGTTTACTTAAATCAAGAGGCAATGCCTTCATAAAAGTATTATCTTTTAGCAGTTTTTCCTGTTGAATACATTTGCTTATATCCATTATATTATAAAACAACGCAACTGCACCATTAGCAAGATTTTCAGGAACATTTTTCTTTATACTATCAATAATGTCCTGTTCCCTATTGCCTTGAAACACAGGTAGAGCATTATCAATTTTATACTGTGCAACTTGCTCGCATAAATCCATACGCTTTATAAATAAGTTTAATATTTCGCTATCAACCTTATCAATTTCATTTCTTAATTCCTGTAAATCCATATAATTCTCCTTAGCATATTATAACTAAAATGAAGCTTTACTTTAATTCAACTATTGTTACTCCGTCCTCACCCTCACCATAAACTCCATATCTAAATGATTTAACAGAGGACATTGAACGCAAACGTTTTTGTATTGCAGAACGTAGAACTCCAGTTCCCTTTCCATGAATAACTGTAACTGTTCCGACACCCGACATAACAGCATTGTCTATGAATGATTCAAGCTGATAAACGCCCTCATCAGATGAACAGCCTCTTATATCTAACTCCAGTACTGAACTACGTTCAATTTTACTTTTCACATTTTTCATTGACGATACAGACTTATTCTTATATGTTATCTTTTCATTTTCTAATAAACGCACCTTACTAATATCAACCTTTGTTCTCATTATTCCAACTTGAACCAGAACCGTATCGCCATCTGATTCACTTGTTACAATGCCCTTTTTGTCGATATCAGTAATCAGTACGCTATCTCCTCTTTTTAGTGGTCGAGGAAGCTTATAATTTGAAGCCTGCTTTCTCTCAACAGGGTTTGCTATGTCATACATTTTATTAAGTCCCTGCTTACTTCTTGACTTTGCTCCAGAAACCATTTGTGAAAAGTTTTCTTTATCCTTTTCTTTTCGGATTTTATCAAGTTCGTCAATAATTTCATTAGATTGCACCTTTGTATTTTCAATAATACTCATCGCTGTAATCCTTGCACGTTCCAATTCATTTTCCTTTTTCCTATTGAAATCATCAAGTTCTTTTCTTAGTTCTTCAACCTTTTGAGTTTCCTCAGCTTTTAATTTTCTAATTTCTTCATTTTGTTTTTCTAGTTCAAGCCTTGAACTTTCTAACTGTTCTATAACATTTTCAAATCTTTTATTTTCGACACTTACCATACTTTTTGCATTTTCAATAACATCTCTAGGCATACCAAGACTTGATGATATTTCAAAAGCATTTGATTTGCCTGGTGAACCAATAATTAGGCGGTAAGTAGGTTGTAATGTTTGAATATCAAATTCACATGACGCATTCTCAACATCTTGACTTTCTATTGCGTACATCTTTAACTCTTGATAATGAGTAGTTATCATAAGCTTTGCTTGTTTGGACTTTAGCTTTTCAATAATAGCAATTGCCAATGCTGCACCCTCAATCGGATCAGTTCCAGAACCTAGTTCATCGAGCAGAATTAGTGAGTTTTTATCAGCAAGCTTAATAATTTCTATAACCTTATTTGTATGCGATGAAAAAGTAGATAGGCTTTGCTCAATACTTTGGTTGTCGCCTATATCTGCAAGAATATTATCAAAAATTGATATTTTACTTCCGTCTGATACAGGAATAAGCAACCCACACATTGTCATTAATGTTAATAATCCTGTAGTTTTTAACGCAACAGTTTTACCACCTGTGTTTGGACCAGTAACAATTAATGCCTGATAATTCTCACCAAGCGATATATCAATAGGTACTACTTTTTCTTTATCTATTAAAGGATGTCTTGCTTTTTTAAGTGATATAACACCATCATTAGAAATAATAGGAGTTGATGCCCTCATTTTAGCAGCTAAATTTGACTTTGCAAAATATAAATTCAACTCAACGCAAATATTGTAGTTATCTGTAATTGTATCAGCAGATTCGCCACATTCAGAACATATTTCTGTTATTATCCTATCTATTTCTTCCTGTTCTTTGCTCTCAAGAAGCCTAATATCATTATTAGCCTCAACAATTGACATTGGCTCTATAAAATATGTTTGTCCACTTGAAGAAGTGTCATGTATTAACCCTTGCACATCTCCCCTATGCTCTGCCTTAACAGGAAGAACATATCTGCCATCACGAACTGTTACAATGGACTCTTGGAGATATTTTTGAACAGTGGCTGAACGTATCATTTTATCAAGATTTTCACGCACTCTCATGCCAGCCTGATATTTCTTTCTTCTGATTGAAGCAAGCTCTGTACTAGCTGAATCAGCTATTTCATCTTCAGATATAATTGATGTTTCAATCCTATTTTGAAGATATTGATTCGGCATAAGCCTTGTAAAAAGATAACTTAATTCAGTTTCAATATTAGCACAATGCCCATACCAATCACAAATTATTTTTATCTGATTAAGCACTCTACCAATTTCGATAATTTCCTTCAATGCAAGCCTTGAACCTGATTTTGCCCTCATAAGCGAATTAGATACATCCTTAATATCGCTAAACGGGGGCGTTCCAAATTTCACACTCAATTCAAATGCTTGACTTGTTTTTTTTATTTCATAATTTACTTCATAAATATCAGAAGATGGCTCTGTTTCCAGTGCCATTTGTTTTGTTTTTTCGTTAGATGCCTCATTAGCAAGCATCTCAAGTATTTTATCAAGTTCTAATGTTTTATAATATTTATTCATATTCCTTACCTTATGTTTTTTAAAAAATCTGATATTACTATACTATTGATTTATAAAAATTGAGCGTCTTAAAGTTTTTTTCAAGATGAATTATAACATACTGTTCCGTCACAACTGACAGTAGTTTTTGAGACTCTTCAGAAATCTTAAAATTATATAATTTATCAAATTCCGACAAAATAATATGCCTTAATGCGTGCAATACCGACGGTGATATTTTTTTAACACCACTATCAGTATCGCTATCATAGCAATCCAAACATAAAATAATGCCATCATTTATAATAAAACATACACTTTCAGTTACATATTCTGAGCAATTCTGACAGGTGAAAACATTCGGCATTAAACCTATCTCCGACATAAATCTAATTTCAAATATGCTTTTAAGTAGCTCCAATGGACGATTTCCATTGGAAATAAAATGGAGTGTATTAAGGAAAAGCTTCAATACACTCCCCTCATGCCCCTCATTTCCTACAACATATGAAACCAACTCTGAAAGATACGATGCAAGAGAAAGCTTTTGCAAGTCTGTACGCAATTTATAAAATATATTTATAGGTTCTGCACAATTGATATAATACATATCCCTTTTTTTATTTAAGCAGAATTTCGAATATGCAAAAAGCTGAGTAGCTGCACAGTTCTTACTATTTATCTTTTTACACCCTCTAACACTAATCTCAATAACTCCAAGATTTTCTGTCAGGACATCAATAAACTTGCTCGTTTCCCCTGATGTGCGTTCCCTTATCACTATCCCCTTGACCGTTGTTAGCATTTATAATTCCACTCTCACAATCATTATATCCAAGAGAATTTACTCCTCTATAATTAAGGTAGTCCTCAATTTTTCCACTCATCTCAAAATCTTTCCATTTATCTCTTTTCATGACACAACCTCCTCTGTTATTTTATTGTGTAATAATCCTTGAATGTACAATAAAATTATCCCCGATTTAATCTGTGTTATGAATTGAAATGAATGGGAATTACTTATCTGAAAGTCCCAGACTGCGTATTACTGATTCACGATTTCTCCAGTTTTCTTTTACCTTAACCCATAATTTTAAATTCACTTTAATTTGGAAAAATTCTTCAAGACTAACTCTTGCATTTGAGCCAACAGTCTTTAGCATCTTTCCGCTTTTACCAATAACAATCCCCTTATGAGAATCCTTCTCACAATATATAACTGCTGAGATATCGAGTAAATCCTTATTATCACGTTCCTCCATGCCTTCAATTGCAACAGCAATCCCATGTGGAACTTCTTCATTAAGTAAATTCAAAAGCTTTTCTCTTATTATTTCCGAAGCAATAACCCTTTCAGGTTGATCTGTAATCATATCAGTTGGGAAAAATAACGGGCTTTCAATCGCAAGCTTTTTTGCCTCATCTATTACAATACTAACGCCATCATTGTTTTTAGCACTAATTGGAATTACTGCTCTAAAATTATATTTTTCAGTCAGCTCATGAATAAGCTTTGCCATCTCATCCTTATTACTTAACATATCTATCTTATTTAAAACAAGTATAACAGGTGTTTTTGATTTGTTAAGTGCTTCTAACATTTCAGTTTCCTGCTCATTTATCTTTTTAAGACAATCAACCATAAAAATTATCGCATCAATATCAGCAACAGATTCCTTTACCATATTCATCATATGTTCACCCAGTTTTGTTTTTGCTTTATGAAGTCCAGGTGTATCAATAAATACAAGCTGTGTGTCATCTTTTGTCAATATACCTGTTATTCTAGTCCTTGTAGTCTGTGGCTTACTACTTACTGATGCTATTTTTTCACCTATTATAGCATTAAGTAACGTCGATTTACCTGCATTAGTTCTTCCTGCAATCGTAATAAATACTGTTTTAGTCATTAATTTTTTATTCCTTTTCTATTAGTAAATATTAATCTTCTGCGATAAAGCTTGTTCCACGAGATATTCCTAGTTTATCTAAAATAGATTCTTCCTTTTCACGCATAATTCTCTCATCAAGCTTATTTGTTTCATGGTCATATCCCAATAAATGTAACATCGAGTGAACTGTTAAGAATCCAATCTCTCTTTCAAGTGAATGTACAAACATATTCGCTTGTTTTACGGCTGTTTCCAGTGATATTACTATATCACCAAGCATCACTATTTTCATATCATTATTTATTTCACATTTTCTATTACTCATCAAAGGAAATGATAATACATCTGTAGACTCATTTTTATTCCTATAAATTTTATTTAAATTCTTAATTTCTTTATTACTAACAAAGGAAACGCTTACCTCAGCATCATTATTAAAATTTTCAGTTGATAATACTGCTTGGCAACAGCGTCTTATTAAAAGCCTGATTCCAACTGGTAGTTTTACTTCTGATTGATTATTTTTTATATAGACTTTTAGTTTTGGCATTACTCTCTTCCTTTCTCTTGATAATTCTCATATGCTTTAATTATATCCTGAACAAGCTTATGTCTTACCACATCTTTATCATCAAATTTTTGAATAAATATATCCTCAACATTATCAAGAACTTTCATAGCTTCAATTAATCCAGAACGTTTTGCATCGGGCAAGTCAATTTGAGTAATATCACCCGTTATGACCATTTTACTCCCATTTCCTAACCTTGTTAAAAACATTTTTATCTGTTCAGATGTTGTATTCTGTGCCTCATCAAGAATAATAAATGCATCATCAAGTGTTCTTCCTCTCATATACGCAAGTGGTGCAACCTCAATAGTACCCTTTTCCATATGCTTTTGAAATATTTCAGCTCCAAGCATATCAAACAATGCGTCATATAATGGTCTTAAATATGGATCAACCTTATCTTGCATATCACCAGGCAAAAACCCAAGCTTCTCACCCGCCTCAACAGCAGGACGTGTTAATATTATCTTATTCACTTCATGTGCTTTAAAAGCTTTAACAGCCATCGCAACTGCAAGATATGTTTTACCAGTACCAGCAGGGCCAATACCAAGAATTATTGTATTTTTTGCAATAGCATCTATATAGCTTTTTTGCCCAAGAGTCTTAGCACGCACTATCTTTCCAGTTGTTGTAAAACAAATTCCATCGCCTGTCAAATCCTTTATACAATTATTAGGGTCATCAGCTACAATTGAAGAAACATATCTAACAGTTTGGTTTGTAATTCGTTCACCATTCTTCATAATTGTTAAAAGTGCCTCAAGTGCTTTAATAGTTATATCGACATTATTCGCCTCACCTGAAACCTTAACATTAGCTCCCCTACTTAGAATTACAACATTATTTAATTTTTGAAGTGCATTTATGTTTTCATCAAAATCTCCGAATAAAGCAGATGCCTGTTCTGTGCTTTCAACAGTTATAGTTTTCTCAATCATTAAAACACTCTTTCTTCTATATATAATTTTAGTCATTCTAATTATAACATATAAGATATAATTTTAAAAGCATTATTTTATTTTTTCATAAAAATTTCACTGTTTTTTCCTATTTCACCCTCTAATGTATAAGTAACTTCATATTTTATCTTCCCCTCCTCATTTATTTTATTAATTTCCTTATTTATTATTGTCAAATCTGAATAAAAGTTTTCCTCATGCATATTAATTTTTCCATTTATCAAATCTTCTGCTTCCTTAGGGCTATAACTTATAATATTTTTTGTGTACGGTGTATATGTGCTATGTATTATCCCAATAGGCATTTTTTTACCCACCATCATAAAATAAGATATATCTTCATCATAATCATAATCTTCTAAATCAACACTACCTATACTTAATGGTATTCTTAATGTAAAAAAGTCAAATGATTTCCTTGATATCTCCTCTTTAGGCACTCTCTTTTCTTCCTCATACATTTGCTCAAACAACATTTTTTCTTGATACACACCTACTATTTCACCAATTGCATGAAGTGTTAATATATTCCCTTTATGGTCTGTATATATACCACTTACTAAAACATCGCCTGCTTTTACTCCGTCACCCACAATATAATTTAAGCTCCCATTGTAAACCTTAACCGACTTAATTTGTGCATCCTTTGTTGATATTATATTACTTGGTAAATTGGATTTTACCATTTCAGGCTGTTCAACCATTTCATCGACATCTACAACAATTCTATTGCCAGAACGCCTTATTCCTACCCATGCTAAATCACCAATACTTATCTTCAGCTTTCTTTCACATGAGCCAAAGTTTATATTAGGAATAAATGTTCCTTTTGATATTCCTATATCGCTTAATGTGCTTATTATTTGCTCTTCAGAAATTTCACTGTTGCCCATTACTTCAATTGTAATTGCTATATTTGAAATATAAGCAATAAACATAACTGCTATAAAAGCTCCGATGATAATTCCAAACCTGTATTTATATCTCTTGACTTTGAATATTGCACCTTTTTTATCCTCAACTTTAAACTCAATATTATATTTTTTAGCCAGCCCCTCTATTTCCTTTAGACTTGATGAATATATCTCACCATAATACTCATCATTTTTACACTCTTGTGCAGTACATACAATACGGCTATCTCTTATAGCATTTATAAAAGAATATAATTTTGTCCCACTTGCACGAAATCTTATAACACCTCTAATATTATTAAACATACTATTCCTCACTTTTTATCGATTAATTCTATTGACTCTATAATACCTTTTATTATAATACCATTTGTATTATAATCATTAATTTGTAGCTTTTGTCCCCATACCTGAACTATCATATTTCTAGTTTTCACTTTTAAAAAAATATCGTTATATTCAATTATTTTTTTACAGTTTTCTATTATAACTTCTTTATTATCTGAAATTTGTATAATTGTATTAAGATACAGCATACTTCGTCCTTTTTCTATAATCTTTTTATCCAAGCTTTATCACCTCATAATATTATATTTAGGCTTACCTATGAATAGAATTATAAAAGATTGT
Source organism: Bacillota bacterium (assembly GCA_023388515.1). GTDB lineage: Bacteria > Bacillota > Clostridia > Oscillospirales > Ruminococcaceae > JAAYPV01. The sequence goes on from JAEWGD010000006.1 coordinate 261,368, forward strand.
AATATAGGAGGAATTAAGTGAATACTAAAATTATTGAATTATTTAAAACCTGTACGATGCTTTTTATCATTATTATATTAATGTTTGCAAGCATTCTGTATATTGATGATGTTAAAATTGCGGCATCAATCTCAATTAGTAACTGCTTAACATTAATTATTCCGTCAATGTATAGCTTTATGATTATTGCTTGTTTTATATTAAAATCAAATCTACATACCATTATAGGTAAGCCTTTTAAATTTATTGCTAAATATTTATTCAAAATCTCATCAGATGAGTTTTCTGTATTTTTAATCAGTATTTTTGCAGGTTATCCCGTTGGTGTAAAAATGATTTACGAATTAGAGTCAAATAATTTAATATCAAAAAAACGTGCTGAAAACCTTTCTTGCTATTGCTATGCAAGTGGTCCGGCATTCATTGTTGGAACAGTCGCTACAACATTATATGGAAGTATTAAAGTGGGTATGGCGATTTTTTTATCAATCACTATATCAAATATAATTACAGGATTAATCATTGGTTTTATGAGCAAAGAAAAGATAACTATATCAAATAATAGCAAAGCAAAAATTAATTTAAATATCAATACCTTTGTAAGCTCTGTTGAATCAGCAGCAAAATCCCTCTTTGAAGTCTGCATCATGATACTAATGTTTTCAGTGTTTTATGTAATAGTATCTAAAGTCGGGATTATAGCTTATATTTCAGAAAATATAAGCAAACTGTTTAATATAAATACTGATACCTCCAGTCAAATAGTTGCATCATTTTTTGAGATAAGTAATATTAGTTCTTTTGATGTTAATAATTATTTTAATTTGCCAATCATTACAGGATTGTTGTCATTCGGCGGTCTATGTGTTATAATGCAAATTGTAGCCATAAGTCATGGTAAAATTAATATTAAAAAGATTCTATTAGCAAGGATATTTTCATCTGTTACTTCTGCTGTGATATGTAAGATTATAATTCATAAGTTTTTTGCAAATGCTACAATTAATACTTATCTTAATACTCAGGTTAAATCTAGTAAACATTCAATTATACCTTCTCTCGCACTATTAATAATGACCATAATTTTACTTTCAAAAAATGACTAGACAAACCAAATTTAAAGTGATATAATAAATAGTGAAAAATAATAATCAAAGGAGCGAAAATATATGGCTATCTTCAATAAGTCAGCCAGGCTTTTTAATAAAGATATTCCACCTAAATGTTCTTATTGTATTTTTGGCGTTAAAAGCAGAGAAGGAAATAATATTCTTTGCGAAAAACGTGGAGTTGTTGATATGAATTATTCTTGTAGTAAGTATGTTTATTCTCCACTAAAAAGAATTCCTGTTAAGCAGCTGAATATACATGGTGCCTTTGATGATGAAGATGAAAATAATGAGGATACTACTATTGAAGAACTTCCTAAAAAATAATTATTGAAGCTATCAACATTTCTATAAAATGTTGATAGCTTCATTTGTTGTGTATTGATTTTGGGTTTTATCTTAATATAATAACTAAAGAATACGATTTATTGCTAGTGTATATAAAAACAGCTAAGTGGTTAATATTAAACTACTTAGCTGTTTTATAGTTTGGGGTACATATTGTGAGAACTCATTCAATGATTACTTTATTTTAATGCTGCATCGCCTCTTTCTTTTGTTCGTATTCTAACAGCATCTAAGACATCTTGAACGAATATTTTTCCATCTCCGACTTCCCCTGTTTGAGAAATTGTACATATTTTATCAATAACTTCTTCTAATTGTTCATCAAGTATAACTATTTCAATTTTGATTTTAGGAATAAAATTAACATCTATTTCTGAACCCCTTACATAGTTTTTCCATCCTTTTTGTTTACCACAACCCATTATTTCGCTGACACTTAATCCACTAATATGCATTGAAGTTAAAATTTCTTTTATATCTTCAAGGTTTTCAGGCCTTATAAATGTTTCAACTTTTTTCATGTACTTACTCCTTTAAAATTAAAATTTCAGCATTAGAACTAATGATCCATGCCTTGAAATGCAGGATATGCGGATTCACCATGCTCTGAAGCATCAAGACCAATGTCTTCATCTCTTGATGATACTCTGATGTTTTTAGTGAAAAGTTTAGCAACTCCAATAGCAACTAATGTACCTATAACAGCTATTACCACTGTAATCAATATAGATAAAAGCTGACGTGAGAACAAACCGAATTCACCATAGATTAACCCATCCCATTTGGCAGCAGAATTTATTGAAGTTTTGGCAAATATACCTGTTGCAATACATCCCCAAATACCACCAATTCCGTGACATCCAAATGCATCAAGGGCATCATCAAATCCCAATTTAGGTTTTATAACTGATATGAAAAAGTAACAAATAGGACTTACTAATGCACCGATAATGATTGCTGACCAAATTGGAACAAATCCAGCACCAGGAGTTATTGCTACAAGACCAATAACAAGTCCTGTTGAAGCACCTACTAATGTAGGCTTTCCATTTAGCAATTTTTCAATTAACAGCCAAGAAAGCATCGCAGCAGCAGCTGACGTGTTTGTTGTCATAAATGCATGTACAGCTAGTTCATTGGCTGCACCAGCACTTCCTGCATTAAATCCGAACCATCCAAACCATAAAAGAGCTGCTCCGAGCAAAACAAAAGGTACATTATGTGGATGATATGTAGCTTTACCGTGATTTTTACGTTTGCCGAGAACCAATGCAAGCACTAGAGCACTGACACCTGAGCTTATGTGTACTACATTTCCTCCTGCAAAGTCAATTGAACCAAGTTTTTGAAGAAGTCCTCCGCCCCAAACCATGTGAGCGAGTGGATAATAAACAATAATAGACCAAATGGCTACAAATATAAACATTGATGAAAAACGCATTCTCTCAGCCACTGCACCTGTAATTAAAGCTGGAGTAATAATTGCGAACATCATTTGAAATATAGCAAAGCATAGGTTGGGAATTGTTGGTGCAAATGGTCCAGCCTCAGCACCAACGCCTGAAAGACCAAACAATTCTAAGTTTCCAATAACACCAGCAAAGTCACCACTAAATGATAGTGAGAATCCAATTAATACCCACAGAATTGAGGCAAGCCCCATAATAGAAACTGAAGATATCATTGTGTTAATTGTATTTTTACGTTTTACCAGACCCCCATAAAAAAACGCCAATCCGGGAGTCATCAACAGTACAAGAGAAGATGACGTTAACATCCAAGAAATATCACCTGAATTTAAAACATTCATAGCACACACTCCTAAGTGATGAAATACTATTCATTTTTTAATTATATAAACATTATTTTTCATTTTACAGCCATTAGCCGGCGATAATTTTTGTAATATGAAAAAATAAAAGAGGCTGTTGTCTAATATGTTAAAAACATACTGGACAGCAGCCTCTTTGCTGTTTATATTATCATTTAAATGAATGCAAATACAGTATATCATATTTTTTTTGAAAAATCAATGACTTATAAAAGTTTCATGAAACTAAACTATAGGATAAGCATTTTGTTCGTAATATTTATATAAATTAACTGTAAATTCACAAATAAAAATTTAAAAATTATTACACTCATTAGCGAATTTCTTAAAAACAATAAGCTTCATGATATTGGCTGATTCGTGTTAATTCATTATATGTAAATATTATTTATTTTGAAAAAATGTTGATTTATAATGAAAATAAGTGTATAATAATATAGTTTAGAATGAACTTTTACTTGGAGGTAAAATATGAGCAAAGACTTTCAACATCTAATTGATTTGAATGATTATCCTGTTTCATGGTGGAATAAAATTATTGAGCTAGGACACGACATTAAAAACAATCAGCAAAAGTATTCTGATTTATGTAAGGGTAAAATTATGGCTACATTATTTTATGAGCCATCAACAAGAACGCAGATGTCTTTCCAAACTGCTATGATAAGACTTGGTGGCAATATTATAGGCTTTGATAATCCCACAACTTCCTCTGTTTCTAAAGGAGAAAGTTTAAAGGATACTACAAAGGTTATTAGCAGTTATGCTGATGTTTTGATTATTCGTCATCCATGTGAAGGTGCGTCTAAGGCTGCATCTTTAACGAGCGATTGCCCTGTTGTTAATGCTGGTGATGGAGGGCATTTGCATCCAACGCAAACGCTAACTGATTTGCTAACGCTTATGGAGGAAAAAGGTAGGCTTGATAACCTTACAGTTGGCTTATGTGGTGATTTAAAAAATGGAAGAACGGTTCATTCTCTTTGTAAAGCATTGTCATGTTACCCTAATAACCAATTTGTATTTATATCAACAGAGGATTTAAAGCTACCTGCTTATATTAAGGATGTACTTACTGTGAATAATTGTAAGTTTACTGAGGTTTCTTCGCTTGATGAATCTATTTCAAACCTTGATGTTTTATATATGACGAGAATTCAAAAAGAACGTTTTTCATCTGAGGAAGAATATTTAGCAGAGAAAGATACATATATACTTGATAGAAAAAAAATGCTTAATGCTTCTAGGGATATGATTGTTCTTCATCCATTGCCAAGAGTTGAGGAAATTTCTGTTGAAGTTGATGATGATGAGCGAGCATTATATTTTAAACAGGCTGAATATGGTGTTTACATTAGAATGGCTTTGATTGCAACAATTCTCAATGCAAAAACAATTTTACCTAATCTAATTGGACAAACATATATAGGGGTAGTTTGCACTAATTCTAAATGTATAACAAACTGTGAGCATTATCTTCCTAAGAGCTTTCGTGGAATAGGCGATATTGTTGAATGTGAATACTGTGATGAGAGAGTTTTGCTAAGATAAAGGTACTTAATATTGTAAACTATATAGATAAATATTTATTCGTTTAATATTCAGATTGTAAAAAAGTCACCATTAGGGTGACTTTTTTCATAAATATATTAAAAGCAAATTTAGAGTTCTTAGAAAAATTTATTTATAATAAGCATCATAATTACTCCTGGCACACCTAAAACCAATGCTGTCATAGTATTAAATAGATTAAGATTAGGCTGATACCCTAATCCACCTCCAAAATAATGAAGCAATAGTAATGCCGATACTCCTGTAACCATTCCAAAAAATGTTGATTTTAAAGAATGTTTTCTTTTAGCATAAAAAACAAGCATTATAATTCCTACCAAAGCCCATACTGCCCAAAACATTATTTCGTCCATTTTTACACCTCATTGTCCCATTTTACAAATATACACTTTCTGTCTAATTTAATATCATTATCTTTAGCAATCCTAACTAGATAATTGTATCTTGAATGCAATGCTAACTCCTCATATATAATCGACTCAATTAAATCATCGTCATTAGCAAGTCCATATTTAATTTTTAATACCGTCCTCTTATGACAAATATTTTGTATATCTCTCACTATTTTTTTTGAGAATTCTGTACGCTTTGCCATCTCAGCTTTTATTGCAGGTTTTGCGGCAAGCATTTTTATTATACTCATTTGTTACACCCCTTGATTATAAAAGATTTGCTTAATGCATATCTAAATTTAATTATATGGTGTAATATTGGCATTAATTACATTATTATTCAGTAATCAATATAATTATATAGGTTAAATACTTAAATTATACCATTAAATCAAAATATATCCCAATGCTAACAAAAGTTTTATATCTACGCCTTCTTTTGCTAACAAGAAAATCAATCCTAATATTATTATTTTTTCACTATCAATTTTGCCCTGAGAATCATATAAAATATTATTTAACACTCCATTAAAAAGATTTCCGATTGATGCAGGAGGCTCTTTTTCTTCTTTTTCTTCTTTTTCTTCTTCTTTATATTTATTCTGCATATCTCCTGTATTATTATAAGGAGAAGATTTACCATGTGCAGAGCCATTATAAAAGCCATGATTATCAGGTGATTTATGATTTGATGTTCTGTTATGGTTGTTATTATCAAATTGGCTCTTAGCTGTTTCAGTATTAGAATTATTTATATTCGCACTACTTTTTTTATTGAAATAGCTAAATGGATTTGAGTTATTATTATGACGTGTTGACTCTGTTTGCCTATTTTGGTTTTGTGTGCTTGAATTATTAAAATTAAATGATGAATTCATTGGTCTGTTTTCATTTTGTGTTCCTGTATTGCGGGAATTATTCTGTGAATTTGGTTGCCTATTTTGGTTTTGTGTGCTTGAATTATTAAAATTAAATGATGAATTCATTGGTCTGTTTTCATTTTGTGTTCCTGTATTATTATAACTATTATTTGACTTTCTTTGCATTTCTTTAGTACGTCTAATAGCATCTTGACGCATATTATTTATTTCAAATTGATTGTAAACTGCCATAATTAACCTCCTCTGCTATAACACTATAAACTGTCAATTGTTATTATAGCAAGTTCCTCTTGTTATCTTAAGGAACTTGCTATAATACTAATTCAAAATAAAAACAATTGTTTCTATTCAAATATTTTTTATTTGCCTACATAAGCAAGTTGAATTAGCACAGTAGTTAAAACATATCTTTAAGCATACCACTTTCTTTAACAACAGTCCAAACTGCAAATAACTTCATCATTTTAACAGCTTTATCTACCTTTTCTTGCTTTTCTTCTTTTAATAATGGCTTTAACGCAAGCAATAACTGGGTATTTTTATCGCCTTGCGGACTACTATTAAATAATGCAGCTAGCTTTAATAACATTCCTATATCAAAGCCAAGACCATCATCATTGCTTTCGCTATTATTTTCATCTTTAAAAGAAGATGTATTATCTCCATCATTTTGTGCATATTCTTCTGATTCATCGCCGCTATCATTAGGGGACATTATCATGTCTGCCAAATCTTTTATTTGTTTTAAACTTTCCTCGTCGGACAGCATCCCCTGTATTTTACTCATCATATCTTCCATTGAAATACTCCCCAGACTATTCTTTTATTTCTTACGAAAGTTGATATTTGGATTACTTTCCACCCATTAGCTTCTTGTAAATTGACTGTGCTTGTTCTGACGACATAATTTGTTCAGCAAGCTTTGGATTGTTCATAACTTTTTTGAATTTTTCTGCATCATTTGCATTCATATTGTTTAATGCACCATCAAACTTTCCCTGTTCCAATTGAGCTTTCAAGGTATTAGGATCCATATTAAGCTTTTTACCGACTATATTTAGCATACCATCAAGATTTTTTGAGTTAATATTCTTATTCATATTTGTTGCCTCTCATTCTTGTTATTATTTTTTAACACCAAACTGTTAAAACAAGACGTTTTGTACTTGTATTTACTCCATATTTATGTTATAATTTTTTGAAATAGAAGTATATGGAGTTATATATATGAGAATAGTTCTGATGTCCGACTCACATGGAAATTATATTGCATTAAATAATATAGTGAAAAGAAACCTCACTGCCGACCTTTTTGTTCATCTAGGTGATGGTGAAAAAGAACTTGACAGAATTGCTTTAGAATATCCACATTTGCAATTTTACCATGTAAAAGGTAACTGTGATTTCGCCAGCTTTAGTCAATCAGTCTTAATACTTCCACTGGAAAACTCACATAAGCTTATTGCTACTCATGGACACGAATTTGATGTGAGATATTCACTCGACAGGCTGAAAAAGCTTGCTATTGAAAATAATGCGGATATAATTGCTTTTGGGCATACACATGTCCGTTATACCAACTACGATGACGGATTGTATGTAATCAATCCAGGAAGTGCATCGAGCCCTAGAGATGGTAAAAGCCCATCATACGCTTTTATTGATATAACTACGGCAGGCGTTGTTACCAATATCGTTTCACTGATATAAATTTGCCTTGTTAGCTTATATGGTGTTCCCTATTATATTATGCATTTATTTCAATTTGGTTCATAGGAATGATATAGTTAATTTTATAATTCTAACTAATCTCATAATTTCACGGAGGTAACCTAATGATTAAACGTACAAATCCAATTTTAAACGGAACAAGAAAGGGTAATGAAAAATATCTGCAAGTGTTCATTATTGCTTTTTTTATTTTATTTATTATTTTCCTGCCAACATTAATTGTGAACAATGGCTATCTAATATACTATGGTGATTTTAATTCACAACAAATTCCTTTTTATCACTTGGCTCATAATGCAGTTAAGAATGGGAATATATTTTGGAATTGGGGAACAGATTTAGGTGCAAATTTTATAGGCTCATACTCATTTTATTTACTTGGAAGCCCATTCTTTTGGCTCACATTGCTTTTTAAAAGCAGTGCTGTCCCCTATCTTATGTCAATTTTACTATGCTTGAAGCACGCTGTTGCTGCTGTTACTGCATATGCCTATATCAGACGCTTTGTCAGAAATAAAAACGCTGCCTTAATCGGTGGTCTAATCTATTCCTTTTCGGGATTTCAAGCTTATAACCTCTTCTTCAATCATTTTCAAGATGTTACTGCATTTTTCCCACTTTTACTGATTGCTCTTGAGGAAAGAGTAAACAATAATAGACGAGGTGTATTCGCTTTAGCTGTCGCATTTATGGCTATACTCAACTATTTCTTCTTTACTGGTCAAGTAGTTTTCATTTTAATATATTTCCTTGTAAGACTCACCTGTAAAGACTTTAAAATTAATAAAAGAAAATTCTTTTCCATTGCTTTTGAAGCTGTTGTAGGTGTTATGCTTGCGGCTGTGATACTAATGCCATCAGCACTCGCTATACTTGGAAATTACAGAATAGAAGAACGTTTATACGGCACGAGCCTTATTGCTTATAACGATAAAACAATAATTTGGAGAATAATTCAAAGCTTCTTTATGACGCCTGATGTGCCTGCTAGACCTAATCTTTTTAGCTCAGAAAGTGCAAAATGGGCATCAATTGCTGGATATCTGCCACTGTTTTCAATGGCTGGGGTTATTGCATTTATTCAGCATAAAAGAAAACATTGGGCTTCAAAATTAATCATTATATGTACCATTATGGCATTTATTCCAGTTCTCAATAGTTCATTCTATATGTTTAATAGCTCCTATTATGCAAGGTGGTATTATATGCCTATTCTTATTATGGCTATGGTAACTGCTTACTCATTAGATAATCGTGAAATAAACTTTAAAAAAGGTATTACTACCTGTGCTATAATGCTATCTGCTTTTGGGCTGATTTCACTACTTCCACAACAGGTTTATAATGAAGTTAGATGGTTATCGCTCCCTAATGACCAGATTTATTTCTATATTACTTTATTCGTTAGTGTTGCTAATCTTATTGCGTTAATATATATTCTTTCTAAAAGAAAATCAGGTAAACCTTTTATGAAAACTACTGTATTGATTACAGTACTCGCTTCACTAGTATGTACCTCAACCGTTTTCTATTACGGAGTTTCAATTGGTCCTTATCCAAAAACCTATGGTGATATCGGTATTAATGGTGGAGAAAAGATTTCCATTGAGAAAAAAGATGGTGAGTTCTACCGTGTAGATATTTCTGAAAACTATGATAACTACCCTATGCTTTGGGATTTATCATCAATGCGAACGTTTCATAGTATTGTGCCTGCATCAATAATGGAGTTTTATAGTGATATAGGCATTACTCGTGATGTAGCGTCAAGGGCCCCTACCTCAAATTATACTCTTAGAGGACTGTTTTCTGTGAAATATTACTTCGATAAGGTTACTGATGATAATAAAGATTTAGAAAAAAATATTAATATTCCAGGATTTGAATATTATGATACTCAAAATGAATTTGATATATATGAAAACAAGCATTATGTACCAATGGGATTTACCTATGATTATTATATTGATGATGAAACCATTAAAGGTAAATCCAACCAATCTAAGGAAAAACTTCTTATGAAAGCAATGCTTTTAAATGATAAACAAGTGGAAAAGTATTCAGATATAATTCAACTAATACCTGATAATAGCCTTTATAATTTATCTGAAACAGCATATCTTGATGAATGTAAGTTAAAGTCACAAAATTCATGTGAAAGCTTTGAATATGCAACTGATGGATTTACTGCAAATATCAATCTAAAAGATGAAAATTTAGTATTCTTTAGTGTTCCTTATGATAAGGGGTGGACGGCTTCTGTAAATGGAAAGGCTGTTGATATTGAGCGTGTAAATTATGGTTTTATGGCTGTAAAGGCTGATGTGGGTGATAATGTTATTGAATTTAGCTATGAACCTGAGGGATTGAGAGTTGGTTTATATATCTCAATCGGTGGTGTGTTACTACTAATTGCTTATATGATAATTACCAAACGTTCTAAGCATAAAGAATTAACTACGCACACTCATTACTATGACTATTCCGATACTTCAGAAATGTCTGTACAAAATAATTTTATAAATTCAATAATTAAGAAATAGATTGGAGAGTTTAATATGCATCTTGATGAAACTATGCTTACAACAGAAAAAATTTATGATGGTAAAATTTTTAAGGTCACTAAAGACACCGTGTTTCTCGAAAATAAACAAAATGCTATTCGTGAGGTCGTGCATCACTCTGGTGGAGTTTGTGTTGTTCCTATAACTGATGACGGAGAAATTATTTTAGTTAAACAGTTTCGCTATCCTTTTCAGGAGGCTATTCTTGAAATTCCTGCTGGTAAACTTAATATTAATGAAGACCATTATGAATGTGGGCTTCGTGAGCTTTTAGAGGAAACAGGTGCTGTTCCTAACGAATATTCATATCTTGGTACAGCTTATCCTACTCCTGCTTATGTTACTGAAAAAATTCATATGTATCTTGCAAAAGGACTTACCTTTAAAGAGCAAAAGCTTGATGAGGATGAGTTTCTTGATGTTGTAAAAATGCCTTTTGATGAGGCAATTAGTCTTGTTATGGATAATAAAATCTGTGATGCAAAAACTCAAATTGCTTTGCTTAAAACATATCTTTTAACTAGGAACTAATCATAAGATAAAATAAGCACTAATTAAGACAAAACTTAATTAGTGCTTATACGCCAGTTTTATTTAGGTTTTATTCAGCCATTTCTTCTACTGATTGTAATTCCTTAGCTTCATGTGCAACGGCAATAGCCTCAGCTTCAGCTATTGCGAGATGACGCTCATACGCATCTAGAATGTTTGTTTCAAGCATTTCTCTTGCCTCTGGTGAAATAGGATGAACTATATCACGGAATACTCCACTTTCATCCTTACGGCTTGGCATTGCTACAAACAACCTTTCGTCGCCTTTCACTACCTTAATGTCATGAACGGCTAACTGATCGTCGAGTGTTATTGAAATAACAGCCCTTAAACGTCCTTCTGAAATGATTTTTCTGATTTTGATATCTGTGATTTCCATAGTTTGACCTCCTGCAGTTGTTATTTAAAGCCCATATTTTGTGCTTTCAAGAATATTATTGAACACTAATGGTTAAAATATACATTAGTATCCGTATTAATATCCAGTTAGTTGATTTATTATAAAAAATAATCTGCCAAAAGGTTTATAATATTATTAATTAATTAGTAATAATTAATTCGTCGTTAACAATACTTTAAAACTTAAGGTATCTTTTATATCAACTTATATTATTATATCACATAAAAGCTTAAAAATAAAGATAGAAAAGGATGATTTTATTGAGTATTTTGCAAAAAGATTTTTTATTTGGTAAAAAACATATTCATTTGATAGGAATTGGTGGCTCAGGGATGTATCCTTTAGCACAAATTTTACATTCTAAGGGATATGATGTTACAGGGTCTGACAATAATGAAACAGAAACCTTGGACGCTGTGAGAGAAATGGGCATTACTGTTTATTTTGGGCAAAGAGCTGAAAATATTCTTGGTGCTGATTTAATTATTCATACGGCTGCGATTATGGCTGATAATCCAGAGCTTATTGCAGCAAAATCCAGTGGTGTGCCTGTTTTGGAAAGAAGTGATCTTTTAGGGCTTATCACGAGTTGGTATGATAATGCTATATGTGTTGCTGGAACTCATGGTAAGACAACGACAACATCAATGATTACTCAAATTCTATATACTGCCAAAGTAGATTTATCTGCATTTATAGGCGGTAAGCTCCCTTGTATTAATGGAAGTGGACTTGCAGGAAAAAGTGATATTATGGTTTGTGAGGCTTGCGAATTTGTAGATACTTTCTTAAAGCTTTATCCTGATATTTCTGTTATTTTGAATATTGATGCAGACCATCTTGATTACTTTAAAACTGTTGATAATATAATTAAATCCTTTCATACTTTTTGTGAAAAGACCACAAAGGCAGTTATTGTAAATGGTGATAACGAAAATTCAATGAAGGCTGTTGAAGGTATAACAGGAAAAGAAATCATTACCTTTGGTTTGAATGATGAGAATGATTACTATGCTACAAATATTAAAAAAGTCACAGGTATGCAAACAATATATACTGTTATGCATAAGGAAAATAAGATTTGTGATATAACAATTAACGTTGCTGGCTCACATAATATACTTAATTCACTCGCTGCCGTTGTTGCTGCTCTGTATGTTAATGCTGATATTGAAAGCATTCAAAAGGGGCTTTATGAATTTAAGGGTGCTGGTAGACGCTTTGAGCAAATTGGAGTTGTTAATGATATTACTATTGTTGATGATTATGCACATCACCCAACAGAAATTTCTGTTACACTTAAAGCAGCAATGGAAATGGGATATAAAAGAGTATGGGCAGTTTTCCAACCATTTACTTTCTCACGAACAGCTATGCTTTTAGATGATTTTGCAAATGCTTTATCAATAGCTGACATCACAGTTCTTACTGATATTATGGGCTCAAGAGAAAAAAATACATTTAATATTTTTACAAAGGATTTAGGAAGTAAAATTAATGGATGTGTTTATTTTGAACAAGATGAAAAAGAAGAACCAAATGATAAGCGTAAAAATTATAACTTCCAACAGGTTTGTGACTATATTTGCGAAAACGCACAAGCAGGTGACCTTATAATTACTCTTGGTTGTGGTGATATTTATAAGGTTGCAAAAATGATTTACAAAAAACTGTTAAACGTATGATTATGAAAAGGAGATTTTTATGTTAAATGAAATGGCCTTAAATATATATACTTATATTAAAGAACGTATTGAAGAAGGTATTCCCCCTACAATACGAGAAATCTGTTCTGAGTTAAATATTAAATCAACTTCAACAGTTCATAAATATATTGGTATTCTTTCAGACATGGGATACCTTGAGAAAATGGATAATCAAAATCGTGCCATAAAATTAAAGGGGTATAACTCTAGTAGTATCCCTTTAATAGGCACTGTTACTGCTGGCGTTCCAATTACTGCTATCGAAAATATTACAGACTACATTCCTTGGTCTAAAAGCAAAGGTAATTCTAATCCAGTTTTCGCTCTTAAAGTACGAGGAGAAAGTATGATTAATGCTGGAATTAATCATGGGGATATTGTTATTGTAGAACAAATATCTGTTGTAGAAAATGGTGATATTGTCGTTGCTCTTATTGATTCTGAAGAAGCAACTGTTAAACGCTTCTTTAAAGAGAATGGACATATTAGACTTCAACCTGAAAATAACAATATGGAGCCTATTATTGTGGATAGTGCTGATGTTTTGGGAAAAGTAATTGCTCTTTTACGTTATCTCTAACGATTTTTATTATAAACACAAAAAAATTATTTTAGGACTATGCAGATTTGAAAAAATGTATTATAATATCTATGTATGTAATACTAAGGAGAAACGGAGTGCTTTTATGTTAAATAGAATAAAAGTGGTTATATGTGGTAAGGAATACACTTTGAAAACAAATGAACAATCCACCTACATATATAACTTGGCTAAAAATTTAGAAAAGAGAATTTCTGATACCTCATTTGAAACTGGTGCATCATCATATAATGCTGCGATCATGGTTGCTTTATCTACACTTGATGAAATTACAAGAGCAAGTAATACTGTTGATAATATAAGAAATCAAGCCAAAGAGTATGTTGATTTGGCTGGAAAATTACGAATTGAAAAAGATGCTATTATAAAAGAAAATGAATTTTTGAAAAATAAAGTTGAACAGCTTGAAGCAACCTTAAAGCTTAAAAGCCTTAAGGAAAAAATATGAATAACAATCAATCCTTACCTGAAATACTCGCACCATGTGGAAGTCTTGAAAGCGTTTATGCTGCTATACGCTGTGGTGCAAATGCTATTTATCTTGGTGGTAAGGAATTTTCAGCAAGACAAAGTGCGACCAATTTTGATGTTGATGAATTAAAAACAGCAGTGGACTACTGCCATCTTTTTGGTGCTAAAGTATATCTCACTGTTAATACTGTTCTTTTTGATTCAGAATTAAATTATTTCCAGAAATATATTGTAGAGTCTGCTATGATTGGCGTTGATGCGTTTATTGTACAGGATTTGGGTGTATGTGAGCTTATTAAAAAGGTCGTTCCTAATATCCCCTTACACGCCTCTACTCAAATGACTGTTCATACGCCAAATGGTGCTTTGCTTGCGAAAGAAATGGGTTTTTCTCGTGTAGTTGTGGCAAGAGAGCTTAATAAAAACCAAATAGCTGAAATTTGTAAAACTGGCATAGAGGTCGAAGTTTTTGTGCATGGTGCTTTATGTGTATCAGTTTCTGGGCAATGCTATATGTCAGCTATTATTGGCTCAAGAAGTGCTAATAGAGGTTTGTGTGCACAGGCTTGCAGACTTCCATTTACAGCAAATAATGATGGGAAAGCTTGTGCATTATCTCTAAAGGATTTATCGCTCGTGGAAAATCTAAAAGAGCTTCAGGAAATAGGTGTTTCATCTTTTAAAATAGAAGGAAGAATGAAACGCCCTGAGTATGTTGCTGCTGCTGTTTCTGCCTGCGTTAGGGCTGTAAGAAACGAAAAAGTGGATACTCATGAATTGCGTTCTGTGTTTTCTAGGAGTGGATTCACTGACGGATATTACTCTGATAATCGTAATAATATGTTTGGAATACGTCAGAAAGATGATGTTATTTCAGCTTTTGATGTTCTTCCCAACTTAAAAAAACTTTATGAAAAAGAGGGCAAGGCTTCATCTGTTTCATTTGATGTGAGTATTCGTAAGGACTCCCCTGTTACTGTTACTGCAACTGATAGTGACGGGTTTTCTGTATGTGTAGACGGAGATATTCCTCAAATTGCAGTAAATAAACCTACTGATATTATTCAGCTTAAAAAACAGCTTATGAAACTTGGTAATACAATTTATGAGTTTGACAGGGTGAACGCTGATATTGATGATGGTATAATGTTGCCTGCATCTTCAATTAATGAATTAAGACGAAAAGCAGTTGAGGCACTTGATGAGGCAAGAATTAATTACTTTACTCCAAACTATGAAGTAATAAACACTCCTCCCCAACTTATACCTAGTACCAAAATTACAAATCACCCATTAATAAGAATACAGCTTAAAAATATTGAACAACTTAAAGGCATAAATATTGATGATGTTGAGTTTATAATTTTACCGATTAAACTGATAGAGGAAAATACAAACTTTCTTTTAGTTCATGCTGATAAAATAATTATTGAGCCATTAAGATTTATTACGAATGAAAAGAATATCACTAGTAGGTTAAGCGTTTTGAAAAACATGGGATTCAAGAGATTATTATGTAATAATATTGCTTATCTCAAAACAGGAAAAGAACTTGGATTTAAACTACATGGCGATTTTGGATTAAATATTACAAATTCGCAAAGTTTAAAATTCCTATCTGATAATAGCCTTAAGGATACTGTGCTTTCTTATGAATTAAAAATAGAACAAATTTCAAAGCTATCTAGTTCCATTCCTTTAGGAATTGTTGCTTATGGCAGATTACCACTTATGCTTACAAGAAATTGTCCTGTTAAGAATGAAGTAGGCTGTAAAGATTGTAATATGGTTTTGACAGATAGGACAGGACGAAAGGTTGTAGTAGATTGCTATGACGATTATGTGCAACTGCTAAACCCTGAAATACTATATCTTGCTGATAGACTTAGTGAGTTTAAAAACATAAGCTATATTACTTTAATGTTTCACGAGGAAAATGCCGATAAGGTTTGTGATGTTATAAATCAATATAATCAACGACTAAAATGTTCTTTAAAAACATATACCAGAGGACTTTATTATAGAGGAATTATTTAGGAGAATTTATGGATTTATTAATAAAAAAAATACGAGAAAATGCAATTATACCTACAAGAGAAACAAGTGGAAGTGCTGGGTTTGATATTTCTGCTTGCATAAATGAACAAATTGAAATTAAGCCTAATGAAATTGTTAAAGTTCCTATAGGAATTGCTGTTAAGCCTTCAGATGAAAATGTTGTCTTGCTTGTGTTTCCACGCTCGGGACTTGCCACTAATTACGGCATTACACTTGCTAATTCTGTTGGGGTTATAGATACAGATTATCGAGGTGAAATTATTGTCCCACTGATCAATCATGGTGAAAAATCTTTTACCATTGAACCACAAATGCGTATAGCACAAATAGTTATAATGCCTGTAATAATACCGAAAGTTATTGAAACTAATATGCTTGATAATACTGAAAGAGGTAAAAAAGGTTTTGGATCAACTGGATTATATTAAGATATTTTAACATAAAAATAAAGGACGTGAAAAAAATGAAAAAGAAAATCATATTGATATTTCTGCTTATTGCTGCTGCTATAATCGGAAGTATTATTGCTACTGCCTGTGATGGCGTTACATATTTTAACTGGTTAAGCTATGCAAAATCAGTCGGGGTACAGCCATTTACTTTAGATGCAGTGTCAATTAATTTTACATTTGGAGTAAACTTTTCCCTAAGTGTCGCACAAATTATATGCTTTATTATTGCAATTATCGCTTATCCAAAATTAGCAAGGTCAATTGACGCATAATAATTACTCGTTATATCTTTAAAATATATATAAAATAATGGTATACTTTATAGAGTTTTAGCAATTTATACTAAATACTTGTCTATGTTTTTTAATTAATATGCAGAATTTAATAAATGTAAAATTTTCTATAAAAAATAGTTGTGTATCGTGAATTTTAGTGGTATAATAAATTAGATAGATTAAAATCGCCATATTAATGTAACATTATAAAGACAATAAAAGTTGATTTCATGGAAACATTAGTTTATCTAATGTAGTTTTATTCCATGTAATCTATATTTATGGAATTAATAGAATAAAAGGAGATTAGAAATGTTTACAAAAGACATTGGTATAGACTTAGGTACTGCTAACACACTGATTTATATGAAGGGAAAAGGCATTATTATCCGTGAGCCTTCTGTTGTTGCTGTTAATACGCGTACTGATAAGGCTCGTTTTGTTGGACAAGAGGCTAAGGATGTTATTGGAAGAACTCCTGGCTCTATTATTGCTGTAAGACCACTTAAAGATGGTGTTATAGCTGATTTTGATATAACTACTACTTTGTTACAGGAGTTTATTAAAAAGGCTCTTGGGAACTCTATTTTCTCAAAGGCTCGTGTAGTTATCTGTATACCTTCTGGAGTTACTGCTGTTGAGCGAAGAGCGGTTAAAGAAGCTGCTGAAAATGCTGGTGCAAAGAGAGTATCTATTATTGAAGAGCCTATGGCTGCTGCTATTGGTGCTGGTCTTCCTGTTTCAGAACCTACTGGAAGTATGATTGTTGATATTGGTGGTGGTTCAAGTGAGGTTGCTGTACTTTCACTCGGTGGAATTGTTACTTCACGTTCAGTTCGTGTAGCAGGCGATGAATTTGATTCGTCTATTATTAATTTCATTAAGAAAAAATACAACTTACTCATAGGTGAAAGAACTGCTGAAAATATTAAAATAGAAATTGGCTCGGCTTATCCTTGTGATATTGAAGAGCGAATGGATATAAAGGGTAGAAATCTTCTTAATGGATTACCAGAAAATATTACGATAACATCAACAGAAATTAGAGATGCACTAGCTGAACCTCTTTCAAGAATTGTTGAGGCTGTTAAAATTACTTTGGAAAAAACACCACCTGAGTTATCTGCTGATATTATTGACCAAGGCATTACTCTTGCTGGTGGTGGAGCTATGCTTAAAGGAATTGATAAACTTATAAATAAGGAAACAGGAATGCCTGTTTATATTGCAGAATATCCAATGGATTGTGTTGCTGAGGGTACAGGCAGAATTATTGAGGACCTTGAAAAATATCATGAGATATTAAATGAAGAGTCAAAGTATTATTAATAGTCGATGTCACTTTTGTAGGGTTATTCAACATAATATTATAAGGGAGCTAATGTAATGGGTGATTTCTTTAAAAGTGTTAAGTTTAAAATAATTATATGTATCCTTGCACTTTTAGTTGGAATTATGATATACTCTGTTACTCAGGGTGGGAATTCTATTTCAAGTTCCAATGCTTTAGGAGGTATTTTTAAACCTGTAAGAAAGCTTTCTAATTCAATATCAAATAAAGTCGAAACTCAAATAGATATGTTTGTTAATGCTGAGGATTATTATGATGAAAACCAAGCACTTAAAGAACAAATTTCCGAATTATATAATAAGCTTACGGAGTATGAAAATACAAAAAAGGAAATTGAAGAATTGCGTAAGTTTGTTGGAATTAAGGAGGATAATGAACAATATGAGCTTTCTCCACCATGCTCTGTAATAGGACGTGTTACTAATGATCCATTCGGCTCGTTCATTATTGACAGAGGAAGCAAGGATGAAATAAAGGTTTATGATTCAGTTGTTACTGGAGAAGGACTTGTTGGTGTTGTTGTAGAAGTTGCTGATAGTTATTCTATTGTAAGAACTATTCTTTCTCCTGAAGTATCACTGGGGGGACTTTGTGTTGAAAGTAAGGACACAGGTGTTATTGAGGGAAGCGTTGATAAAGCCTCAACTGGTCTTTGCCAGATGATTTATATTAATAAGGAAAATAACATACAAAACGGTAATCTTATTGTTACATCTGGAAACAGTGGTCTTTTCCCACAGGAGTATATTGTTGGTACTGTAGTTGAAACAGGGATTAATGAAAATGGATTATCTGCTTATGCTGTTATAAAGCCTAATGTCGATATAAATAAGCTTACTACTGTTATTGTAATAAAGTCAATGTCGGCTGATAAAGACAGCGAAGATGGTGATACTAATGAAAACTAAATCAATATTTCGGTTATATGCTTTTATACGCTGGACATTCTATTTACTTATTATCAGCATCGCTTTTATTTCTTCCACTATTGGAACTTCAATAAAGCCTATTTTACTCATACCTATCGCTGTTTGCATTTCTATAAATGAGGGTGATGAAATAGTATCTACTATTACTGGAGCATTATGTGGGCTACTTATTGATATTTCATGTGATAAGATATTTGGTTATAATGCGATAATTTTAATAGGTATTTGTGTATTTACTTCGTTGCTTTTCAATCATTTTTTAAGGGCAAATGTTATAAATGCTTTTGCAGTTTGTGCTGTTCTGGCTTTTATTCATGGAATTTTAGACTATTTATTTTACTATGCTATATGGGGATATGAAAACGTCAGTTATATATTCTTTAATTATACAATTATTAGCTGGATTTACACTTCTATATCAACTTTTTTTATTTATTTGTTGATGAGGTTTATTTATGCTAAATTTCGCCCTAAACGCATACACAGTATTGAGGACCCAACAAATAATGAGGATTAAATCGTATCGATAAAGGAATGAGGGCATCGCTCTCATTTTACTTTTTTAATGAAATATTATTGTGAGGTGTAGGTATGAAAGCCTTTTTAGAAAAAATTAATGCGTTTATTTTAATTATTATAGTTTTTGTTTCTATGGCTTTTTGTGGATTAAGGCTAATGAAAATTCAAATTGTTGATGGTTCTGATTATCTTAATCAAACTAAAAATCCATATGTATCAAAACAAGTTATTAATTCAACTAGAGGTGAAATTGTAGATATTAACTCAAAACCAATTGTTGAAAATAAAGTTGGTTTTAGTGTTGTTATTGAAAATGCTTTCTTCCCTTCAGATAATGTTAAAAGCAATGAAATCTTGAATAAAACTGTGGCTATTCTTAAAGAAAATAACATCAATTATATTGAATCTATTCCAGTTACATTTGAAAAACCTTATACATTTAAAGAAAATAGAGAAACGGATGTTGAGCGATTAAAATCAACTCTTAATCTTAATGTGTATGCAACTGCTGAAAACTGTATTGATAAGCTTATTAATGACTATAAAATTTCAGATGAGTATACCGTTGAAGAAATTCGTATTATCGCTGGAATAAGATATGAAATGTTGTTAAAAAGCTTTTCTATAAGCAATAAATTTACACTTGCACAAAATGTTTCAAATGATGTTGTGACAAAAATCAAGGAATTAGGTTTGGATTTATCAGGTGTAGATATTTCAGAAGAACCAATACGAGCTTACACTCAGGTTGATGTTATTCCTCATGAGATTGGTACTGTTGGACCAATTTATGCTGAAGAATATGATGAATTAAAATATAAGGGATATGCACTGAATGACACGGTTGGAAAAAGTGGAATAGAATATGCTCTGGAGGATTATCTTCGTGGCACAAATGGCATTCGTGAAATATCCACACTTAATGGGGCTGTAGTGTCATCAAAAATAACTCAAAATGCAACTCCAGGAAATACAGTAATGCTTACAATTGACAGTGAATTCCAGAAGAGAACTCAAGGAGTTTTAGATGATTATATAAAACATCTTAATACTATGCCAAAATATTCGAAAGTAAATGCTGGTGCTATCGTTGTTCTTAATGCAAAAACAGGTGCTGTGCTTTCGCTTGCTACTGCCCCTACCTACACAATTGATGATTATATTAATAATTATGATGACATTCTACAAAGAGAAAATACACCTCTTATTAATCGTGCAACTGATGGTCTTTATCGACCTGGCTCGACCTTTAAGGTAATAACTGCAACGGCAGGTCTTAATGAAGGTCTTGTAACAAATTCAACAACCTTTTATTGTGGAAGAACATATAAGTTCCGTGATATTACTGTTGGCTGTACAGGGCATCACTCAAATATTGCTGTTACACGTGCCATTCAAGTATCATGTAATATTTATTTTTATGAATTAGGGCAAAGGCTTGGTATAGATAAAATAACAGAATATGCACATTTATATGGTTTAGGGCAGAATTTAGGTTTAGAATCAGGTGATTCTATTGGATACCTTGCCACCCCTGAAACATTTGATAATCTAGGACTTGACTGGACTATAGGTCAGGTTTTACAAGCTTCAATTGGGCAGTCTGAAATTTCCGTTACTCCCCTTCAGTTAGCAACTGCTGCTTGCACTGTTGCTAATGAGGGAGTACGTTATAAGCCTTATTTGGTTGACAGTATTTATAACTATACTATGACTGAACAAATTAAAAAAACTGAACCTGTAATTGCTTCGCAAATAAATGTAAATCATGATGGAATTTATGATGATATTAAAAGGGGGATGATTCTTGCTGCACAAAATACCCCTAGTGGTGAGTATTCATTAAATGGACTAGGTTACGATGTTGCGATAAAAACAGGTACTCCACAACAGGATTCCAGAGTTCAAGACTCGGTATTTATTGGATTTGCACCTGCTGACGACCCACAGATAGCTTTTGCAGGTATTATTGAGGGTGGAGAATACTCAAAATACATGGTTAGAAAGATTATAGATGCTTATTTTAATGACAGTGAATCGATGACATAATTGGTGGTTATTGTAATTCACAATTTATTTATATAAATTGTTTAATATGCACAAAAGAGTAGATAGAATTAAAACAAATCTAACAATCTTATATTTATTTTACAATTAATGCTTTGAATTGTTGTAGGTTTTGTGCTATAATATAAAAAGGATTATAATGTGAATTTAATGATTATTTAATTTTTTTTATTCAATCTTACAGTAAAATAAACTGTTTTATATTATACTTAAATTTTTTCTAGTTACTTATGAAAGGAGTTCTTATGTCAAAAGTAATCGCTATTACTTCTGGTAAAGGTGGCACTGGGAAATCCTCTATTTGCTCAGGGCTTGGATATTCTTTGGCTAAAATGGGTAACCGCACCCTAATTATTGAACTCGATTTTGGATTAAGATGTATTGATATTATCTTTGGTATGTCAGACGAAATAAATCAAGATCTTGGTACTGTTCTTGAAGGTAAATGTGATGCAATAGATGCTGTCACTCAAGTTAAAGTAGCAAGTAACTTAAATATTCTTTGTGCTCCAAAAAACCCTTTTACTGTTGTTACAGCTGAACAAATTGCTGATATTTGCCAACAAGTTAAAAAATTCTTTGATTATATTATTATTGATACTGGTGCAGGAATTAATTCTCATGTTTTCGATATTGTAGAACAGTCAAATTTAATTCTTGTTATCACTACTCCAGACCCAATTTGTGTAAGGGATGCACGAATGATGTCAGATGAATTCTATAAAAGAGGGAATCAACGTCAACGTCTTATTATAAATAAAGTAAGTAGAAGAACTATAACTAATGAAATTGTTAAAGACCTTGATGAGATAATTGATACTATTGGAGTTCAACTTATAGGTATTGTTCCAGAGGATAATGAACTTATAATTGCTACTGGTAAAGGGTTTCCACTATCTTATGAAGCACCAAGTCTTATAGCTTTTGATGCAATTGCAAGACGTATTAAGGGTGAGGATGTGCCTCTTACTTTAAAAATTATCTAACTGAAATTATTTCAGTTTCCTTATATTTAATTATAAAACACAATTTGTGTAGAAAGGACTTAAATATGACAATTGCACTTATTGCCCATGACTCAAAAAAAGAATTAATGATACAATTTTGTATGGCATATAGCGGTGTGTTAGCAAAGCATAATTTATGTGCAACGGGCACTACTGGTAAACAAGTAGCAGAAAATACTGGACTTAATATTCAACGTTATCTTAGTGGCTCGCAAGGTGGTGACCAACAAATTTGTGCAAGAATTTCTTGTAATGAAGTTGATGTACTCCTGTTTTTTAGGGATCCGATTACACCTAAATCTCATGAGCCTAATGATATGAATCTGTTAAGATTATGCGATGTTCATAATGTACCAGTTGCTACTAATATTGCTACTGCTGAAGCACTTATTCTCGCTTTAGAGCGTGGAGATTTGGATTGGCGTGAAATTGGTACTCCATCATTATAATATGGCGATATTTTGCATCGTCCCTTTAAAATTAAGGGACGACTTTTCATGTGAATTATCATTTCGCTATATTAATAGATATAATCTAATTATAAAAGGAGTTTTTTATGGCTTTATTAATTCAAAGACCCAATGGGACTGAAGATATTATGCCACAAAACATACATAAGTGGCATACAGTTGAAAAAGTTGCAAAAGAAGTTGCTGAAAAGTTTGGATTTAAGGAAATCCGTATTCCAACATTTGAAAATACTAATTTGTTTTTGCGTTCTGTAGGTGAAACAACTGATGTAGTGCAAAAAGAAATGTATACCGTTATCGCAAAGGAAACCAAATTCACTTTGCGTCCTGAGGGAACTGCTGGTGCTATTCGTTCGTTACTGCAAAATGGATTGCTTAATGAGCCTATGCCACAAAGACTTTTTTATATTTTACCATGTTTTAGGCATGAGCGTCCACAGGCAGGAAGGCTTCGTGAATTTCATCAGTTTGGATTAGAGATGATTGGTAGTCAATCCCCTATCGCTGACGCAGAGGTTATTTCTCTTGCTAAAAGTTTTATAGATAGGCTTGAATTAAAAAACGTTGCTTTGTATATAAATTCAATTGGTTGTCCAACGTGCAGAGCCGAATATCATAGTGCTTTGAAGGCTTTTTTTAAAAAGGATAAAGAAAACTTATGTGAAACTTGTTTGTCTAGGATTGATAAAAATCCTATGCGTATTCTTGATTGCAAAAGTCCTGTTTGTTCGGATATTTCTGCTAATGCACCACTGATTATTGATTATTTATGTGAGGATTGCTCGGAACACTTTGAAAAGTTAAAGGGTTATCTTGACGCCATGGAGATAGATTTTACTGTTAATCCTAAAATTGTACGAGGTCTTGATTATTATACAAAAACTGTTTTTGAATTTGTTACCACTGATATAGGTGCACAAGGGACTATTTGCGGTGGCGGTAGATATGATGGACTTATCGAACAGCTTGGAGGAGCAAAAACTCCTGCATTAGGTTTTGCTATGGGTATCGAACGACTTATACTTACTATGGAAAAGCAAGGCTGTGAGTTTATTGAATCAAACAAATGTCTTCTTTATCTTGCACCTATGGGCGAAAATGCATTGGTAAAAATATTAACAATTGCACATAATCTAAGAGAAGAAGGCTATTGGGTTGAATATGATGTTGTTGGTAGAAGTCTAAAGGCACAAATGAAATATGCTGACAAAATTGGTGCATTGTTTACTATGGTGCTGGGTGATAATGAATTGGAAACCAATAATGCAAAGCTGAAAAATATGTCTACTGGCGAGCAGATAGAAATTTGTCTTGATGAGGATTTTTACGAAAATTTTGCAGATATTGCTATTGCAGGTATGTTTAGAGAATCATTACAACTTTAATAATTAATTCATACAGCATTTTGCTGTTAGGGGGATAAAATATTTATGGCTGATAACATGAATGGACTAAAACGCACTCATTACTGTGGTGATGTTACAGAAGTTGGCAAGGAAGTTGTTGTTGGTGGATTTGTACAGAAAATCCGTGATTTAGGTAATCTTATTTTTATTGACCTTAGAGATAAAACTGGAATTGTTCAACTTGCTTTTAATGATGAAACCGAAAAGTTAATATTTGAAAAAGCTTCAACTTGTAGAAGTGAATTTGTTCTTATAGCAAAAGGTGTTGTTGCTAGGCGTTCAAGTGTTAATAAAGAAATAAAAACTGGTGAGGTAGAAGTTATTGTTTCTGACCTGAGAATTCTTTCAAAAGCACAAACTACCCCATTTGAAATTCAAAATGAGTCAAAAGTTAATGAAGAATTACGTTTGAAGTATAGATACCTTGATTTAAGGCGTCAACCATTACAACAAAACCTTATTATGCGTCATAAAATTGCAAAGGCTGCTAGAGATTATTATTTTGCAAATGATTTTATCGAAATTGAAACACCTATGATGATGAAATCAACTCCTGAGGGTGCAAGAGATTATCTTATTCCATCTCGACTTCATAATGGAAAGTTTTATGCATTGCCACAGTCACCACAAATATATAAGCAGTTGCTTATGATTTCTGGGTTGGACCGATATATTCAACTTGCACGATGTTTTAGAGATGAGGATTTGCGTGCTGACCGTCAACCTGAATTCACACAAATTGACTTAGAGATGTCGTTTGTTGATGTTGATGATATTTTACAGATGACGGAAGGATTTATTTCATATCTCTTTAAAGATGTGCTAAATGTTGAAATACCAACTCCCCTTCCACGCATGACATATAGAGATGCAATGGAACGTTATGGCTCGGACAAGCCTGATACTCGTTTTGGTATGGAGATAAAAAATATTTCCCACCTTGTAAAAGATTGTGAATTTGGTGTGTTTACTAATGCAATTAATGATGGCGGAAGTGTTCGTGCTATTGTTGCTGAAAATTCTGCAAATACACTTACTCGTAAGGAAATTGACAAACTTACTGAAATTGTTCGTGGAATTGGTGCTAAAGGACTTGCATATGTGCGTTGGGTTGATGAAAAACCTACTTGTTCGTTCTCAAAGTTTATGAGTGATGATGAGTTAAATAATATTCTTGCCGAATTAAATTGTAAACAAGGCGATGTTGTGTTGATTGTTGCAGATAAAAACAGTGTAACTCTTCCTGTTTTAGGTGCGTTAAGATTAAAGGTTGCAAAACATCTTGATATAATTCCTGATGCGTTCAATTTCTTATGGATTACTGAATTCCCATTCTTTGAGTGGGATGAAGATAGTAAGACTTGGCTTGCTATGCATCACCCATTTACAATGCCTATGGATGATTGTATTCAATATCTTGAAACTGCACCTGAAAAAGTTATTGCAAAGGCATATGACCTTGTTTTGAATGGAACAGAGCTTTCTTCTGGTTCAATTCGTATTACTGATTATGAGCTACAACAAAAAATGTTTCAAGCACTCGGACTTACTGATGAGGAAATTAATTCAAAGTTTGGATTTCTCGTTGAGGCATATAAATATGGTGCTCCTCCTCATGGTGGACTTGGAATTGGTCTTGACAGACTTGCTATGGTTATGTGTCATGCTGAAAGCTTGCGTGATGTTACAGCTTTTCCTAAGGTGCAAAATGCAAGCGAACTTATGTCAGAATGTCCTTCACCCGTTGATAAGGAAAGTTTGGATATATTGGGAATTAGTGTTAACCACAAATCAGAATAATGTACATTAAATAAATAAAAAGGATAAATCTAATTAATCTTAGATTTATCCTTTTTATATTATATTAACTAGCTTGTGTAATCTTTTTTTCAATCAATTCTAAATTAGATTTAAGTCTTTTATTATTTGGTGAGTATTCTAATGCTTTTTTAGCATGGAAAAGAGATTTTTCATACATTCCTAACCAATAACAACTTATTGAACATAAATCATCAATTGTATGATTCCATGAATGTTCTGAATTTACATATATTTTTGATTTATTCTTAATTTTCAATGCTTCTGTTGTCATATAGAAAACAGTGTGCCAATCGCTTAAATTATAAGCTAATTTTGCAAATTCTACATAAGGGTCACGCATTCCAGGTGATTCAGCAATTGCTCTATAATACCAAGAATATGCTTCCTGAATATTAGAAAGATTATAATATGAAATTGCAATCCATCTCATTGAGGCACATCTTTCTTCTTTCCACAAGGCTGTTTTAAGCGAAAGATGCCTTTTTAATGTTTCTATGCACTTTTCCCACATACGCTTATACATATATTCCCTGCCCAAATAATATGTCATGCGGTCCCCTTCTGGATTTTCTTTAACAGCTAGCTCCAAAAGTGATAGATAAGAGCCTCTTGATTTTTGAATGTCAGGATAATGATTAAGAACTACTCCATCAATATAGATAATATTTTCAGGTTGGTTACCTATATATTTTAGGCACTCATGCACAGGATAAGCCCATTCATAAGAATTTTTTGAATGTATTTTAAAGTATGTGAACTGTACACCAGGAGTTCCATCATCTTTTACACTCCAGTTATATAAATATTTACCCATATCTATATTGGGTTTCCATGCATTTTCAAGATGTTCTCGCCAACCCTTGTCGAATACTTCATCAAGGTCAGTGCAAACACATATGTCAACATCATTCGGAACATGACTAAGTGAGATATTTCTTGCAACATCGAAACGCCAAGGTTGTATTTGTTCAACAAATACAATAGCACCTCTCTCACGAAGCCTTTCAACTGTTCCATCATCAGAACCAGTATCTGTCACTACAATTAAATCTGCCTCACTCATCGAGTCCATCCATTTGTCTACAAACTTAGCCTCGTTTTTACATATGGCATAAACACAAACTTTATACTTACTCAATATATCACCCCGCATTCTCATTGAATTTATTTTCAATCAGCTCCAAATTACGTTTCAACCTAGCGTCATCATGGTTTATTTCACAAGCTTTTTTAGCATACTCTACTGATTTCTTGTATAATCCAAGATTATATGTGCAAATCGCACCTAAATCATAAAACTTTTCGCTCCATGACTCAAGTTCAAGTAGATAACTACCTGTTTTGTGTGTTATACCAAGACCTTTTGCCACCATAAGATACACTAATGGCCAATCATTATCTTCATATCCCAACTTCGCCATGTAAAGGTATGGTTCTCTTGCATTAGGACATTCTGCAATTGCTTTATATAGCCAAATTCTTGCCTCATGATGATTTCCTTTTGCCTTATATCCATTTGAAATAAACCGCATTGCTGCACTTCTTTCTTCATCCCATATAGCAGTTGGCATTTTAAGATAATTCTTTAATGTATCAATGCTTTTATCATACATTTTATAATACATATACTCCCTGCCAAGCCAAAAAACAGCTCTGTCGTCATTAGGGTTTTCCTCAACAGATAACTTAAGCAATGGTAGATACTGGCTTCTAGGTTTATTTATGTCAGGATAATGATTTAAAACCAAATTCGGCACCCATACTGTGCTATCTTTATCTGTTCCATTGTATTCTAACACTTCATGGACAGGGTGTACCCATCTAAAACCATGACGGCGATGTATTTTCTCCATAGGAAATTGTTTATTAGGAGTTCCGTCATCATGATAGCTCCATGTAAACATATACCTTGCACGAGTATGAATGGGAGTCCAAGAATTTTCGAGTTTTTCTCTCCAACCAGCCTCAAAAACTTCATCTAAATCATTTGATACACAAATATCAAAATCCATGGGAATATAATCCATTGCTTTATTTCTTGCAGTATCGAAACGCCAAGGTTTTATTTCTTCAACATATACCAATGCCCCACGTTCACGCAGTTTTTTAACTGTTGAATCCGTAGAACCTGTATCTACAATAACAACCATATCGGCTTCACTTACTGCATCCATCCATCGGTCAACAAATTTCTCCTCATTTTTACATATAGCGTAAACACATATTTTATATTTACTCAAAGTGTTCTCAACCCTTCTTTATTGGATATTGATAGAACCACCCTCAATGAGAGTGGTTCTACACAGGAATTAAACATAAATATAGAAAAAACTCATACTAATTTAGCTTTAAAATTGTAACGGACGCACTAACTGTTTCATCTGGAGTTGATGCAATACCGTTAGTTAATTGTGCATTACCACTTGTATTAACAATAGTTACAACTACTGGTGCTGTTGTTACATTTATAATGGCTTCTCCGAAAACCTGTGAGTTACCACTTCTACTATGATAGGTTAATGGTTGAGTAATAGCTCCATCTAAAGCTATTGCCCATTGTGAGCCTCCACTTGCTCCAACAGAAACCTCAAAAGAGATGAGGTAACTACCATTTTCCGTTAACGTGATATCAGTAGTTCCTGTGGTGAATTCAATTGGTGCAACGGTAGACGGAGAATTAAATACAACTGCTTCGTCCTCATCAACAGTTTGCTCATCAGTCGAATAAATATATGCAAATCCTGATAAACCACCAGCATCACCTGTTGGACCTGTTGGACCTGTATCGCCTGTGTCACCTGTTGGACCTGTATCACCAGTGTCACCTGTTGGACCAGTATCACCCGTATCACCTGTTGGACCTGTATCACCAGTATCACCTGTCGGACCTGTATCGCCTGTGTCGCCTGTTGGACCTGTATCACCAGTGTCACCTGTTGGA
>JAEWGD010000022.1 GCA_023388515.1 Bacillota bacterium
AATAGCCCAAGCTTCCATGAATACGATGGTTATTATACCAATTGAGGTAATCAGCAAGTTGGAGATTTAATTCCCTTAGCGAATTAAAAGTTTTATGAGAAATAAACTCTGTTTTAATTATTTTATAGGTAGCCTCTGCCACCGCATTATCATATGGGCAACCCTTTTTGCTTAAAGAACGTTTAATGTTAAAAGCTTTTAAAACCTCGTCAATAAGTGCATTATCGAACTCTTTTCCCCTATCAGTGTGAAATATATTAACCTTCAGAAGATTAATATTACTGTTTAAAAAAGCCTCATAAACCAGATTAGCGGTCTTGTTTTTCCCGACTGAAAACCCAACAATTTCCCTATTAAAAAGGTTCACTAGCAGGCAAACATAGCACCATTTTCCAGCAACTTTTACATAAGTTAAATCGCTGATAATCACCTCTAAATCTTGCCTGCCATCAAACTTTCTATCAACAACATTGCCGATTTCAGCCTGATTACACATGCTTTTATGCACTTTAAACTGCTTTATTGTATAATTTGACACCAGATTATATTTCTTCATTATTTTACTAATTTTATTTCTAGATGCAATTATATTTAGCTTTTTCAGCTCAACTTTTATCTTTCGGCAACCATAATTATTCCGGCTTTTCTTGAAGATTTTTATAACCTCATTTTCAAGGGCACTATTAATTTTTTGCTCCTTTCTTTTATAATAAACTAAACTTCGCGGTATTTCCAAAAATTTGCACATTGCGCTGATACTAAAACGACCCTTATTGGCAAGAATTATGCCTATTTTCGTCCCATTATCAGCGTTGCTTGCTTTAAAATATCATTTTCCATTTCAAGTTGTTTTACGTGTTTTTTAAAGCAATAAGTTCATTTTCCTCCTCGCTACGATTATCTTTAGCCTTGAACGAACCCGTTTTTGTGTAATCTGCATACCATTTGCAAACGGTAGAACGTGCTAAATCATATTCTTTTGATAAGACGCTTGCAGATTTGCCACTCTTTCTTAATTCTACAATCTGCTTCTTAAATTCCTCTGTGTAATTTTGCTTTTTTCCAGCCATGATATCCTCCTCGTTTTAACTTTATTTTCATTATACCATGTCCGAATGACTTTTGTCTAATTTAGTATAACCGATCCAGCCATTGAAAAACTTTCCTCCGGGTCCCTGCTTATAACGAGTAGGGATGCCGTTTTTTATTACTGTCCATACGGTAGAGCGTCCAGACGTAGTCAAATCGTTACCAACAATACCGTCCAAAGCTCCGGAGAGCAGCTTGTCTAGCAGGCTTTTTTCTTCCTTTGATCTTCCCATAATCAATCCTCCATCCCATCAACTTCGATGTTTTCCGAATCATAGGCTCCAACTGGGTATTCTCTTATCCAGCCTGATATGCGCAATCTCTTACCACAGGATGAACACTCAAGGTTGTCTTCGCTATCGAAGCTATATACGATATCTGGTCCCATACCGCTCTCTTTCTCGTAGCTGCTCTGGTCGTACAAATAATCTTCCAAGTCGATTTCCTGCCCCGCCTTACAATAAGGGCATTGACTATCCCGAATGAGAGAGACTGACCAGTAGTCATACATATCCCCGACATCAATAAACTCTTCACCCTCGGCTTCTTTCTTTGTGATGACATTCCAGTAGTGTTCGGTTTCGAATGTCTCAAACTCAGCCTTGTCATCAAGCAATTCCGCTAACAATGCAAGTGAGTTACCTTTTCTGGCTATTTCGGCATCTATGTTCTGCCTACGAGCAACGATGGCTTCCTCCAGAGTCCAGTCATTATCCTGCAATTTCCGTATGTCACTACAGGTAAGTCCTGATTTAGTTAATACTATAAGAAGACGCAGATTCTCGTAATCAGTCTCTGTGTAGTTTGTAGCACGATTCCCAGATGGAGGATTTTCTGGAGCAAAGACAGCTTCACGCTTAAATAACTTGATTTGATCAGCATCTATGCCAAGCTTTTCTTGAATTTCTTTTGGTCTCATCTTCTTCGACCTCCTTTCTGGGTACAGTTTAACAGGTGGGGACTTTGTCCCTATCAAGACCTTTTTTGAAAAATATTTTTCTTCGGCATACATCTATTATGTTTATTCCATCATTATCAATAAAAATATTCCTGCCCGCCCGGCGTAGCTGAAAGACCGCAAATCAAGGCTCTCCATACTGCGGTTACTGAAGAAATCACTGATAAACAGACAAGGCTCAGTACAATTAACGCCTTCCTCTACACCCTGCGAAATCAAAACTCCTCGTTATAGTTAAGATGGTGAGGAGTTCTTTCGTTTGTTAACACTTTGTTTCGGGTGGTAACCACCCTTCATCAAAGTGCGCAGATAGAATAAATGTATGGCCAGCTCCAATCACAAGATACGGTACGCCTTCTCTCATTACAACTGCACCTTTTTTCTCATCTTCTGTAAGCTGGATATCAATGGCCTTTTCGACACGCACATCACAGGCATGAGTTTTGCTAACAGATATTGTCCCCTCAGTTTCATATTGACGGAGTATGTTTTCTGCATCATTTATAACAATCGAATAATCGCAATTAAATAATAGCTTTATTGTATTCACATAGTACTTATTGCCAGAATTATCTTGGCCACAAATAGCATCATTACAACCTATTGAGATTTGATAACATCCAGTCTTAAAATCCTTGAATATATTAACAGCTAACCGATAACGCATTTCTTTTGAATCGACATCAAAAGCTTGTCCTTTAGCAACATTATATGCACTTTTCAAAAATTCCAGATTTGAAACTCTGCAATCCAACCCATCGTTGTTCATGTGGTCAACAACATAGCCTTTTTCCGTTAAATCTTTGAGAACATCTTCGCCATACCATTTAGACATGATATAGCGGTGCAATAAACCATATTTTTTACACCGTAAATATCCGTTATTTAATGTCCATGTTACTGATGATAACTCGTCGTAATAGTCTCCCCTATATGTTGTAAAGGCGATTTGTGTCCAGCCGTCACGCATGATGTGAACATCATCACCTGAAATTTCAAATTTATTCAAACTGCTTCGTTTCATAGAAACACCTCCAATCACCTTATATTGAACTCGTGTACTATTGGCCATTAACGAACGCTCCATAGGAAGTAGCCCATCATATTTCCAACGCAAAGCCATGTGTAATTTGTCAGTGTGCAGTCAAACACTATAAGCGCTCTTGGCATCATCTCAGCTAATCCCAATCAGTTTACATTTTCAAAGAAATTCCACGGTGTATCCGCATAGCTGTACTTGTAATCAGATGTTTCTTTTTCCATCGCCCTGTATAAGATGTCGAAATTTGCATGAGATATTAACGCTTCCTGCATTCCGCCTCCCCATTTATTCCACAATCTTGGTGAAATAATTATTGAATCAGTCCATCTAGGCAGCTGATTATTACAATAATTTTCTCGGTCTACAATGCTTAATTCCATAAACTGTTTTGAGAAATCTATATATGCATCATCATTTTCCTTAAGCCAAGACCATATACAAAAGGATTTTAAATTTGCCGGAAAAATATTAAGATAAATTGTTTTAACCTTGGTATCTAACTCAAGGTTGTTTATTGGGTGTCCTAGTATATCATGTTCGAGTTCGTGCATCATAGAAACAGCAAATTCAACTTCATATGGTAATTCCCAAACACAATAATTTACTCTGTCATATACTTCACCAAGTAATAGGTCATCAAAAATTAACTTTTCATTATCATTATCTCTAAGCGCTAACTTAAGACCTTTTTCATATGTTCTAAAATCTTCAGATAATGCTATATCATACCCTCGTTCATACATTTTTTCTTGCTGTATTATGTTTGCATTAACTTGTTCTAGCTTTTTATGGTAGTGCCATGCCATAGTCCTATATGTCATAAGAAAAACTTGTTTTTGAGATACTACAAAATCACTATCCTCGATTGCCTGAAACAATACTTTATCATGGTATTTACAAAAACCTGTAAAAGTAGTCGCTATCTTGCGACCTTTGATCTGCGACCCTTGAAAAATCATATTTGATGTCCCATCTACTGTAATAACGTGACCTTTTTCTGCTATTTTATTCAATATTCTATTGTTTTGTATAGCATGTGCCTTTATTATCTTTTGATCACACTCATCCTGGTTCGGATGGAGACATTGTTTTATACGAGCATCTTTTTCTATTGACTGCATAGAGTACATTATTGCTTCTGCCAATCGCTCGTCATCAGTTTTATTGAGACAACATTTTTTATATTTTTTACCGCTACCACACGGACAAGGTTCATTTCTTCCAATTTTCATAGCTGCACCCCCCTACGAACAATGACTTTTAGGATAATTATATTGTATCGTTTTCGTAGTGTTTATATCTATGTAAATCATTTTAACCTTTCGGAAATATGACGACTGCAACAGCTTTAAAACCTCTAAGTTATCACCCTCAATATAAAGGTTTTGCGTTGTATCAAAGTTAACACTTTCCTCACGGCATGGGCGTAGAGTGCCTGTTGAGCGTTTTTGTGCAAGGCGTAAACACTCCGTTTTGCCTTTCCATTCAAACTTGTATTTTTCAAAATCGTTGTCTATGTATTCACCACAAAGGGATAAAAGCTTATCTATATCAAGCTTATCTTCACTAAAACATTCTGGAAATATAAGCTTGAGCTTGTCCTTGTTAGTTCCCTCAAGGTCTAATGTTAAGCCGTCGAGTTTGGGGTTCATTTTTAGTGGCCTCCTGTTCAAGTTTGAATATAATTTTAATGTTTACTATATATAATACCATGAATCCTGTAAAATTTCAACTATTCATTTTAGGTTTGGAAGCAACTCAATTGGCGAACAATCTAACAAAAACTAAAAGACGGATATTGTTATTTAACAAGCATATTCAGTATGATAAATAGAAGCTTGCAATATGCCTTTTTAATATAACTTATAATAACTTTCTGCCATCCCCTCCCTCTCACCAAGCCATAGGAAAGTTAAGTAGAAAATATAATAATATATATAACAAAGAGAAGAATATATATTCAACATTGATATTTCTATACAAATTTGATATACTTAATTCAAACAAACAACGGGGGAGTAAGGACAATGGAAAAGAACAGCAGGCTTTTATGTCTTCTGCAGATATTGCAAAGAGAAACTGATGACGAGCATATGCTGACAACTTCACAGCTCATTGCAAAACTTGCTGAACTCGATATTTCATCCCATCGTG
>JAEWGD010000041.1 GCA_023388515.1 Bacillota bacterium
CATATTGCTTCCAATATTAAGACTGCAAACACTTCTGCAATCCAAAACCCATATTCACTGATGGGTGGATGATGCTCTGTACTAGTAAACTGAATTTACATATTAAATTTTAATGCTCGGCACATAAGCCAATTACATTCTTGCATTTAAAGCATTTAATTACAAAATCTCCTTTGTCTGCGTCAGTCACAATTATTCTGTGACTGCATTGCTTTTTCTGATCTGCCAGTCGTGCATGGCATATAGGACACCTAAGTTGTTGTATAATTTTATACTTTATCATCTCGCACCTTATAGAATTTGTATTCACCATTATATTTTATCCTTTCTGTTCTCGTTTTAGAGAACACTGTGAGCAAAAAATAGCTGAAAATACAGCTATATCATGTTGTGTGATTTAAGGCAAATTGTCATTGCTTGCTTTGAAACATTAAAAATTTCTGCCATGTGTGATATTTTATCTTTCCTACTTAAATTAGTAATCTTATAAAAAGCCTTTTTAATCTGCATTTTCGGCATAAGAATTAAAGCAGCTAATGTATCAGCTTGCCACTCAGTTTGGCTGTCAATATTGCCATCAGTTTTTGCAGCTGACTGCTGTGAATTCTCAAATATTTTCTGATGAACAAGCCAATGTGCAAGCTCGTGGGCAAGAGTAAATCTCAACCTCCCACTATTTTCATTTTCTATTAATGAAATATCAATGAGTATCGTTCCTGGTTGAACCTCCATAATACTATACTGTTCATTGTCTGTATCATAAAAAGGCACAAAGCAGTTTTCAAATACAGTTTGTCCAAGAACTGTTCCATTCTTTCTAAGGCAAACGTATTCAATATTAAGTCCGTATTCAAGCTCTATTATCTGTTCAATCGGAACAGACTGCGGAGCACCAAATAGGTATTTACCATCTTGATATGTTTTAAGCAACCTATTCGCAATTAAATCCAATGTACTTTTTCTATAAAAAATCTCTCCCATATATTATTTTTCCTCCCTATCGATTTTCACGGCTGTTTTTTAGCTTGTCAATAAATTCTTGCCACTCCTCATCTGTTGCATCAAGATCTTTTGCGGTTCTGAGTGCTGAAACAATCACTCTATTATCCTTAAGAAAGCCATTAAGGTCTTTCGGAACAGGATTTTTAGCAGTTTGTTCCCTTGCTGCTAAATCATAAAGCAAATTTCTTTCTTCTTTATTTAGCATAAGCCTTTCTATAATTTTTTCCATAATCGCTTCACTTGGTGCAGGACGTCTGCCTTTTTCAAGGTTGCACATATACACCGGAGATATGTCGATAATTTCTGCAAAGCCTCTCAGTGTAATGCCCTTTTCAAGGCGTTTTTCTTTTATGTATTCGCCAAAGGTCATGTAATTAACCCCTTTCTTTGTACTTAGTTCTCATTATTGCGAACATCTGCTTATATTCTATCAAACAAATGTTTGTTTGTCAATAGCTAAAAAATCAGGTGACGGATTATTCCGACACCTGATTAACACTTTCTATCATTTGCACAAATTCATCTATTGCTTTTTGTGGTGATTGTATACTTAGTTTACTCTTAAACTGAAAACCCGTCTATAAAATGTTGGGCTTAGTTCAACGTTAGATCATTTCCCCCTGATAAAACTGCATAACATCAGCGATAATCTGCTTAGCACCGTCCCATACATGCCTTGTTGTATCTCCGTCAACAGTTTTGCTAGAACGAAGTCCATCAGCGTTATAGGTATAGTTTGATGCAAAATTGTCTTTCTCAATAGTAAAATCTATTTTCTTTAATATTCTTATCTTTTTTGTGAATTATTAAATATTGAGCTAATAAATTTACCTAAATCAGTATCTTTACCTTTGTTTAATAAATCTCTATACTTTAGTAATCTTATAAAAAGTGTAAGAAAAATAGTTATAATTATAAATGCAATTATTACCATTTTTATTATTTCATTTTTCATCAGCTTACTTGTATCAATAATAATAGTTTCATTACCATTTTTATCGACCTTAATTAAATATGTATACCCATTATAGCCTTGTGTTTTCATTTTAAATATTTCATCGTCAATTTGTTTTGATTCTTTATCCAACTTTAACACTAATTGATTATTTTTTTTTGTATCAATAATTCTATAAATACCTACTATTTCTCCAGTCATTTTAACTTTTACTATAGTATTATATCGAGTGAAACATACTAGTAAATTTCCATCTAAATCCCATTTTAAATAATAAACACCATCTTGATCTAATTGGAAACAATGCTGGAATTCTAAATCTTTATTATATATACAAATTATATATTCTGACATACCAACAGCTATATTGCCTTCCTTTGAAACATCAAAAGTTTGTATTGAATATGATAATTTTTCGGATTCGAATAATTCAATACTATTATATTTTGGATCATCTACCTCTTCCATTTCAAAATATTGCTCATTTGCAAATACTATTACTGAATTCATCAAACAAATTATTATAAATAAAAATATTAAAAATGGTTTTTTCATTTAAACACCTCTCTTGGTTAAATGTTGAATATAAGGCAGTGTCTTATTCTGCCTTATATTCATGAATTATGTTTTACCAACCTAACAATTCATTTGATAGTTTGTAATATGAGTCATAAACATTAAATGATACTATATTTTCAGTATGAGTTCCTTGCCAACTTATATCTACTGGAGATACTCCTAAACCTGCACCTCCTGAAAAACTGTAACCATATATCCCTGAATTGCTAATAGCAACATTATCACCACCTTGTACACGACTACCACCTACACTTATTGGACCAACATTCCCACTTACTCCCAAACTTGTACCAGCGCCCGTTAACTCATTAACCGTAGTGGCATTTGTAAACATTAAATCCTTAGTAATTCCTAAAGAAAAAGGTTCTAGAGTTGTACCACCACCAGCTGACCATTGGAAAGCAACATTTCCTTTTGTATCTATGGACGTTCCGATTGAAGCACTTCCTTTTATAAAAATGGCTGAACTATAAACACTTGTAGATTTCGTATGAGTAAGATTAATATCCTTGGTTGAATTTTGAAAAGCCATAACTGATATTCTGTGTGTAGCTACCATGGTTTTAAATGCTTTTTTGGGTGCATTTATAGCTTTATTAAAAGCACCATTCAATGCTTTATCATAATGATATGTGTTGTAATTCAATGGTAGTGATTGCTTTTTTTTGAACAGTGTTTGATTCATCTGATCTTCCAACGAGTAACCGTACCATTCATTCGAGTACTTTCTATAACCGTACCATTCATTTGCCCAATCCCTTGTAACAGAATGTCCACTTGGATCCCAATATAGAATCGGATTATTATGACAATAAGTATAAAGATTCAAGCTAAGCGGATCTCCCTGTTTACCCACAAAACTATCCCTCTGAGTAAACCTACCATTATTAGGGTTATAGTGTCTAGCACGGAGATAAATCGTGCCTGTTTCAGCGTCATAATACTCACCGCAGTAACGGAACGCATTTGTATCAGCATCGTCAATATTCTTTTCAACACCGAATGCATCATACTTGTAAGTCTTTATTACAGTGCCATCTGTGTCTGTAAGATTTACAACATCACCATGAGCGTTTTGTGTGTAGTACGTATATTCTGACTTTGCACCATTTACATAGTTATACTTCGCTACAAGACCTGTGCCTCTAATATAGCAATCTGCCTCGTAAAAAGCACCATTCTTTACATCAGCGATAATCTGTTTAGCACCATCCCAAACATGCCTTGTTGTATCTCCGTCAACAGTTTTGCTTGCACGAAGTCCGTCAGCATTGTAGGTATAACATTAAGAAGTCCATGGTTCATTCCAATCATTCAGCTCTTTAAATGCTTTTAATTCATCTTGATAATTGTTTAAATCCGGTAATTCCATAATGCATTTATTTTCGGTATATGAACCATCAGGATTAAATAACATCACAGCATTACGTTTGCTCGAGAACTGACCAAAACCTGAATATATTGAACGGCCATATTTATCACTTGTGAAATATTTTATAGTTGGTGAGCTAGATGCGTCATTTCCAAGAGCTTTTTTATATAATTCTGTAAGATTTTTTTCTGAAACTTGACCAGTTGCTTTGTTCCTAGTAATTTTTCTCTTATCACATTTATTTACATCAATTTCCTTACCCCAGTCATTTTTCTTTTTTAAACCTTCAATTTCCATTTCTGAGAAAATATTCTCTGAATTTGATATAAAGTTATAATCAGGATAAAAATAAGTGTATTCATCATCACTTTTTTGATTTATGATTAAACTATATGTACTTATTCTTGTATTCTCATAATATGAAAAGAGCTTTCTACCATATTCATCTTCTTCAAGAATGGCAATCTGTGAGTCGAATCTTCTTTCAGAGGAACCGTAACCAAACGTACCAAGAAGAGAGTGAATTGCCGTCGAATAAAGCTCTGGATATTCACCGTTATAATCATCTTTATCTTGAGTACAACTTGTTAAAAAGACGACGAATATAATTAAAGTTATTTTTAGTTTACTTAAACATTTATACATAACAGTCCACCTTGTCTAAATATTTTATTAAATTTAGCAATTTTATCATCAGTTTAATTATGGTAAGAAGGAGTAAGGTAGAATAGGAATGGGTAATGAATACTGTCGAGGGTCAGGAGAATATTTTAATGTTTCAAAATACTCTTGTCCTAAAAGCTCCGACCCTGGTGTATGTGTCCGATCAACTTCTCCAAAAATATCAGCAGTCACTTCCCACGGACGTGAGTAGTAATCTATAGTTGATACACTAGGATCACTAAAAGCAGATGGGATTGCAATTCCAGTAGTGTATTTATAGACTCCCAATTCCTGTAGTTGAATGTAGTGACCATATTCATGTCTGACAAGTGCAACTGGATCATTTCTATCTTTCGCATCTTTTTCTAAACCCATTATTCCGAATGAAAATGATCTATCAAAAGGTGTTCTGACTACAAACTGTCCCTTGTACGATGAAAAATAATTTGATTCTAAAACTTCACCCTCATCCGTATTCCACTTATCATAATTATAGAAATCTTCGTTTAATTTTCCGCCTGTTTCATACATAGGATCAAAAACACGCTTTTTATAAGCTCTACCTATAACTTCCCCACCTTTACCTACACCTGCAATAGCTACATCTTTTACCCATTTTGGTATTTTAATATGCCCACTCGGATCAATCCCAACAATCGGATTATTATGACAATAAGTATAAAGATTCAAACTAAGCGGATCACCCTGCTTGCCCGCAAAACTATCCCTCTGAGTAAACCTACCATTAGATGGGTTATAATGCCTAGCACGAAGATAAATTGTTCCCGTTTCGGAATCGTAATACTCACCACAATAACGGAAAGCATTTGTGTCGGCATCGTCAATATTCTTTTCAACACCGAAAGCATCGTACTTGTAAGTCTTAATTACGTTACCGTCTATATCTGTAAGATTTACAACATCACCGTGAGCATTTTGCGTGTAATAGGTATATTCTGACTTTGCACCATTTTTATAGTTATACTTTGCTACAAGACTTGTGCCTCTGATATAGCAATTTGCCTGATAGAACGCACCATTCTTTACGTCAGCAACAACCTGCTTAGCACCGTCCCATACATGCTTTACTGTTTCGCCATCAACAGTTTTACTTGCACGGAGTCCGTCAGCATTGTAAGTATAGCTTGCTATTGTTTCACCATCAGTAAAGCCAACAAGCTGATTTATTGCGTTGTATGCGTTGGTTTCTGTCTTTTCGTCAGTTGTTTTTGTAATCTGGCTTCCGTTTGCATCATAAGTGTAAACAGTTTCCTTTACATTAGATATACTATTTATACTATTCAAACGCTCAGCTGGATTATTCGCCAAACCAGTAAATGAATCTTCACTATCTGCAAATTCAATTGTTCTTGTTTCCTTTTGCAGAAGTGTTGTGTAATTGCCATTGCTATCAGTAAAATCATACTCAGTTATATAATTTTCCGAACCTGTTGCCGTCATTTTTGATCGGTTGCCATAATCATCATACTCGTAAGAATATGTATCAACTGTTGTATTGCCAACAGAAATATTCTCCTCTGTAAGCCTTTTCAACCCATCATATTCATATGATGTTTCCTCTATTATACCATTTTCTGTTCGGGTTTTGCAAGCGTCAGAACCATCTAAATAATATGAATATTTGTGGCTTGATATGTTCACATTATCCTTTGCTGTCGCAATATTTGTAATTCTGTTTGCATTATTGTAAGTATATGTCGAAACTACGCCGTTTGCAAGGTTTTCACTTGCCTTGTTTCCGTTTGCGTCATAGGTGTAAGAAGCGGTGAATTCTCCACTTTCTTTTACTTCAATAACTCGCATTTCACCATCATATTCATATGATGTATTTGAATAAAGAAGAAAATTACTAATACCCACAATAGAATTATCTACATATTGAGAAATTCCAACATAGAAATAGCCTTTAAATGTTGGGCCATTCTCCTTAATTATTCTGCCTAAACTATCATATTCATAGATTATTGTTTCACCATTCTGAACTGTTTTAGAAACTCTTCCCATATTGTCATAAGTATATGACTTGCTGACATTTTTTGATATATCTGTTGGGTGTACAACATTTGTTTCTATCACACGGTTAAGTGCATCATAGGTATTTGTTGTTATATTTCCGTTTGCATCAGTTGATGTAAGAACATTTCCATTTAAGTCATAGGTAATTGTTCCAGAATTATAACCTGTACTGTCAGTTGTTCTTACAGCTCTCATCCAACTGTCGTGCTCATATTCTGTTGTTAGGTATGTGGTATCACTCTCGGAGGACATACCTGTGTACATTTTCGTCTGAACGCCATCATTATTATAGAAATATTTTGTGATATTTTTCTCACCATTTGGTGTGTCATCGCTCAGACTTACCTTTGTAAGTAATCCTAAAGTATTGTATTCGTTTTGTGTTACACTGTATTTTTCAGATGCAGAATTCTGCTCC
Source organism: Bacillota bacterium (assembly GCA_023388515.1). Lineage (GTDB taxonomy): Bacteria > Bacillota > Clostridia > Oscillospirales > Ruminococcaceae > JAAYPV01. The sequence goes on from JAEWGD010000041.1 coordinate 7,027, forward strand.
TGTACTGTCTGTTTTACCTCAATTATTTGTCCGTTTCGGTTATATTTATTTTCCGTAACCGAATAATTTACCACGCTATTATTAACATTAAATGGGGTGTATGCTTTGATTAAACTTCCTAAATAACCATACTCATATTTAGTAGTATTTGCTAATGCATCTGTGGTTCTTGCAAGCTGTCCGTTTGCATAATAAGCACTTGTTCGCTTAGTTTCATTGTTTGTTTTTTCTTCAACTGTATTACCTCTGAAATCAGCAAAAGTTTCTGTTACAACCTGCTTTTGGGCTGTGATATAGCTTGTTTTTGTTGTTTTAAGACCACTGCATGATTGGACATTATCAGCAAGTATTTCCAATGATTTGTAAACGTTAAAAGTATGATTCTTAACAAATTCATATGATGTTGTTGTCAGAATCTGCTTTATGCCAGTTTCACTTGACTTAAAATATGTCGCTTTTTCACGCTGTAAACCATCATATTCTACAATATTTATCGTTCCGTCTGGGTTTGTTTTTTCAGTCATATTTGAATATGCGTTATATTTATATGATGTAACATTGCCCATTGCATCTGTCATAGTTTTAACTGTGCCACTTGGATAATATGTGTTTAATGTTCCATGACTCTTGTCGGCAGAATAATTCGGTGAATATTCAGCTAATTTTCTGCTCAAAAGGTCATATTCAGCTATTGAAATTGCTGGGTTTGAACCTGTTCCATAATCCTTAACCTTAGTTACATTATTAAATTTATCATATTCATATTCCTTAACATATCCCTCTGAACTTGTTTCTTTGGACACCTGAAGTTGTGCGTTGTACTCATATCTAGTCCCGTTTGTAGGCTTAGATACACCATTTCCATACATCCATACTTCTTTCGGCAAGCCCTTGCCAACGCCTGATTGATAATAATCATATTCAGTGACATTCCCCTCAGGGTCGGTTGTTTTCTTAACAAGACCAATAATTCCGCTAACATAACTGTCGGCATAATATTCATAACTTGTGATTGCATAGCGACTTTCGTTCGCAGTGAGGTATATAACTGGATTGAAATTCAGTAAATTTATCTCGTCAATATCATCCTGTGAAATAGGGTTTATACTTTTTGCAGATTTAATAATTCTTGTTCCATTTTCATCATAAGTATTGATTACTGCATAGCCTTGTTCGTCAACTTGTGCAGTAATGCTGTTCTTACCGTTATATCTTGCAAGTGTATCTGTTCCGTCTGGATTAGTTGTTTTTTTAACATTACCGTTTTTATCACGATCATATTTTGTAGTGTTACCCATAATATCAATGCTTTCGGACATTTCATCATACTTATTTTTACCATCGACCATATTATAGGTGATTTTATCAACTTCATATGTCTGTCCATCTGCTTTAACTGTATTTGTCTTTATTGCATACTTTTCATCATAGCTATAATCAAAAGTTTTAACCAATTTATCGCCGTCAAATTCCTGTAAACCTGTCTGTTTTCTAGCTTTATCATAGGTATAAACCTGTTTTAGACCAGCTGAGTTTATAAGATCATTTACTGCACCATGTGGAAGATAATTTATCTCATCTGTAACTTCATTATAGCAGTTTGTGATTTTAGAAAGTCTGCCATTTTCATCATAATTATAGTATTCAATACCTCCTGAAACGCTAGTTGCAGAAATCAACTGGAAATCTGAATTATACTGATATGTTACTATTCTGTCTGCAACAATATCTTTAATTTTTATAACTCTGAGATGTTCTTCGTCTCCATTGTAAGTAATTTCATAGGTTCTGCCTGTGGAATCAGTTACAGTTCTAATGTTGTTTTCCATTGCAGAAATTGTAAGAATATTTCCATTTGCATCTGAAACCTTATACAGTTCCCCGTCTGAATTAAAGTAATATTTTGACTGTACTGCATTGGTTATTATATATCCATCGCCATCTTTTGTCATTGCACTTCTTGCATTCAAGCACTCAAATCCACCGTTTCCGTCATCCTTGAATGTAGTATTTGAGCCGTCAGGAAGAACAGCTTGATAATATCCCTGTGCTGGGATTACCATTTTGCTGACATCAATATTAAAATCCCAACCGATACCAAATGAGCCTTCTTCAGTATTCATGGAGTTGTATGTTCTGATAAAATCAGACTTTACACCCGGTGATGAAATGCTTAAATCAGTGAAACTCTTGCTGTAATTTCCTGTAGCAATATGTACACCGTCACCCATTTCCCAGCCTTTACGATAGAGGGTGTAGTCGGGTTCTTCCAATTCTAAAATGCTTGGAAACCACGGTCTAAACCAGTATCTATCAGCAGTATATCCGTATGGAAAAATCAATCCGAGAAGATTACCCTCCTCATCAACGTAATCAAAATTAAATCTTCTTTGAGTGTTAGGGATACCATTTTCATCGAAAATGTAGGTGGTTGGATTGTCCCACAGAATATGCTGTTTTCCATATGCATAGAAAAATACTATTGAGTGTGTACCAGTTGAATAAATTGCTTTATCATTTGATGGTTCATTAACCTGCCACACGGGTCCAAGAAAATAAATTGTACCAGCATTCCATTGATTTTCTGTAGTGCTCATATCTGCCAACGTCTGATAAGTAAAATTTTCAATTACTATTAATACATCATTATCATTCTGCATGATAATTTTGTCATAACAATCTACATCACCGAAGTTAAAACATCCACCTACATACAGATACCCTCCGTTAATATCAAGCCTTGAACCATCTGTACCTGACCAAAGGCTTCGGTTGCTTGTCTTAAAATTGAGGGTTCCATCGATAATCAAACTCTGACCATTCAAGTCAAGGTTTGTGTTAGACAAATTCATGCCTGTATTGTAACAATCTCCGGTAAGCGTGATATTAGTAATGTTTCTATAATCATACTCCCATGAGCCATAGTTTTCATAATTACCAATCCAATATGCAAAATGTGCATAGTCAGAATCGGAAATTTCTCCGTCACCATCGATATCCATATATTCAAGGTACTCATCATCACCGATATATGCACCTATATTTCCTTCTAATAAATTGAAATCATTGACATCTATTTCATTGTCATCGTTAAAATCATATTCTTCAATAAATTCCTTATTTTCACTTTCATCAGCAATATATTCCTCAATGATTTCTAAATCAAATTCATCAATACTGCCATCATCATTCAAGTCAAACATCTCATCATATGTACCGATAGCTTTTCTTTTACCAATCAAACCTGACACAAAAATCAAATCATTTTCATTGATCTGCTCATCGCTCCAAGCATTGTTTTCCCATTCGTTATATGTTGTATCACCGGGATAAAGAACGTTTGTGCCTACGTCATAAGAGCCATAGCCCATGCCTTTATAGAATCTTGGCAAATATCCATCACATTCAATTTTCACATTGGTTTCTGCACCTAATCCATATGCAGTTACTTCAAAATAACCATTAGCATCAGCATAGGCTTCAGCAGCAACATTCCAGCCATCAAAAATAAGTACCTTTACTTTTGTATGATCTCTTCCGTCAAGCAGATTCACACGACCACTCATTGTAAGTGAATCCGAAACGGATATTTCCCCTGATGCACTTCTCAATCTTGAAAATTCAGGCAACTCAAAATAGTCTACCTCTCCAAGTCCTTCTATAGCTTCATCATATTCTACTTTTAATTTTTCACTATTAACATGTTGTTCAATAACATTTCCTAATGCTTGAATATTTTCAGCACTAATAAGTCCATTATTTCCTGCATCCCCTAATACTAATATCTGTGCTGTAAGTAACGATGCTAGCACACCTGATATTATGCGTTTATACTTCTTTTTTTGCATAAAATTCACTCCTAAATTAATTGTCATATTTTTCGTCTTCATATAAATGTTAGATATACAATCTATTGCTTCAAATCTCACCTCCTACTATAAATCGCAATAAATCATAATAACTTCTAAATTCTATCATATTTAAAGATTTATAACAACGACTTATAAAATTGTTAATTATATCTTTACGTTTCGTTCATATACTTTTCATGATTTTTGAATTACTGTATCTCGGTAATAGATAATATAATTTATGATTAATCTCATTGCAATGCTTTTTTACTTGCTGATAGACAAAATAAGCAGTTATCGAATTAATCCGATAACTGCTTGACACTTTCTATCATTTGCATAAATTCTTCTATTGCTTTTTGTGGGGATTGTATGCTTATTTCTCCCTTAAACTGAAAAATCCAGCTGTAAAATGTTGGGCTAAGTTCAACATTAACCTTTGCAGAAAAATAGTTTTTATCAATTATTTCTGTTTGAACATCATCACCAAACTTATCTATGATTGATTTCATGTGATTACTATGACATTTTAATTTAACTTCAGTGAGTTCGCCATGAAACATTTTGAATGACTGTGACAAGAAATCCTTAAGACAGAAATTTTCTGGACAAGGTTTTGAAATATTCTTAGTGAGAGTTATATTTGTTATCCTATCAATTCTGAAAACTGCAATAGCTCCATGCTTTTCACTGTATCCAACAAGATAATAACGATCATCATTCCATACTGTCGCATATGGACTGACTGTATATGTAAAGCCGTTATGCTTTAGCACTTTTTCCTTTATTGCTGTATACTCATAATACTGAAATTTTATCTTAACGCCCTGTGTAACTGCGGTGTTTATTAAATCAGCGGAATACATACTTATTGAACTTTCAGCTTTATTACAGTTTGATGCACTTACAGAACATTTAAGCTGTTCAGACTGATATTTGCTGACACATAAAAAGAGCTTATCTATGAGCTGTTCAGATTTATCTGCTGAAATGAACTGGGCTGCATTAACCGCATCGGCAAGCATTTTAAGTTCCACTGGTTCAAATTCACGGCTTGCTAGAAAGTATTTATTTTGCGTGCTTTTATTACAGATAATATCATAGCCAGCATTTTGGAGCAGCTTAATATCTGAGGATATTGTTTCACGATGGGATGAAATATCGAGTTCAGCAAGTTTTGCAATGAGCTGTGAAGTTGTCAGCATATGCTCGTCATCAGTTTCTCTTTGCAATA
>JAEWGD010000023.1 GCA_023388515.1 Bacillota bacterium
ACGAAATTCGGTTACAATAACTGCCCACTTTTCTGCTCCGTTCACTTTACATCAACCCCTAAATGATTTTTCTTCTATTTTATCATCTGGGCGGTTGTTTTGGAAGTGGGGCGGGTTTGACGGGTACCATTGAATCGTCAGCTCGTACTTTTTGTAAAGAAGTTTTTTATTTAAATCGCAAAGAACTATCTCAATGGGCAGCCAAAGCAATCAATTCATTGAGAACTGCAAGAAGTAATTTTCATGAAGAAGGTGATTCTGAATGGCGTAGGAAAATAAAAGATTTGTTTATACTTGACAAAACCACGCCGAAAGCATTTATCGAATTGATTTCAAGAAAAAAATTATCGGATTTATAAAAAGAATACCAATTTCGCTTAATGTTTATTAAATAAAGTAACAACATAGCAATTAGATGCAATTCAATTAATGTGCTAGTATTTCTTAACAGGCTCATATTCGAATATGGAGGTATATGTATGTTCATTGATACGCATACAAAAAAAGCAATGGAAGAATCCATATGTGATCTTATGGATATTACAGTGGAAGAACTCTATGACGAAATGAACCGCGTTGAAAGTATGTGTGGAGGTAATTATTATATTAGGGACAGAAAGTTCAAAGCCTTTATTGATGAACATATTTACAAAGCATTACCAAATGAAATTCTGTTTTTTCATTTAGCACGTCGACTAAAAGGAACTGAAGATGATGTCATTGGACGAAATCTTCGTGATTTATTAACTACAGAAAATACATTAAGTGCTGCTATAAAAAAATATAACATTGAGTTTTCCAATGGGATCGATCATATAGAGACAGTATATTGTAGAAAGACCGTGGATTGGGACAAATACGGGTGTGGAAATTCAAGCAACATGAAGTTTCGTTTAGGGTACTATAAAGGAAGTGAGGACTTTTGCTTTAATGGTTTTTCATTTAAAGACTTGCTATACAAGAACAATTATGCACGAAGTTTATCAGGAGTTCCAGAGTTTGTTGGCGAATTAATTGAGTGTCTTGGGTGTCGAGAGCTTGGCCATTATTTTATGAGTAATAGTGCATATTATTGTTATGAATATAGAATCCCTATAGATAGAGTAATATTTGATGGTCACAATTTAAATTCTACAGACTTGAAACAGCGACACCTTATAAGATGTGTTTTAGAACGGCTGAGTGATTATGCAGACACTGATATTAGAAATATGCGTGACGATAAAAATCCCATCTTGAGATTATCGGATGATGATATTTTACCTTCAAATTATTTTGTAAAAAAGGAACGGATTACCGTAGAAATGCTTGAGTAAAAGACTTGGTTATTTATTTCAAGTACAAAAATATTAGAATAAGGGGTTGTGTTAAAATGCTTTTTAATGTTTACTATATGAACTTTTCAAAAGTTTATGAAATCAAAATGATGTTAAGCAACATTATCAAAACAGATGGTACTATTGAAACAGCAAAAGATGATACCATAGATGCGGAATTGCAGGCAAAAATGGGTACCAGGTTTTTGAAGTTGTTTAATGCTGAAGTTGGAGCTGGCGTTAAATCAGGTTCTACTGATTCTCAGAAGGTCCTTGAAAGCTTCAAGGTTACAATGACCAAGTCGTTAATTTTAAATGAAGTAATGGGGAAATGTGATGTTATTACTTCGTTCGAAAATATAGCTGAGGGGCAGCTTTTAAGAATTGATAACGTTTCTCTTTCTTTGGAAAACGAAACAGAACTTAGAACTGTTAAAATGTTTTCTAATGGTTCATTTAAGGGAATGAAATTGCCTGAAGCAGGCGGTCTGGATATTAACAACTTATTTAATTCAATGTTTAAGGATTATTCGTATAAATTAAAAGGTGGGATAGCAGGTACCACAGATACGCTTATTATTAAGATACCGCTTACTTTTGAAAGTGAGTTTGAAAGCCTTTACAGCGTGGATGATCTTTTTATTGGTAACGTGTCGATAATCGGCATTTATAAAGGAAAAACAAAAATTAATAAATTAAAAAGTTCATTTGACTTTTTCCAAGATCTTGGCCAGACATCAAGCAATGACTTAGATACAGAAATTCATAATAGTCAATATTCCCAACCACAAATAACAAAACTCAAAAGCGAAGATGACGGGATTGATTACAACTACATTGATTTGTTGGCAATAGTACAGGTTGTCCAGCCAAAGATAGGCTCTTCCACAACTAAAAAAACAGGAAAGAAAGATACAAAATGAGAGAAATATTATTTTATAATAGAAATCAATTCTTCAATTTTAACAAACAACTAATATCTAATGATTGTGAGTTGCTTAGTATGTCGCAATTTCTTTTATTATTTAAAAATGAAGAATTTGACGAAGAAACAAAATATTATGTTGACTTATCCTCGTTAGCTTGTTTATTAATAAGTGATGAATCCCAAATTTATAACTTTGAGCAGTTATTCAATAAATTTAATGAGAACATCACTTTTATATGCGACAAAACTTATGAAAAAGACATTTGTTATTTGCTTAGATATATTTTTGAAGATTTTTCGGATATAGAAGTAGATGCTGAAGAAGCCCCTGCTGGACAAGAGGACTATATTCCTGCCAATTTGAAAAAGGTAAAGAAAATTACAGACTTAGTTAACGAGGAGCTTGATGCATTTTTTAACGCTTTTGATTCCAGATTGTATGGCCACGAAAGATTTAAAGAAGAATTTAAACAGATTGTTGAGTCCTTTCGTGTATTTAACAAATTAGGAGAACATAAAATTTTATCTCTTTTCTTAATGGGCGACTCAGGTGTGGGAAAAACAGAGGTAGCTCGTTCAATACATAAAGCATTGGGTAGTAAAGCAAAATTAGCAAAGGTCAACTTTGGTAACTATAGTAGCCACGATGCTTTAAACAGTTTGATTGGCAGTCCGCTTGGATATATAGGCAGTGATGGAGGCGAGTTAGTTAAACGAGTGAATGAGTCAGACATAGGTTTAATTCTTATTGATGAATTTGAAAAAGCCAACAACGCTGTTTTTAATTATTTCCTTGATGTACTGGAAAGTGGCAAAATCGTAAATTCTCGGGCTGAAGAATACGATGTAAATGGATATATTATTGTCTTTACTTCAAATATCAGTAAAGACGACTTCAAAAATAAAATATCGCCTGAGCTACGATCGAGGCTTGATTATAAAGGTATGTTTAATCTTCTTACAGATGAAGATAAGTTGAAGTTTATGCATTTTAGAGTTAATCAAATTATTGACAAATATAATAAATTCGTTTCTAAGGAATTACCAGTAGAAATCCGCAAAAATGTTATTTCGACTATTGATGTTACACGATTTAAAAATATGCGAGATTTAAACAAGAATATTAAGGATACTTTCGTTAACAAAATCAATCACTAGGAAGAGCCATAATATCGATGTTTTATGCATAACATGCTACTTTGGTTTATTGAAGCATGATAAGAATAGACTTAATTTATCATTATATTTAATAAATTTCCATTGAAAAATATACATTCAATAAAGCAGGTGACAAATATGTTTTCATTTTTTAAGAAAAAATTAAAGATAGCATGCGAAATAGACGTTTATAAAAATGCCACAACAAATCATGAAAGTCAACGTGCATATGTTCTTGAAACAGCATTGAGTTCACTCGAAAGTGGAGATGTTTCACAACTGCATATTGCATATGGTGGAATAATTGAAAACAGAAAAAACATCAAATATATTAGCCGATTGGGTTCAGCAATTTCAAAAATGCTTGAAAATATGAGTTGTAACGAAAAAATACGTCTGAGTGAGAATTTCAGGCAGTTTTCTTCAATGGAATGGTATGCTGACTGGGGGAAATTCAATGTTGGTGAGTTACAGAATACACTCGCTAATGAACAGCATTTCATTAGTATATTGATAATCGGAAGCATTCATTCAAATGGGCATTACCGTGAAAAATGTCTGCGTCTTATGTCAGGGTATAAAATTGCACTCCCATTTATAATTTTACGTTTAAATGACTGGATAGAGAATATTCGCAAAGTAGCTGAAACAATGGCTTTTGAGATGATTGATAAATGTACGACGGCAGAATTAGTTCATATTATGCCATATATAACAAAAGTAAATAACAGCGAGCGACGTGACAATGAAAAGATAAACTCTTTATATGAAATGATAATTCATCACATTAAACAAGATATTACAGAAAATGATATACTCGAAATTGCAAAAATCAAGGACTATTATACTAAAAAATATGCATATATAATGTTGTTTTCACAAAAAGTTCTTTCTAGTTCTTTAGCAAGGCTAACAATGAAAACTGAAAGAAACAAATTTCTAAAATCATATATTATGTGCAAATATATTGAATTTTATAAACCTAACATAAATGAAATTGATATACTGCTTAAAGATAAGAATTATTTGGTAAGATATACTGCTGCACAGTATAAATACAAACATTTGAATAATTTATGGGATGGTTCAGAAGATTTACTGCTTGATAAAAGTCGTACAATACGTGAATACGCTGCTTTTCTGTTTAGAAAACATACAGAGTTTGATGTGGTGCAATTTTACAGAGATCAACTTGACGGTGAAGAATGTAATTACGCAGTACTTGGACTTGGTGAATGCAGTTCAAAACATGATATTGAATTAATTATGCCATATCTTAATTCGCAAAATACAAAGCTCGTATCAGCAACGCTTACTGCAATAAGACAGTTAAATGGATATGAAAGTGCTAAATTATATTGGGAGTATCTTTTTCATAGTTGCATTTCTATATCAAAAACAGCACATTTGATGATACAAAAAAGCAAATCACAATATGGTGCAAGCCGTGTTTATAATGCACTAATAAAGTGTGAAGTTTTGGATATTAAACGATATCTGATTCTGATTTTAACAAATGAGAATTCATGGGAGCGTCTGCCATATCTCCTTAAATTGTACCAATATGAAGATGGACAGTTACAATTTTATATTCACAAAGCGATAGCTAAACGTAACCCTTTTGCAAGAGTGTCTATGGAGCTTGCTACTTTTATAAAATCTACTATATCTGAGCAACAGGATATTCTACCCAAAGAGCTTGTGTGGGAAATAGAACACGATTTACAGAATATTGTAAGGTAAATTAACCTTGAACTTAGGTTAAATTCTTAGTAGGTTTAAATCACATTAATCGTAAAAAGTTAGTAGTCATGAGGTGATAATTTGATAGCTGAAATTTATCATAAGATAAGTAAATCTGGTAGTAATCTAAGTGAACGCTTAGAAGATGAGCTGACAGGTAACTATTTTGGTAATTTGAGATATATCCCATTTAAAAGAGGGTTAGGACGAATTCTAGCTAAATATGTATATGATGAAAAAGCTATTTTTCAGGAAATTTTTTCGCAAAATCAAGATGAAGAATGGAATACAGAATTTTGGAAACGATCAGATTTAGGATATGGTGAAATTGATTGTTATATGAGCGGACTAAGTGGTGTTTCGCTGGGCATTGAAGTTAAATATAGAAGTGATTTATCGTCGGAAGACCAGCTTGAAAGAGAAGCAGAAATGCTTAAAGAATGGAGCATTAATGGACAAAAACTACTTCTTTTTATTGCACCAGGAAAAGAGTATTGTAAATATGTTTATCAAAAAAATAAAGACAAAGATAAATTTAAATTTAATGATGTTACATTAGGTTTTCTGACTTGGGAAGATGCTTTATTAGGTTTGAAGGAAGTTGCAATTGAAAATAATTTTGAGAAAATAATTGTTGAAGATCTTTATAATTTATTAAATGGAAAAGGTTTTCATGGGTTTAATGGGTTTGAGAGTAAACACAATGATGAGAATAAAGTTGATGCTTTATTAGTATGGAAATTTGTCCATGAAACCAAAGCTGATTTTTCATTTTCTGATTCTTCACCATTAATTAGGGAGGACACATATGAGTTTAGGAGAAAATATTAATAATGCGTTTAAAGTGGTATTTAGTACTTTGCAGAGTGTTGAAGACTTGGTAAACTGTTTATCGTCAAATTATGATGATGAAAAATATTCAAAACCTACAGATAAATTTTTAAGATATAAGACGGACTTATCTTGGGATGGCTGGATTTATTGGAGTTTTATTCTAGTATATCAACGTAGAGAAGACGGTAACTTAATGGATAATGATTGGATCAACGCACCGTTATATGCTGTTGAGATAAATTTGGATTCTGATACAAATGAGGAAGAACCACAGATTTTCATTGCAAAAATGGAATATAACAATCTTGCTGGATGGTCAAAAGGAATTTCACCTGGTAGTCATGGAACAATATATCAACCAATACATGCAGATTATGAAGGGTCTGAATGGTCTGAATGGTTTGAATTAGAAGAATACCTTGATGAATACTATGTTATAACGCCAAAAGAAAATATGATAGCTAAGATGGATAAAAACTATTGGGGATTTAAAAAATTAGTAAGAAAGAGTATCCCACTTGTTTCTATCAATGGAGATAATTATTTAAGTAAAATATTTGGAACAATTGAAGAATTAGCAGTATTAGAATAAGAATTGCAGGGAGCGTATTAGCGATATGTACACTTACTGTAGATTTAATGACAAAGCAGGAGGTTGATATGGAAAATGCATTATGGAATGGGAAAGTAATTTTAGCTTCTGAAATAGCAAAGGATTATTTATTAGAAAAAGGAATCCGAAAGGCTAGTGGGCGAAAAGAAATATTTTGTCCTGATCCAGAATGCCATAATAATATTCTCCGATATTGCCATGGTGAAGAAAAAGAAGCGTATTTCGCTCATTTAAACAATGAGCAATGTGACTATGCATTATTTGATAAAGGCAACTCGTCAACAATGCGTATGGTAAGACAAAAGTTGTATGAAAATTTCAAGAAAAAAGGTTATAATGTAAAACCAGAGGTAAAAGTATTATCTCACCATTATACACATCTATTGTTTGATATGGAAGACGGAACAAAACTTGCTTTGGAAATTGGAACTCAGAGAATTTCTGCAAATCAGATGGATTATTTAACTAATGAGTACCAAAAAGCAGGGATACTATTAAAATGGGTTGTACTTGATAGTACAGACAAACCAGTAAGAGAAGACCATACTTATTTCATAAAACGTTATCTTCTGAATGAATCATTAAATATGGATTTATTAGTAGTGAACTGGAATGGCATTGATGTAGCACAATATAAAGTTGATCCAAATAAATATGAGTACAATGGGCAATATTGTACGTCAACAAATTATCCTGAAACATACACCGAACAGGGGAAATTAAGTGACTTAAGATTTTGTGGTAACGAGTTGGGCTTAGCAGACTATCACACAAGATACAATGAATGGCTTATAAAAAAGCGTAATGCTTTTAATAAAAAAATCAAACAATATGAAGAAGAAAAAAAGAATTATATAGAAGAAATGAAACGACGAGAAAAAGAAGAATCTCAAATTCTTACATATGTACAGTCTTCAGTTAAGCCTATTACAACTATAACAGCTAATAAACATATTCAAGTCGAAGAAAGCATCACATATGAGCAAAGACGAGAGCAAATTTATGATAAAATCAATCAGCAACAACATCATCAAGTATATGATTCTTTGGGAATAAGATGGATTAAATGCGAAATATGTGGGGCAGTAGAAATATCGGATAAATTTAGTACGTATGGTGGAAAAGATCATATAAATCTTGGTAAATGCAAAAACTGCAGTAAAAATAAACGATAAATCATGATTTAAAATTAGTGCTAACAAAGGAGAATAAAATGCTCAGATTATTTACTTTAGATACACAGCGAGAAAATTTTTATAGCATTACATCGCAGGTTAATGAAGTGATTAAGGATAGTGGTGTAACGGATGGGATATGTGTTGTATACTGTCCGCATACAACAGCTGGAATTACAATTAATGAAAATGCAGACCCTGATGTAGTAAAGGATATGCTTTTAGGATTTGACAAAGCTTTTCCTGATAGAAGTGAATTTAGGCATGCGGAAGGAAATTCTTCAGCACACTTAAAAGCAAGCTGTGTCGGTTCATCTGTTACTGTTATTATTGAAAATGGTAGACTTGTTCTTGGCACATGGCAGGGGATATATTTCTGCGAGTTTGATGGACCTAGAAAAAGAAAATTTTATGTTAAGGTACAATAAATTTATACAGCAACTTTATAAAAAACAGCTGTAACCGTTCAAAGTGGTTACAGCTGTTTTTATAGTGCTATTCATCAGCAATCTCACAATTAGCTATAGCATATTCCAATAAAGTATTAATAAGTTCATTTCTAGAACGGTTTGTCTTGGAGGATATATTATCAAGATTATTTACGATTTCCTCTTTTAATCGTACAGAAAATACCTTATATCCATCTTCACCCTTGATTTTATCTTTCTTGGTTATGGTTAATTTATCATCCATCATAACACCTCCTATATTATATATTATATCATTGCAATAAACATAATAGTATGTTATAATATATGTTATAAAGTATGTTGCATAAGTTTGGAGGTAATACGAATGAACTACAATAAAGAAACAACCTGTATGTTTACAGGACACAGAAACATTATGGACATTACTCCGGAGCATATGTCAAGACTTGCACCGGAGATTTACAAAGCAATTGATTTAGGAAAAACAACGTTTCTATGCGGAGGAGCAAGAGGCTGGGATACATATACCGCACTTAATATTTTGGCGATAAAGACAAGCTATCCTATGATAAAGCTGGTATTGGTTCTGCCGTGCTGTAAGGCTGAACAGACAAAGTATTGGGGGAATACTCATATTACTGTTTATGACTCAATTTTCAAGTGTGCCGATGATGTGATATATATTTCTGAACATTATCATGATAAATGCTATTATGACAGAAATGCTAAAATGGTTGAAATGTCATCGTACTGTATCTGCTACCTGGAAAATCAAAAAAGCGGTACAGGTCAGACAGTCCGTATGGCTCGTAAAAACGGTTTGGAAGTTATAAATATTGCTGATGGGGGACTTGAAAATGTATAAATCAGTTTTTTGTACAATATCAGGCTCGGACAAGCTTTCGTTTGGCTTTGATGAAAAGCATCCAGACTGTATAGCTATGAAACTACAGCTTCTTACGAAAATTGCAAATTTGAATCAAAATGGTGTCACAGATTTTATAAGCAATTGTCAAATGGGAATTCCACTATGGGTGGCTGAAGTTGTTCTGAGTTTACGAAAATATAATCCAGTTAGGTTAAATATCGCTATGCCGTTTGAGAATCAATCTGCATTATGGTCGGACGAGTGGCGGGAGAGATTTTACAATATTCACGAAAAAGCTGATAGCGTGATTATGCTTACCACGAGATTTTATAAGGGTTGCTATTTTGACTGCGACAGATATATGATTGATAATTCGGATATGTTGTTATGGGCAGGGTCTGAAAGTTCTCATATTTCTGAATATGCAAGAAATCAAAATAAAGCAGTTATTATGCTTGAAAACACAGCAATGCTATTATAAGCTTTATCCATAAGTTTATGCTAACAAATAAATACAGTCATAAAAGTTAGCTTGCTTTTATGGCTGTATTTAATATAATGTAAGGTTATAAATTAAATGTGAATGTGCTTGTTGCAGTTCTTCGATATAGTGATCCCTCTTTCTTAAACCAAAATCACAGCAAATAAAGCGGGAGAGGCAACGATAACAATTTCAAACAGTGATATGCAGGAAGTGGTTACTCGGATGTTATAAAACAAATATATGGTACAGAAAAAGATTATCGTTGAATATGAGGATTATTTCAATATCTTATATAGTATTTATATAATGAATCAAAGGATGAACATGAACTTGTAGATGTTTTTGCACCATCAGTTCTGATAGAGATAAATCATTTTGTAAATATATGTTTTCTTAAAGTAAAATTGATAAATTTACTTTTAACATGATAATTTTAATTTCAATAGCATCCATTATTATCATCCTTGCAGGGGTGTAATTGTGAAGAAAAAACATTGGTTTACTAGAACGATTAGTGTAGAAAAGAACAAAAGAGAGAAAAACAAAAGATAAGTTAAGCATGTTAAAAATTATTAATTATATAGATTTAATGCTAAATATGAACATTTTATAAATTAATGGGTATAACTGTTGACTAATGCATTAAAGTGAAATATAATGTTATATGGTGTATATTTTGCTAAGATTTGAGACTAAATGAGATTAACTATAGAAAATCAATGGATAAAATTGATATTATTCAAATAATAATCAATTAGAAAGCATTGTACAAATCGCTTGCAAAAGGAACTTTTTGATAGCACCTGAAACTAGACATATTGTATTTTAAGATTGTAACCCCATTCAAAATAAAGTGTTTGGTGCTTTTAGGAGATCAACAATCTTATGATAAAAGCCTTACTAAAGCATCTAATAAGAGGAGGAAACAATATTGATTAAAAGTGTAGCATATTTGTTTTTGCAAAGGTATTTTAAATACTATTTTATACGCGGGGGTATTTAATTATTTAAAGCATTTGTAGTAAAAGTATATTAGGTTATGCCTGCAGGACTACCTTTACTGACTAATGTTAAATAAAAGCATTTATATGACGTATCTATGCAAATATAGCAAGGTGTTTATTTTGGTTTTATGAATATAGGTAAAAAATAAATTTATGGAGGAAAAAGAAATGAAGAAGTTTTTAAAAAGGTATATGACTGTATTGCTTTCTTTAATTTTATCGTTGCAGTTTTTAGGAACACCAATATCCGCACTTGTAATGGATATTAAGGAAGAGTCTACTAAAAAAGCTTTGGCGGAAGAGTACCAAAGAGCGGTTGATGCTGTTTATGAAAGTGCATTTCCGTATACTGATAATATACAAATTGCTAGAGTTGGAATCAGCAAAATTCAAAGTACAAGTGGGGCAATTAGTGATATCGCTGATGAAATGACTGATCCGATTGTAAATCCTGGATTACGTCTCACAGGCTATGCTGTTGCTTTTGATCCATTGACTGGGAACAACATAACAGACGGTATTGTTGTAGAATTATACGATAATTGGAATCTTGTAGACACTATCATTCCAGGGACTGACGGATTTTTCTCGTTGTCTGCTAATGTAAGCACAAATAATTTTATAAAGATAGTGAAAGACGGATATGATGAACGCGGATATTATAATGTAGGGCTTAACGGTGGCTATCAACTTGGAAACGTAGACAGTCCTGAAATACTCTACCCAATAGACTATACTGATGTTCCAGTAAATAATGCAATAAAGACAATCACACTTACCGAGAATTGTTCAAGCGGTTTTGGCGTTTGGATGTATGATTCAAATCTTGATTTGAATGGTTATTCTCTTACAGTTAACGGGAATATGTCATTTATGACAAGTAATTTAAATTGCACCGGAAGCCAGATTGACTTTAATAATGGTGCATTAATCATTTATGGACAGTTTGACTTTGGACAGCCTCACAAGCAAGATAAGATGATTATGCAGAATCCCAGCGATTACCTTGAAATTTGGGGCAATTTTATGGTAGCAGGCGGTGCCAGTCATGAGGATCTGTGGACAGACGGAACAATTGCTTTTCTCGGGAATTATTTTAACGTGAATGAGCAAGCTGATGCGAAGTTTATTTACTCTACGGACAATCATAAATTTGCTTTTTACAGTGGCGGATGGGAACAGAGAGTTATTTGGGATAATCTTCATGATTTCTCTGGGGACAATGCAACACAAAGAAAATTCAATCTTGAAAGCCCAAATGGAATTTACTTTTTCGGTGGATATACACCTGATATTTATAAATTCAAACCTGAATTGCCACTTGATTCGACAAGATATCTCTCGCTTTATAGAAAAGGCTTGGAAATCGGTGGAGGGGTAAATCCGGCAACAGGGAACTATACCAAATCGATCAGCGATTTAAGTGTGAAATCTCCCGGAATGAACATTGATTTTGTAAGAACTTACAACTCCAAAAATAAAGAATTAGGCTCTTTCGGTAAAGGCTGGGACTTTAACCTTGATATAAGCAAAATTAAAATATCGACATATCCGGATTATGAAACAAACGGAACAACTTCAACCACATATTATCAAGTAGTGCTTCCAGACGGTTCAAACAGTCTTTTCACAGAAAAGATAACAGGAGTTTTTGAAAGTGTAAACACTACAAACACATTAGAAAGCAGTGGAAAAGACTATATCATTAAGACTTCGGCTCAAGTGAAATATTACTATAAATCATGGGATAACAGCGATAATTACTCACTTTATAAAATTGAGGACGTTAACGGAAATATTCTTAATATTTCTAATGTTGTAAATGGTATTCGTACTGTCACAGATTCTATTGGACGCAATTACTATATTACATATGACAACGGAAGGATTACACAGATTGAAGATCCGACTTCAGGAAGAACTGTAACATACCAGTATAATGATGACAATCAGTTAATAAAGGCAACTAATCCAATGGGTGTATTTGCCGCTTATGGCTATGGATCCAATGGTCATTTGAATTCTATTACTGATACTTTAGGATATGTAACAGAACAGGTAACGTATTTGCAGGACGGTAAGATGGATACTGTTACAGATGTGCTTGGCACACAGCAAAAATATGAATATAACCTTGCAAAGCAACTTACTAGAGTAAAGGAGTACGACGCGCATGATAATCTGTTAAAAACAAAAGTTTACGGATATGATGAGAATTTTGCTATAACTTCAACTAAAATTTATGCTGATGGGCAGATTTACGAGGTTAACAAAACTGCTTATACTGAAGATGATAATGGCGAAAACTATAAAAATAATGCACAGTCGAGCATAGATCTTCTTGGTAACGTTACATCATTTGAGTATGATGATAACGGCAATGTAATAAAAACCATAAATCCTGACGGAAGTTGTGTTCAGGCACGTTTTAACGCTCAGAAGTTTCCTATAGTTGAGGTTGACGCTTGTAATAATGTGGTTCTTACCGTGTACGATGCAAGCGGAACTAATGTTATTAAAAAAGCTATAGGATTGAATACTTTTACTGATGTATCTGCATTTTTGGCAGATGGATTTAATTCAGAAATTTATTTAAACAATCCGATTAACAGCTCTAAGTTTGCCGTAACTACCTATCAGTATGACGGCGTTAATAACCCTAGTAGTATCAACGGTTTGGTAACAAAAGTAACCGATCCCGAAGGATATGTTACTGAAAATATTTACTATGGTTCTGGAAATTCAGAAGGTATGCTTGCGGAAGTATATACCTACAAAAATACAAGAATCCTTTCTGATAAAAGTGTCAAGTATGAGTATAATTCTCTACAACTTGTAAGTAAGGTTACTAGTAAGGAAGGTTATGTAAAGACATTTGAGTATGATACAAACGGCAAGTTAATCCGCACAAATGATTACGGAAACAATCCTTCAGGCAGTCCTATTATTACACGTGTGGTTTATGATGAGTTAGGACGAGTAATAAAAGAAGTTGCTCCAAATCAATATGATGCCGATCTTGAAGGTGCGGATTTTGGTTATGATATTGATAACACAAATAGGAAATACACAAGATATTTATATGCACCTAACGGATTATTGGACAGACAATTTGACACACTTGGCAATTCCACCGAATTTTATTATGATGCTTATGGAAAGGTTGTAAGGAAAGTTGCTCCTGACGGCACTCAACTTATCAGCAAATTCGACAGTCTGAACAGAGCAATAGCAACTTATGTAAACACAACTTTAATGTCAACTACATCCTATGGAGTTGAGAACAGAAGCTTCCAAACGTATAATGGCAATTCTGCTACATATAACGGTTGGGTTACTACTACCACTACATATGTTGACACAGCAAAGACTGTTACTTCTGAAAGCTTAACGGATTATGCCGGAAGAACAGTTGAGGAATCAGTAAACGGCAATGTTAAGGCTTCATATCAGTATTACGCAAACGGTAAAGTTGGAAGTATTGCTGATGCTAAAGGAAAAACCGCAGAGTATACTTATGGTTATTTAGGATTGGCTACAGAAGTTAAGATTCCTTTCAACTCCGTAAATGACAGAATCGCAAAAAACACTTATTATAGCAATGGTAAGCTTAAGTCTACTTCACAAAATGTACAGGATGAGAACTCTACAACTGAGAAATGGAGTACAACAGAATATGAATACAATTCTCAAGGGTTGCTTTCTACTGTAATATTAGGGGAACAAGGACAAAATAAAAATTATACCTATCATTTCTATAATCAAGACGGTGTAAAGACTGAAATGTACACTGGGTTGACTGCTCCTTTGACTTCAAACTCGACTGGCTATTTGACAACAAGTTATGAATATGACAACTGGAATCGTTCGATAAACACATCTGACAGTACAGGGTATAATTTCGGAACTGCTGAATATGATTTAAATGGAAATGTCATTTCTTCCATAAATCCTAATGGTGATGAAACGATCACAGCTTATGACTTATTGGGTCGTCCGATAAACATAAGTGTTGATACTGGAGACAGCAGTAAGGATATTACCCAAACGTTTTCTTATGACAGCATGGGGCGTCTATCAACTGTTGTAAATAATGGGCGTAACACTTCATATGAATATGATGGTCTTGGGCGTATAATATTTGAAAATTGCGAAAACAGTTATGTGAATGGATATACCTACGTTGGCAATACCAACGCAAAAGCGTCTGTTTTCAGCGGGGTTAGCAATCTTCTCACATACGGAACTACTTATTATGGTTATGATGATGAAATGAGGCTGTCAAGCGTAACAAGTGATGGTGGAGCATCAGCAGAATACACCTATGATACAAATGGAAACCGTGAGTCTATGACTTATGGAAATGGAATTACCGTAGATTATGATTATAATTATGCGAATTTGGTTACATCTATTGTAAACAAGCAAGGCAGTGATGTTATTTCACAATTTGACTATATTTACAATTTAGATGGCTCGGAGGCTTGCAATTCACGAACTGAAGATGGTATAATAGAAACTACGAATTATCAGTATGATCATTTACAACGTCTTACTTCAGAAATGTTTGAATCTGAAAATACTGTTGATACAATTTCTTATACTTTTGATGACTTTAATAACCGTGCATCAATGGTTGTTACTGGAACAGAAAACTATACGACTACCTATGATTACACAGATGTAAACGGAAATTACACTGCGTTGCTTCAAAGCGAAACGAAGGTAATAGACGGAGTTTCGGAAGTTACCTCTTACACCTATGATGCAGCAGGAAGTCAAATAACTAAAATGGATTCAGATGGCAAGGTTCAGGAGAATATTTATAATGGTTTTAAACAGTTGCTTCAAGTGAATGAAGATGGTACTGAAACCGCTTCTTACAGTTATAATTATGGTGGAATGCGTAATAAAAAGACTGTTGGAAGTCAGACAATCGGTCAGATCTGGGTAGGTGGACAGATTACTGTTGATGCCAATGGATACAATGCGACTTGCTATATTCGTGGTGCAGGGCTTATCGCTATGCAGGATTATAGTAATGGGCAATTTACTAGTCCGGTTTATTATTTGTTTGACGCACATGGAAATGTTGTTAATCTTATTGACAATGAAGGCGAAAAGATAAAGA
>JAEWGD010000031.1 GCA_023388515.1 Bacillota bacterium
TTTTATTTCTTTTTTCGACTAATTTATATAAAATCCACGTATCTACGTCTTGTATCTACAAATTATTTTCTAACCTTATACTAAAAATCTCTTGTTTATCTCAGAAAACACAAAAAGGACAGCTAAACAGCCGTCCTCAAAGCTAACTATTTAAAGTATACTATATAAGTAAGCGATTATTTCCCACCCATAAGCATAACCATAACTGCTTTCTGTGCGTGAAGACGGTTTTCAGCCTCCTCAAAAATTTCGTCTGCATGCTCCTCAAACACCTTTGTAGAAATTTCTTCTTCTCTATGTGCAGGCAAGCAATGCAAAACTATAGCATCCGACTTTGCAAGCCCCATAATAGTATCATTAACCTGATACCCTTCAAACGCCTGTTTTCTTTCATTCGCTTCATCTTCCATACCCATTGAAGCCCAAACGTCAGTAATAACTGCGTCAGCGTCTTTAGCAGCAACCTCTGGGCTATCAGTTATAGTAAAGCAATCATAATCCTTAGCAAAATCCATAACAGATTGATCAGGGTGATACCCCTTAGGGCAAGCAACAGAAACCTCCATACCAACTTTTAAACCACCTACAATAAGTGAATTAGCCATATTATTTCCATCACCTATATAGCACATCTTCAAGCCATCAAAGCTACCCTTATACTCACGAATAGTCATAAGGTCGGCAAGAACTTGACATGGATGTGAAAAATCCGTCAACCCATTGATAACAGGAATATTTCCGAATTCAGCTAAATCCTCAACTTCCTTCTGGTCAAAAGTTCTAATCATAATGCCATCAATATAGCGTGAAAGAACTCTAGCTGTATCTTGAACAGGCTCTCCCCTACCTATCTGCAATTCGCTAGCAGATAAAAACAGTGGGTAACCACCTAGCTGATACATACCTGTTTCAAAAGAAACCCTAGTACGAGTTGATGCCTTTTGGAATATCATTCCTAGCGACTTTCCTTTTAAGTGATTATGTGGTATTCCATGCTTTAATTCATATTTTAATTGGTCAGCAAGATTAAGAATATTTATAATATCATCCTTGCTCATATCCATCATTTTTAATAAATGTTTCATACTTCCTCCAAGTGTTTTACAAATAATTTACTTATCTTGAGCAAAGGTTAACTCAACAGCTAACGCCAATAGTGGCATAGCGTCATCAAACCTCTTATCTTCAACCTCCAACTCAATCTGTCTATCACCACTCATCAACACAATAATCTTTATATTTCCAATTACATGCCCAATATTTTTATCTTCAGTAAATATATCAAATTCTTTTCTATCAGCAGTTTTTATAGAATACTTCCTACCCTCACCTGTTACCTCAATAGTCGGTTCTAAAAACATTGATGTGCAGACAATATCTAAAATCACCTTGTCATTCAAGTAAACTTTAAACGAAGGTCTTTTTCCTCCAACATTAGGTTGAAGCACATAAAGAACATATCCATTTTTATCAATCAGCACATATTTAGCTGCACCAAGTTTTTTCTTCTTTATAGTATAAACTGTTCTTTCTCTATCATTTAAAACAGGAAACTTGCTCCCCTTAGGCACCATAACCAGCTTCAACTTAATCACCTCACGAACTTTTAATTTTTTAATATTATAAATAATAACCTCTATATATAATTTATAATATATTAGCCAAAATTGCAAGTCCTTTTTGAAATTCTTTATGCGAAATGTTAAGTGGAGGCAATAATCTTACCTTATTCTTAGCAGTTAGTAATAATAACCCATTTTTCAACGCTTTGCTTACAACATCAGGAGCAGATTTGGTTTTTAGTTCAACGCCAATCATAAGCCCCAAACCAGAAACATCTTCCACCTCATCAATTTCATTCAGCTTTTCACTAATATACCTACCCATTTCAGCTACATTTTCAAGAAATCCCTCAGATGATACTTTATTGAGTACAGCAAGCCCACCTGCACAAGCAATAGGATTTCCCCCAAATGTTGAGCCATGTGTTCCAGCAGTTAAAACCTCTGCACATTTTTCATTCGCAAGACAAGCACCAATCGGAAGTCCACCAGCTAAACCTTTTGCAAGCGTTGTAATATCTGCTTTTACATTATAATGTTCACCAGCAAGAAACTTTCCAGTACGTCCAACGCCCGTCTGCACCTCATCTGCAATAACAAGTATGTCATTTTCATCACAAAGCTTGAAAAGCTCAGAAACATATTCCTTATCAAGTGCAATAACTCCACCCTCACCCTGAACATATTCCAACATAACTGCACAAACAGTACCATCAAGCTTTGACTTTAAATCCTCAATATCATCAGCCTTTGCGTATTCAAACCCCTCAACGAACGGGAAGAAATAATCGTGAAAACTGTCCTGTCCAGTAGCCGAAAGCGTACAAAGCGTTCTGCCATGAAACGAATTCACAAGCGTAATTATAGTATGCCTACCCTTGCCATATTTATCAAAGCTGTACTTCCTAGCAAGCTTTATCGCACATTCATTCGCCTCTGCCCCAGAA
Organism: Bacillota bacterium; assembly: GCA_023388515.1. Lineage (GTDB taxonomy): Bacteria > Bacillota > Clostridia > Oscillospirales > Ruminococcaceae > JAAYPV01. The sequence goes on from JAEWGD010000031.1 coordinate 2,510, forward strand.
TTCCCAAAGAAAATTTTTGAGTAACCAGTAATCTCACATAGCTTTTCAGCAAACTCTGCCTGTACTTTTGTGTAGTAGTAGTTAGAGGTGTGCTGTAAACTTTTAACTTGTTCGCAAACAGCCTCAACCCAGTCACTATCACAATATCCAAGCGAATTAGTCCCTATTCCACTCCCAAAATCAATGTAAGTCTTGCCATCTTCACCAAAACATTCCCTACCCTCACCAGACTGTATAACTAACTCCTGCCTGCCATAAGTACCCATTATATTATCATTAAATTTTTCTATCGTGTTCATATCTACACCTCTTTTAACTATTCGCTTTGCCTGTCGGCATGAGGTTGCCACCTCAAACTCCGCTAAGCTTTTTGAAAAAAGCTTAACCAAAAACTTTTGTGTTTATGTATTTATATTATTATGTCTTTTTCTCTCTTATAAATTGAGGCTTTGTTTCTAAGTAATTTCTAAACTCATCGGCTGTACCCTTTTCAAAGCCGTTTTTACCTATGATATATACATTATTTTTATTTGGAATATAAAAATAATTTTTACATTCATACCATTCAATTACCGAATCAAACATTAACTCCGCTTTTCCTAATTCACTAATACATTCTAACATATCAGAATACATTTTAAAGGTATATTGTGTATTCAATATGTTTTTATAATGCCTTTTCATGTTATAACGTGCTATTATAGAATCTAAAATAAAGAAATAAAACAACCCTATTGACGCCATAATAATTATACCTAATATTATAACTGCTGACGAATTCTGACCATTTACCCTTAAACCTAATATGGCACATATAAGCACAATAGCACCAATCCATATACTTATTCCAATAAATGTGCCTCGAAGTTTTGTTTTTCTATAAAACTTACATAGCGAATAAATATATTTATAATTCACGGTAATTTTACACACAAACAATTCTTCCATTTTCGCACTCCTTATGTCAGCATTAAAAGTTTTTAGTCCAGTTTTTTTCAAAAAACTGGCGAGGGTATGGGGCGAGTAGCCCCATAAGCCGCAAGGCTTGAACCCTACTTAAACTGTGTACCGATACCCTCATTAGACAATATTTCGATTAATATAGAATGAGGAACTCTGCCGTCAATGATAGAGGTTTTATTCACACCACGTCTAACAGCCTCAACGCAACAGTCTATTTTAGGAATCATACCACCTGAAATAATGCCTTGTCTTTTCATGAAAGGGACTTCACTGACATTAACGGAGGGTATAAGGGTTGACGGGTCGGAAGCATCTCTTAGAAGCCCAGCGATATCGGTCATAAGAATCAGATTTTCGGCATTTAGCTCAGCAGCAATTCTTGAGGCAGCAGTATCAGCATTAACATTATAAGTCTGCCCATCCTTACTACTTGCAACGGTAGCGATAACAGGCACATAACCATTGTTGAGAGCGTCCATAATAGGCTTAGTATTAACCTTAACGATATCGCCTACATAGCCCAAATCGACTTCACCCTGCATTTTTTCTGCGATAAGCATATTACCATCAATTCCACAAAGACCGAGAGCATTCCCTTTATTTTCCGTAAGGAGAGCAACCAGTTCCTTATTAACCTTACCAGCAAGCACCATTTTAACGACATCTACGGTATCCTTATCAGTATAACGTAGTCCACCGATAAACTTACTTTCGATACCAAGCTTTCCTAGCATATCGTTAATTTCAGGCCCACCGCCATGCACAAGCACGACTTTAACGCCAACCAAAGTCAGCAGAACAATATCACTCATAACAGCCTGTTTCAGCTCGCCATTCGTCATAGCGTTCCCACCATATTTTATCACAACAATTTTATTATTATACCTTTGAATATAAGGAAGTGCATCAATAAGCACCTGTGAACGTATTGTATTAGAAATTTGCTCCATAAAATTCTCCTACTATTATATTATGTTATGAGCGATAATCGCCATTAATTCTTACATAATCATATGTTAAATCGCAACCCCAAGCGATAGCCTTACTTTCGCCGTCACCGATACTGATAATAATCTTTATTTCTTCCTCCATAAGTATTTTTTTCGCCTCATCTTCGGAGAAATCCAGCCCAGCACCGTCTTTACAAACATCGATTTTCCCAGCATCTGATGAAATAGAAACATCTACTTCATCTATATCAAATTCAGCATCAGCATAACCGATAGCACAAAGTATACGCCCCCAGTTTGCGTCCTCACCGAACATAGCAGCCTTAAAAAGACTTGAAGTAATAACACTTTTCGCAACTATTTCAGCAGTTTTTTCGCAGTTTGCACCAGTACAAACGCATTCGATAAGCTTAGTAGCACCCTCACCATCACGAGCCATCATTTTGCCCAAATTCATAAGCACGATATACAATGCATTTTTGAACTGTAAAAAGTCATCATTTTCGCCACGAATTTCATCGTTCCCAGCAAGTCCAGATGCCATAACGCTAACCATATCATTAGTTGAAGTATCTCCGTCAACACTAACTCTATTAAGAGTAGTCTTAACAACATCGTCTAAAGCCATCTGCAAAAATTCGGTTTTAATCTTCACGTCAGTGGTAATAAAAGTCAGCGTAGTCGCCATATTAGGATGAATCATTCCACTACCTTTGAGCATACCGCCCATAATACATTTCTTTCCGCCAAGCTCAAATTCAACAGCGATTTCCTTTTCCATAGTATCAGTAGTCATAATCGCCTCAAGAGCAGCCTTGTTCCCCTTATCGGACAGTCCCCCAACCAGTTCTTCCATACCCTTTTCAATCGGTTCAATCGGTAAAACCTGCCCAATAACGCCTGTTGAAGCGACTATTACGTCATCTACATTTATATTAAGCTGATTAGCAGTAAGCTCACACATTTTTTCAGCTTTCTCAACACCATCAGCATTACAGGTATTAGCATTAACAGAATTTACAATAACAGCCTTAGCCAACCCATCCTTAATATGCTCTTTTGTAACAAGAATAGGTGCACCCTTGACTTTATTTGTAGTATAAACAGCAACAGTATTGCAATACTCTCTTGAATAAATAACTGCCAAATCGTTTTTCTTTTTAACTTCACTAACAGTGTTTGACTTTTGGTTATTTTCTTCGCTTGAAGTCAATGCCTTACGAGAAATCCCACAATGTATTCCATTTGCAAGAAAACCCTTTGCAGCACAAACCCCACCATCAACATACTTAAAATCTTTAAATTTATGAAGTTTCAATAACATCACCTTTTTTACTATAATTTACAAAGTCCTAAGACTTGTTTTAAGTGTGATTAATTCTATAATAGCCCTGTTCTTTCATCAATACCCATCATAATATTGAGGCATTGAACAGCAGCACCGGAAGCACCCTTACCAAGATTGTCAAGACAAGCACACAACAAAATCTGCTCATTATTTCCAAAAACAAAAATCTCCATTTTATTGTTTCCACTTAGATAGTTAGAAGGCAAAAATCCACCGTTAAGTTCACCCTCACCAGCAAGCTTTTTAACCTTAACAAAATTCTGATTTCTATAATGCTTGTCATACACATTCCAAAAGTCTTGAATATCCACCAAACGGTGCAAAAGTCTTGACTGAATTGGAATAGTAACAGTCATACCACTATAATAATTACAAATTATCGGGTTAAACATTGGCTTATATGCAAGCCCTGAAATAGCTTGCATTTCTGGAAGATGCTTATGATTTTGATCCAAAGCATACTGCATAGGACTATCCATTTCTGTAGGACGATTTTTATCCTCATACTTTTCAATCATCTGTCTACCAGCACCACTATAACCAGAAGTAGCGTAGGAGAAAATTGGATAATGTGGTTGTAAAAGACCAGATTGAATTAACGGATAAACAAGGGAAATAAACCCACTTGCATAACAACCTGGAACAGCAACACGCTTTGAATTTCTTATCTTTGCTCTATGTTCATTAGAAAGCTCAGGAAAACCATATGCCCATGAACTATTGGTTCTATGTGCAGTTGAGGCATCAATTATTCTTACATTTTCATTCTCAACAAGTGAAACAGCCTCTATTGCTGCATAATCGGGCAAACAAAGAAATGTAAAATCTGACGCATTAATAAGACGCTTTCTCTCCATCAAATCCTTACGCTTATCCTCATCAATCCTCAAAATCTCAACATCTTTCCTGCCCTCAAAGCGTTCAAGAATTTTCAGTCCCGTTGTACCTTCCTGACCATCAATATACACCTTCGTAGCCATTTTTAACCTCCCCAATCCAGTTTATTTTAATTTATTTTCCGTATATTCAAGTTGCTTAATTACCGACACAGGTGACGGTCCACCCTCAGAAGTTCGCTGATTAACACAGGTTTCAAGGTTGATAGCAGCATAAATATCATCAGCAAAAAGCTCCGACATTTTCTTGTACTCCTCAATAGGCAGTGTTTCAAGTGTCAACCCTTTTTCGATACAAAAAGCAACAAGTGTACCTGTAATTTTATACGCATCTCTAAAAGGCATACCCTTTTTAACAAGATAATCTGCACAATCAGTAGCATTAATAAAGCCCTTAGCAGCAGCATTACGCATATTTTCTTTATTTATCCTCATAGTCGCAAGCATTGGTGTAAAGGTTTTTACGCAAAGCAAAACTGTATCAACAGCATCAAAAATTGCCTCTTTATCCTCCTGCATATCCTTATTATAAGCAAGTGGCAAGCCTTTAAGCATCGAAAGCAATGTTACCAAATCTCCCGTAACACGCCCTGTCTTACCACGAATAAGCTCTGTAATATCTGGGTTTTTCTTCTGTGGCATGATTGAAGAGCCAGTTGCATAAGCGTCATCAAGTTCAATAAACTTAAACTCCCATGAGCACCATAAAATAATCTCCTCAGAAAAACGTGATAAATGCGTCATAATAAGCGATATAGCACAAGCAAGTTCCACACAGAAATCTCTGTCAGAAACACCATCAAGGCTATTAACCATCGGAGCAGTAAAGCCTAAATCTTCAGCCGTCTGCTGTCTATTTATAGGATAAGTCGTACCAGCCAACGCTCCACTTCCCAATGGGCAATAATTCATACGCTTGCTTGTATCCTCAAGCCGTTCAATATCCCTCAAAAGCATTTGAGCATAAGCCATTAGGTGATGTGCAAGCGTAATCGGCTGTGCCCTTTGCAAATGCGTATAACCAGGCATTACAGTGTCCATATTTTCTCTAGCAAGCTTACAAATAGTAGCTATCAGCTCTTTTAATAGAGTAGTTATCTCAGCAATTTGCTCACGAAGATACAGCCTAATATCAACAGCAACTTGGTCATTTCGAGAACGAGCAGTATGAAGACGCTTGCCGACATCACCAAGCCTATTAGTAAGCTCCGACTCAATAAACATATGAATATCCTCAGCAGTCATATCAAATTCAAGCGTTCCATTTTCGATATCAGCAAGAATTTCTTTAAGTCCTGCGATTATTTCTTTGCTATCATCTTCGGAAATAATATTGCAATCGCCAAGCATTTTTGCATGAGCGATACTACCCTCTATATCATTTTTATACATTCTTGCATCAAACGCAATGGAGGAGTTGAAAGCGTTAACAGTTTCGTCAACCTCTTTAGAAAACCTCCCAGCCCACATTTTTTTAGCCATGATTATCTCCTTTATAAATCCAACAGGTATAACCTGTATAAGTTTCATTCACAAACATTAAATAAATATAAATAAAACAACAGAAATCAAAATCAAAATAATATATAAAATATCCATATATATACTACTCTTGAAAAATTCTTCTTCATTTTTCTCTGATAATATAGCATTTTGGGGATGACCCTTTTCATAATAAATGGTTATGTTATCGCCTTTATTAAAATTAAGTGACGATTTTAAAAGCTTGACTGTTTTGGTATATGTTTTTCCACCTATTTTATAAGATAGTTCTACATTGACTAATTTATTAAAAAAAGAAACTTTATTATCAACTACCGCCTTAACTGGCATTAGCCCAGAGCTACTGCGAATCCTTGTGACTTTTCTAATACCTTTAACGCTTACAATTATATCAGAAGTAACATTTGCAAAGCCATAGCTTATAACAATTAAAATAACGAACCTTAATATATCCTTTATCAAATTTATCAGAATTGTCAGATTCATTATTACGTCACCCCTAAAAAGAAAAGTTCACAGGCAGAGAAGTAATTCCCTGCCCATTGACAACTATTGTATTGAACTAAGCCTATCGGCTTATGGGGCTACTCGCAGGTGTAAGCCTATCGGCTTATGGGGCTACTCGCCCCAAACCCTCGCCAATTTTTTGAAAAAAATTGGATTAAAAACTTTTAATTTTATATATTTTTTATGCTAACCCAACCACCACACACAAAAAAAAAAGTTTTTGCTCAAGCTTTTTTCAAAAAGCTTGGCGGAGTTTGAGGCGGCAGCCTCATGCCGTAAGGCAATCTACTTGTTTCTTTTAGCGTCTAGTTTAGCTTTAACCTTAATAGGCAAGCCGAACAGATTTATAAAGCCTGCGCTATCGTTTTGGTCATAAACTTCGTCAGCATCGAAAGTAGCGACTTCCTCGTCATAAAGAGTATAAGGAGAAGTAACGCCAGCGTTAATCATATTACCCTTATAAAGCTTAAGTTTTACGTCACCAGTAACTGTTTCCTGTGTTTTATCAACAAAAGCAGATAAAGCTTCACGCAAAGGAGTATACCACTGACCGTTATATACAATATCAGCAAACTTTATACCGATATGTTGTTTCATTCTAGCAGTTTCCTTATCGATACAAATTGACTCAAGCACCTCGTGTGCATGGTAAAGAATTGTACCACCTGGAGTTTCATAAACACCTCTTGACTTCATACCAACAAGGCGATTTTCCACGATATCAGCAAGCCCGATACCATTAGCACCACCGAGTTCATTAAGCTTTGAAACAAGCTCGATACCACCCATTTTCACGCCATCAACAGCAACAGGAATACCTTTATCAAAGCTAATATTAACATAAGTAGGCTTATCAGGAGCCTTTTCAGGAGAAACGCCCATCTCTAAAAAGCCTTCTTTATTATACATAGGCTCATTAGCAGGGTCTTCAAGGTCTAGTCCCTCATGTGACAAATGCCATAAATTCTTATCCTTAGAATAATTTGTTTCACGATTAATTTTCAGAGGAATATTATGAGCCTCAGCATAGTCAATTTCCTCATCACGAGATTTTATATCCCAAATTCTCCAAGGAGCGATAATTTCCATATCAGGAGCAAAAGCCTTAATCGCAAGCTCAAAACGAACTTGGTCATTACCCTTACCAGTACAGCCATGACAAATAGCGTCAGCACCCTCAGCAAGAGCAATTTCAGCAATTCTTTTAGCGATAATCGGACGAGCAAAGGAAGTGCCTAGTAAATATTTATTTTCATAAACAGCTCCAGCCTTTAGAGTTGGATAAACATAATCATTAATAAATTCCTCTTTTAAATCCTCTATATAAAGCTTAGAAGCACCAGTATTTATAGCCTTTTCTTCAAGTCCATCAAGCTCCGTACCCTGTCCAACGTCACCAGAAACAGCGACTACCTCACAGTTGTTATAATTCTCCTTTAACCATGTAATAATAATTGAAGTATCAAGTCCACCTGAGTATGCAAGAACAACCTTTTTAATTTCCTTAGCCATCATAAATTCCTCCATAATTTTAGTCTTGAATTCATTATACACCCTTATACACAAAAGTCAAGTGTTTTCTGAATATTTATACACTTCATTTGCATACCAATGTATAATATTCATTAGTATGCTTGGTTTATACATTTTTGTCTTATATATTTGACATTATACTTATACATAAACTAATTTAACATTTGTTTGTCCTATAATCAACACTACTGAAGTGCCAATCTATTAGCAATTTTATTATTTTGAAAACGAGTAATTGACAAGCCATAGTAATTTTTGTATTTTTTGTTTGGATTATTGGTATTATTAAGTTAGTTAAAACCATAAAAAGAAAACAAAAATCACAATAATAGCGTTAAATTCTTGTGTCAAATTAACCATTTGGCATGGGAATTTATTGTTTTCTGCCTGTATTTTTATAACTAGAGTTAATTCTAAAATTCGCTTACTTTTTCTATTTAGTTATTCATCTATGGATGAGGTTTATTTTCCCTATAAGCCTCCATTATGCTTTTAAAAACGTCACCACTTGTCGGTGGTGTCCATGTTATAGCATTTGCACCAGCCTCAATAGTTTTAGTAATACTTTCTTCAGTCGGTCCTCCCGTTGCTATAATCGGGAACTCAGGATACTTATCCCTAATACTCTTAACAATTTCAGCAGTTTTAGAAGCAGCAGAAACATTGAAAATCTGTGCCCCAGCCTCAATTCGTCCATCTATATCATCTAGTTCATTTACAACAGTAACAATAACAGGAATATCAATTTGTCTGCTAACCTCTTTTACAACCTTATTCGTTGTCGGAGCATTCACAACAACCCCTGCTGCCCCTTGCATTTCTGCATAATGAGCAAGGTTTACTACTCTTTTACCTTGAGTTAACCCTCCACCAATTCCAGCAAAAACAGGAATATCAGCAGCAAGCATAACTGCCTGTGTAATAATCGGCTGTGGAGTGAACGGATAAACAGCGATAATAGCATCAGCGTTCACATTTCTTATTATACATATATCAGTTGTAAACACAAGTGACTTTATTTTTTTTCCGAATATTATTATCCCACTACATTCCTTTATTACTTCGGGAACTCTCAACGCAAACTTTCTCAAAGTACCACTTATCTGTGGGGGAGTTAATTTATCCATCTTCATCACTTTCCTTCTCTACTTTTCTATACAACCATTATACACCAAAGAAAATGATACTTCAATCGAATTCACAGAAAGTTCAAAATTTTATTTCGTGGTATCTCCGATGGGTTTATGTTTTGGTTCTGCCCCAAGCCTTGACAGAGGAAAAAGCTCCCTCTTGACTCCTCGTTACAAAGGTTAGGTTTAAAGGATTATTTTTTAGCAAACCTTTACTTGTTAACTTTCTATAAACATTTTGAATTAGCTCTATAAAAACTAATAATAAAGCCGATTTATATTATGAGGCATTAATAGTTCCTCTATTATTACGCTAGTTACTTTAAGATTTAATATAAACCTCCAAAAAAGTATCCTTAACAGAAACACAAAATGCTGTTAAGGATACTTTTTATTTATATGCCCTCGTCCGACTCTTAGGCATATTATGATTTATTGTATTGGTGATCGCATATGCGACTGTTGTATTCCTTGTGGTTCTCCTATTGAGTTTACTGCCTGCGGTATTGACTGAACACTCATTGAGCCTTGCGACATTCCATAACTTTGTGGAGTTGATGGTATATTCATTTGCGATGGACTTACAGAACCCTGTGGCAGTCCTTGTCCTTGTGGCTTATTCAAACCTTGCGGTTGTCCCATTGAACTTTGTTGCATTCCTTGTCCTTGTAAACCACTCATTGAGCCTTGCGACATTCCATAACTTTGTGGAGTTGATGGTATATTCATTTGCGATGGACTTACAGAACCCTGTGGTAGCCCTTGCCCTTGTGGCTTATTCAAACCTTGAGGTTGTCCCATTGAGCCTTGTGATTGTGGTGTTTGTGGAATGCCTTGTCCTTGTGGCATTCCTTGTGGTGTGCCTTGTGGCATTCCTTGTCCTTGCTGTTGTCCTTGTTGCTGTGCACCCTCTAGGCTAGTTCTTACTTGTTGAACATCTTCTGGAGATGCCTGTTGGGCTGGCTGATAAAAGCCTTTTTGTTCTGCAATTCTAAATAATTCATATTGTGAGGTTTCGCAACTATCTCTTATTCCTTGAATAGTTGACCTTAAATTTTGGTTTTCGCATTCCGAAATTGTGGTTGCATAAACCGAAAGACTACCTTTAACTGACGCTAAAGCATCATTAACCATTACCTTTTCTTGCATAAAAATCCCTCCTATCCTAATTTAAAAATGACATTAATTTTTGCTTTGTCTGCTGAGCATCCCTTGCTGATTTTTCAAAATATGATCTAATTTGTGGATCAGTAGATTGCTGTGCATAAGTTTCAAGCTTTTGAGATGAAGTTTCATGTGAACTTATTAAATGTCTTAAGCTTTGAAGCTCAACTTGGCTTAATTGTGACATAATAGTAATCTCCTTTCAAACTTTATACTTTTATTATTAATGTTTTCCTATGAAATATTCTAAAAACACCACAATTTAAAAAGTTTTTTAATTGCTTGATTACTGTTAATGTAGTATAATTATATTAGATATTTTATTAAAGAGGGGAAATGAATATGAGCCTTAACAATACACCAAATGCTGATAGAATACACATAGGTATTTTCGGCTGTACAAATGCTGGAAAGTCAAGCATAATAAACGCTATTACAGGGCAGAACCTTGCTGTCGTATCTGAAATAAAAGGCACAACCACCGACCCCGTATCAAAGGCAATGGAACTTTTGCCATTGGGAGCAGTGGTTATTATCGACACACCAGGACTTGATGACAATAGCGAACTTGGAAGTCTAAGGGTTAAAAAAGCCTTACAGGTGCTTAACAAAACTGATATTGCACTTTTGGTTGTAGATTCCTTAAAAGGAATATCTGACACCGAAAAAATGATTATAGAAAAGATTGAGGAGAAGAAAATTCCGTATGTAGTGGCGATAAACAAAGCTGATTTACTTGATAAGCGTTCTGTTTTAGTGGAAAATCAAGTTTATGTAAGTGCTACAACGGGTGATGGAATAACAGAATTAAAGGAGCTTTTGGCAAAACAAAAGCCCGACAACGAGGAGAAACTCCGCATAGTCGGGGATTTAATTGAGCCATTAGATTTAGTTGTGCTTGTAACTCCAATTGACAAATCTGCACCAAAGGGACGACTTATTCTTCCACAACAGCAGACTATAAGGGATATACTGGAATCGGGTGCAATTTCCGTTGTTACAAGGGAAACAGAACTGCGTGAAACGCTTGCAAGCTTAGGCAAAAAGCCAAAACTTGTCATAACGGACAGCCAAGCCTTTGCACAGGTTTCTGCTGATACACCGAGTGATATTCTGCTTACATCATTTTCAATATTGTTTGCACGTTATAAAGGCGAACTTGCTGAACTCGTAAGAGGTGTAAAGGCTGTAAAATTGTTGCAGAATGATGATAAAATTTTAATTTCGGAGGGTTGTACTCATCACAGACAGTGTGAAGATATTGGAACAGTAAAAATTCCGAAACTACTCCTAAAGCATACTGGAGTTAACCTCAACTTTGAAACAACAAGCGGAACTGAATTCCCTACTGATTTATCGCAGTACAAGCTTATAATTCACTGTGGAGGCTGTATGCTTAACGAAAGGGAAATGAAGTATCGCATTAAGTCTACCGTTGACCAAGATATTCCTATTGTGAATTATGGCATACTCCTAGCCTATCTGAACGGAATTTTAGAGAGAAGTGTGCAAGTATTCCCTGAAATTTTGGCTGAACTTGAAGATTAGCAACTACTTAGTAAAAAACTTTTGCCAAACTTCATATGTTTCATTCGGTGAAATTTCCTTATAGCCTGTAACATCATTTGGCATTGAAAGGTTTGGAGCGTCAATCATTGCAGTCATAGGCTCTGGGCAGAAGTAACCGTTGAATCCCTTATCATTCCAAATAACCCAGAACTTATACTCCTCCGAAACCTCATAACAAATCCTTTTGCCACTTGCCTTATCAAGAGCAACCATGCCGTAAAAATCTTCACCATCAAGGCTCATTTTTTCAGCCTCATACATATCATTAGAAATGTCCTGTAATATAGGGCATTTTTCGCCTTTTTTATACTCTAAATCCCAAGCAGTGAGTGAAAGCATTTCTTCAGTTGGCAAACATCTTTCATCTAGCTCACACTTCTTGCCAATCGGAACAGTAATTCTAATGTCGCCCTCTTTAGCACCTCCAACAAACGGAGTTTTTATTGTGGTATGAGTAGCAACAGAAATCGGCATCATTTTTTCTGATAAATTAGTAAACTTAACCTTATAATCAAGCCCTTTTTCAGATAAAGTAAATGTGTACTCAACCAAAAACTTAATCGGCAAATATTCAAAAAACTCATCTTTTTCATCATACATATACTCTGTCTTTACAACTGCACAGCTTTCATCTGCATAATGCTCAACAAGATTATGCTTCCTCTTATGAATAAACCCATGAATATGGTTATTATACGGTGCTTTTTCATTCACAGGCAACTGATACACAGCATCTGAAGTTTTAAGCACCCCATCAGCAAAACGATTCGGCAAGTATAATGTAGGCAACCCCCAAACCTCTGCCGACCGCCTCAACTCATCAACAGTCGTGCTATCCTTAAATCGAAAAAACTCAACACTATCATCCGTATTCCTTAATCTTATAACATTACTCCCTAACTCATATGCAACTAACGCTATATACCCACCCGCCGAAAGTTGAACGCATGGCGTTCCGTTAAAGTTAACTATTTTTGTGTAATTCATTTTTTACCTCCTTTAGCCTATCGGCTATGAGGGCTACTCGCCCTCAAACTCCTCGCAATTTTTGAAAAAATTGAGTAAACTTTTTGTTTTATTAATCACATCTCATTTATAAACCAAGACATTATATGCCAATCGAAACCATTTTCAAAATCTTTTTGAACCCAATATCTCTCATGATTCACCACCTTTTGCACCTTATAGCCAATCCCTACCCACTCAGTGCTACCTCCATCATCAGCAGCCCTTGTTTGAATGCAAAATATAGGTGGTTTCTCTTTTGTCTGTCTATAAAAATCTGTACCAAACATAACACCCCACAACAGAACAGCTATCGCAATCACAATTTGTTTTTTTCTGCGTTTTGTCATAGATACCCCCTATGTCTTAGCCTATCGGCTATGAGGGCTACTCGCCCTCAAACTCCTCGCAATTTTTGAAAAAATTGAGTAAACTTTTTGTTTTTGTGTTTTAAATATAGGAAACAGCAAAGGAAAACTGTCCCTTTGCTGTAAACTTCCTAATTGTGCTTTACGCATTAATTTATTTATAATTAACCCATAACAACTTCAACAGTATGAGTCTTACCATCTCCAAATACAGGAAGAATATTCCCCTCAATAGCCTTACCGTCAACAGTTACCGACTTAACACCCTTGAAAACATGGTTAGGGTTCTTAACAGTAATATCGTAAGTATCGCCACGATAGAATCTGCTAACCTTAAAGCCATCCCATTCCTTAGGAACACATGGGTCAACCTTTAGTCCTGTCCAATCAGGTATAATTCCAAGAATATACTGTGATACAGCAACGAAATTCCATGCAGCAGTACCAGTCAACCAGCTATTCTTAGCCTCACCATGACGCTTAGCGTCCTTACCCGCAACCATCTGTGCATAAACATAAGGCTCTGTTCTATGAATATCTGAAATATCCTCAAGATATGATGGAGCAATCTTTGAGTAGTATTCAAACGCCTTATCGCCTCTACCAACAACAGCTTCAGCACAAATTATCCATGCGTTATTGTGACAGAATATGCCAGCATTCTCCTTATATCCGCCTGGATATGTGGAAATCTCACCGTATTCAATGTAATACTTAGTAAATGCAGGGTTATTAAGTACAAGTCCATATTCAGTATTTAGGTATTTATCAACAGAATCCAAAGTCTTAATATCAAGACCTTCTTCCTTACCGATACCTGACATAACAGCAAATCCCTGTGGTTCTATGAAGATTTTACCCTCTTCACATTCCTTTGAGCCAACCTTCTTTCCGAAATCATCATAAGCTCTCAAGAACCATTCGCCATCATAACCATCCTTCTTGATAATCTCAACCATCTTATCTATTTCAGCCTGTGCTTTTTCAGCCTCAGCAGTATCACCCTTATAATTACAAAGTGCAACAAATTCAGGACCTGCAAAAGTAAACAATGTAGCAACCATTACTGATTCAGCAACCTTACTGTACTTATCATCGCCATATTTAGGTGATGTTGAAGTCTGGAACGACTCACCAGGCTCACTTGAGAAACAGCTTAGGTTCAAGCAATCATTCCAGTCAGCTCTCATACTCAACGGCAATCCATGAGGACCAACATTTGTGCAAACCCTATAGAATGATTGTTTTAGGTGGTGCATCATAGTCTGAGCGAGTTCTTCCTTGTTTTCATAAGGAACCATCTCATCAAGAATTGAGTAGTCGCCTGTTTCCTTAATATAAGCAGCAGTTGACAAAATCATCCACAATGGGTCGTCAGAGAAATCTCCGCCTACTTCGTCATTACCCTTCTTTGTAAGAGGTTGATACTGATGGAAACAGCCGCCATCCTCGAACTGTGTAGCAGCAAGGTCAAGTATTCTCTCCCTAGCTCTCTCAGGAATTTGGTGAACGAAACCAAGCAAGTCCTGATTTGAATCTCTGAAGCCCATACCTCTGCCGATACCACTTTCAAAATATGAAGCAGAACGTGACATATTAAAGGTAACCATGCATTGGTACTGGTTCCAAATATTAACCATTCTATTCATATCCTTATCAGGAGTTTCAACAGTGTATTTTGATAGAAGCTCATCCCACATAACCTTCAAGTCAGCAAGAGCCTTATCAACTTTTTCAGATGTATTAAACTGTTCAATCATAGCATAAGCCTTTGACTTATTCATTGAACCGTCAGCATTAAACTTTTCTTCCTGTGCATTCTCAACATAGCCAAGAACGAACACAAAATCCTTGCTTTCTCCAGCCTCAAGAGTAACCTCAATATAGTGAGAAGCAACAGGCGACCAACCGTCAGCAACAGAGTTTGTAGCCTTGCCATCAAGCACTGCCTGTGGATTTTCAAAGCCATTATAAAGCCCGATAAAGCTTTCTCTATCAGAATCAAAGCCATCAATTTTAGAATTTACTGAATAGAACGCAAAGTGGTCACGACGCTCTTTATATTCAGTTTTGTGGAACAATGTGCTATCTACTATTTCAACTTCACCAGTATTAAAGTTTCTTTGGAAGTTAGTGGAGTCATCTTGAGCATTCCATAAGCAGAACTCAATAAATGAGAACAGCTTAACAGTTTTCTTTTCATTTCCTTCATTCTTTAGAACAAGCTTTTGAACCTCGCCATTATAGTCCTTTGGAACGAAGAAAGTAACATTTGCTGAAATATCATTTTTCTTACCATTAATAGCAGTATAACCCATACCATGACGGCATTCATAGCTATCTAGCTCTGTTTTAACTGGCGACCAGCCTGGTGACCAAACCGTACCACCATCATTGATATAGAAATAACGGCCACCCATATCAACAGGAACGTTGTTATAACGGTAACGTGTTATTCTTCTCAAACGAGCGTCCATATAGAAATGATAACCACCTGCTGTGTTAGATATAAGAGAGAAAAAGCTCTGTGTACCAAGATAGTTTATCCAAGGATAAGGTGTTCTTGGCGATGTAATAACATATTCCTTGTTTGCGTCATCAAAAAAACCAAACTTCATATTAAGTCTCCTTAATTTTTATTTTCATTGTATATTGTGTTCATTGCTTGAACTTTACTTGCAATGTATAAACATTTAGATTTATTATAACATATCTTTATTGCAAGTACAAGCATTTACACTAAAATTTTGTTACAAAAATTCAATAACTCTCTTATATGATTTACACAAATTGTTTAGATATACTCCAAAATGCGACATATAGCAATAAAAGCAAGCACCACCTCATACTTTTTAAATACAAGGCGGTGCTTTACTATATAGAAAACTAAGGAGAAAACTTTGGATTATACTATCCGAATACAACAATTAGAAACATCTTCATTTTTTCTTTTGCCACCACAGCGTGTGCAATTTTCGCTGGCATTACAATTGTATCCCCCTGATTTAAAATATGATTTTCAGAACCTATTGTAATTTCAGCCTGCCCATCAAGAACTATAACCATTGCATCACCACTCGACTCGTGAGAACTAATTTCTTCCCCACTATCGAACGCAAAAAGCGTTAAACTAATCGCCTTATTCTGTGCTAGTGTTTTGCTAACAACCTGTCCTTCTTGATATGAAACTTGATCAGTCAAAAGATGCACCATAGAAAAATCAATATTTTTAATAAACTTATCAGCCATAATCATCCCAACCCTTCTTGCAAATGTATTTTACCATAGCTTATTTTACATTCACAAATAATATATTATCTGCAAATAAAGAAAATAAACCACAACATTTTATGCCATAAATCAAGGCTATACCTAAATTAAACTTTACTTTTGTTATTTAGTATGTACCTTATGTTTATATTATAGCACCCTCAAATCAAAAAGTCTGTTGTATTTACAACGAAAATGAGTTTATTTTTAAACAAAAAATATCCTAAGATTTAAAAATCTTAGGATACAACGCCAAGAATATTTCCCCAGCGTGTTATGGAGCGGATTACGAGGCTCGAACTCGCTACCTCCACCTTGGCAAGGTGGCGCTCTACCAGATGAGCTAAATCCGCAATTTTAGCCGAGAACAATCAAATATCTTTAATTGTTTCGGCAAAATGGTGCCTCCGAATGGAATCGAACCATCGACACGAGGATTTTCAGTCCTCTGCTCTACCGACTGAGCTACAGAGGCATATCTTCCTCGTAAGAGAAAGACTTTGGCGACCTGAATGGGACTCGAACCCACGACCTCTAGCGTGACAGGCTAGCGTTCTAACCAACTGAACTACCAGGCCAAAATGGTGGGAACAACAGGGCTCGAACCTGTGACCCTCTGCTTGTAAGGCAGATGCTCTCCCAGCTGAGCTATGCTCCCATCATTGGCTAAGAACTTTTTGTGTTTGTCCTTTAGCGACTTATTTATTTTATCACACACCCGCACAAAAGTCAATAGGTTTTTTTAAAAAAACAAGTTTTTATGCATAGTGTACAATTAATCAACAATATTCCAATTTATTTTAATCATTTTCACAAAATCTAATTCAAACTATTTTCCCCGCTCTTTCCAAAAAGCCTTATTACCTCTATTCTAAGTCCACTGTTTTTCGACAGCAATAGCTCCGAATCTTCGTCAATAATCCGTCTTGCAACCATCTGTGTAGTTTTCATAAGCTCCATATCACCAGCAATATCAGCAATTTTAAGCTGTGGCAAGCCATGTTGTTTCTCACCAAAAAAGTCACCAGGACCTCTCAACTTCAAATCCTCCTCAGATATTTTAAAGCCATCAGTTGTACTACTCATAATCTTCAGCCTATGCTTCACCTCGTCATTAGCCTTATCCGTCACAAGAATACAATAGCTTTGAGCCTTGCCCCTACCGACACGCCCACGAAGCTGATGAAGCTGTGAAAGCCCAAATCGCTCCGAATTTTCAATCATCATAATAACAGCATTCGGAACATCAACCCCAACCTCAATAACTGTGGTGCTAACAAGCAAATCCACATTACCGTTACGAAAATCGTTCATAACGCTTTCTTTTTCGACTGAATTCATTCTACCATGTAGCAAGCCTACATTATAGCCACGAAACTCACCCTCCTGCAATTTCTGTGCATAAGACGTAACTGCAATTAAATCATTATCATTTTCTTCAATCATCGGACAGACAATATAAGCCTGTTTTTGCTCATCAAGTCTCTCCCTAATGAAGTTATACGCCCTTATTCTAAGCTTGCCCGTTACTGCAAAAGTTTCAATTTTCACCCTACCCTTTGGCAATTCATTCAGTATTGATATATCCAAATCGCCATAAATAATCAACGCAAGTGTTCGAGGAATTGGCGTTGCAGACATAACAAGCTTGTGTGGGCTACCACCCTTTTCAGCAAGTGCCGCACGTTGAGCAACTCCAAAACGATGCTGTTCATCCGTAATAACAAGTCCAAGCTTTTTGAACACTGTACTTTTCTGAATTATTGCATGAGTACCAACAACAACGCCTATTTCTCCGTTTTGAATTTGCTCTTTAACAGCATTTTTCTGCTTTGCAGTAAGCGAACCCGTAAGCAGACAAACCTGTACCCCAAGTGGCTCTAAAAATTCACAAAGCGTCTTGTAGTGCTGTGTAGCAAGAATTTCCGTAGGAGCCATCAACGCACTTTGATAGCCATTCAGATACGCAAAATAGCAAGCAGCAGCAGCAACAGCTGTCTTTCCGCTACCAACATCACCCTGTAAAAGTCTATTCATCGGCACATCAAGGCATAAATCAGCATTTATCTCCGTTATAGCACGTTTTTGTGCATTTGTAAGCTCAAAAGGTATCGTCTGATACAGCTTATCTATATTAGTATCACCGTTCATCACAAAGGCTGTTTTCTGCTTATTTCTACCCTTTAGCATAAGCATACCAAGTTGTAACTTCAGCAATTCATCAAACGCAAGCCTTCTCCTAGCCAAATCTAGCATTTCTTTATCCTGTGGAAAATGTATGTTACTTACAGCCTCCGTCAAACTGCAAAGATTGTTTTCAGCAATAATATCCTCTGGCAAAACCTCAATCGGCTCACTATCCATAATCTGCAAACAAGTTTTCATATTCGTTTGTATCATCGCCCCCGTCAACCCCTCCGTCAACGGATAAATAGGCTGAAAAAGCTCTTTTGAATCGCCTGAAATAACATGAGGAGAAGTGATTTCCTTTTTTAGCAAATCACCTATAACCTTGCCATAGAAATAATATTCCTCATCAATCTTCAACGCATTAAATGCATAATAATTATTAAAAAACACAACCAAAAAGTCATTTTCGCCATCTGTTGCAACAGCCTTAAAAATGCTCAAACCACTGCGAATACGTTGTTCATTCATCTTTTTAACTATTGTACCCTTTAGTACGCAATATTCATTAATCGGCGCATCAATAACAGCTGTAACCTCTGTATAGTCCGTATAACTTCTAGGAAAATGATACAAAAGTTCATAAGGCGTTGTAATTCCAAGCTTTTCAAACGACTTTGAACGCTTCTCTCCAACGCCTTTTAGCGTGTTTATATTATTAAAAAGTCTTGTCACACTACCACCCCACAATTTGTCATTAATACATTATGGGGCAGATATAATCCACCCCACAAACTTAAGTTTTAATCTAGAAATTTACCTTTGGCAATGAATCAAAGCCTTTTTGCAAGTCCTCATCAGTAGGAATACTATCAGTCATAGTTCCGCTGTTATATGCCATATATGCAGCTAAATCGAAGTATCCTGTACCTGTCAAGCCGAATATAATTGTCTTTTCCTCGCCAGTTTCCTTGCATTTCAACGCCTCATCAATTGCCACACGAATAGCGTGTGATGATTCTGGTGCAGGGAGTGTTCCCTCTGTTTTAGCAAACATAGTAGCAGCATCAAACACGCTTGTCTGCTCAACAGCTACAGCATCCATATAGCCATCATGATAAAGCTTTGAAACTATCGGTGACATACCATGAAAACGAAGTCCACCCGAATGGTTTGGAGATGGCATAAACCCACTTCCCAAAGTGTACATTTTCATAAGAGGAGTTGTTTGCCCAGTATCACCGAAATCAAGAGCAAACTTACCCCTTGTTAGTGATGGGCATGACGCTGGCTCAACAGCAATAAACTGAATATCGTTCTTGCCATTAATTTTATCAGCCATAAACGGTGAAATCAAACCACCCAAATTAGAGCCACCACCAGCACAACCAATAATCATATCAGGTTTTATAGCATATTTTTCACAAGCGATTTTCGTTTCCAGCCCGATAACAGACTGATGCAAAACTACATGATTAAGTACACTTCCTAGTACATAGCGACAGTTTTCAGTTTTCATTGCAACTTCCATCGCCTCAGAAATTGCACAACCAAGCGAACCACCCGTTTCTGGATTTTTAGCAAGTATCTTTCTTCCAACCTCTGTTGTATCAGATGGCGAAGGAATTACTTTCCCACCATAAGTTTCAATTACACCTTTTCTATAAGGCTTTTGTTCAGCCGAAACCTTAACCATATATACAGTCAAATCAACATCATAGAACGCACAAGCCATCGCTAATGCTGTTCCCCATTGACCAGCACCTGTTTCCGTTGTAAGATGCGTCAACCCCTGTTTCTTTGCATAATAAACCTGTGCCGCCGCTGAATTAAGCTTATGTGAACCCGATGTATTCGTTCCCTCAAATTTATAGTATATCTTCGCAGGTGTTCCCAACGCTTTTTCTAAGTTGTATGCCCTAATCAACGGCGATGGACGAAACATCTTGTAAAAGTCCTGAATCTCCTGTGGTATATCAATGTACTTATCTGTAATATTTAACTCCTGTTCAACTAAATCCTTGCAGAATACAGGTGCTAAATCCTCAGCCCCACAAGCCTTTCCAGTCGCAGGATTAACAAACGGCTCAGGCACCTCTTTCATCTCTGCCCTAATATTATGCCACTGCTTTGGCATCTCGTCCTCCGATAAATAAATCTTGTATGGTATCTTGTTCATTTTAAAATCCAACCCTTTCTTTTTTAAAGTGCGTTCGCCTTTCGGCATGAGGCTGCCGCCTCAAACTCCGCTAAGCTTTTTGAAAAAAGCTTAAGCAAAAACTTTTATATTAAGGTATGTGTGTGTATGTGTAAAATACAAATAACAGTTTGCCGTTTGAGTATGTGGGTGTAGGATGGTTTTGGCAATATGATAACATGATTTTGTGTTTACATATATAATTCAAAAGTTTTTAATCCAATTTTTTTCAAAAAATTGGTGGGGGGGTTGGGGCGAATAGCCCCATAAGCCGATAGGCTTGTTTAACGTTATTGCCACTACTCAACAGAAATAATATAATAATAAATAGACTGTCCTCCATTTAAAAGCATAACTTCTATCTTATCGCTTATTTTCGACTGCAACATTGCTTGAAGCTTTTCGGCATTCTCATCCGTAACATCAGCACCATAAATAAGCGTAACATAACTTGTATCACTCTTAATCTGCCTTCTCGCAAGTTTCATCGCTGCCTTAGTTACATCCTTAGCAGTAAATGCAAGCTTACTATTGTCAAGTGCAAGTATCTCCCCCTTTTTAATTGAGTAACCCTCATATTCAGAATCCCTTGCCGCAAAAGTAATCTGCCCAGTAGAAACCCTCTCCATAGCCTTAGTCATGGCAATTCTGTTTTCTATAAAGTCAAACGTTTCATCAAACGCAAGCATAGCTGAAATTCCCTGTGGAATCGTCCTTGTCTGCAATACACAAACACTTCTATCAGCAAGCTTAATCGCCTGTTCAGCAGCCATAATTATGTTTTTATTATTTGGAAGTACAAATACTGTTTCAGCAGGAGTAGAATGTATCGCCCTCAAAATATCATCAGTTGATGGGTTCATCGTCTGCCCACCCGTAACAACAACATCAACGCCTAAATCCTTGAACATTGTCTCAATACCGCTACCCATAGCAACAGCGACAAATCCAAACTTCTTTTCTGGTCTAACAGGCACAAATTCCTGAACAGCTTTAATTTTATTCTCACGAACTCTATTTTGATGTTGTTCACGCATATTTTCGATCTTTATATTCACAAGCTGTCCAAATTGCAAACCCTTTTCCATAGCCTTACCAGGATGGTCCGTATGCACATGAACCTTAATAATATCATCATCTTCAACAACAACAGCACTATCGCCTATTGTTTCAAGATAAGCCCTAAGAACAGACGCATCTTTACAGTCCTCTTTTTTATCAACAATAAACTCTGTGCAGTATGTGAAGGTAATTACCTCATCATCAACATCTCCAACAGCAGTATTAAAGCTTTCTTGTTTTTTAACTGGTACATCATATTCATTTTCAGCCTTTGTAATCTCTCCACCCTTGAAAACCTCAAGCATTGCCTCAAAAATTACAAGCAACCCTTTTCCGCCCGCATCAACAACCCCTGCCTTTTTTAAAACAGGTAGCATATCAGGCGTTCTATTAAGTGTAGCCAACGCCTCATCACAAACCTCTTGCCATAGCAAAGTTACATCATTAGTTGACTTTGAAACCTCTCTTGCCTTTACGCTTGCAAGCCTAGCAACGGTTAGAATTGTTCCCTCCGTCGGTTTCATAACAGCCTTATACGCAGCCTCAACCCCTAACTCAAGAGCATTTGCCATATCATCGCATTTAGCAGTTTTCAATCCACTCAAGCCTTTTGAAAATCCTCTGAAAAGCAATGATAAAATAACGCCAGAATTTCCTCTTGCCCCCCTTAAAAGTGCTGAAGCAGCAGCTTCTGACACCTGTGAAACTGTTGCAGAGTCATCAAGCACACCTAATTCCCTAGCAGCTGCACTCATTGTCATAGACATATTTGTACCTGTATCCCCATCAGGAACAGGATATACATTCAGCTCATCAACCTCACGCTTCTTATTCGCAATGCTGATAGCTCCTGAAATCATCGCATCTCTTAGTAAGCTACCATTTATCACTATATCCCTCTTTCCCCCGCAGATAAATCTTAGTATAGTATATATTTTTCCCAGCCAAGCTATTCCTCTGCGGAGAAAAGCCCAACATTATCAACTACTTTTCTTTTTCACAAACTTTTTATGTGTTCATATTGTCAATAAAAACATTCACCTTTAAAACTTCCATATCGGTTGCTTCTTCAACTGCAAACTTCACCTTATCAGTTATACTTTTAGTAACAACGGAAATATTCGTTCCAAAAGCAACAGTAATATGCAAATTGACAATAAGCTTATTATCCTTTGTAGCAACCCTAACACCTTTATTAATTTTATTCCCACTTTTATTTTTCTTAAAGAGTGCATATAACGCGTCAATCGGACTGCTCGAATTCATGTCAGCAACGCCAAAGCAGTTAGTTATTGTATAGCCAATCAGCTCAGAAAGATATTTTTCAGATATGGTTATTTTGCCAATATGGTTTTCTATGATAAGCACAAACATCACTCCTTAATACTATATAATGTGCATTATATAACTATGAATATTCAGCCAATAATGTAATGATTTAAAAGTCAAGCTGATAATCTTATTCTTCATTGCATAATAATTGTAATAATTATATCATATTTATCTTTTCATTACAATACTATAATCTAGGAAAATAATAAAGATTTGTGCACTTGTATTTTTAAAAAATTATGGTAAAATATAAATGGAATAAAGATTCTACAATCGCAATACAAATATACTATATAACTAGGAGATAATATGAAACTTTTATTTATTGGCGATGTCGTTGGCAAGCACGGCTGTGACTTTCTACAAAAAAAATTACATTCATTAAAGCAAAAACATTCTATTGATATTACAGTAATTAACGGTGAAAATTCCGCCGCAGGCAATGGCATTACAAAAGCGTCAGCTGAAATGTTGTTTAGCTGTGGTGCAGATGTAATCACAACTGGAAATCATGCGTTCAAGCGTCGTGATTCTGTTCAAATATTTGAACGTGATACGATTATTAGACCTGCTAATTATCCCGATGGAGTTATCGGGAAAGGCATTTGCGTGTTGGATTTTGGAAAATATTCAGTTGCAATTGTAAATTTAATGGGAACTGTATATATGGAAGCACTCGATAATCCATTTAATGTAATCGATGATATTTTAAAGAATGTAGATACGCCTAATATTTTTGTGGATTTCCACGCTGAAGCCACTGCTGAAAAAAAGGCTATGGGGCATTATCTTGCCGGAAAAGTGACGGCTGTTATGGGAACTCATACCCATGTTCAGACAAATGATGATATAATTCTCAACGACCATACGGGCTATATTACAGATGTTGGAATGACAGGCCCTGAGCTATCTGTACTTGGAGTTGCGACAGAACCTGCTGTAAATAAATTAAAATATAAATACCCTGTACAGTTTACAGAGGCGAACACAAGTTGCTTTTTGAACGGTGTGGTGGTAGAATTTTCCGAAGAAGTTGGAAGATGTACTAAATTTGACAAAATTATTGAGAGATAATGAACAAATTTTTGAAAAACTATTGCAAAACTTTTTATAATGTTGTATAATAACGATTACCAAGTACCTTTTTAAATTTATACGGGAGGTTTCAACAATGGAAGTTTTAAAGGTCTCATCACATTCTTCACCAAATTCAGTTGCAGGAGCAATTGCAGGAGTTATCAGAGAAAAATCTGCTGTTGAAGTTCAAGCAATCGGTGCAGGTGCTACTAACCAATCTGTGAAAGCAATCGCAATCGCTCGTGGTTATCTTGCTCCTATTGGCATTGACTTAATTTGCACCCCTGCATTTGCAAATATTGAAATTGATGGCGAAGAAAGAACAGCTATCAAACTTATTTGCGAACCAAGATAGGCTCTATTTATTTACATAATCGTTCTAATTTACTTAATCTTTCTTAGACGGTCGGTGACCGTCTTGCTTTATTATTGCAATTTATAAAATACAAAGCCATAGCTAATGGTCTACACTGTTAGCTAGAACTTTTATTGTAATTGAGGCATAAAATATAGAGAATAGGTATATACATATATCTAAACTACAATTATTTTTTTATATTAAATTTTTTTCGCAAAACACTTGACAAAACTAAAATGATATGATAAAATAATAAAGCTGATTAAATGCGGAGAGGTGTCCGAGTGGTTTAAGGAGCTAGTCTTGAAAACTAGTGATTCCGAAAGGGACCGTGGGTTCGAATCCCACCCTCTCCGCCATTTTTATATTTTTATTTGTTACTCTTGGAGAAGTACTCAAGTGGTGACGAGGCGCCCCTGCTAAGGGCGTAGGTCGGGTGACCGGCGCGAGGGTTCAAATCCCTCCTTCTCCGCCAAAATCCCATCTTAGAATGGCGAAGTTCTAACGATGGTGTAAAAAGTCTCTGAAGTCGTTGATTTCAGGGGCTTTTTTCATTTCAGTATATGCGATGACGGGCTTTATCTTTATCATATGACAACCATATTTTGGAGTCAGGATTCATTTTGAGTCCTGACTTTTGTTTTTTGATGTAACCGGAAAAAGTGTCGATGTGGCACTTTTATTTTTTTATCTGCACGGACAAGGCAGACAAGCCGAACAAGCTTACTTTCGTTTTATGGTGTAACCAGTTTGCCATTTTGTGAAAATCCGACAAGATATTCAGTTTTTGGTACCGTTTTGAAAGTCAGTAATGGCGAATATCTCAAAGATTCAAATCATAAATATTTTTTAACTTCAACCCCGAAGCAAAGTTCGCATTATGGCGAATAAGGACAAACCGATGCCACATATATTTTGAAAATGGCAGTTTTAGCCTTACGAATATGGTGGTGAAATATGTGACCGGTGAACAGAAACAACAAATCTTCCTGCTTCGCAAAAAAGGCTTGAGTTTTTCAAAGATAAGCGAGCAAATGGGGATTTCCAGAAATACAATAAAAACATTTTGCTGGCGCAACGCACTTTCCGATGGTGAAATGGAAAAGCCTTTTGATAATCGGGGCTATAAGGGATTTTGCAAGCAGTGCGGCAAGCAACTGGAGCAGAAACCGAAAAGCCGCCCGAAAGTATTTTGTTGCAATAAATGCCGCCAGACTTGGTGGAACGAGCATGATGGACTGATTAATCGTAAAAAGCAAGTCGCCTGCGTTTGCGAATACTGCGGCAAGGAATTTAT
>JAEWGD010000032.1 GCA_023388515.1 Bacillota bacterium
GGCTTATCGCTATGCAGGATTATAGTAATGGGCAATTTACTAGTCCGGTTTATTATTTGTTTGACGCACATGGAAATGTTGTTAATCTTATTGACAATGAAGGCGAAAAGATAAAGACGTACCGTTACGATGCATTTGGTGTTGAGAAAAACCCTGATGAGAATGATACAAATCCTTTCCGTTACTGTGGTGAGTATTTTGACAAAGAAACAGGAACAATTTATCTAAGAGCAAGAAGTTATGATCCAAGCATCGGAAGATTTACAACAAGAGATAGCTACACAGGACGTGCGAGTGATCCTCTGTCGCTGAATCTTTATACTTATTGTGCTAATAATCCAGTGCTGTATATAGATCCAAGTGGGTATAGCTATGGAACTTTGCCAGATGGAACAAAAATGTCTATTAATAGTAATTGGGATGCACAACTGTTTTATAAAGAATATAATAGGCAAAATGCAAAGTCAAATCCGACATCTACTACCAAGCTTCCAAATGTAAGCTCTAGTGATATCCCATGGTGGAGTGCAGGACAACAGTCGGGTATTACTGCACCAGATAAAGTTTCGACGACTACTCAGGAGCGCCAGAGTAATATTGGCAAATATATGGAGAGTATTGATTCTGCACCAGGGTGCAATGATGTAAATTGTTCATTTGGATGCAGGGCATATCAAGGAGTTACAGTTATCGCTAGAGAAGGAATGGGTAATGGGGGGAGATTCAATGCTATAATATCAGTGTATACCCCAGGTAGTGATAGTAGTGTTGATTTTATTGGAAGCACTTTACCAGATAACATCAATGGAACTTATAAAGATGGAGGGGGTTATGCTACAATTGATGAAGGAACCTATGAAATAACGTTAGGTCCTGATATGCATGTGGGTGCTGCTTTTTATCGAGTTTGGACTTTGGGGCAAACTAGTAGAGATATACCGTGTGAAAGACCAGTGTATGTAAATGGATATGGAAATACAGCAAATGGTATATTGGTTCACAGAGCGGAGGGTGGAGCAACTAGTAGCCCATGGTCCACAGGCTGCATAACAATTGAAGGGATATCTAATATGAATAAATTTGGAGAACTCGTGGGGAGTTCAGCAATACTTATTATTGAACGATAGCAATCTTATGCATAGCGGATGTAATATGTTTTAATAATGTTAATTTAGTTAAATTGTTTTATTACATCTGCTATTTATATTTTAGGAGTTATAATATGAAAAAGACGAGGGTACTTTCAGTTTGTATATTATTTGTTCTGATTATGGTAGCATGTACACCACAAATGACAGGTGATCAGCTTGAAGAAAGTCAAGAATCTCTTAATAATAGTATTGCTACAGAAATTCCAAATTTCAATGGAACAAGTGAGGAAGCAAATTTGAAAACAGCAGAATTTAGTCTTGGTAAAACGGATGAGTGGAGCTTTGGAAGTCGAGAGAAACAAGTATTTATATGTGATGATGGGTATTATTTGCACTTACTGAAGCAACGTGGGGATAGTTCATATTTATCTTTCGCATTTGTCAACACTGTCGGTGAATTATCAGAGCCATTGGCTATAACATTAGATTTTAGGGGGCAGTTTTTATCTGGTAATACTATTTATGGTAATGCTATTTCTTGGGAAGATGGAAATATGCGTGATTTAGGAGTTTGCAAATATGAAAATGGAGCTTTAATAGGTTTGAGCGTTCCAGCGGATAATAATGTTAACTATTACAGAAAAACATATTATACGGAAGAATATATATACTTTAGTGTGTTTAATGAGTCTATAATTTATCGGATGGATTATACTGGTAATCATCTCGTTCCGATAGTCAGATTAAGTGAACAGGAAATTGAGATTTATGATTTTGCTGTATATAATAATATGGTTTGGTATGAATATATAGACAGGAATAAATCTGATTGGGGAGAAAAATATTTTGCTTCATATGATTTGGCAACAGAAAAACAGCAAGTATATGATAATGGTGGTATTGGACTCATAAATAATAATTTTATGTACTATTTGGATAGTGAAAGTAGAATTTGCAAATTTAATTTTGATACAAAACATACAGAACTAGTTTGCGACGATGAAGTGGTGACCTTTGATTTTTTTACAGACTCAATACTATATACAACAAAAGATACGTTATATAAATTCAGTGTAGATGGATGTGAAAGGATATTATCTATCGACCAATTAGATGATGTGAATTATTTTTCAGCAATACAATGTCAAAATGATAGGATATTTGTTTCTGCAAACTCAGGAGCTTATCACAGCTGCTTGTATGAAATTGACATAAGTGGTAATATCATAAATGCGTTTGAGGGGTGAGAATCGGAAGATTTACAACAAGAGATAGCTATACAGGCAGTGCTAGTGATCCGCTTTCTCTGAATCTTTATGAAGCGACACAAGATCCCTATTATAGCAATCAGTACCAGAAATTTTTGAATACACAAGATATAAATTCTGCTACAGAGTTATTTTGTAATAATTTTGAACAGGCTGGTATACCACACTTAGATGAAAGGCAAACGGCTGCCCAATCAATTCTTAACAATTATACTGGAGGGTGATAACCAAATGAAAAGAAAAGCAATAATTTCTTTGACATCTGTACTTATTCTGTCCGTAGTGGTTATTTTAGGTTGTGGTGAAAATGATGTTTCAGTAGGAAACCCATCCATAACAACGGAAAATATGAATCATTCAATAAAAAGTGACAATGGTGATGTATTAGCTATCATCTATTTTGACAAGCCGATTTTATCAGGTGAATCAGAGGTTATATCAAAGATAAATGAATATTTTGATACTGAATACAACAACTGGCTTAACGATGTTCCAAGTTATATTAATTTTTATAACTCTAATTCTATGAATCTATTTTTAGAAAATGTAAATAGCATGAGGGATTCACTAGGAGATGATGCAATTGCAAAGCAACCACTTCAATATACTGTAGATTCAGAGACGATTTTTTAAGCGAAGATATAGTAAGCATTAAGCAATCCGTTTACTGGTTTTCTGGAGGTCCAAGTGATTTTAATTGCTTTGGCAGCACATTTGATTTAAAAACTGGAGAAGTGCTTCCGTTTACATATTTTTATGATGTTGATGCGGACGATTTCAGGAATTCATTATCTGATTTTTTGATTGATAACAAGGTCGATAGTTTTTTGTCAGATTCAGAAATCACACAGATAATCGGTGCAAATTCAGAACATAATTTCGATTACGAAGATGATGATCATCAGTGGAATTTTGCATATGAATACTATTATGACGGATCTTCAATATACTTAAACTTAAATCAAATAAGCATCCATTCAGGTTATATAGTGAAAAGGTATGGCAAGACGAATTAGAGTTCTCTATTTCTAACCTAAAAAAATATTTATCGGAAGAAGATGTTGAAAACCTTGAAGTTGCTCAAAAAGCATGGGAAGATAATTTGCAATTAAGTGGTGAATTTGATCGTGAGCTTATGGGAAACAGGGGTATTAACTTAGGAACGCAATATGTATCCAGTGGATTATTATATTTGATCGATCAATATCGTGATCGTGTTTTTCATATTAAGTATATGACAATGTTAGCGGAGGAATATATCGATAGTCCTGTTCAGCAATCAGAGCAATTATGGAATAAATTTCATGATTTTAATTAGTTTCTTTCCGTTATTGCGGTGAGTATTTTGATAAAGAAACAGGCACAATTTATCTCAGAGCAAGAAGTTATGATCCAAGAATCGGAAGATGGTAATGTACAAAACCTGTTGTTTATGATATAATGGAAAGAAACGACAGGTGGAAACGAATGGCAAAGATAGAAGTAAAATGCCCCAAGTGTTGTAAAACGGAAGTAATAAAATACGGAAAATCTCCTGAAGGAAAGCAAAGATATAAATGTAAAAATAAAAAATGCAAATGCACCACTTTTTTACTAG
>JAEWGD010000038.1 GCA_023388515.1 Bacillota bacterium
CTAGTAAAAAAGTGGTGCATTTGCATTTTTTATTTTTACATTTATATCTTTGCTTTCCTTCAGGAGATTTTCCGTATTTTATTACTTCCGTTTTACAACACTTGGGGCATTTTACTTCTATCTTTGCAATTCATTTTCACCTATCGTTTCTTTCCATTATATCATAAACAACAGGTTTTGTACACTACCAATTGATGAAGCGTGGTTTAATAGGGGAAGTGGTAATTTACAGAGCAACGGAAATGTTATTTATCAGATTAATATGAAAAGAGTTATTGGCACAAATGGTGAAGACACGATTATTATTATAACCAAAGGATATACTAAGGAAATCATTACAGCATATCCAAAAGCAAAATAGGAGGAATAAAATATGCTATGCCCATATTGCTTGCAAGGTGAAATTGTTGAAGCAAAAGTAAAAAGAACAAAAGAAAAAATAAAAATATGTGATGAGTGCGATACGGTTTGGATTAATGATATATCTAATGAAAAAGGTATAAGTTTTGATAGTTTTATGCAACAAAGAAATTGTAATTCATTATGGAGTGAATTAGTACTTTTGGAATAGCAGTAAAGTGATATATAGGATCAGGCATTAGACTAATAAAGTTTATATTAATGGTTTTATAGATTCTGAAAATTAAACTGTGTAAATGCGTTTAATTTTCAGGTAGTGTACAAAACCTGTTGTTTATGATATAATGGTTATTAAAGGAGCTGATAAAAAATGAAGGAGAAGTTAAAACATGAAAAAGCTATTAGTAATATGCACCTTATGTATAATATTCTTATCTTCCTGTGAGGTGGAAATCAACGATTTACAAATAAAGGAATCAGATAAAATCCTTTCAAGTAGTTCTAGTGAGGTTGCTAACAATTCTGGTATAATAAACTATAATGTGTATGAAGAAGGGGCTAGAGGTGATAAACCGGACGATTTCAGTATTGCTATGTATCAAAATCCAATAGATGCTAGAATGAAGAATGATATGTTGACTCAAAATATATCTGGAACTCGTGAAGCACAGATTTTTTTCGATGGCTATGTAAAAGTGTGGCAAGATGAGTTAGAGTTTTCAATTAATAATCTAAAAGTATATTTAACTAATGAAGAGATAGAAAACCTTGAAAACGCTCAAAAAGCATGGGAAAACAATTTAGAGTTAAGTCGAAAGTTTGACCGTGAACTTATACAAAACAGGGGAATTGGTTTAGGGACACAATATGTGTCTAGTGCATTAATATATATGATTGATCAACATCGTGAACGGGTTTTTCACATTAAGTATATGACAATGTTAGCAGAGGAATATATTGACACTCCTGTTCAGAAGTCAGAACAATTATGGAATAGGTTTCATGAGTTTAATTAACAAAGTAGGTTATGAGTATTACATATAAAATGTTATACTCATAACCTTGCAAAGCTTATTACAACTTTTCAATTATCTCATGTAAAATTTCGTTATACTTAGGGTTTATAATACCGTAATCTTTTTCCTTGTAAGTCCAGATAGCACGACCTATATTATATTCTTTAAATACTTCTGAAATATCGGAAATCCAATTTAACGCTGAAGTGTTTGATGCGCTGTCGATTACGCCATATTCACCACAATAAAGAGCGACATTGCGTTCTTTCGCAACCTTTATTGCGTCAGCAAATGCAGTTCTGAAAAAATCCTTGCCCGATAATTGTGTTGAGTAAGGGATTAAAAAATCTACTTGTTGTGGAAAGAGATATTTTTTTGAATCTTCAATATATTTTTCATTTGAAGAAGGGTATTCAACTCTATAATCCTTACACATAGGTTCAATCCAGTAAGCTCCTTGATGAGTGAATATTAATGGTTCGTAGAAGTGAAAGGTATAAACGATGTTTTCATCAAAAGGCTCTCTAAGTTTTCTTACAGATTGTACACCGTTATACTTAGTTCCTCCCACAATTATTTTTGTGTGAGGTGCTATTTTTCTTATTGCAATAATAGCCTTTTCAGCAATGTTATTCCATATTTCAGCAACATCGTCATCAACTACTTCATTAAGAAGTTCGAATGCAATTGTATCACTGTATTTGCCGTACTTGAGGGCGATTTCTTCCCATAATGCAATAAAGCTTTCCTGTAACACTGGTTCATCAAAGAAAACATTACTACCCTCATCAAAAGAGTAACCAGCAGTTTTATGGAGGTCAATAATCAAGTTTAATCCATATTCTTTACACCAGTCAATACATTTTTCTATATAAATAAATCCAACTTCATCAGTCGCTCCGTCAGGTTTTCTCACAAGTTCAAAATCAATAGGTAGCCTAACATGGTCAAGCCCCCATTCTGAAATGCGTTTTATATCGCTTTTTGAAATAAAGTTTGCATAATGATTCTCGTTGTGAGAGCATTGTGAAAGCCAGCCACCGAGATTTATTCCTTTTTTATAGCCTATAAATTCCTTCATATTATAATCTCCTTAAATAATAAATTATTAGTTATTATATCCCACTTAAAGGATAGGTAACGTATTGTTAATATTGTGCTTATTAAATTAATTCTACTACATAATATTTTTAGAAAACAATATTTAGGTACATTATACCACAAGAAAAAACTAAAGTCACTAGAGAGGCTCAATTTTAATAAAAATAAGATAAGAAATTATCATATATAAGATGAATATTCTTTATCTTGTTATCAGCAGTTTAAATAATTTCACATCGTTTATCGCAAATTTTACATTCTTAAACCAATACTTGAATTTTACTATAAAAATGTGTATAATAATAGGTATGAAGATGAAAGAATCAGAAATCAGTTGTAAAATTTTTTATAATATTTTGTGCGTAAGTATATGAAAGGAAGGATTATAATTATGAAAGTTACTTTTAATGAGGACAAAGAGGTTGTTGACAGGATTAAAGAGGGATTAAAGCAAAGGGACGGATATTGCCCTTGCAGAGTTCAGCGTACAGAGGAAAATAAATGTATGTGTAAGGAATTTAAAGACCAAATTAAAGACCCTGACTTTGAAGGCTATTGTCATTGTATGTTATATTTCAAAAAGAACGACTAATAATAGGTATAGTTGAGGAGTACAAAGACATTTATTAGGCTTATGAAAAGCTTATTACATATCCAATTTGAAATTACAAAACCAAACTTTTTTACAGGAGGGAAGATTATGAAAACATTAATTATAGGTGGAGTGGCAGGTGGTGCATCTGCTGCTGCAAGACTTCGCAGACTTGATGAATTGTCTGAAATTATCATTTTTGAAAGAGGGGATTATATTTCCTTTGCTAATTGTGGGTTGCCATATTTTATTGGTGGTGAAATAACCGATAGACGTATGCTTACATTGCAAACACCACAAAGCTTTAAATCACGTTTTAATATTGATGTTCGTATAAAAAGTGAAGTTATGGAAATTGATCCAATAAATAAAAATATTACTGTGCGTAATATAAAAGATGATAGCACTTATACCGAAAGTTATGATAAGCTAATTTTATCTCCTGGTGCAGAGCCTATAAGCCCAGCGATTGAGGGCATAAATTCTAACAAGGTTTTTACATTGAGGAACATTCCTGACACTCTGGAAATCAAGCAATATATTGATGAAAAGCACCCTAAAAGCTGTGTTGTTGTTGGTGGTGGATATATTGGAGTTGAGATGGCTGAAAATCTAAGCAAAACAGGGTTAGACGTTACGATTGTTGAGCTTTCAGACCATCTGATTGCATCACTTGATTTTGATATGTCAGCAGATGTTCATAAATATCTTAAAGAAAATGGCATAAAGCTAATTCTTAATAATGGTGTAAAAAGCATTAGAGATAATGGCGATAGCCTTGTTGTATGCCTTGATAAAGGCAATGTTTCGGCTGATATGCTGATAATGTCGGTTGGTGTTCGCCCTGAAACAAAGCTTGCAAAAGATTGTGGAATTAAGACTAATCAGAGAGGATCTATCATTGTTGATGAAAATATGAGAACGAATTTCCCAGATATTTTTGCAGTAGGTGATGCAATTGAGGTGAAAAACTTTATTACGCAACAGCCAGCGTTTATACCTCTAGCAGGTCCTGCAAATAAACAGGGGAGGATTGTTGCTGATAATATTTGTGGAATTGAAAGCAAATATGATGGCACACAAGGTTCTTCTATACTGAAAATATTCGATATGACTGTCGCAACAACTGGTTTGAATGAGAAATCAGCAAAAACTGCTGAAATTGACTATGATAAGGCGTATACTTATTCAGCTTCTCATGCGACCTATTACCCAAACGCAAGCAATATGTCAATTAAGGCGATTTGGGATAAGTCAACTTTAAGGATAATAGGGGCACAAATAGTCGGCTTTGATGGAGTGGACAAGCGTATGGATGTAATCGCAACTGCAATACGATTCGGTGCAAAGATTACAGATTTAACAAGCCTTGAGCTTTGCTATGCACCACCATATGGAAGTGCGAAAGACCCTGTTAATATGCTTGGATTTGTTGCTGAAAATACAATTTCTAACACTGTAAAGCAGTTCTTTTGGCATGATGTTGAAAACTTACCTCGTGATGGAAGCGTAACACTGCTTGATGTTAGAACACCAGCAGAAGTTATGAGGGGAAAAATTGATGGGTTTATGAATATTCCTGTTGATTCTCTACGAGAAAATCTTGATAAAATTGAAAAGGATAAGCCTATTTATGTTCACTGTCATAGTGGACTTAGGAGCTATATCGCTTGTAGAATACTAAGTAGAAACGGCTATGATTGCTATAATCTTGCTGGTGGTTGGCGACTCTACGAGTCAGTTATAAATGAAAAAACCGTTCCTGAATATATCTGTACAGAATGTGAATAAAGGTAGTGGTTATACATTACAATTCTGAATATAGGAACGACAAAAGCCTTTGATTCGCTAGTTAAGTAGTGAATCAAAGGCTTTCTATTATTTATCAGTGTTTTCTATCTTAGATATTTTAGCGAAATTAGCCATAAGCTTTTTTGCACCAACATTATCAAATTGTACTTCAAGCATAGCATCATTCGCCATTTTACGAACTGAAATAACAGTTCCATCACCAAAGATATTATGCTTAACCCTATCGCCATCAACAAAATCTATTACAACCTTTTGCTTTAACTCATTAGGTTTATTTTTAGCCATTTGCTTTTGTAGAGGTATTGAATTAACAGCAGTTACACTTGATGAAGGACCACCAACTCTTACAGTATTATCTATCTTTTCAACTAACTCAGGGTCAATTTCCTTAATAAATCGTGAAGGGAAATTCCGTGAGGTAGTACCAAAAAGCATTCTTTGAGCAGCATTGCTAATATACAACCTGTTTTTCGCTCTTGTAAATGCAACATAAGCAAGGCGACGCTCTTCCTCAATTTCATCTTCGCTATCAAAGGAACGTGAGCTTGGGAAAATTCCGTCCTCCATACCGACAACAAAAACATTTGGAAACTCCAACCCTTTTGATGAATGAACAGTCATCATAACAACAGCATCAACTGATTCATCAAGCTTATCAATATCGGCATACAACGAGATTTCCTCTAAAAATCCATTAAGGCTAGGATCTTCTGCGTCAGTAGAATAGGACATCATGGTTGACTTTAACTCATTAATATTTTCAAGCCTGTTAATCCCGTCATCACCGAGATTTTTCAAGAACTCCCTATACCCCGACCTATCAAGCATTTCATCAAGAAGCTTATCTAATGGTAAAGTTTCAGCTAAATCTGATAGCGTATCGAACATCTTTGACAAGCTTTTCAAAACAGTAGCTTTTTTAGAAAGCACAGGATAATCAGCAGCATTTCTCATTACATCAAGAGGAGAAACATTCAAATCCATTGTGATTTCCTCAAGCATAGTGAGGGTAGACTCACCCAAACCTCTTTTTGGTTCATTAATAATACGTTTCAATCTAAGCATATCATTATTATTATTCACAACTGTAAGATATGCTAAAACGTCTTTAATTTCTTTTCTATCGAAAAACTTCAACCCACCAAGCACACGATAGGGGATACCACTTTGCACAAAGGTTCTTTCAATCGTATTCGACTGTGCATTCATGCGATAAAGTATAACATTATCCTTATATTTACCACCTTGCTTTATTCCCTCAAGAATTGATTTTGAAACAAATCTTGACTCATCCATTTCATCTTGTGCCTTATAGGTAACAGTTTTTTCGCCAAGATTACCATCAGTCCAAAGAGTTTTAGGCTTACGCCCATGATTATTTTTTATAATTGAATTTGCTGTGTCAAGAATTCGCTGTGTAGAGCGATAGTTCTGTTCAAGACGAACAACCACTGTATTTTTAAACTGCTTTTCAAAATTAAGAATATTCTCTATCGTAGCCCCTCTAAATTTATAAATACTCTGGTCGTCATCACCAACAACACATAAATTATTATGCTTTGAAGACAATAAACTCACTAACTTAAATTGTGCATGGTTAGTATCCTGATACTCATCAACCAATATATACTTATATCTATTCTGATAATGCTCCAAAACATCGGGGAAATCAGTAAACAGCTGTACAGTAAGCATAATAATATCATCAAAATCCAATGCATTTGAGCCTTTTAACCTTTTTTGATATTCAGTATAAACTTTTGATGTAACACTTTTCCTAAAATCCCCACCAATAGAAGCCTCAATATCCTTAGGGAATAGCATACTATCCTTAGCCTTACTAATGCTACTTAAAATGGATTTCGGTGGGAATTGCTGCTCAGAAACATTCAAATCAGATAGACAGGATTTTATAACCCTTTGGCTATCATCAGAATCATAAATAGTAAAACTGCTATGATAACCTAACTTTTCTATTTCACGGCGTAATATTCTTACACAAGCTGAATGGAATGTTGCAGCATTAATCTCTTTAGCGTTATCCTCACCTAAAATATTTGATAGCCTTGCTCTAAGCTCACCCGCCGCCTTATTAGTGAAAGTAATAGCTAATATATTCCAAGGCTTAATCGGTGATACAGCGATTATATCCTTCAATCTTGCAATATCGTCTGATTTTCCATTTATATAATCTAACAGGAAATTTATTTCATCTTCGGAACCATTAGAGGTTTCGTTATAATATGCATCTCCAAAGTTAATCATGTTAGCAATACGGTTAACTATTACAGTAGTTTTGCCACTCCCAGCACCAGCCAATACTAATACAGGCCCTGTAACAGCAAACACCGCCTCTTGTTGTTGTGAGTTCATTTTATCAAAATATTTTTGTAATGCTGACCTTTTTAAATCTTTAAAACCTTGCTCTGCCATAAATCTACTCCATTCAATGTACTATTAATAGTGATTATACCCTCAAAGGCGTAAGGGTGTGAAAACAACTTTGTTTAATTTGTTCTTACAAGATGTCAACATTTAATATTATATCATATTTACGCCTTAAATAAAAGACCTAAAATTAAATTTATTAACAATATAATATTTTTTGATAGATTAATAATATTATTATACCCTAAAACTATTCCATTCGCTATAAAAATGTTGTATAATGTATTTATAAACTATATTAAAGAGGTGTTTTGGTGAAGTTTAAATTTAATTCAAAATACACAACGATTGCAATATATGTTGTGATTGTTTTTGTAATTTGTTTACTATTTGTTTCAATGGTTTTTAATTATGAAAAGTATATATACTACGTCAAACTGGTTTTAAAAGTGTTAGCTCCCGTTATTTGGGGTGGAGTAATTGCGTATTTACTTAATCCAATAATGAAGTTTTTTGAAAAGCTTTTGAAGAAAGCTATATTTAAAAAGAAAGAGCGTAAATCCCTAGTTCGAAGTTTATCAATAACAATAACGATGCTTATCACGCTATCTTTAATAGTATTATTAATTATGACTGTAATCCCTGAGGTTATAAAGAGTATAGAAAAAATACTAAAGAACTTCTCCTCATACCTAAATAATTTACAGATTTTTGCTACCAGATTTTTATCTAATAACCCAGAGATAAATGCGCTTTGGAATGAAGAATTTGAAACTATCCGTTCATCTCTTATGGATGCAGTTACAAAATTCCAACCTGAATTTGAAAAGCTTTTAACTGGCATTAGAGATGGAGCATTTTCATTTCTTATTGGTATCAAGGACTTTTTACTTGGCTTGATTATGTCTATTTATGTAATGTATAACAAGGAAACGTTTAAAGGACAAACCAAAAAGTTTCTATATTCACTGTTACATGAGAGAAAATGCAATAAAATTATCAAAATTGGTGACAGGGTTAACACAGTTTTTATAAAATATATATCTGGAAAAACTCTCGATTCATTTTTGGTTGGCGTAATAACTTTTATAGGAATGACAATAATGGGAATGCCTTTTGCAGCTCTTATTAGCTTTATTATAGGTTTAGCAAATATGATTCCCTTCTTTGGACCTATTATTGGTGCAATTCCATGTATACTGCTTATTCTTGTGGAAGACCCTAAGAAAGCGATTATTTTTGCAATATTTATTTTAGTTCTACAACAATTTGATGGAAATGTCCTTGAGCCGAAGATTTTAGGGGGCTCATTAGGATTGCCTACTTTCTGGATATTATTTGCGATATTTGTCGGTGGTGGGTTATTTGGATTTATCGGTATGGTAACTTTTGTTCCGATATTTACAGTGATATATACATTGATAAAAGAATTTTTAAATGAAAAATTAGAAAAGAAAAACCTACCGACTGATACGGGGGAGTACATTAACAGTATCCCAATAGAAGTGTCAAGTACAGATTGCAAAACTAAAGAGTAGCATATTCACAGTACCTTATAGCTCATAAAAATCACCACTTAACCTTTTGGATTAATTATGGTGATTTTTCATTAGGCTTAATATTTCTTATACAATTTTTGTTGTCCATTCCTCAAGATTCCACACATCTGAAACAATATCCATATAAAATTCAGGCTCATGGCTAACTAGTAAAACAGTGCCTTTGAACTCTGCTATCGCATTTTTAAGTGATTCTTTTGCGTCAATATCAAGATGATTGGTAGGCTCATCAAGCACTAATAAATTTATATTTTTCAGCATAAGTTTACACAAACGAACCTTTGCATTTTCGCCACCACTAAGCACACGCATTTGAGTTTCAATATGTTGTGGAGTAAGTCCACATTTTGCCAATGCACCACGAACCTGAGCATTAGTCATTGACGGGAACTCCTGCCATATTTCATCTAATGCATTATTATCACCAGATGCGTGTTCCTGTTCAAAATACCCTACTTCCACATAATCATCAAGCTTAACTGCCCCCGAAATCTCTGGCTGTATACATAGTAATGTTTTAAGGAGTGTAGACTTACCCAAGCCATTCACACCTTTTATAGCAACCTTTTGCCCTCTTTCAAGCTGAAAATTTAGCGGACTAGTGAGTGGTTCATCATATCCAAGCACCAAATCACTAGCTTCAATGACAACTCTACCTGTCGCACGAGAATATGAAAAAGAAAAGCTAGGCTTAATTCTTTCTCTACCAAGTTCAATAATGTCCATTTTGTCGAGCTTTTTTTGACGGCTTTTTGCCATATTAGTAGTAGCAACACGAGCTTTGTTTCGAGCAATAAAGTCCTCAAGATGTAAAATTTCCTTTTGCTGTTTTTCATATGCCTGTTCAAGCTGACGTTTTTTTAACTCATACATAGACATAAATTCATCATAATTTCCTTTATAACGTGTGAGAATTGAATCCTCAACATGATATATTACATTGACAACTGAATTCACAAAAGGAATATCATGGGAAACAAGAATAAACGCATTTTCATAATTTTGTAGAAAGTTTTTAAGCCACAAGATATGGTTTTCATCTAAAAAGTTAGTAGGCTCATCTAAAATAAGTATCATAGGATTTTCAAGCAATAGCTTAGTAAGAAGAACCTTTGTACGCTGTCCACCACTAAGTTCGCTTACATCTCTATCAAGTCCGATTTCACGCAGTCCTAAACCGTTTGAAAACTCCTCAATTTTAGCGTCAAGCGTATAAAAACCACTATGCTCTAGTATATCTTGAATTTCTCCAACATCCTCTAACAGCTGTTCCATTTCTTCTTCCGTACAATCCGACATTTTCTCATACATTTCAAGCATTTCCTGTTCCATTTCATACATATGACTAAATGCCTCACGCAAAATATCACGAATAGTCTTTCCTTTAGTAAGTGTACTGCTTTGGTCAAGGTATCCAGTTGTAATATGATTACACCAACTTACCTTGCCCTCATCAGGCATTAGTTTGCCTGTAATTATATTAAGAAAGGTAGATTTACCTTCGCCATTAGCACCAACAAGTCCGACGTGTTCGCCCTTTAGCAAGCGAAACGAAGCGTCCTGTAAAATTCTCCTTGCACCAAAACCATGTGTAACATTTTCAACATTTAATACGCTCATAGTAACCTCCAAAAAATCATATTTTTTATTATATCACATATTTCTGCATTTGTCACCAATTGAAAAAGGTTTATATTAAAATAATTTAACAAAATATTAACTTGAATTGGTTGACATTTTAATAATAATATGATAAAATTTAAAGTTCAACATATTATAATTATAGTTGTGGCGATGAATATTTTGTGAAAGATGGTGTAATTTTGACTAATTTACTAATTAAAATTTTTATAAAGGATGATAAAAATGAAAGTAAATTTAAAATGCGTGAACGCTATGGGCAGTTTGCAAGCATTATTGGAATAGCTTCTAATTTTCTGCTTTTTTTTATTAAATTCACAGTGGGTACTATATTTAATAGTATATCCATCACGGCAGACGCAATTAACAACCTGTCTGATTCAGGTTCATCATTGGTTACGCTTGTTGGATTTAAACTTTCTGGCAAACCAGCAGATTCCCAACATCCTTATGGTCACGCACGAATGGAGTATATAGCAGGCTTAATTGTTTCTTTCATAGTGCTATTTTTAGGATTTCAGATGGGTAAAACATCAATAGAAAAAATAATACACCCACAGGAAGCAACATTTAGTATTATAGCTGTTGTAATGCTTGTAGTATCCATATTAATTAAATTTTGGCAGTTTTTGTTTTATCGTAAAATAGGTAAAACTATCGACTCTATTACTTTATTAGCTACCTCAGTTGATAGCAGAAATGACATTCTTTCTACATTTGCAGTATTAGTAGCGGTTATAATTACACGTTTGACAGGGTTTAATTTAGATGGATATATGGGATTAGTTGTTGCATTGCTAATCATAATAACTGCGATAAATTTAATTAAAGATACAATAAGCCCATTGCTTGGAAATGCACCATCTAAGGAACTTGTCGATAATATTAATAAGAAAATTCTAAGCTATGACGGCATTATCGGGCTTCATGATTTAATTGTGCATAATTATGGAGTAGCACGTTGCTTTGCGTCAGTACATTGTGAGGTTTGTGCAGAACAGGATATTATGATTAGTCATGATATTATTGATAATATCGAGCGTGATTTTTTGAGGGATTACTGTATAAATCTTGTGATTCACATTGACCCTATCGTTACGAATGATGCAAAAACTAATGAACTTAAGGTGGTGGTTAATGATATTATTAATCAAG
Organism: Bacillota bacterium; assembly: GCA_023388515.1. GTDB lineage: Bacteria > Bacillota > Clostridia > Oscillospirales > Ruminococcaceae > JAAYPV01. Next base: position 11,625 of record JAEWGD010000038.1, read on the forward strand.
TTTCGAGTGAAATTAGTATGCATGATTTTCGTGTAGTTTGGGGAATAAGTCACTCAAACCTAATTTTTGATGTAGTAGCACCTTTTGATTTTCATTTAACTGACTGTGAACTTATTAAATGTATTTCTGAGGAAATATCAAAAATTGATGAAACATATAACACAGTAATTACGATAGACCATGAGTAAAATTGATAATGTTAGGTTTTAATATGGAACACAAAAATCCTCTCTGAAAACAGGGAGGATTTTTTGTGTTTTATTTTATCTGAAATAAATTTAAAAATAATTTTAATTTATAAACAAAATGTTAACAAACAATAAATAAAGTACAATAATTATTTAAAAATAAAATTTAATCTGTAAACAACTTGAATTTAAGGGAGGTTTTTTGTAAATAAAAAGTTAATCATTACTTATATTTCCTGTGGTTTAATATAATCGTCAAATCAATGGAAAAGTTAATTGTGACATCTTACAAATAAAACGATTAATATTAGTTATAAGTTGTGAGTTGTATATATAAAATACATTAATTCAATATAAAAAACGATATTAGTTCATAAACTCAGAAAAATAATTTTTTTTCTACATTTTCTATTCTTAATTTATTAAAAAAGAAAGTGTATAATGAAAAAAATAAGTTTAATGGGACGTATATTAAAATAGTTTGGAGGTTTTTATATTGTTTTTTGATTCGTTACAATTTAAAGCAGTGGAAAGCAGTATCAACGCTTTGTCAATTAAGCAACAGGTAATTTCACAGAACATTTCCAATAAGGAAACGCCAGATTACAAACAGAAAAATGTATCATTTGCTAATGTTCTTGAGGACGCTGTCGGCAACAATGACAATACAAAATACAAGTTCCAAGTTAATATAACTGATGATACAAGTACAACTATTAATGTGGATGGTAATAATGTAGACTCAGACCAGCAGTCAATTGAGTTATACGCAACATATTTGCAGCATGCAGCTTTAGTCCAAAAAATAAATGCTACATTTACTCAACTAAGAGTAGTTTCATCTGCAAACTTTAATTAAGGAGTAAAATATTATGGCTTTTATGAATTCTTTGAATATTATAGGTTCAGCTTTAACGGCAGAACGCTTTAGGACTGATATTATAACACAAAATTTAGCAAACCAAAATACAACAAGAACAGAAAACGGTGACCCATATAGAAGGAAGCAGGTTATATTTCAAGAGAGGGAAATGAGCTTTGGCGATAGACTACAAAATGCTACGGGTGGTGGAGTTCGTGTAACAGAAGTAGTTGAGAGCCAAGAGGATTTTGTTCCTGTTTATGACCCAGAGCATCCAGATGCTGATGAGGACGGTTATGTTCTGTATCCGAATGTTAACAATTCGGAGGAGCAGATTGACTTAATGGCAGCATCAAGAGTATATGAGGCACAGATTGCGGCATTGTCTGTGGTTAAGGCAATGGCGTCTAAAGCTTTGGAAATAGGTAAATAGCTAATTTATACTAATGTTAACAGAATATTGTTAAAATATTAATATAAAACATTAAATTTTAACATGGTATATAAAAGAAATAATGATATTATTAAAGAATAAAGAAAAATGAAAAGGGATGATTATAATGTTTATAGTTCCACTTACTGAAATGCAATCAATTAATTCGTTAGAGGGTATATCAAAAATTAAGCCTAGTGAAATAAATATGGATAGTGATAACGATAAAGAAGAATCTTTTTCAGATACATTAAAGAATGCAATTAGCGGAGTTAAGGAATTAGAAATGAAATCTCAACAGGATTCATACGACTTAGCGATGGGTAAAACAGATGATATAGAAGGCATTATGATACAGTCTGCAAAGGCTACTACGGCGATAGAGGTTACGACACAGATTGTTACTCGTGCAGTTAACACATATAAGGAAATTATACAAATGCAGATATAAGCATTAAGAAAAATGATGGAAAGAAGAGTAAGAATATTGATATAAATTAATTAAAAGAGTGGATATGTAAATGAAAGAAAAACTTAAAGCGTTTTGGGAAAAGTTTAAGATAAAATGGTCGGCGATTTCTAAGAAATTAAGGATTATCATTGTAAGTTCAATTTGTTTGGTACTTGCAATAGCGATAATTATGACTGTTGTTTTAAACGGTTCTGATGGATTTATTGTTTTGTTTCCTGATATGGATTCAAATGAATCTGCTGAAGTATATAACATACTAAAGGCAGAGGGCGTTGAAGCGAAAATTAATAAAAGTGGAGAGATTGAAGTTCCTGAGGAGCAATGGGACCAATTAGTTTATGAGCTTGCTGAAAAAGGTTACCCACAATCCACACCATCTTACGGAACTTTCTTTGATAATCTTGGAATGACGATGACGGATTTTGAGAAGAAGCAAACGTTAAGATTTGAGTTACAGGATAGATTACAAACAACTATAAAAAGATTAAATGGAGTTAAAGGCGTTGTTGTTACAATTAGTATGCCTGAAGGAAGTAATTATGTGTGGAAGGAAGATAAAGAAAAGGCTACGGCAAGTGTTGCATTAACTCTTGATAAATCAGTTAGGTTTAAAGAGGAAAATGTATCTGCGATAAAAAACCTTGTTGCATATAGTGCACAGAAAATGGAACCTGTGGATGTTAAAATTATTGATGCCAACACAGGACTTGAATTGTTTGGTATAGATGAAGAAAACTCTAAGGGCACAGGCACTGCTGATGAGGAACAGAGATTATATTACCAGAATATAGCACAGGCACAGATTGAACAAAATGCAAAGAAGATTTTATCTTCAATTTATGGAGATGATAAAGTTACAGCCGTTGCTTCAGTAACGCTTGACTATGATAAAATAACACAGGAAATCAAGGAATTAGTAACGAATGAGGACGGTTTAGGCGTAAAGGAAAAAGAAGATGTCGAGTATGACGTAAATGGCCAGATAGTTAATGACCAAGGTATTGTTGGTGAGGAAAATAATACGGATATACCTTCGTATGTGAATGAAAATGAAACCGACTTGACTAATCAAGATGCAACACATTATGCAAGAAGTACAGAGTGGGCAATTGGTTACATATTAACACAAAAGGAAAAAGCACAGGGAGTAATGACAGATGCAACGGTTGCAGTTGTAGTTGATAATACAAGCGTTGTCTTGACTGATACTGAAAGAGATGCCCTTGTTCAACTTGTAAAAAACGCAACAAATATTGATGCTAATAAGATTTCAGTATACAGCAAATATGTTGAGGCTGATTTACCAGTAGGTGTGCCAGAAACACCTGCAAACACAATAAAAGAGTTTATAATAAAAATACTACCACTAGCAATTGGTTTGATTTTATTAATTATTATACTTATTATTGTTGTTGTAGTTATATCAAGTAAAAGGACAAAGAAGAAGCTTAAAAAGGCAGAATTAGAAAACGAAGCTGCAGTTAAAACTCTTCAAGATGAACTCAATGAACAGAAACGTACATTGGTTGAAGAGGCTAAGGAACACAACAGCCAAAAGGATATGACAGCTAATGAGGTAAGAGATTTCGTAAGTGATAATCCTGAAATTACAGCAGCATTAATTCGTTCCATGATAAAGGAGGATAGCTAAATGGCAGCACCAAAACTAAAAATGAACGCATCTATGAAAGCTGCTGCTGTTCTTATTGCTTTAGGGTCTGAAAGTGCTTCTGAAGTATATAAATATTTGCATGATGAAGAAGTTGAGGAGCTATCGTTCCACATTTCAAAAATAGATAATCTCTCATCCGAAGAGTTACAAGAAATAATGAATGAATTTTATGAATTATGTGTAACTCAAAAGGTGGTAACAGAGGGTGGAGAGAATTATGCAAAAGCAGTTTTAGAAAAAGCATTTGGGGCACAAAAAGCTACCGCATTAATGGAAAAGGTTATAAAGTCCAGCAGAACAAGAGCTTTTGAATTTTTAAGAAAAGTTGATTACAAAAACTTATTGATGCTTATACAAAATGAACATCCACAGACGATTGCATTGATACTATCATATACATCAGCAGAAATGGCATCACAAATTATTACTGAACTGCAAAAGGAAACTCAAATAGAGGTATTTCAAAGAATCTCCAATTTAGATAGGGCATCACCAGAAGTAATAAGTATTGTTGAAAATATATTGTCGAGGAAGTTAGAGTCAATGACAGCAGTTGACTTGAGAGAATCTGGTGGAGTAAGCTACTTGGCAGATATTATGAATCATGTTGATAGAAGAACTGAAAAGTATATCTTTGATGAGCTTAATGAAACTAATCCTGAGCTTGCTGATGAGATTAAAAATCTTATGTTCGTATTTGAAGACATTGTATATCTTGACAATATGGAAATTCAAAGCTTTATTCGTGAGTGTGATACTAAAGACCTTACAGTTGCACTTAAAGCGGCAAGTGAAGAAATCGCTAATGCAATCTTCAGCAATATGTCACAGCGTCAACAGGAAACAATTAGAACTGATATGCAGTATCTTCATAATGTTCGTATGCGTGATGTTGAGGAAGCACAGCAGAGAATTGTTTCAATCATCAGAAAGCTCGAAGAAGCAGGGGATATTGTTATTTCTAAGGGTGGAAAGGATGAGATAATTGCTTAAGATTATTAAACCTGAAAAAGTAAATAAGCTCAATGAAGTAGTAATTATTCCTGACTTACCATTTTATGAAATGTCCTATGATATTGATGATGAGGATATACAGAATGAAGAAGGCAGTTCAATAAACAAGCTTTCCCGTGAATTATATAATAAGGTGATTGATAAAGCAAAAGCTGACTCAGAGGTTATTCGTGATAAAATGTTGAAAATGACTAATAGTGAAAGACAGTTAATTTTAAATGAGGCACAGTCAGAAGTTATTCATGTTCAGCGAAATGCACAAAAGGAAGCACAGGAGATTATCGATCAGGCGAAAGAGAAATATGATTCGATTTTAGAACAGGCAAGACAGGAAGGTCTTAAAAAAGGCATTGATGAAAAATCAGAGGCAGTTGAGGGATTGCTTAAAGACATAGGGGATTCTCTTGAAGAGATGAAAGAGTTACAAATTCAGTATATGCAGGATTATGCAAAGGAAGTTAAAGGCTTGTCATTGCAAATAGCTGAAAAAGTAATCGGACATAAAATTGAGGAGAATGATTTGTTTTTGATGGACACGATAAAATCAGTTTTAAGAACTGTTCGTGATGCTAAGTGGATAACAGTTGAAATTTCTGAAAAGCTACCAAAGCTTGTAGAAATGGTTATAGAAGAAATGTCAACGAGTGGTAATAATTCAAAAATAGAAGTCCAAACCATTAAGGATGCAGACAAAGGAACTTGCGTTATACAGCTTTCTGACAGAGTTATTGATGCCTCAATATCGACCCAGTTAAAAAATATTGAGGAATATTTCAAGGAAGATGATGAGGCAGTGTATGCAAAATAAAGTTAACTTGAGTCATTCGCATTTATATCCTGAAATAAGGCTTAATGATTTTTACACTTCTTTAGGTAAGATTGACCAAATTGTTGGTATGACGGTTGAGGCGACTGGAATTACTTGTAATATAGGAGATGTTTGCACTATTACGATGAATTCTAGTGATAAAACAATAATATCAGAAGTAGTTGGCTTTAAAGAGGGAAAAGTTTTACTTATGCCTTATGAAGATGTTGATGGCATAGGATATGGAAGCATTGTAAGGAATACAGGCGAAAAGCTCATGATAAAAATGAGTAATGAATTGATTGGTAGAACTGTAAATGCACTTGGAGAGCCGATTGATGGCAAGGGAGAAATTAACGGCTATGAATATTATTCAATAAATGGTGTTCCGAATAACCCGATGGACAGACCACCAATCAGTGAGCCAATTGAACTTGGAGTTAAGGCAATAGACGGAATGTTGACAATTGGTAAGGGACAAAGAATGGGTATATTCGCAGGAAGTGGTGTAGGTAAGAGTACACTTATGGGAATGATAGCAAGGAATATTAAGGCTGATGTAAATGTTATTGCACTAGTTGGAGAGCGTGGCAGAGAAGTTTTAGAGTTTATCAACAGGGATTTGGGTGAAGAAGGTGCTGCACGTTCAGTGGTTGTAGTTGCTACATCTGACCAGCCCGCAATGTTGCGTAATAAATGTGCATTAACAGCAACAACAATAGCAGAATATTTTCGTGATCAGGGCAAGGACGTTCTACTTATGATGGATTCACTTACACGTTATTGCATGGCTCAAAGAGAGATTGGTTTAAGTGTAGGAGAACCACCAGTGGTGAGAGGATATACACCATCAATATATGCAACCCTACCTAAGCTTCTTGAGAGAAGTGGAAACTTTGAAAAAGGTTCAATAACTGGTATTTATACAGTTCTTGTAGAAGGAGATGATTCCAATGAGCCAATATCGGATACCGTTAGAGGAATAATTGACGGACATATAATGCTGTCAAGAAAAGTAGCGATGAGAAATCACTATCCAGCTATTGATGTACTTGGAAGTATTAGCCGTCTGATGTCGCAAATCATAGAACCTGAGCATAAAAAAGTTGCAAATGAAATAAGAAAGATTATGTCAGTTTATCAGGAAAATCAAGACCTTATTTCAATCGGTGCTTATAAGGCAGGTAGTAATCCAGATTTAGATTATGCGATAAGCAAAATAAAATCAATTAACAGTTTCTTACAACAACCAGTAGATGCAGGACAACATTTTGAGGATACAGTTGAATTATTAAAAGAAATATTAAACGATTAAATTTGAGCAATGTAGAGTATAAATTATAGTTTTATTATTATAATATATTTAGTTGTTTAGTTTATGAGAAATGGAGAATTGGGCATGAAGAAGTTTGAGTTTTCATTGAGTAAGATGAGGGATTATAAAAAACAGTTACTTGATAGCGAAAAGAATAAAATGCTAAAGCTTCAAGCAGAAAGAAATTTTGCAAAGGAAGCAATAAAATCGCTACAAGTTGACTATGATATAATTCATACTGAGATGACTGATGAGATAACCAAAGGCGTTACAATAATGGAAGTTAAGGTGTTCCAGTTCCGTAAAGACAGTGTAAAGCTTGAGCAACAGCAGTTGCAAACACAGATTTATGTTCTTGACGGTGCAATTGAACGCCAGAGAAGAGTTGTAGTGGGGCTATCTCAAGAAGTATCAGGGATTGAAAAGCTAGAAGAAAAACAACGTACGGAGTATGAAAGGCTTTTAGCAAAAGAGAATGAATTGATAATCTCAGAATTTATTGCATCAAAATTCATAAGAGAAAAGGTTGCGATATAGCAATCTAACAATGTTAAGGAGGGCTTTGGGGAAAGAATGCAATCTATACGAAAAGGAAATTTATTAGTAGTTATGCTTGCGGTTTTAGTAATTTTCATTACAGCAGGAAAACCGAAAGTGGAATCTAAGAATGACGTTATAAATTATGTAGCTCTTGGTGACAGTATTGCAGCAGGATATGGACTTGCAGAAGATGAAAGCAGTTATGTTGACTTAATCGGTGAGGACTTAGGAGCAAGTACAACTAATTTAGCAGCTAGTGGAATGACGAGTACAGAACTCTTGCAGATGCTGTCATCAGGGGAACATGACGATGTGATTTCACAAGCAGATATAATCACGATAAGTATAGGTTCAAACGATTTGCTCAAACCTTTTATTAATAGGGTAACAAAAGCCTTTGGGATTGAAAATGTAAATGATATTAACAATACTGTAATTTCGGAGTTAACAAAGAAGTATAAGAATGATCCGTTCTTACTTATACCAGTAATAGCTGAACTTAACAGTCAGATTGTTGATAATGAGGAATTATATGAAATTTGCAAGAACTTTGAAGTTAATAATTTTCCACAAATTATTTCGCAGATAAAGGCGAAAAATCATGACGCACAGATTATAGTTAATAATATTTACAACCCATACCATAATGTATCAATTTATGGCATTTACGATTTAGGTGAAATTGCAGATAGCTATATAAACAGGATTAACATGGCATTTTCAGTATCTCCCAAATATAATTATGTTGATATATATGATTTGTTTAGGGAGGAAGGGTTGACGAATTCTAATATTAATTTTTGGAATTTAGATACGTTAAATTTTGATCCACATCCGAATAAAGATGGGCATATGATGATTTTTAGTGCAGTTCATCCAAAGGTAAATATAGGTTAAGATTATATTAATGCTTAATTCCAGTCATTGACTGGGATACATAAATAACTCATGTGAAGGGAGGTGAGAGAGATGAAGATGGAAGCCGTGATAATGAACACGGTGGGAACTACTGATAGCATTACAACTGCTCGTAGTGGCAAAGAAGTAAATAGTGGAGATTTTTTGGCGGTGATAAGCCAGCTTTTAGGTGATGGTAACACAGAAAGCTTTATTGGTAATCGCAAAAAGGAAATACCTGTTGAAGTGTTAGAGCAAGCTTCTGCAATGTTAAATCAAAACCCAATGCTTTTAAACTCGCTTACAGAGTCCGGAAATATTGAGGGCATGAAAGATTTAATTATGGCAATGGGTATAGAGAGTAATAAAACAAACCCTCTTACATATAAGATTAACTTGCTGAACATGGATGAAGAAGTAAGTGCATTGATAGCTAATACGGAAGTTTCAGAAGATAATATCATAGCAGAAGATAATCAAGGAACAATTGATAATCATTCAGCTTTTGAAGAATCGAATAAATTTATAGAAAATAATGTATTAGTGAATGGCAATTACAAGCCTCAGACTGCTGAAAAGCCAGAAATTCAAAGTAGGACTGTTATTGATGATAAGGTTGTAGAAATAGGTTTGCAAGAACAAGCAAATAATATTAAAGCATCTGAAAGCAATAGCTTTGAGTTAGGCAATGAATTAAAGGATACAGCAAACACTCACGAGAACATACAAAATCCTAAGGTAATTCATAAAGCAGAAAATGCAACTGAAATTTTGCAATCGCCTGTTGTTTCAGAGGAATTAACAGCTATAAAAAGTAATGTAGCTAATCAATCACAGGAGTTTGAACAGCGAGGAAATATCGCTATAAAGGAATTAAATCCTGTTAAACTTTCTAGTGACGATGGAAAAATAGAATTTGATAAAGCTACAACTGAACAACAAGCATATGAAACAATAGCACAGGCAGTTAAAGCAGATAAAGTATTGTCCGAAACAGAGCAAAATGTTGAAATAACTCAGTTAGAAAACCATAAATCTAGTGGTTTAGAGTATGTAAATGATGGCTTTGTAAATGCAAACAACAATGGTACTCATGTAAATGAAAATCATGAACAAACTGTCAAAGAAAAAATCAATGACAATAGCAAAATGCCCTTAGAGGTAGAAACAGAAAATAAGCTAGTGATACCTCAAGTTGATGAAAAACTAAATTATCAAAGTGAAGTAAAAACATTTCAAGTTGATGAAAAAGTAAATCATCAAAGGGATATAAAAATACCTCATAATTTTGTTGTTAAGGAGAATGTTTCAGAGGCAGATTTAGACTCATTATATTCTAGATACACAGATTACAATACTAAAGAGCCGATAATACAAAATGCTCCGATTGATTATGTGCAAACACAAAGCATTAACCTATCTCCAATATTGAACACAGAGTACAATGTTAACAGTAGTTTACCTAACGTTAATGGCATTGAGAACACAGCGAATACAAACCTAATTTATTCAGATTTAGAAAGTAGTATTGAGAGTTTAGTGAAAACAGAAAAAACTAATTCAACACAAAGCAAGCTTAACACTGAAACATTTGAGATGAATGAATTAAACGTAAGCAAGGACGTATCGGCAACTTCCGATCGTGGAAATAAGGAAGTCGAACTTGATACAGAATCTAAATTCTATCAAACAATTAATGCAGTAAAGAAAACGCTAAAAACTGATGATAACAAATCGGAAGAAATCACTGTTAATATTGATGAGCTACAAAAACAGGTTAACAATGTTGAATTTAGGAACGTTCAAAAGGTAAATGTTGAAACTAAATTGACAGATGAATTCGATGTCCAAAATCAAGTTCTTGATGGTTTATCTAAGCAACTTAAAACAGGCTTAAAAGAAGAATTTACAATACAGCTTGCACCAGAGGGCTTAGGAAAGATTACAGTTAAATTTGTTAAGGACTCAGAAAAAATCATATTAAATATGACCGCTACAAATGAAGCGACAGTTAAATTATTAAGCGAAAAGCTAGGGGACTTACAGAATTCATTAAGACTTCACAATGCAGAAATAAATAATATAACTGTTCAAAAGTCGGAAAATGCTTCAGAACAAATGTCACATAATAATATGCAGCAGTCATTTAACAATGCACAAAATTTCAACAAGGATAGCAGAAATTATTTCAGCAATGGTAACAGCGAAAGCTATTATAATAATTTCATATCGGATAGCAAAGAGATTGAAATTGAACAAGCTGAAGCTATACCAAGTAAAAAACTTAATTCAATGCTAAATGTATATGTTTAAAATCAAGCTAAAAGGAGGTAAACTATGGCAATACCTGTAACAAATTCACCAGACAGAAATTATACCGATCTCATAGGAAGTGGCAAAGATAAAACTGATAAAACCGAAAAAAAAGGCGATGTATTTAATGCAGTATTTGAAAACAATAAAGATACAAGCATTAAATCAGAAGATTTTTTTTCACTAATGCTTAACCAGTTGTCAAATCAAGACTTTATGAATCCAGTTGATGATACTCAATATATGTCACAATTAGCACAGATTGCAAGTATGCAAGCTATGCAGGAGATATCACAATATGAGAAAGCAGGCTATTCAATGTCCTTTTTAGGTAAGGAAGTAACGGTAGCTAAAAACAATATCGGTGGTTCAGTTACAAAGGAAACAGGGGTAGTTACACAGATTTCTTTATTAGATGGTGAATATAAGCTTACTGTAAATGATAAATCATATGAATTATCAGAGGTAATGCTTATACATAGTTCAACACCAGCTAAGGATGGCGACACTACAAATAAAGATGACAGTGCTGATTCTTAATAATGACAAAAAGGAAAGAAGATTGAATGTACAAAACTAAAAATTGCAAAATGGAAGTTGTATTGAAAGGAGCATGGATGCTATGGATAATACATTTTTGTTAAATCGTCTTTCAGTACCAATTGTAACGGGTGTACCACTTGAGCCAAATGTAAATAAAAATGAAGCTATAAATACTAATGATGAAAAAAACAGCTTTAAAAAGATTTTACAGGAGCAAATTAACAGTGCAAGTGGAGTGAATTTCTCCAGCCATGCAGTTAATCGTGTGTTGGAACGAAATATTAATATTTCCGAAAGCAATTTATCAAGGTTAAATGATGGAGTAAAAATTGCAGAGGAAAAAGGACTAAATGAACCTTTAATATTAATAGACACAGCAGCTTATATTGTTAATATCAAGAATAACACAGTGATTACAACGGTAGCTAATGATGATTTAAAAGGAAGCGTTTTTACGAATATAGATGGAACGGTAATTATATAGCTGGACCTTTTTAGGAGGCTATTAAAACTTTGAATGATTGATGAGTTTGATATAATCAGTTCCACAAATAAAAAGGAGTTTTAATAATGGTAAGATCACTATATTCAGGTGTTGCAGGAATGACAACACATCAGACAAGAATGGACGTAATTGGTAATAACATTTCAAACGTAAGTACATATGGATACAAGTCAAGCCGTGCAACTTTTAGAGATGTTTATTATCAGACAACAAACGCAGCTTCATCAGCAACAGCGTTAAAGGGTGGTACAAATGCTACACAGGTAGGTTATGGTACAGCACTTGGAAGTATTGACGTTAACCACGCACAATCAATTATGACAACAACAGGATATTCTCTTGACGTTGCGATAACTGGTGAGGGATATTTACAGGTTGAAGACCCTGAGGGCAATATTTTCTATACAAAAGCGGGTATGCTAGATATAGACGCTGCTGGTAACTTAGTAGACATTAACGGAAACTTTGTACTTGGTGTTTCTGGTACAACAACTGGAAAATTGCCAGCTTCAGAAAAAATTAAAATAAGCTTGCCATACCAAAACGCATCAGTTTCAAAAGCATCAGAAATGATTAATGATGTTGGGGTAGAGCTAGTTTCAAGTAATCAAACATCACTTTCAAACGTAGCAATAGTATTTGCACTAAGTAGCGAGTTGCCTCTAAATCAAAAGGCACAAGCAATTGTTTCAAGTTCAGCAATAACAATAAAGCTTAATGAATATGAGTCTTTTACAGATTTACAAGAACTAAATGATATAGTTAATGAAGCAATAAAATCAGCAAACTCAGGTGCAGAGCATCCAGCAGGAGAATTCACACTTTCATTTGACAAGGACGTTTTTGCTGGTGGTAGCTTGAAATCTAACCAACTTGTAGAAACAAACTTTGGTATTGATGCAGGTAGTGTTGGTATAACGCCTGCAACACCTGGAACAAATATGGATATAACAAATTACTTCACTATACAGGAAGTTGGAGATGGTTTTTCAGGATCTAGTGGTGGAGATATGAGTTTTGTGCGAACTGGCACATCTCCTGATGTATATACTCTTTCAATGGTTGATACTACAACAGCAGTGCTACCAGCAACACCGATAGTAACAACATACACTGCTCAATTAACAGCAGAGCAAATGGGTTCATCGGGTGCAGTATTGCTGAAAAACAGTGCCGTTGGCAGTCCAGATTCAGATTCAATTACTATTACATTCCCAAAACTCACAAAGTTGCCTACTAATGTTATCGATGGAACAGATCCATTAGAAGGCACAACCGTTTCAGTTGCTAGTGCACCATCAAGGGATGTCGGCTTAGGAGCTACAAGTTTTGTACTAGAAGGCGGCACTGAGGGTGGACAACAGAGTGCAGCTGACTTAACAAGTATAGCAATTTCAAAAGATGGCGTACTAACAGGTGTGCATCCAACTTACGGTGAGATGGAGCTAGGAAGAATTGACCTTGCAACATTTGACAACCCTAAGGGACTTTCACAGGTAGGAAACACATACTTTGCTGAATCTGCAAACTCTGGTGGACCAATACTTGCAACACCTGGAACAAATGGAACAGGTGCTTTGGCATCAGGAACTTTGGAAACAGCGAACGTTGACCTTTCAAATGAGTTTGCTAATATGATAACAACACAACGTGGATTCCAAGCTAACTCAAGAATTATTACAGTATCTGATTCAATGCTTGAGGAATTGATTAACTTAAAGAGATAACATAAATAATAAGGTTGGTAATCCTCCTCTTAATGAGGAGGATACCACCGCAAGTATCATGATAAACTCTTATATTTGCGGTGATATCCTCCGAAATAGCGATTTCCAATAAAAAAATAGAGCTGTAAATATATAATTAAATTATTAATAAAGCGGGGAAAAACATATGATAACATTAACTAAGCTTAACGGTACTCAGTTTGTATTAAATTCAGATTTAATTGAAGTTATACAAGAAAATCCTGATACTACCATTCGGTTAACTAATGGGACAACTTATATTGTTGAAGAGTCTATGCAAGACATTGTAGGAATGACTTTACAGTTTCGGAGGAAAGTATTCAGGGATTTAATTGATTCGGCAAGATAGTCATAAAAGTATAATAAAGGTGGTTCAATTTTATGGATTTAATGACGATACTAGGGTGGATAATAGGTGTTGGCTTGACACTGGTTTCAATCATGTTAGGCTCTGATCCTGAAACAGGAAAAATGATTATAATTACAAAACAGCTTATATCATTTTGGGATGTGCCATCTGTGGCAATTGTAGTTGGTGGTACTATAGGTGCTCTTATGGTATCTTACCCTCTTTCTACATTCAAAAAAATAGGCAAGCATTTTAAAGTGGTTATTTTCCCTAAAAAGTATAACCCATATATATACATAGAGCAAATTGTGACATTTGCAAAGGAAGCGAGAATGAACGGACTTCTTGCAATTGAAGATAAGCTGAATGAAACTGAAGATAGGTTCTTGAAAAATGCGTTAATGCTTGTTGTTGACTCTGTTGAACCTGATAAAGTAAAAACATTACTTGAAATGGAACTTGATTACTTTACAGATAGGCATATGCAGGATATTGCGTTTTACAACAAGGCGTCCGAATATGCACCAGCATTCGGAATGGTTGGAACGTTAATTGGTCTTGTAAACTTGTTAGGAAATCTATCGGATCAGGAAAGCTTGGCGACAAATATGGCGGTTGCTCTTATCACTACTCTTTATGGAGTTTTGCTTGCTAACCTTTTGTTTAAGCCAATGGCAAATAAGTTGAAAATACGTCATGATGAAGAATATTTATGTAAAACGATTATTAGTGAGGGTGTACAGGCTATTCAAGATGGAGATAACCCTAAATTTATTGAAGAAAAGCTTATAAGACTGTTAGCAGGCTCACAGGTATCTAAGCTTGTTACATCAGGTGGAAGTGATGGACAAAAAGAAAATAAAAAGAAGAAAAAATAGGTGAGGGAGGGTGTCGTTAAATGGCAAAGCAAAGGCAGGAACCTGATGGTGGTGGAAACTGGATGGATACTTATGGCGACATGGTAACACTTTTGATGACATTCTTCATAGCGATGTATAGTATGTCTTCCATACAAGAGGATAAGTGGGCTGATTTAGTAAAAGCTTTTAACATTAACGGTACAGAAAAGGTTGACCAAATAGTATTCACTGTTGTGGATGATGGCGAAGATTTAGCAAATAATTCTGGAGATTCCAATGGTTATAATCCAGGTGATAAGGATGATGACTCTGACGAACTTGATTTCAGTGATTTATATAACTATTTGAAAACACATATTGAAACAAATGAGATGTCTGACAGCATTTATATTGAAAAAGGTTCACTAAAGAGTGGTACAGGTGAAGGTGTAGCTGAGGAAACCAAGAAGGGCTATGAAAACATATATATACAGTTTTCAAATAATGTTTTGTTTAATCCTGATGACTCAACCATGCTTGCAACAAGCTATCCAATAATGGAGTTTATGGGTCAAACATTAAAACAGTTTGAAGGTGGGGTATCCAAAATAGTAATAAAGGGGTATACTGCTAATTCAGCTTATTCTAATGTTGATGAAAGAACACTTTCGTCTATGCGTGCAACAGTTATTTCTAACTATTTTGAGAAAACCTGCAACATTGAATCAACTCAGCTTATTGCAATTGGATTGGGAAATGATTATCCAGTTGCAACTAATGATACAGAAAACGGACGTATGCAAAATCGTCGTGTTGAGATTGTAATAATACCAAGCGAAGGAGCAAATAGCAAGACTGAAGACTGGGAATTGATTTTCGGTAGTTTTTATTCTAATGAGAATAGTGGAGAGATTGCCGTTGTAGTTGGAGAGTAGTGGATATGGAAAGAGAGCAAATTCAAAAATCTTGTTAATACATAGATAAAGAGCAGAGTTTTGAATTTAGAAAGAAAAAGTGGAAGGGGTGAGTAGTCATATGGGCAAAAGGATCTTAACTAATGTAGAATTAGATGCAATTGGTGAGGTTTTAAATATAAGTGCAAGTTCAGCAGCTGTTGCAATTTCAACTATTTTAAATAAGCAAATTAAGATAAGCATATCAAAAGTTTTGTTACAAGAAATAGATGAAATAAACTTAGTCGGATATGATGATGGTTTGATAATTGATTGCTCATATAAGAGTGGATTATTAGGTAAATATGCAGTATTGATCAGAAAGATTGATGTACAGACGATACTTAATCTTTTGATGAATAGTGAAAATGATGATATAAATGAATTTACTTTTGATGAATTTAGTTTAAGCACTATAAATGAAATCGCAAATCAGATGCTGAATTCTGGTTCATCATCGCTTAGTGAGTTTTTAAATATTAATATTGAAATAGAGTCACCAGAAACTAAGGTATTTGAGGGGCGAGATTCGCTAAATCAAAGATTAGATAATGAAGGTGGAAAGATTGGTTACATTACATTTAAAATTGATATAAGTGGTGTTTTGAACAGCGATTTAATACTTCTGTTTTCATTCGATGCTGTAAATGCAATCAATAAATTAATATCTTATACTGAAGAGGCAAAGAAAAAAAACACTCCTGAGGTTAAGGAAACTAAAGCGTCAGTTGATGATATTAAGCTTAAGAATAATCAAACTCAAGAGATGAGAGATGAAATTAAGATTGGTTCAATATTGAATTTAAATAACCCATCTAATCGTTCAATAAAAATCAGAAATCCAGCTGTAGGTGTTCAAGAAACGCAGTTCCCTGATTTTTCGGAGAGGTCAGATAACTCAGCTTTTAATTCACCATTATTAAAAAACAATATGGACTTGCTGATGGATGTATTACTTGATGTTTCGATTGAACTTGGGAAGACTAAAATTAGGATGAAAGAAGTGCTTGATTTTGCACAAGGAACAGTAATAAGCCTTGAAAAGCAGGCTGGTTCTCCTGTTGAAGTTGTTGTTAATGGACAGGTTATCGCTCGTGGAGATGTAGTGGTGATAGATGATAATTTTGGAGTTAGAATAACTGAAATAGTAGGGGATAATAGTTTTTTAATGAGTAAATATTGAAAGGTTAGTGTCTAGCACTTTAAGGAGTTAAGGGGGAGTTGTATTGCCAGGAACAATTGAGCAGATTAGTTCTATTATTTTAGGAATAATATTTTTTATTTTAATATTAGTTGCAGCATATTTTTCAGCAAGGTTTATAGGTAAGCGTTATGGATTTAAGGGTAACGGTGGCAAGAATATAAAAATTATAGAAAAAGTTGCATTAAGTCAGGATAAATTGCTGATTATAGTGAAGGTTGCAGATAAGACCATGCTACTTGGCGTAACAAACAACCAAATTGAAAAGATAAGTGATGTTGATGAGTTGTCTTTGAATGTTGAAGAGCCAAATGATAAGAACATGGACTTTTTTAGCATATTGAAGAATGTTACAAATAGTAAGTTTTCAATTTTAAATAAAGAAAAAGAAAATTTGGAGAAAGAAAAAGATGATTAAAACTCATGCTCCTAATAATAAATATTTAAAGAAAAATTTAATTTTTTTTCTTGTAAATCTGATAATTGTAGTGGTTTTAATATCTGTGTGCTACAGCCTAAATGTTCACGCTGATGCTGGGATTAATATTGATATAAATTCAGGAGAAGCAGGAGATCCAACGAGTGCATTAGATTTATTATTTATGCTAGCGTTTTTGGCTTTGCTACCAACGCTTTTACTTATGACCACTTGCTTTACAAGAATTATAATATCCTTATCATTTTTAAGAAATGCATTGGGAACTCAACAGTCCCCACCAAATCAAGTATTAACAGGTTTAGCATTGTTTTTAACGCTTTTTATAATGTCACCTGTAATCAAGGAAATAAACGATGTGTCATATAAACCTTTTAAGGAAAACCAAATTACACAGGAAGAAGCATTAGATAACGGTGTTAAGCCGTTAAAAGAGTTTATGTTAAAGCAGGTTTATGAAGAGGATTTGGATTTATTTCTTTCATTGTCAGATTCAGTAGACCAAACAGATATGGCTGAATTTGATTCACAGGATAAGCTATTGGATTTAAGCTTAACAGTAATAGTTCCAGCATTTATTACTAGCGAACTAAAAAGAGCATTTTTAATTGGATTTTTGCTTTATATACCATTTCTTATTATAGATATTGTTGTAGCAAGCACGTTGATGTCAATGGGTATGGTAATGCTACCACCGTCAATGATTTCCTTACCATTTAAACTAATGCTGTTTATACTGGTTGATGGTTGGACATTACTGATACAGTCCTTGATAACAGGATTTCATTAGCTATTATGCTAAAAATATAGAAATGGGGTGATATTACGGAACAGGGTGATATTTTAGAAATATTCAACAATGCAATGCTAGTAGCTTTAAAAGTAGCAGGCCCGTTGTTATTGGCGAGTATTGTAATTGGACTAGTAGTTGCGATCTTTCAGGCAGCAACACAAATACATGAGCAAACGCTTACATTTGTTCCGAAGCTCATTGTAATATCACTTATGCTGTTAATATTTGGTTCAACAATGATGAACGCATTTAATGAATTTTTCAAGTTAATTTTTGATAAAATAGCGAATATATGAGGACAATATGTTAAGTATTAATTTTAATGATATATACATTTATATAATGGTTCTTGTAAGACTGGCTGGAGTGATAGCATTCAATCCTATATTTGCACAAAGAGGTGTGCCAGCAAGAATTAGGGCTGGCTTAGTTATGGTGGTAACGATTGCAATTGCACCAATGATAGAACCAACAGGAAGTATGGATTATGGAACATTCTTTTTCGCTTTCACATTAATGAAAGAGCTTTTCATAGGGTTTCTTTTTTCATATGTTATAAGTATTTTTTATTATATGTTGTTGGGGATAGGAGAAATTCTTGATACACAATTCGGATTGAGTATGGCAAAAATATTTGACCCTGGAACAAGTATTCAAATGGCAATTTCAGATAAAATTCTCAATATGTTTTTTATTTTATATATTTTCACAACGAATAGCCACTTATTGTTATTCAAGATTATATATTCGTCATACGATATTATTCCAGTAGGAGTTCCAAGATTTAATTTGGACTCTGTTAATACTTTTGCAATAGATTTGTTTATTAATACATTTTCATTGGTAATAAGGCTTGTGTTTCCATATTTAGCAGCACATTTTATTTTGCAAATTTGCTTAGGTGTATTGATGAAGTTGATACCTCAAATTCATATCTTTGTAATTAATATGGAATCAAAGATATTACTTACGCTGATAATACTTTTAGTTTTTTCACAGCCAATGGCTAATTTTATAGACAATTATATAGGAATAATGTTTGAAAGCTTGCAAGACGCTCTTTATGCCATCACAGGAGGATAAAGAAAAGTGCTATTTCCTGTAAGGGGGGATTATGAGTGGCAAATGGTGGTGCAGGTGAAAAAACCGAAAAGCCTACGGTGAAGAAGAGGAAGGATGAGCGAAAAGAGGGACGGTTGCTACAAAGTAAAGAAGTTGTAACAGCAATATCTTTAATAGCAGTATATTATGCATTTAAATTCCTCTATCCTCTAATAAGCAACACACTTATTAATTCGTTGAAAACTTGCTTTTCACTTATTGAAACTCAGGAAAGGCTTACAGCATCTGATATTAATTTGTTTTTTATAAATGGAGCAGTAGCAGTATTGATTGGTTCATTACCTATGCTATTGGTTGCAGGATTAGCAACAATAATTCCAACAATAGCACAGACAAAGGCTTTTATATCGTTTAAATCGGTAAAATTTAAGTTTAACAAGCTAAATCCGATAAGTGGAATCAAGAAAATGGTATCGCTTAAAGGGTTCATGGAGTTACTAAAGGCAATACTTAAAGTTACTGTTATGATAGCTATAATATATGATACTTTAAAAGATGTAATATCCATCTTCCCAAAGATGATGGATATGTCTATAAATCAAGTTGCATATTTGACTGGTGACATTATATTTTCAGTTGTAAAAAATGTAGCTATAATTTTTGCGTTTTTAGCATTCTTTGATTATCTTTATCAAAGGTGGGATTTTGAGAAAGATTTAAAAATGACTAAGCAGGAAGTTAAAGAGGAGTATAAACAATCTGAGGGTGACCCGCAGGTAAAAGGGAAGATAAGACAAATTCAGCGACAAAGGTCGATGAACAGAATGATGCAAGCTGTGCCTGAGGCTGATGTAATAATAAGAAATCCTACTCATTATGCAGTTGCATTGAAATATGATTCTGAAAATAATAATGCCCCAGTCGTAATTGCAAAAGGTGCAGATTTTGTGGCGTTGAAGATTATAGAAATTGCCAAGAATAACGATATTGTTATAACAGAAAACAAGCCACTTGCAAGAGCGTTGTATGCTGCTGTTGATATAGGCAGAGAAGTACCGAAGGATTTTTATCAAGCAGTTGCCGATGTTTTGGCATTCGTATATAGTGTAAAGAAAAAGGAATTGAAGTAGAATGGGAAAATTAGCTGGTTTATTAAAGAATGTAGTACCAATATTTGTTATTATAATTGTATTTTTACTTATTGTTCCATTGCCGACACAAATACTGGATTTTATGTTTATTGTGCAGATGGGACTAGCATTAGTAATCTTACTTATAACAATGTATGTTAAAGAACCGTTAGAATTTTCAGTGTTCCCAACAATCCTATTGATTACTACATTGCTTCGACTGGGATTGAACGTATCATCAACACGTTCAATTTTAACTAACAATGGTTTTGCTGGAGAGATAGTAGACACCTTTGGAAAGTTTGTTATACGAGGTAATGTTATAGTAGGATTAGTAATATTTATCATTATCGTATTAATGCAATTTATAGTAATTACAAAAGGTTCAGAGCGTGTGGCTGAAGTTTCAGCAAGGTTTACACTGGACGCTATGCCAGGTAAGCAGATGGCGATAGATGCTGATTTAAGTTCAGGTATAATTACTGAAGCTGATGCAAGGTATCGCCGTGAAAAGGTACAACGTGAGGCAAGCTTTTTCGGTTCAATGGACGGTGCTACAAAGTTTGTAAAGGGCGATGCAATAATGTCAATTATTGTAACGTTTATCAACTTGATAGGTGGAGTTTTAATAGGCTTGCTAAGTGGTATCGGCGATTTTGGTACAATAATGAATGTATATAGCGTAGCGACCGTAGGAGATGGTCTTGTATCACAAATACCTGCACTATTAATTTCTGTTGCAACAGGTATGGTAGTTACTCGTTCATCATCAGATTCAACGCTTGCTCAGGATATGTCAAAACAGTTTTTAGCACAGCCTACTGTATTGATTTTGACAGGAGTAGTATTAATCTTTACTATTTTTATTGGATTTCCACCATTACAAGTTCTTATTTTAGCTGGTGGACTTATATTATTAGGTATAATATTGAAAAGGAAATACAGCGAACAGCTTGTGGTTGAAAACTTTGCTGAGGAAATGCCAGTTGAGGAGATCACAAGCGAAGCCACATATTATCGAAATGTTGAAAACTTATATGGCTTATTGAGTGTTGAGCAAATAAAGATAGAGTTTGGATATAGCTTAATTCCACTTGTTGATGAAAAGAGTGGTGGTAGCTTTCTTGATAGGGTAGTAATGCTAAGGAAGCAGTTTGCAGAGGATATGGGCTTTATCATACCTCCTGTGCAATTGAAGGATAGTGGACAACTCAACCCTAACCAATATACAATATGTATTAAGGGAGAAGAGGTAGCAAGAGGCGATGTGTTTATGGATCATTACTTAGCACTTGCACCACCCGATGATGACAGTATTGACGGCATAGAAACAATAGAGCCAGCATTTGGTATTAAAGCGAAATGGATTAGTGAGGATAAAAAGAATAAAGCAGATTTATTAGGTTATACATTAATTGACCCTGTATCAGTAATAATTACTCATTTATCTGAAATAATTAAAGCTCATGCAAGAGAATTGCTTAACCGACAGGAAGTTGGTAATATGCTTGAAAATCTCAAAAAGACAAATTCATCAATTGTAAATGATATAGTGCCAAACTTAGTTACAATTAATGATTTACAAAAGGTTATGGGCAAGTTGCTTGAAGAACATATACCAATAAGGGATTTGGAAACTATTCTTGAGGTGTTGGGCGATTATGCTGGTAAGATTAAGGACGTAGATATGCTTACTGAATATGTTCGTCAATCATTAAAGAGAACTATTTCAAGGAAGTTTGCTGAGGCTGGTCAAATGAAGGTAATTAGCCTTGATTCAAGTATAGAGAATATGATTATAAACTCAGTTAAGAAGGTTGAGAGTGGCTCATATCTAGCACTTGACCAAGCGTCAATACAGAAGATAATAGTATCAGCAACTGCCGAAATAGATAAGATAAAGGATTTGGTGCAAGTACCAATTGTATTAACTTCACCAATGGTAAGAATGTATTTTAAAAAGCTTATTGACCAGTTTTATCCTAATGTTGTGGTGCTGTCATTCAATGAAATTGACAGTCAAATACAAGTTCAATCATTAGGTAGCATATCGGTGGAATAAAAAATCATGGAATGGAGTGATAAAAATTGGATTCAAATAAAAAAAGTAATGTTCTAACTGAAGAAGAATTTTTAGTTCTCCATAAAAAATATAGAGAAACGAAAGATGTTAAGATAAGAAACCAATTAGTTGTTAATTTTATGTATATACCAAAGGCGACAGCTGTTCAGTTAAGAGGGATAGCTTCGGGATATGCCCAGATTGAAGATATGGTAAATCAAGGTGTTATTTCATTGATTGACTGTATTGAGAGATTTGACTCAACAAAGGGCGTAAAGTTTGAATCATATGCATTTATGAGGGTAAGAGGTGGAATAATAGATTTAGTTCGCAAGCAGGATTTTGTTCCAAGAAGAGTTCGTTCAACATCTAAGGATATAATAAATGTGTATAATGAGCTTAGTAACGAGCTTATGCGTGAGCCTACTCAGCAGGAGATTGCTAATAAAATGGGAATATCAGTAGAGAAGCTGTCACAGTATAACTCTGAAGTTTCTAATATGATTACATTATCCTTTGAGGAACTTATACAGAATGTTTCACAATTCGGCGATGTTATGGAGTCGTCAACATATGATGAGTTTTATCCAGAAAAAAATATGTTAAAAAATGAACTAAGAGAAGTTTTGAAAGAGGGGATAGATACACTATCCGAACGAGAAAAGCTACTCATTACTTTATATTATTATGAGGACTTGATGTTCGCTGATATTGCAAAGATTATGGAGGTTACTCCACAGCGTATATCACAGATGCATACTCGTGCAATTTTAAAAATAAAGAGCAAAATGGATGTTTATATGAACGAATTAGCATGAAAAAATGTATCCGTTGTTAAGTTTATATGAATTGATTGACGTTGTTATTTATGTGTGATAAACTTAAAATAAATAGGCAAAATGAAAGGTGGTTAGGTTATGCTGTCAGGATTTTATACTGCATCATCGGGTATGCTAGTACAGCAGAGAAACTTGAATGTAATTTCAAATAATCTTGCAAATTCACAAACAACCGGTTATAAAAGTGAGCGTTTGGTTACATCTACTTTTGACCAAGAGTTTTTAACGAGAATAGAGAAAAACAATACGGAACAAATTGGTGCTGGTTCAGCTGTTAGCCTTGTTGATGATGTTATTACTAATTTCAATGGTAGTTCGCTTGATGAAACAGCACGACCACTTGATATGGCAATAGTAGGTGAAGGCTTTTTTAATGTTCAAGGAGCAGAAAGACAGTATATGACACGCAATGGTAACTTTAATATAGACCAAGAGGGGTATCTTGTTTTAAAGGATGTTGGGCGAGTATTAGGGCAAAATGGAGCGATAAACCTCAATGGTTCTTCTGGTTTTGCAGTTAGCAGTGATGGTAGAATATTTGATGAAAATGGGCAGTATGTGGATAGGTTGCTGATAACGATGCCTACTGAGGATGCAAATATGTTAAAGTACAATAATGGGCTTTACTCAGCAACTGCTGTTGAAACTTTAAATAATGCTACGGTATATCAAAATGTACTTGAACGTTCTAATACTGATATGAACTTGGAGTATACAAGGCTTATTGAGGCACAGAGAGCATTTACATCATGCAGTACAGCATTGCGTATAGTTGACCAAATGAATGCAAAGGCTGCAACATTAGCAAGTATAGGATAAGGAGTATAGATAATGAATATTGCATTTTATAGTGGTGCATCTGGCTTGAGGGCATACCAACATGATATTGATATAATAGCAAACAATGTAGCTAACGTAAATACATATGGCTATAAGGCTGATAAGTCATCATTTAATAGCTTAATTAAATCAACTATGGATATAAACAAAAACCTAGAGCTTAATGAGGGTGAAAGCGTTCTTACTGGGCATGGTGTAAAGCTTAGTTCACAGGATATGCTTTATAATCAAGGGAATTTACATAATACAGGATATGCATTGGATTTTGCGATTGCAGGTGATGGTTTATTTGCAGTTGAACGCAATGGCAGAGTTGAGTATACTAGAGATGGTACATTTGATATAAGCGTTGAACAGGATGGGAATTACCTTGTTTCATCTGATGGAGGATATGTACTTGATTCAAATGAGCAAAGAATTACTGTTCAGTATAATATAGAAACAAATCAAATTGATAGTGAAGCAGTTGCTGATAGATTGGGTATATTTTCGTTTGATAATCCATATGGTTTGCAGAAAATAAATAAAACCAGTTTTCTTCCAACGGATATATCTGGCGAGGCACAGCTAGCAGGAGAGGCAGAAAATAAGATTTATACAACATCACTAGAGCGTTCAAACACTAATATTGCTGATGAAATGTCGAATCTAATTTTATCGCAGAAAGCATATCAATTTAGTGCAAGGGTTGTTACAACTGCTGATGAGATTGAACAGTTAGTGAATAATTTACGAGGATAAAGCAAATATAAAGAGAAGTGGGGAGGGGATTAATTATGGCTGATATGCTTAAGGTGACCACACCATTAATAAATAGAGGGCAGATTAATCCTACAAAGCAAGTACCAGAGGCGGATGCCCCACCGTTTAATCTGATAGATGTTGGTAGGGTTGCACAAACAAACAATGTAGCATCAGAAATGATGAGGAACTACGGTGGGATGATTGATAAGGATGGAAAACCGTCTATTCTTATGAATTTGTTGAAAGACCCAGCCGTAACAGTTAGCTTTTTGAAGAATATTTATATGCTTCAGGAGATAATTCAGCTTCTTCCTATGAATAATAAGGCTTTTACTGAAGAAATTCAGAGAATGTTCGGCTCATTGCTTATTAATCCTGATGATATAGCGTCGGAGATGATGAAGCAGGAAAATCAGGCAACTTCGTTTAAAGGTGATTTATTTGACTTTTTACGAGAGGTTATAAATAAAAATCCCGATAATGAAATGAAGTTAAGTGTTGCAACCTTACTTAAATCAATTAATCATGAGATGAATCGAAGGGATATTTTAGATGCGATTGGAAACAACTTGCAATATCTAGGGAAAAGCTTGAGTGCAAGTAAAGGGTTATCGGAAAAAATATTAGAGTTAGCACAAAAATTCAGAAGTTCTGATTCAGAGATAAATTTTAATGACTTAAAAAAAGAAGTGGCTTTGGTTTTAGATGATATTGAGGGGAGCATTTTGTTCAATTCAAAAACCTCAAAGCTTGTGTCGATAACAGAATATAACCTTTCAAGGTTTAATGATAATAAGGATTTTTTAAATCAGTCAGTTAGAAATCTATTGATTATGTTAGATGGAAATCAATCCAAAAATGAACTTATAAATCTTGTGAATTCGTTTCTGCGTGATATGAAGAATGGAGATATGAACTCACTGAAAAACTCTGAAACTATGGACATTATTGCTGGAATAATCAGCAAGCAGAGTGATAATGACGATGTTAGATTGCTTAATGCGGAGAATATAGACAAAATAGTTCATAGCCTACTGTCTTCGCCATGTAATTTCACACCACTTTTACATTTTATAATTCCAGTTAATTACTTCGACTTAAAATCATTCGCAGAGGTATGGATAGACCCAGACGGAAAAGCAGATGAGCGTTCAGGGGCTTATAGCAACAATCAGTGCATACATATGCTTATAGTTTTCGATATTGAGGGGGTGGGGCAGTTCGAAACTGAGCTATTTGTTGAAGATAAAAAAATTAAGTTAAATTTGCTTTGCCCACCAAGTCATGTTGAAACATTTTCAAAAATTAAGGAAGATTTTGCACAATGTATTTCATTTTCAGAATATTACTTTGAAAAGATAACAGTAGATAAACTAGAGAGTACACGCTCTCTTTTAGAGGTGTTTAAATCATTGCCATATAAAAGGACTGGTATAGATGTCAAAATCTAAAAAGAATAGAAATAAAGATAAAGCTGTTGCGTTAAAATATAGCAGTGAGGTAGATAACGCACCGATAGTCATAGCGTCAGGGTATGGCTCAATTGCTGACAAAATTATTGATATTGCTGAAAACAACGGTATCCCTGTGTTCAGAGATGACAGTGCTGCATCGCTTTTGTGTATGCTGGAGGTAGGTAATAGTATTCCACCCGAGCTGTATGAGGTAATAGCAGCGATATATTGCCAACTGTTAAAGACATCATCTGAAATTAAAAACAATGATGGAGATAAAAATCTAGAAGGACCAAGAGAAAGGCTTAATTCAATAAGGAATAGCCGTAGGGAAGTACGTTCCAATAAAAAGGATAATTAATATTCCCAAAGACATTTTATACTTTACTATTAATTTAAGGGGGGTTATTGGTATGTTACCTATATCTTATGAATACGAATCTTCAATTTGTGAAATAAAAACAAAGGAGAATGTATTACTTGCTGTTGGAATGATAAAGGAGATAAGCGAGGATTACATTAAAATTTCAGAAAAAAACGATAACTCATTACAGCTGATTACTTGTGGGACTGAGGTAAAGATTAATATTATTAGTGCTAAGAATGGTTTTAGGGCATTGTCGGGAGAAGTTTTTACGTCAACAAGAAAAGAAATGAAGATTATAAATGTAATTGAACTTATTGACCGTGATAGAAGAAACTTTTTTAGGGTAGATTTAGATATGGAGGCATTAGTTATTTTCGATAAGCATAATGATTCTAACTTTTCAGAAAAAGTACCTGTAATTATTAAGGATATGAGTTTATGTGGATTAAGAATAGAAGTGAATTATGATATTGAGGCAAATTCTGTTGTGATGGTGGAATTGGTGTTAAAAGGTAAAGCATTATGCTACCAATGCGTAATTATAAGACTTATTAATCGAGATGATAGCAATTTAAGTCAATATGGTTGTGAGTTTTTATTTAATAAATATGACGACAGAGATGCAATATGGTCATATCTGTTCCAAAAGCAAAGTGAACAGCTACGCCAAAAAAGACAGAGTCAAAAATTAGACTGGGGTGATTAATGTTCATGGATATTAATAAAGAAAAGCAAGGTAAGAGTAAGAGAGGCTTTTTCAAGAGGAGAGCAGAAAAGGTTTCAAATACTAAGGCAGAAGAAATTAAGATACAGTCAGTCAAGGCTCAAGTAGAAGAAATAGTTGGATTGCCAAAAAACATACAGCTTGGTGAAGATAGCCCTGTGTACAGCATATGGGATTGTTGGGATGGCAAAGAAGAAACTAAATATAATCCATTAGAGTATGTTGTTGAAGAGTTTAAGGATATATATGAACTTAGTAAGGAGAATCCTTCTGAAAAGGAGGGGATAGAAGAAATACAATTGCTCACAAGAGATGTTATAATTAAAGCAGAAGAATTATATCGTGATATTCCAGACAGTGAGAAATTTAAGGGTTTAGCTGAAGAATTTATTGAAAAAAGCGAAGAATTTTCATCTGAATTTAATGATACTGATATGAGATTTGATGATTTAAGTTCATTTGGTGGAATTAATAAGATAGAAGATATAGCTGAGTTTGAAATGTTCAAGGATGATACAGATGAAGAGGAGAATGAACTATATAACACAGCTAAAAAAGTATTATCAAAGGATGATGAAAATAAAAATAAAGCCATGACTGATGCGTATATTTATATCAGAGTATCCCCTGATAATATGCACGCATGGCTTTTTGTTTACCCACCTAGAAATGGTGGCGAGGAAATTTCAGTTGAGATGTTAAAAAATGCTTTGGATGAGAAAAAGATTGTATATGGCACAGATAACAATATGATTGTCAAAATAGCTGAAAAAAAGCTTTACTTCAAGTTAATTAGAATAGCCAGAGGTATGGAATGTGTTGATGGTAAGGATGGCAAAATTATTGATATTGTGCCTAGAGAATCGGAAATTGAAATTAAGGAAAACGATGATGGAAGGATTAATTTCAAGGAGTTAAATCTTATTCATAGCATACACAAAGGTGACACTATCTGTAAAATTATACCTCCAGTAGAGCCTAAGAGTGGTATGGATATATACGGAAAAGAAGTGAAAGGCTTTGTGGGAAAGATGCCACCTATACCTCGTGGTAAAAACACTCAGATTTCTGAAGATGGAACAGCACTTGAAGCAGTGATAGATGGCCATGTAAGCTTTGAAAAAGGAGCGTTCCATATACAAAACCTTTTGACAATAGCTGGAGATGTTGATATATCAGTTGGAAATGTAACTTTTGCTGGTGATGTCCTCATTAAAGGAAAGGTTCGTGAGGGGTTCTCTGTTAAATCAGATGGAAACATCACTATAAAGGGTAATGTTGAGGCTGGTGCAATAATTCAAGCTGGTGGAAATATCTCAATTGAACGTGGTGTAAATGGTGGTACTAGAGGTCTTATTGAGGCTAAGGGTAGTATAAAAATCAAGTATATAGAGAATTGTAAGGTATGTGCCGGAGAAAAAATTGAAACAGAAGTAATTATTGATTCTGAAATTGAATGTGATAATACTTTACTTGTAACTCGTGGCAAGGGGACAATTGTTGGTGGTAAAATTACAGTTGGCAAGCTAATTGAAGCAAGAGTTATAGGTAATGAGAACAACAGCAGTCGAACAACAGAAATAGTTTTAGGATGTATGCCAAACATGATAAAGCAAAGGAATTTGCTGAAAGAGAAGATAGAGGAAACTAGAAAAGGCTTAGAGAAGCTTGTAATTAACATAAACTATATTGAATCGCTTGGCGAAAATATTGACGTAGGTAGAAAAATGCTATTGAGACAATTGCGTATTCAGGTACCATTGCGACAGATGGAGAAAACGAAATATGACAAGATGCTTGAAAAAGCCAATGACCTTATAGAGAATATAGAATACTGTAAGATTAAGGTTGGCGTTGTTTATCCTATAACAACAATAAAAATTGGTGCTGATACGAAAGTAGTACATGAAGTTAGTAAAGGATTTAATTTAAGCACATCAGATTTCGCTCAAAAAAGTTAAAAAGCTGTACACAATCTGTTAACATTGTTCATATTGTATATATTTAATTCATTTTCATTGTGCAATATGCTACTATTTTTACATTAAACTATGTGAAAGATTACACATTAACTTTATCGAATAACGTGCGATTTATATATTGTAAGCACAAAGAAACGTGCATACAACCCCATAAACTAAAAGGAGCAAGGATGTTCCGAAAAAAATTTAAACAATACACAAGGAGGTATTATTATGGGTATGGTAGTAAGAACAAATTATAGCGCGTTGAACGCAACAAGGCATTTGAACAAAAACAGTGCAGGTTTATCAGGATCTCTTGAAAAATTGGCTTCTGGCTTTAAGATTAACAAGTCTGCTGATGACGCATCTGGCTTGGCAATCAGTGAAAAGATGAAGGCTCAAATCAAGGCTCTTGACACAGCTTCCGCAAACTGTGAAGACGGTATCAGCATGATTCAAACAACTGAAGGTTATTTGGCTGAAGTTCATGATATGCTAAACCGTATGGTTGAAATTTCTGAGAAATCCGCTAACGGAACTTATGAAAACGCTAAGGATTCAAAAACTGGAGAAACTCTTGGTCCTAACGATGGTAAGATTGGTAATGCTGGAACTGACCGTGACGCTCTACAATCAGAAATGGATCAACTTTGTGCAGAAATTGACAGAATTGCTGCAACAGCTAACTTTAACAATGTTAAGTTGTTTAACGGTGCATTGTCAACTAAAAGTTATGATTCAGTATCAAGTCTTAAAGGAACAGAAACAAAATTTAATGTTGGTGCCGCTGTTACTACTTTAGGTACTGGAGCAACACGTGATAACGTAACGGTTGATAGTGGTTTTGAACTAGAAGGAACTCTTAAGGCTGATTGGGATGGAACTACTTCAGTAACATTCTCTTTAGAAGATAAGGGTGGTAATGTAATTGCTAGTCAAACTATTGCAAGTCCTGCAACTGGTACGGAATATGCACTAGAAGGCAAGTTAACAGGAATTAAGATTAAAACTGGTACAGCAGCAGGTGCTGATGGAACGATTGGAACAATTGGAAAATCAGATGTTTTAAGGGAAACTGATATGGCTGGATCTTCACTTGCTGGGTCTACTGGAATTACTGCAATAAAAGGTCTAGGAGTAGAAGCAGAAGGAAAATCAATTTCAGTTATTCAGACTGGTACTGGTGCAAATATTTCTGTTGTAGTTGGAGATAAGAACTACAAATCTACAGCAGCAGTTACAGAGGCAACCGCTGAAGAAGTTACTAAAGATATTGAACTTACTGATGCACTAAGTGGAGAAAAAATTACTATTACAGTTGATACAACAGCTAGAGCTGATGATAGTGATACAGGAACAGTTGTATTAGGTGCTGACGTTGAGGCAGGTGTAGCTAGAACAACTTCTAAAAATGCTGGCGACGGCCTTACACTTCAAATTGGTGAAACATCAAATGCGGCTGATAAGTTGACTGTTGGTGTTGATAGACTCCATACTGATAGTTTGTTTGCTGGAATTACTGGCTACTCAAATGATGATGGTAACTCAGATGTTCGTTTAGCTGTAAATAATTCTAATACTGTTGAAGGCACAACAGGCTACACAATTGATATTTCAGGTCAACAAAAATCTTCAGCAGCAGCTGAAGCAATCAGAGGAGTTATCAATAAGGTTTCTACTCAAAGAGCTTCACTCGGTGCTATGCAAAACAGACTTGACTACACAGTTAATAACTTGAACACAGCGTCTGAAAACGTTACTTCCGCTAACAGCCGTATCCGTGATACAGACATGGCTAAGGAAATGACTAAGTATACACAAATGAACGTTCTTTCACAGGCTGCACAAGCTATGCTTGCACAGGCAAACCAACAGCCACAGAGTGTTCTACAGTTACTAGGTTAATCTTAATAAGCTTTCCATTTTTCTTTAATATCCACTATAAAGAGTGTCCTGTAAAAGGGACACTCTTTTTATTACTGTATAAATTGCTAAAAGGTTAGTAGCCGATATGACTACTAACCTTTTTAATTTATGTTATTTAGAGGAAAATCCGATTAAATCCTTAATTACTTCACCAGCGATAATAAGCCCAGCTACCGACGGAACAAAAGCGTTACTACCTGGAATTTGTCTTCGAGCGGTGCATTTACGTTCTGTTCCAGGAGGACAAATGCAGTTGGCATGGCAACTTAGAGCCATATCCTCTATCGGTGTTAAAGCCTGTTCTTTTGAGTAAACAACCTTTAACTTTTTCACACCACGCTTGCGAAGCTCTTGACGCATAACTCTTGCAAGAGGGCAAACGGAAGTTTTGTAAATATCAGCAACCTCAAAAGCTGTGGGATTGACCTTGTTTCCAGCACCCATTGAACAAATAATTGGAACATTTGCCTCCCTAGCTTTCATCACAAGTTCGATTTTTCCCGTAACTGTATCAATTGCATCAACCACATAATCATACTGTGAAAAGTCAAACAGCCCAGAAGTTTCAGGCATATAAAAAGTTTTATGAGTATTAACAATTGCATTAGGATTTATTTCAAGGATACGCTCCTTTGCGACATCAACTTTGTTTTTGCCCACAGTTTTCCTTGTAGCATAAATTTGCCTGTTAATATTAGTAAGGCAAACCTTATCGTCATCAATTATGTCAATTGTACCGACACCACTTCGCACTAAAGCCTCAACGGTATGTCCACCAACTCCGCCAATTCCGAAAACAGCTACTCTTGATTTAGAAAGCTTTTCCATAGCGTTTTTACCGAATATCAGCTCTGTTCTTGAAAATTGATTTAACATTTAAATTCTCCTGTTAGCTATGCAGTAACAATCTTACTATCAGCTTGTAGCCCTAGCTTTTCTACTGCATCTTCACGCATTTTATATTTAAGTATTTTCCCAGCAGCATTCATAGGGAAGCTATCAACGAAATCGATATATTTTGGCACCTTATGCTTTGCAATATGATCACGGATAAATGTTTGCAATTCGTCAGCAGATATTGTTTCATTTTCCTTCAAGACTACACAAGCCATAATTTCCTCACCATATTGCTTATCAGGAACGCCAATTACCTGTACATCCTTAACTTTTGGATGTGTATATATAAATTCCTCAATTTCCTTAGGGTAAATATTTTCACCGCCACGAATTATCATGTCCTTAATTCTGCCAGTAATTTTATAATTTCCCTCAGGAGTTCTGCGTGCAAGGTCGCCCGTATGAAGCCAACCGTCCTCATCAATAGCTGCTGCTGTTGCTTCAGGCATTTTATAATAGCCCTTCATAATGTTATAACCTCTAGCAACGAATTCGCCATCAACATTATCAGGAAGTTCTTTATTTGTTTCAGGGTCAACTATTTTACATTCAACCCCAAACATCGCACTACCAACAGTACTTACTCTAACTTCAAGAGGGTCATCAGCCTTACTCATAGTACAGCCAGGAGAAGCCTCTGTTTGTCCATAAGTGATACATATTTCTTTAGCATTCATCTTATCTACAACGTCTTGCATAACCTTAACAGGACAAGGGCTACCAGCCATGATACCAGTTCTCATATATGAAAAATCAGTAGTCTTAAAGTCCTCATGTTCAAGCATTGCTATAAACATAGTAGGCACACCATGACAAGCAGTTATTTTCTCTTTATTAATACACTCAAGGGATTTCTTAGGTGAGAAAGCAACTATCGGACACATGGTAGTACCGTGTGTCATGGAAGCAGTCATAGCAAGAACCATACCAAAGCAATGGAACATAGGAACATGAATTAATAATCTATCAGCCGTTGAGAAGTCCATACAGTCGCCGATAGCCTTACCATTATTGACTACATTATAATGTGTTAGCATAACTCCCTTAGGGAATCCAGTTGTACCAGAGGTATATTGCATATTACAAACATCATCTTTGTAAATGCTTTTAGTTCTCTCATCAACTTCACTCAAAGCTATATTTTTCCCAGCCTCAATAGCTTCTTCCCATGTAAAACAGCCATTTTGCTTGCTATCACAGGTAATAATATTCTTCAACACAGGCAGACGTTTTGAAATTAGCTCACCAGGTTTACAAGTTTCAAGTTCAGGACAAAGTTCCTTAATTATCTCAACATAGTGAGAATCCTTATACCCATCAATCATTACAAGTGTATGTGTATCAGACTGTCTAAGCAAATATTCAGCCTCATGAATTTTATAAGCAGTATTTACTGTAACAAGCACTGCACCAATTTTTGTTGTTGCCCAAAATGTAATAAACCACTGTGGAACATTCGTTGCCCATATTGCGACATGGTCACCTTTTTTAACGCCCATTGCAAGTAAAGAGCAAGCGAAATCATCAACATCCTTACTAAATTCCTTATATGTTCTTGTATAATCAAGTTCTGTATACTTAAATGCGTATTGGTCAGGAAACTCCTTGCAGACCCTGTCAAGAACTTCAGGGAAAGTGCAATCAATAAGCATTTCCTTTTCCCAAATATATTTTCCAGTTTTAGTTTTATTATCCTGCAAACTAGATTTATCAGAAACCTCCATGAAATTATCAGATTTATATACAGACATATAATTAGCAAAATGTGGGAAAACAATACCTGCATCGCTTAAATGGTCAGCCCATCTCTTAACCCATTCAAGCGAAACATAACCATTGTAATTAATTTTTTGCAGACTAGCAAGCATATCTTCAACAGGTAAATCTCCTTCCCCCATTAAGCGATAATCAGCCTGTCCATCAACCATAACACTGTCTTTAACGTGAACATATTTTATGTATTCACCTAAGTTTTCAACAGTCTGTTCTGGTAACTCATCAGCATAGCGATAAGGGTGGTGCATATCCCATAAAGCAGCAACATGGCTACTTCCAACCTTATCCAACAACGCTTTTAGACGTTTCGTATCAGAATAAACACCATTAGTTTCAACGACTAGAGTTACACCATGATTTTCGGCAATAACCGCCAATTCTTTTAGGAGTTCTGATACATACTTATCATCAACCTCACCATTTGGTTGTGGTTCTAAATCAGCAAGAATACGCACATATGGTGTACCAAGCTTTTGTGCAAGCACGGCATACTGTGTGATTTCAAATACAACATTTTCGTATTCGTTCTTGAATTTAAGGCAACAACCTGAGGAAAGACAAGGTATTTCTATACCTATTTCTTTTAGTTTTTGTTTAGTTTTAGGGAGTTGTCCTTCAGTAAAAGGACGTGCTGTAACTGCAAAAATATCGTCACCTAAGCCACGAATTTCTATACCATCAAAATTTAAATCCTTCGCCATAGAATAAATATCTGTCCATGAAAAATCAGGACAACCAAGTGTAGAAAAGCTTAATTTCATCATCATTAACTCCTTTACCCCTTTATAGTATTAAAATTAAATATAAAAATCATTATACCATAAGAATTAGAAATATGCAATATTTTTTTGACTTAATTGTAAATGAATCAACAAAAAAGCAAAGTGGCGATAATTCACCACTTTGCTCTATGCTTTCCCCTGTATAATTGAATATAAAACACTTTTCTTATACCCTGATTCTTTTGCGACAGCCTTACACGCATCAGTCGCCTTTTCGCCCTGTTCAATCAAGGCATTAACCCGTTTTACAGCTTCCTCAATCGTTATATCCTCATTACCCTTTGACTTTGCACCTTCAATAACAAGCACATATTCACCCTTAGGCGATTTATTTTCATAATAAGCAATCGCACCTGAAAATGTAGTGCGAATAACCTCCTCATAAACCTTAGTCAGCTCCCTACAAAGAGAAATCTGCCTATCGCCTAAATATTCAAGCATATCATTCAAAGTAGAAATAAGCTTATGTGGTGCTTCATAAAAAATAAGCGTGTGAGTGTCACCTTCAATGCTTTTGAGATGCTCAAAGCGTTGTTTTTTTGTAACAGATAAAAAGCCCTCAAACGCAAACCTAGAGGTACTAAGCCCAGAAATCGCCAAAGCAGAAACAACAGCACTAGCACCTGGAACAGCCTTTACGGAGATATTATTTTCATAGCAAAGCTTTACAAGAATCTCTCCAGGATCAGAAATACAAGGCATTCCTGCATCAGTAACGATAGCACAGTTTTCTCCGTTTCTTATACGCTCAACTATACCGTCAGCACATTCTTTTGCACTATGCTCATGATAGCTAACAAGTTGCTTTTTAATCTCATATTTATTTAATAATTTTACTGTAACTCTTGTATCCTCAGCGGCTATAAAGTCCACTTCTTTGAGTGTTTCCAATGCACGAAGTGTAATATCACCTAAATTTCCAATAGGAGTAGCTACTACATATAAACATCCAGTCATCATTTTCCCATTCCATAAATCATATTTAATTCCTCTGAATAACCATTTTCACCCTGTGTATAAAATTGTGGCTCAACCTTCATAAATGGCTTTGAACCCTTTTTTCCTTCAATCAAAAATAGCCAAGCAGGTGAATCAGGATTTTTGCAAACAAATCTAAGTCGCTTTGGCTCAATGTTATTTTGTTTCATTGCGACTATAACATCCCCAAGCCTTTCAGGACGGTTACAAATGCATAATCTGCCACCATATTTCAAAAGCTTATCAGCAGCCTTGCACACATCATTTATATCGCAGAGAATTTCATGTCGAGCGATGCGTTGTGCAGTCATTTCGCTTTCAATTCCAGCATTACAAGCCTTGTAAGGAGGATTACAAGTTACAAGGCTAACCCGTCCAACTGGTGCATTATCCCATAAGTCCTTTAAATCAGCACAAATTGGTTCAATATAGTCAATTTCACTTTTATCAAGGCTTAATTTTAGCTGTTCGATAGCCTGTTGTTGAATATCAACAGCATATATTTTTTTAGGTGGAAGATGCCTTGCCATCAGCAGAGGAATTATCCCACACCCAGTTCCCAAGTCGCAAACTGTATCATTTTTCTTATATTGCGAAAAGTATGTTAGCAGAAATGCGTCAGTACCAAATCTATGCTCATCGCTAACACATACCTCAATTTTATCAGAAAGTCTTTCAAAGTTATAATTTTCCACAGAGTCCTCCGTTATTTATCCAACAATAATTTTACCCTCAGGTATTATTTCGTTTTTCTTCTGATTTGCAAACCCAGCAGTAAATGAATATGCTAGTGAAACAGGTCCAACACGCCCTAAGAACATTGTTAATATTAGAGCTATTCTTGAAAGTGAACTACCAGCCCCTGAAATACCAGCACTAATACCAACAGTAGCCATTGCTGAAGCAGTTTCAAAAATTATATCCACCGTTTTGAAGCCATGCTTATCAATTCCAATTACACAAGTTGTAATTATTACAGCAAGACCTGCAAGAACAGTAATAGCCAACGCTTTATAAACAATCTCTTTTTCAACACGTCTTTTCATTACAATAGTATCATAGCGATTTCTTATTACGCTAAATACAGTCGTCATCAGTACTACAAATGTAGTAACTTTAATTCCACCGCCTGTTGAACCAGGAGCAGCACCGATAAACATCAAGGCAGATGAAAACAGCTTAGTACCATCATACATGGAAGCAGCGTCAATTGTATTAAATCCAGCAGTTCTGAACGTTACAGATTGAAACAATGCTCGCCAAATCTTTTGTGGAATACTCATATCTCCAATAGTTTTCGAGTTATTCCATTCCATTAATGCTACACCTAATGTTCCAATAATTACAAGAGAAGCAGTTGCTAGAAGAACAATTTTTGTGTGTAAGAATAACTTCTTTGTTTTTTTATAGGCAAACAAGTCGTTCCAAACGATAAAACCTAGCCCACCGCAAATAATCAAAAGCATTATCGTAATCATAACAACGGGATTATCAGCGTAATTTGTTAAGCTAATATATTCGTTTTCAAACCCTAAAATATCAAATCCAGCATTACAAAAGGCTGATATAGATAAAAATAGTGAAATATAAATTCCATATGCACCATACTTAGGAACAAAAACCGTCATAAGTGCAATCATACCAAGTAGTTCACAGCTCATTGATATTTTAAACACCATTCTTACAAGCTGTTTTATACTTGAAAAGTCATCAGAACCTATTGATTCACTTGCAAGTTGTAATGACTTTAGCCCAATCCTTTTTCCTAATGCAAAGTTAAAAAACGTCGCAAAGGTTACAAGTCCTAAACCACCGAGCTGTATCATTAAAATAATAACACAC
The DNA here is from genome assembly GCA_023388515.1 of Bacillota bacterium. Classification (GTDB taxonomy): domain Bacteria; phylum Bacillota; class Clostridia; order Oscillospirales; family Ruminococcaceae; genus JAAYPV01. Next base: position 48,893 of record JAEWGD010000038.1, read on the forward strand.
TGACCGAATATGCTCCAGTACGTTCCAGTATCATGAACGATTAATCCAGTAACACAGGTTGCAGAGGTAGAAGTAAAAAGAGCGTCTAGTGGTGGAGTGAACTCTCTACTTTTTGAGCTAATGGGTAGGGTTAAAAGCAAAGTTCCAGATAAAATAATCAATAGAAAACTAATTACAATAATTCTTGTAGGTTTCATATGCGTGTGCTTTTTCTGCATAGGCATCGCAGAATACCTCCTAAAACTTTCATGCAAAGCATAAAGTCTTTTCTTTCATATATTTTACCATATCTAACTCGCAAATTAGTATAACATATACATTATTGAAAAGCAAGCATTATTTCTATTTTTAAAGTTTACATATATAAATGTATTTAAAAGGACTGAGTTATAATTAAAAGGGATATAAGTAAAAATATACTACTATATTCATACAGTTATTTGATAACTATGCCTAGATTTACCTTAAGTTTTCTTTTAAATGGATATATCCAAAAATATAATCTATTTTTGTGCAAATTGCACAAAATATCATTGTTTAGTTAGTAATAAATTTGACTGGATTTTTAAATTGGTTTGTGATATAATTATCAAGTAATATGGTTTGTGAAATAATAATCAAAATCAATTTAAACAATAACTATTTCACTTAATTATTTCAAGGAGGATTAATAATGGGCTCAAAGACTGCAAACACTATACCTTTTAATGGAACAGCTGAACAAGAAGCAGAACTTTTGAAAGTTATAAACGAAGGAAAGAATGAACAAGGTTCGTTAATGGGTATACTTCAAAAATCACAGGATATCTATGGGTATCTCCCGATTGAAGTTCAAGTAATTATTTCCAATGAATTGAATATCCCGCTAGAAGAAATTTATGGTATAGTAACATTTTACTCACAGTTTTCACTTACTCCAAAGGGCAAATATAATGTATCTATTTGCATGGGAACAGCTTGCTATGTTAAAGGTGCTGGCGATTTATATGATAAATTAAAAGAGAAGCTTAAGCTTGAAGAAGGTGGATGCACACCTGATGGAAAGTTCTCATTAGAGGCTTGCCGTTGCATTGGTGCTTGTGGACTTGCTCCAGTACTAACTGTAAATGAAGATGTTTATGGTCGATTAACTACTAAAGATCTTGATGATATAATCAAGAAGTATTCTGAAGCAGAATGATGACGGAGATTTCTCTGAACATTCTTGATGTAGCACAAAACTCTATAAGTGCAGGTGCAAAATTAATTGAAATTTCTGTTGTGGTAGATACAAAAAGCGATGTATTAACCGTAGTGATTAAGGATAATGGTTGTGGGATGGATGAAGAAAAGCTTGAAAAAGTAATTGATCCTTTTTTTACAACTCGTACAACACGAAAGGTAGGGCTTGGGATACCTTTTTATAAGCTTGCAGCTGAAAATACGGGTGGTTCTTTTAATATCACTTCTCAATTAGGTTTGGGAACAACAGTAACTGCTGTTTTTGGGTTGTCACATATTGACCGTATGCCGTTGGGAGATATTAATTTCACAATACATACGTTGGTTACATTAAATTCAGGGGTAGATTTTTATTATCTATATGAAATTGATGAAAGAAGTTTTACGCTTGATACAAAGGAATTTCGTGAAATATTGGGTGATATTCCTTTTAACTTACCTGAGGTATCTGCTTATATTAATGATTATTTAGATGAAAACAAACAAATGGTTGATGGTGGAATGGTAATATAAAGATATTTTGCTATTAACTTTTAAATTGAATTATTGGGAGGTAAAATATGAAATCACTTGACGAATTAAAAGCAATTCGTGAAAAAATGCAAAGTCAAATTGGAATTCGTTCTGAAATTGAACACGCATCAATAAGAATTGTAGTTGGTATGGCGACTTGTGGTATTGCTGCTGGTGCTAGACCTGTATTAAAGGCGTTGTCAGATGCAATACATTCTAAAGGTTTAGAAGAAGTTATGGTTACACAAACAGGCTGTATTGGTTTGTGTCAGTATGAACCAATTATTGAGGTAATTGAATCTGGTAAAGATAAAGTTACTTATATTAATATGGATGCAAAAAAGGCTGAAGAGGTTATTGAACAGCATATCATTAGGGGTCAGATTGTTAATGAATATACAATTAACTCAAAAATGGATAAATAGGATATTTTGCAAATATCCTTATAAAAATACTAATTGGCTGAAAGGAATAAATATATGTATCGTTCACACGTTTTAATATGCGGTGGTACAGGCTGTACTTCATCTGGAAGCGAACAGGTTCTGAATACACTGCAAGCTGAAATTGACAAGAACGGACTAAACGCTGAAGTACAGGTAGTAAAAACTGGTTGTTTTGGTCTATGTGCTTTAGGTCCGATTATGATTGTTTATCCGGAGGGAAGCTTTTACTCGATGGTTCAGGTTGATGATATTCCTGAGATTGTATCAGAGCATCTTCTCAAGGGTAGGATTGTTAAGAGATTACTATATAATGAAACAGTAACAGAAGATGGGATTAAGTCTTTAAATGATACTGGTTTCTATAAAAAGCAACAACGTGTTTCACTTAGAAACTGTGGTGTTATTAATCCAGAATGTATTGATGAATACATAGGAAATCGTGGTTATGAGGCACTTGGTAAGGTTTTGACAGAACAAACACCTGATGAGGTTATTCAAACAATCTTGGATAGTGGATTAAGGGGCAGAGGCGGCGGTGGCTTCCCAACAGGTTTGAAGTGGAAGCTAGCTAAAGGAAATGCTGCTGACCAAAAGTATGTGTGCTGTAACGCAGATGAGGGGGACCCAGGAGCATTTATGGACCGTTCTGTTCTTGAGGGCGACCCACACGTTGTGCTTGAAGCGATGGCTATTGCGGGTTATGCAATAGGAGCTGATATGGGTTACATTTATATTCGTGCTGAGTATCCAATTGCTGTTAAGCGTTTAGAGATTGCTATAAAACAGGCTCGTGAATATGGCTTGCTTGGAGAAAATATATTTGGAACAGATTTTTCATTTGATGTTGGTATAAGACTTGGTGCTGGTGCTTTCGTATGTGGTGAAGAAACTGCATTGATGACTTCTATTGAAGGCAAAAGGGGAGAGCCACGTCCACGTCCACCTTTCCCTGCTGAAAAGGGACTATTTGGAAAGCCGACAATACTCAACAATGTTGAAACGTATTCAAATATCCCACAGATAATTCTAAATGGTGCTGACTGGTTTAATTCAATTGGTACAGAAAAATCTAAGGGTACAAAGGTTTTTGCGTTGGGTGGAAAAATTCACAATACAGGACTTGTTGAAATTCCAATGGGTACGACGTTGCGTACGGTTATCGAAGAAATCGGTGGTGGAATACCAAATGGCAAGAAATTTAAGGCAGCACAAACTGGTGGTCCATCAGGTGGTTGTATTCCACTTGAACATTTTGACATTCCAATAGACTATGATAACCTTATCTCAATTGGTTCAATGATGGGTTCAGGTGGACTTATAGTTATGGATGAGGACAACTGCATGGTTGATATTGCTAAGTTTTTCTTGGAATTTACAGTTGATGAATCTTGTGGTAAGTGCACACCTTGTCGAATTGGTACAAAGCGTTTGTATGAAATGCTTGAAAAGATTACAGAGGGTCAAGGAACTCTTGAAGATTTGGATAAAATCGAAGAATTATGTTATTATATAAAAGAGAATTCATTATGTGGTTTAGGACAGACAGCACCAAACCCAGTTTTATCGACACTTCGTTATTTCAGGGATGAGTATGTAGCTCATGTAACTGAAAAGAAATGTCCTGCTGCTGTTTGTAAATCGCTTATGAGCTATGTAATTATTGCTGATGCGTGTAAGGGCTGTACAGCTTGTGTTAGAGTGTGTCCAACAGGAGCTATCACTGGTACTGTAAAACAACCACATATCATTGACCAAAGCAAGTGTATTAAATGTGGTGCTTGCATGGACAAATGTCGCTTTGCAGCAATAATTAAGGAATAGTGGAGGATGTAGATATGGGCAATATTAATATAAAGATTAACGGTAATGATGTTTCTGCACCTGAGGGTTCAACAATTCTTGAAGCTGCTCGTATTTCAAATATTGATATTCCAACTTTATGTTATTTGAAAGAAATCAATGAAATTGGTGCTTGTCGTATTTGTGTTGTAGAAGTTAAGGGAGCTAGAAGCTTAGTTGCTTCATGTGTTCATCCAATTAGCGAGGGCATGGAAGTATTCACAAATACACCAAAGGTACTAAAGTCAAGAAAGATGACGTTGGAGTTAATTCTTTCAACACATGATAGAAGATGTTTGTCATGTGTAAGAAGTGGAAACTGTGAGCTTCAAAAGCTTTCAAGAGATTTGAAGGTTGAAGATGAGGGACGCTTTGACGGTGGGAACAATGAATATGAAATAGACTATACTGCTGCACATATGTATAGGGATAATAATAAATGTATCCTTTGCAGACGTTGTACTGCTGTTTGTTCAGAAGTGCAGGGAATAGGCGTTATAGGTGCAAATAATCGTGGATTTACAACAGAAATATGTAGTGCCTTTGAAATGGGACTTGCTGAAACAAGTTGTGTATCATGTGGACAATGTATAGCTGTATGTCCAACGGGTGCGTTATCTGAAAAAGATAATACAACGGAAGTTTTTGAAGTACTTGCTGATACATCAAAGCATGTAATTGTTCAGACTGCACCAGCAGTTAGAGCAGCTTTGGGTGAGTGTTTTGGAATGCCAATAGGCACAAATGTTGAAGGCAAAATGATTTCAGCGTTAAGAAAGCTTGGGTTTGCTAAGGTTTTTGATACAAACTTTGCTGCTGATTTGACTATTATGGAAGAAGCAACTGAGTTTTTGGATAGATTTAAAAATGGTGGGAAATTACCATTGATTACATCATGTTCACCTGGTTGGGTAAAATATTGTGAACATTATTATCCAGATATGATAGAAAATCTTTCAAGTTGTAAATCACCACAGCAGATGTTTGGTGCGATTGCTAAGACATATTATGCTGAAAAGATGGGAATTGACGCTAAGGATATAGTAATGGTAAGTGTTATGCCATGTACGGCTAAGAAGTTTGAAATTGGTCGTGATGATGAGGATGCAGCGGGTGTTCCTGATGTAGATTTTGCTATTACAACAAAAGAACTTGCAGAAATGATTGAGCGTACAGGTATTAAATTCACATCACTTACTGATGAAGAATATGATATGCCATTAGGAATGTCATCTGGTGCGGGTGTAATTTTTGGTGCAACAGGTGGAGTTATGGAGGCAGCACTTAGAACAGCTGTTGAAAAGCTAACAGGTGAAGAGCTACCTAACCTTGACTTTATGGAGATTAGAGGAATTAAGGGCATAAAGGAAGCTACTTATAATATTGCTGGAACTGATATAAAGGTTGCGGTAGTTAGTGGGTTGGCTAATGCTCGTGATTTGTTGGAGAAAGTTAAGTCAGGTGAGGCAGAGTATCACTTTATTGAGGTAATGGGATGTCCTGGTGGATGTGTAAATGGTGGTGGACAGCCACAACAGCCAGCGAATGTAAGGAATTTCTCAGACTTGAGAACATTGAGAGCAAAGGCTTTGTATGATATAGACATTGCTAAATCAGTTAGAAAATCGCATGAAAATCCAGCTATTAAAGAGTTGTATACAGAATTCTTGGGTGAGCCTGGTGGTCATAAGGCACATAAGCTTCTTCATACATCATATGTTAAGAGAAGCGTAAATTAACTTAATATTTAACAAAAAACAGTTATTCTTAATGAATAGCTGTTTTTAGTTGACTTTTTCGATAAATTAATATATTATTAGTATATTAAATCTTTTCTCATAGGAGTTATGAAATAATGATGAAAAAAAGAAGAAGAACAAGAAGAGGGAATAGATATGTTCCGTATAACCACACGATAAGTTATTCAAGAATATCAATTACATTTCTTTTAATCATAATAATAGGTTTTGGATTTTACTGTATTGCAAATAGGCAGATGCCTAAAGATGTTATAAAAAATAAAGATGATATTACATTTGAAGGCGATTTAAAAAGCGATGCAGTAACAACTGTTGCAGAAACAGAACCAGAAATAATAAATTTATATGCAGAACCGTCGCTAAATAAAGTCGTAATTGGGGAGGATATATATAGCCAGAATGCTGTGCTTATTGACTTGTCTTCTAATTTAATATTGGCTGATAAGAATTTAAATGAAAGGATATATCCTGCTTCATTAACTAAGATTATGACTGTTATTGTTGGTTTAGAGATGGTTGATGATTTACAAGATGTTTTTGTAATGCCAGAGAATATATTTGGATATTTAATTGAGGCAAATGCTTCAACAGCAGGATTTCAGCCGAATGAACACGTTAAAATTATAGATTTAATGTATGGTGCAATGCTACCATCGGGTGCTGACGCAACGATTGGGATTGCACAATATGTTAGTGGTTCTGAAATTGCATTTGTAGAAAAAATGAATGAAAAGCTTGTTGAACTTGGAATTGCTGAAACAACTCATTTTACAAATACTAGTGGATTACATGACGATAATCATTATAGCACGGTTGCTGATATATCAGTTATTTTTAACTATGCTTTAGAAAATCCAACATTTCGTCAGATATTACTAGCAAGAACGTATACATCTTCGCCAACGGATATAAATCCTAACGGGGTTGAAATGATTAGCACTCTGTTCAATAGGATGGTTGGAAATGAGGTTGAGGGCGTTACTATTCTAGGTGGAAAGACAGGTTTTACTGATAATGCAGGTTCTTGTCTTGCAAGTATAGCGAGTAAAAATGGCAAGGAGTATATGCTTGTAACAGCGAATGCCAGCATAGAATGTGAGGTTTCTTATCCACATACTGCTGACGCTATAACGATATATAGCAATTATTTAAGCTGACAAAAAGGAGTTTAGCATGAAAAGAGGCGTTAACCTTTCGGCAATAGTCATACTTTTGTTCGTATTAATAGGATTAATTTGGGGAGTTGACGCATTAATTAGAGCGTTAAAAAAATCCGATTTAGAGAATAGCAGTATATTATCTGCAAGCAGTGAAATCTCATCCGATGTAGAAGAAATATCGACAGATTTAGAGGGATTAGAAACAACATTAGAGAGTGGTGTTCCTTTAGAAACTGTACCACTTGAGGAAAAAAATTATGACACAATAGAACTTAGCAAAAGTGACATGTCCAAAGGTTCATTAGTTTTAGTTAATAGCGTTAATAAGTACACAACGGATATTTCCGATGAGTTAATTAGCTTTAGGGGTAAGAAAAATGAAACGTATCGGTTAAAAAGTTATGAGTTGATGTCAAGGGAGGACGTAATAAACTCCTTGAACTCGATGTTTTCTGATTTTTATAATCATTCCTCGCTGAAAAATATATTGGTTATATCTACCTATATTGCTCAGCAAGAAAATGATATATCAACAGGATATTCTGTAAACATCAGGATATTGAATGATAACAGCACAAACCTACCATTTACAGGCAGTGGGGATTATAGTTGGATAGTTGAGAATTGCTATAATTATGGCTTAATTGTTCGCTATCCTGCTGATAAATCAAGTGTAACGGGACTGGACGACCCCTCATATTTAAGATATGTTGGACGGCCACATTCATTGATTATAAAGCAGAATAATTTCTGCTTAGAGGAATATACTGATTTTTTAAAAAAGTATAGCTATGATAATCCATTAGAGTATGAAAATTATAAGATTTATTATGTGAAGGCTGTTGGAGATAAAACAGATGCGAAAGTGCCTAAGGATAGCACATATTATGTATCTGGAAATAATGTAGATGGCTTTATTATTACAGTGGAAAATGCTGTAAGCTAGTGTAAACATAGAAACAGCTTGAAAACCAAATGAGTTTTCAAGCTGTTATACTTATAAAATATTAGTTATTCGGAAACTTCAACAGGTTTATCAATGGAGCTTTGCCATTCATCAAACCTATTCATTACCTCAGTATATGTATTCTTACATATTTCTGGATAATTATCACCGTAAAGATTGCTTACAGACTCAAATCCTTTTGAAACTGCATTGCGTAACAATTCTAATTTAGAATTATCTCCTCCAGAAAGAGCCTTTGCCATATTTATAATTCTTTCTGCAACAGCGTTAACTCCGTACTCACCGTCTTCAGAAATCGCCACTTTAGCCTTATCAATCGCTTCTTGTGTAACATTTAAACCAACAAGAGAAACTCCACTGCCATCAGCAGAAGGGACATAAACAGAGAGTTTAAAGCTGTTTGTTTGTTCGGAAAGCAAGCTTTGAATCATTTTCTGAAATGATTCAATTCGCTGTTGCTCATCAGCCCTAATCTGATTTATAATGTTATCTCTTGAATAGATACCAGAATCATCTGTGGTAGATTTTACAAATTCATCCTGTACTGTAGTTACTTCATTAGTAGGTGGGATAACAACCACATTTTCAATGGATTTACCATTCTTGTCAAGTTTTACATTATCTTGACCAAATGGAGCTTTTAAACCTGAATAATTCGTGTTAATGTTCATAAAAATCACCTCCTAAACTTCCCAAAGCATCATAAGGAAAATAAATATTAATCCGAATATACTAACCCCAAAATTTGATATTGACATATTAGCCACCCAAAAAAATATATCACTAAAATATATATCGTACAAAATACCAAAAACTTAAGTGTTTATCTGGGCTAATGCCTAGGATGTGACATAACTGTTAGCATTGCCTGAATTATGGCAGACATTACAGTTGGGTCGTCATGATTATCAAGGACATCTTTTGCCTCGTTTTCATCTACGATTATATACTTAGGCTTGATTTTATTTAGTGCAAGTGCCGCTACGTCTTGGCGACATCTATCACATTTACAGCAATTAAACTTATTAAAAGCCATATCAAGCTTACTTGCGACAAGCTGCTCTATTATATTAACCATAACGGTTGATTTTCGCTTAACAAAGCTATTCTTTTTATCCTCTATGGAAAATAAAGGAGTTTTTATTGAATTAATAGTACCCTTTTCAACATTGGCTTGATGTAAAGATATTTGTGGTTTTGTGGCAGTTTGTTGTGAAGGAGTAGCTTCATCATCAAACTCTGGTGCTTGGCTATTTTCTAAATTTTTCTTTATTAAGTTAGAGGGCATTATTTTATTGAACATACTTTCCTTATCAATTTCATTCTTAGTTTTTGCCATACTCAATCACCTTTCCTGTTTTATACTTAAACTCCATTTTTAGATAACTCAGACGCAAGCGAGAAAAAATCCTTAACGCCTGTGCTATAACGTGCATAGCTTGTGACATCCCGTTGAAGTGATTGAGCCTCAGATAATGCGATACAATTACGAATATAGGTTTTGAAAATGGGAATACCTAAGTTTTGAGAAATCAATTCTGCTGTACCATATACTTCCTTACCTAAAAGAAAGCGTGGATTAAAACGGTTTACAAGAATGCCGGCAATTTTCAGGTTAGGGTTGCATGAATTTTTAACATGTTCAATTGTTTCATAAACAAGAGCAACTCCTTGAAGGCTGAATATATCAGGGAGCATGGGAACAATAACGTAATCTGCAACAGTTAGTGAGTTTACTGTCAAAATTCCAAGTCCAGGAGGGGAATCGATTAAAATATAATCATATAAACCCTTGATTGAGTCCACTGCACGTTTTAGTATGAACTCTCTTTCACTTCCGGTAAATTCAAGTTCGATACCGCTTAATAAGATATTTGCAGGAATAATATCAGCCATACTACAACGTTGAATGGCGAATGAAGTTTTAACTTCACCTTTAAGAGCCTCGTAAATTGTAGCAGAATGTTCAGTGTCAGCACCCATGCTAAATGACAAATTACCTTGAGGGTCCATATCAATTACTAGAACCTTTGAACCTTGTTTATGCAATACTGCTGCAAGACTATTCACGACAGTAGTTTTTCCTACACCGCCTTTTTGAGTCATAACAGAAATTATTTTAGCCATTTATTAGGCATGCCTCCTTGTATACTTTCTATATTTATATCAATTATAACAAATTAAATATATCTTTACAAGTATAACTTCAATAAAAAACAATTATTCCTTAAATTTTTGTGAATAAGGTGTTTAGTTTTTTCGGTATTGTACGAATAAGTAATATAGGAAAAGTAATTTTAAATTTAAAAACATCATATAAAACCACAAATGCTCGTCTGCAAAAGGAGATGATATATATGGATATGAAAATTCGTTCAACAAATGGATACGCAAACATAAATTCAGTTTCAAGTATAAAAAATAAAAACGGTGACGCTGGCGTACAAAGCATAGCGATGAAGACTGACAATAAATCGGATATCATCAAGATAAGTGCAGAAGGAACTTTCCAAGCGGAACTTGACAAAGAAACTAAGGCTATTTCTGAGGAAATAAGCGATATTAGTGCTGAGGAAAAAATCAACTCAATAAAAGAACAGATTGATAATGGAACATATTTTGTTTCATCTGAAAACATAGCAGATGCTATCTTAGGCAAATTATTGTACTAAATGTAGATATTAAGAGGTGAACTAAGTGGAAAATTACCAAGAATTTCTTAGGTTTATGAGTGAGTATGCTGATTTATTTGAAGATGTTGCAGAAAAGGAAGAAGAGAAGTTTAAGGCTTTATATTCTCGTGATTTAACGAAAATAGACGGCGTACTCACTGAACATCAAAAAATTGAAAAATCAATTAATGAATATGAGATTAAAAGAATAGAGTTAAATAAAAAACTAGGCTTTGGAGATAAAACGTTTAAAGAGATAATCGATGGTGAGGACGGACAACAAAAGTCAGAGTTGTTAACGATTTATAATAGATTGAATAGTTCGGTTAAGACCACAAAAATATATAATGAAAAATCATTGGAATTTGCAAAAATGAATTTAGAAATTATTGAAGAAATAAAATCAAACATAGATGCTAATGCCCATTGCTATGACGCTAAGGGCAGTACAAAAGTTTCTACAAAAGAAAAGCCAGCATTTTTCAATGCTAAAATATAAGCAAGGGAGGGAATTATAGTGAGACCTACATTTCTAGGATTTGAAGCATCAAAAACAGCTTTATATGCGAGCCAAAAATCTTTGGATATAACCGGGCACAACCTATCGAACATATCCACACAGGGTTATACTAGACAAAGGGCTGATCAGGTTTCAGTTTCGGCTGGTAGTTATAATTCACGATATAGCCTTAATATGGCAGTCTATGGTGGAATGGGTACAAATATAAATGGTATTGAACAGATAAGGGATACAAGACTTGACCAAGCATTCAGAAATGAATATTGCAATACGGGTTATTATGACCAGAAATCAGCTATGCTTGGGGATATTGAATCAGTTTTGCAAGAATTGGACTTAGGAACTGATGGAAATGGTTATGGATTGCGTTCGTCCATACAAAATCTATATAAATCCTTAGAGGATTTCTCATATAATGCAAGTTCAGAATCCCATGCGAATATCGTAGCGACATCATTTGCAAGTACAGCAAAGCTTTTAAATCATATGTATCTTGGGCTTGAAAACTCTGCACAGGAGTTTAAAACTGATTTAAAGGATTCTGTAGCTGAAGCAAATGTTATATTTTCTAAGATTGCTGATTTGAATGTTAGCATTAGAAACTCGATGGTTGCGAATAATTACAATGAACAATTTGGGCCAAATGAATTATTGGATCAAAGAAATTTATTGCTAGATAATCTTTCTGTATTTGGAGAAGTAAGGGTAGAGGAATCTTCTGGAGGCATGATTTCTGTTACTCTTGGGGGACACACTGTTGTCAATGGTGCAGAAAGCGAAAGAATAAATTACTTGGAAAATAAAAATGGAACGGTATCGATGAAATGGAAGTCCAATGGTGAGGATGTAAATTGCGGCTCAGGTTCATTTAAAGCTTCTGTTGAAATATTAAATGGTAGAGGTTTAGGACAAAGGAATTCTTATGAGTCAAAAGAAAAAGGATACTTATTTTATATGGATAAGCTTAATTCTTTTTCTAATATGCTAGCAGATGTAGCAAATACATCTATACCAAGTACTATAGATGCATCTGGGAAGATTTCTAGCTATAGAAAGATTTTAGCAGCTGATACTGGTAAGGGTGTAACATCAACAACACTACCTATAACAGCTAAGAATATAACTATTTCCGAAGAATTAGCAAAGGAATCCTCATACTTAATTTACGATAAGAATAGCAATGACAATACAAATATTTTAAGTATGATAGAACAGCTGATGACTGATAAACATCAATTTGAAACAGTTGGAGATAGATTTAACGGTACATTTGAAGATTTTGTAGCTGATTATTGTGGAACATTAGGAACTGACGTTAACTATAATGCAGCACGTCTTGAATCGTCGCTTAATATAACAAATGAAATAATTAATACAAGGGATTCTGTTTCAGGCGTAAGTGAAACAGAAGAAACTGTTAATATGTTAACTTATAACAGAGCTTTCCAAGCTGCATCAAGGATGATGACAACGATGGATGATTTGCTGGATGTTATCATAAATAAGATGGCAATATAGAAGATGCCTAATAAATGTATAAGGAGTTGAATCAAGGATGAGAGTCACTCAAAATAGTATGTCAAGGAATTACATAAACAATTTAAACAGTACACTGGTGAAATATAACAAGTCAATGGACAAGGTTTCAAGTGGCAGAAGATTTACAAAGATGTCAGAATCAGTTGCCGATGGTTCGAGGGCATTGCGATTAAGGGCACAGATTTACAAGAACGAGCAAATGCAAAGAAACCTTAGTACAGTTCAGGAAGAATTGAATGTTGCTGAAACAAATATGATGTCTGTAAAGGGTGTTCTTGATACAGCTCATGAACAGGCATTGAAGGTACAGAATGGAATTAATGAACCTGATAATGAGTATCAAATTTATAGTTCAGTTTTCAATTCATATAAGGACCAAGTTTTTCAGTGGTCAAATGCTGTATATGGTGACAAGTATATATTTGGTGGAACGAATAATGGTGGTTATCCATTTTCACTTAATAGTAGTGGTGAGATGGAGTATAATGGAGTTAATGTGAATGATATATCCAAAGATAGTGATGGGAATTTTGTCTTTGGAACTCCACCTGAAAAAGTTCCATATAGTGGTGATATTTACGTTGACGTTGGTTTAAATCTTTCAGTTGACGGTGGAAAGCTTGATAAAAAAACAGCTTTGAATATATCAGTTTCAGGACTTGATTCATTTGGTTATGGCACAACAAATGTTGATTATCTTTCGGTAGATGGTACTATGAAAAACTATGATGTTCCAAATAATATTTATGTAATTTTTGATGAAATGGCGAAAGCTTTAGACGTAAAGGATATGGATAAATTTGCTGCACTTGATTTGCAATTAACAGAGCAATCAAGAAGAATGATGGTTGAGGTTGCTGATCTTGGAGTTCGTGGGAATTACCTTACATCAACACTTTCACGTTATGAAGACGAGGAATTGACTTTGATTGAAATGCAAACAAATGTTGAGAAAATTAACGATTCAGAAGAAATAACAACGATGAGAAGTCATGAGTATTCATGGCAGTTAACATTGCAGTTCGGAAGTTCATTTCTTCCACAATCATTAATGGATTATTTGAGATAGTAAACCGCAACAGTTAAACGCAGAAATGAGGTGGTTTTATGCAACTGATAGAAATTAAAAACATACCTGCAGAGTATAAGTTTAAGATTGAAAGTGCATCTCTTGTAAAATCAGATAACTGCAACAAAGGAAATAAGGACGGGTGTTTGGATGTCAAGTTAAAAGACAAAAAGTTGTTACTGGACAAAATTGATTTGAATGACAGTATAGAACCATCAGTAATTGAATTGAACAACACTTCATTGGAAATGATGGAAAACAGTGGTACTGATGCAAAAGCAGTGTCAGAATATATGAAGATAAGTAATATTATCAAAGATGAAGTCAAAAATAATGATAGTGCAAAGAAAGTTGCTTTAGATGATACGTTTAAACTTGATGATTTTAACTTTGAAAATATTGCGGAAAGTATCCAAAATGAATTGTATGCAGAACAGAACAAATTGGAATTTATACCAGCGAGCTTTGGCGTTGAAGTAATAAACGAGGCTAAGGTTGAGATTGAGTATATAGGAGGATATAATTATGCTCCTCCGAGTTCTTCACCCGATTATGAAGAAAGCGAAGAATAGAAAATAATTTTGTCCTTGCATATTAATTTTGTGTAGGGACAAATTAGTTTTATAATAGTATAATAAGGATAATAAAGAAAAGGGGAGCATTATATGAAAATTATCACTAGGGATTTTGGTGAAATTGAAATTAATGAAGAAGATATAATAACATTTTCGCAACCTGTAATTGGTTTTGATGACTATAAAAAGTTTGTTTTTTTACATGATGAAGATACGTCTAGGCAAATTGCATGGATTCAATCAGTAGAGGAAGCTGGGTTATGCTTTATTGTTGTAGACCCTTCTACTACTATTAGCGATTATAAATTTGAATTACCAGAGCATACTAAACGTGTTTTGGGTGACGGCGAATATGATGTATGGCTTGTAATGGTAGTATCAGATGATATAAAGAAGTCAACGGTTAATTTGAAAAGTCCAATACTGGTTAATCCTGAAAAAAGTTCTGCGATACAGCTAGTTTTGGAAGAGGATTTGCCAATACGTTATCCGCTTTTTAACAAGGAAGGGGATAAATAATATGTTGATTTTATCAAGAAAAATAGGGGAATCAGTTATAATTAATGATACGATTGAGGTTAAAGTTATAGAGATAAATGGCGATAAGATTAAGCTGGGTATAGATGCACCTGCTGAGGTTAAGGTGTTAAGGAATGAATTATGCCAGACGGCTGAGGTGAATAGGGATTCAGCTAACTCAAAAAGTAATAAAAAACTGATAGATTTTATAAAGGATTTGAAATAAAAAGAGCAGAGCCATGTAAGCTCTACTCATAGATGTCTTCTTGAATTATTTCGGGATTACTGTCATCTAGTATGTCTTTAAGCATATCCAGAATAGTGATTCGAATAAAAGTTATTAATTCTAAAATTGCAGTATCATTTATTGCGACAATTCGGCAGTCATATCTTGCCTTATCACCGAAAACAAGGCTGTTTTTGTTAGCTAAAATATTTATTGTAGAGGAATTATTAAAAATAGGTTCACTTATTTTTATAGTTAGTGGGGATTCCCAGTCAAACTCCAGTTGTGATGAGTTAAATGTTAAGGTTTGAGTTGATATTGAGGTAATTAAGCAGTTAATAGTTTTTTGTGGTGATTGCGTTGTAAAGGCTTTTGCTTTTATTATAGGAAGTAAGATTTCAGCATTAATATTAGAGTTTACACTTAATATTTTTTCTGCATCAGGCAAAAGGGTGCATTTAACAGATGTAATTCTTAAAAGTTTTTTGGATGAAAGATATACTTCTCCAGTAAAGCTATGGGTGTTTTGTCCATTTTTACTACAAATAATTTTAACAGTAGCACCTATTTTAATTAATGGAACAAATGTATTAGTAAAGTCTACGGATTTATTTTTTATAGATATTGATGCAAAGCCATATTCTAGTAAAACATCATTTTCAGACATGAGAATGGCTTGAAAATTATTTGAGAACATTGTAACCTCCTAGAAGATTAATATATTAAGTGGCATAACACTTATCTATATATTATAACTTATTTTTGTGAACTTTTAAAGAGTAATAGTTAATATTCTATCAATTTTTTGCGTTAGGAGGATTTTAAAATGGCAGATGAAATTATAAATAAACTTTATGAACTATTGCAGCAAAAAGAAAAGCTGTTCATTGAGTATGAAAAAGAGTCATTAGCCTTGCTGGATTGCGATATAGATGATATGGAAAAGCATATAAATAATCGTGGAAACCTTTCAGAAATTATTGATGATAATGAAGAACAAATAAAAATTATAAGTAATAATTATGAATATGGGTTTATAAAGCCTGTTTTAAACAATTTATGTGATAGGAATAAACTGTCATTAACTCATGCGAAGGTTTTTGATAAAAGCCAAAAGATTTTCAGTATAGTAAATCGAATAAGCAGAATTAATCGTGAGATTGAGCAGAGGATTATTGTTGAACAGGAAGCGTTACTCGATGAAATAAAATCTATTAATTCAGGTCAGGGGGCTAAGGCTTCTAAATTTTCTGACACTGCTGTTGATGGCTCAAAGCCTTATGTTCCCAATAAAATAAAATCCATCTGATAGGTATTGATTTTTCTGTGAAAGTACCGATATATATAATAAGTAGAAAAAACACAGTAACCTAAACGGGGGGCGATAGTTATGCAAGTTAATTCAAGTTCAAATACATACACAACCGCTGCTTATAGCAATTCTGGTACATCTGGAATAATATCAGGGCTTGATACTGAAGGTATGGTTAAAAGCATGCTTCAGCCTATTCAAACTAAAATAGATAAGCAAACTGCATTGCAACAGCAGTTGACATGGAAACAAGAAATATACAGAGATGTTATCACTAAAGTTAATGATTTTCAAGATAAATATTTCTCACTAACATCGGATACTTGTTTGCGTTCAAACTCGTTGTTTAATACAATGACTACTTCTTCAAGTTCCTCAGCAGTAAATATTTTGAGTAATAATAGTAGCCTTAATGGCTCTACTTCTATACAGGTAGCACAGCTTGCTTCAGCATCAACGCTAAAGTCGGATAAATTAAGTGGAAGTATTAATATTGATGCAAGTAAAATTGATTTCAGCACTGGTGGCACAGCTAAAATTAATATTACTCTTGATGGCGTGACAAAAGCGTTTAATTTAGATTCTGAAAACACGATGGAAAAGCTATCATCGGATATATCTAAATCATTTGGAAGTAGCATAAAGATAACTCAAGATGGTGATAACTGGTCTATTAGAGCAGGTATTGGTCAAGAAGTAGTGCTTTCAGGAAGTGGATTAAGTAATCTTGGTTTTGATTCGCTTGTAAAAAATGTTTCTACGAATGTTGGACTAACTACAACACTTACTGATTTTATGGGAGTTAAGTCGGATTATTCCTTTGAAATTAATGGTGCAAAGATTGAGCTAAGTGGAACTGATACAATAAAGGATGTTATTGATAAGGTTTATAATAGCGATGCTGGTGTATCATTATCATATAATTCGGTTAGCGATTCTTTTACTATGACTTCTAAAGATACAGGCAAAGGCTTTGATATAAATATAAAAGATGAAAACGGAGTATTTGCTGGTTTATTTAAGGGAGCAGTTGCAGAGGGAAGTACAGAGTATTCCTTTAACGATAGCACAATTAATCCAGCTTTTAAAGCAGGTACAAATGCAATAGTATGTATTGATGGAACGCTAATGGAGAGAACATCGAATACAGTCGGCTATAATGGTTTTAAATTAGAGCTAAAGGATACAACTGGCGACTATATTGATGGGGAAGGAAATGTTTATTTCAAGGAAGATGGAACTCTTATTGACTCTTCTGGTACAGAAATAAAGGCTGAAATCACTTCTTCAAGAGATACAGAAAAAATAGTTTCAACTATTAAATCTTTTGTAGAAGACTACAATAAGCTAATTGCAGATTTGAATAAATTAACTCATGAAGAGGCTACATATAAGAAATATGCACCGCTTACAAATGAACAGAAAAAAGAGATGTCTGAAACTGAAATTACTCTTTGGAATGAAAAAGCAAAGACAGGACTTCTTAGAAACGACTCCTCAATATCAAGCTTTTTAGCTGGTATGAGACAATCAATGTATAAGAATGTTGGTGCATCAAATGTTCTTTCACAAATAGGTATTAATAGTAGTAGTGAGTGGAAGGATTATGGTAAACTAGCTGTTGATGAAGCTGAATTTACAAAATCTTTAAAAGAAAATCCTAATGGAGTATTGGAATTATTTAATGGCGTAGATGGATTGGCTGGTAGATTGAATGATGTATGTAATAAAACGGCTAATAAGAGTACATCCTCACAGGGTACGCTAGTAAGAGAAGCTGGCGTAATAGGATATGGCTCAGAAAAGAACAATGTAATCTTTAATAAGCTTAAGCTAATTACAGATAGATTGCAGTCATTAAGCAGTCTTTATGATAAGAAAAAACAAGGCTATTGGAACAAGTTTAATGCAATGGAAGTTCAACTGAATAATATATCTGAACAAGGTAGTTGGCTTAATAATTTTTCAGGTGGTTAAATATAAATTTTCGGGGGTGTAGATATGTTAGCAAATCCATATCAAGAGTATAAAAAACAAGCAGTATTGACTATGACACAGGGTGAAATGGTTGTCAAGTTGTATGATGAATGCTTGAAAATGCTTAATGCAGGTATTGTATATATTCAGGATAATAATATTGAATTGTGTAATAAGTCATTGAAGAAAGCACATGAGATATTGAATTATATGAGTTCGATATTAAATAGAGATTATGAATTATCAAATGAACTGAGTGCTTTATATGAATATTATGTTAGACGAATTATTACAGCGAATACCAAAAAGGATATTGAACCTCTTGAAGAAATAATACCAATGATAACAGATTTAAGAAATAGTTTTCATGAGGCAGACAAGCAATTGAGAATGAAATAAAATCTTCCTAAAATAATGTTGTATAAAAAGCGTTTTGTAGATAAAAACTATGAAACGCTTTTTATGCTGCAAACAATTGGAATATGTTAACTTTTATGAAGTGAAAAAGATATATACTTTACATAAATTTTGTATAATATTAACACTTGTATATTAAAAAACAAATAAAAAGTGTTATTTTCTTGACAAAGTATGCTTAAATGAGTTAAAATGAATATGATAATATCTGAAAGGAATGATAAATTAATGGGGTTAACCTTAACGGAGAAAATCCTTAATGCTCATATTGTTGATGGTGAGCCGATTAAAGGTACTGAAATCGGTATAAAAATTGACCAAACTCTTACTCAGGACGCAACGGGTACTATGGCATATCTTGAGTATGAGGCGATGGGTGTTCCGAGAGTAAAAACAGAACGTTCTGTTGCTTATATTGACCATAATACTTTGCAAAGTGGATTTGAAAATGCTGATGACCATAGGTTTATTGGAAGTATTGCTAAGAAGCATGGTATATACTTTTCAAGACCTGGTAATGGTATTTGTCATCAAGTTCATTTAGAGCGATTTGGCAAGCCTGGTAAGACGCTGATAGGTTCTGATAGCCATACACCAACAGGTGGCGGAATAGGTATGATTGCAATTGGTGCTGGTGGATTGGACGTAGCAGTCGCTATGGGAGGCGGTGCTTATTATATTACTTATCCTAATGTTGTAAAGGTTGAACTGACAGGAAAGCTTAATGCATGGGTTTCAGCAAAGGATGTAATTCTTGAAGTTTTGAGAAGATTGTCCGTTAAGGGCGGTGTTGGCAAGGTAATTGAATACTGTGGTGAGGGTGTAAAGACTTTGTCTGTTCCTGAAAGAGCAACTATTACGAATATGGGTGCTGAATTGGGTGCAACTACTTCAATATTCCCATCTGATGAAATCACTAAGCAGTTTTTGAAGGCTCAGAAGCGTGAGGAGGACTATGTTCCTTTGTCGGCTGATGAAGATGCTGTTTATGATGAAGTTGTTGAAATAAATTTAAGCGAGTTAGTTCCATTGGCTGCTTGCCCACATTCTCCTGATAATATTAAATCTGTTGCTGAAATTGGCAATATAAAAATAGACCAAGTCAGTATCGGCTCATGTACAAACTCATCATTGCTTGATATGATGAAGGTTGCACATATTTTGAAAGGAAAAACGGTTCATACGGATGTTTCACTTTCAATTGCTCCTGGCTCAAAACAGGTGTTGAATATGCTTGCTGAAAATGGTGCATTGTCGATAATGATTGAGGCTGGTGCAAGAATACTTGAGAGTGCTTGCGGTCCTTGTATTGGTATGGGACAGTCGCCTAACTCTAAAGGTATTTCATTAAGAACATTTAACAGAAACTTTGAGGGGCGTTCGGGTACAAGAGATGGGCAGATTTATCTTGTATCCCCTGAAATGGCTGCTATTTCAGCTTTAACAGGTGTGTTTACTGACCCAAGAGAAATTGGCGAAATGCCTGAATTTAAACTACCTGAAGTTTTCTTAATAAATGATAATATGGTTGTAGCTCCTGCTGATGAAAAGGATATGGATAGCGTTGAAATTTTAAGAGGTCCAAATATAAAGCCGTTCCCAACGACTGTACCTCTTGCTGATAGCATTGATGCAAAATGTTCACTAAAGGTTGGCGATAATATTACAACTGACCATATTATGCCTGCTGGTGCTAAAATATTGCCGTTGCGTTCTAATATTCCAGCAATATCGAAATTCTGCTTTACAGTATGTGATGAAGATTTCCCAGATAGAGCATTGGAATTCGGTAAGAGTATAATTGTAGGTGGCTCAAACTATGGACAAGGTTCATCAAGGGAACACGCTGCTTTAGCACCACTTTATTTAGGTGTAAAGGCTGTACTTGTGAAATCATTTGCAAGAATTCACCGTTCTAATCTTATCAATTCTGGAATTATACCACTTACATTTAAGAATGAGTCAGATTATGATAATATTTTATTGAATGATGAGTTGGTGCTTGCAGATATAAAATCTAAGGTTGAAAGTGGAGCAAATGAGCTAACACTTTTAAATAAAACAAATGGTAAAGAAATACCTGTACTTTGTGAATTGAGTGGTCGTGCTAAGGATATTATATTGGCTGGTGGATTGCTTAACTATACAAAGTTTCAATTGAATTAATTATATGATAAATTAACTTTATGGCTGGAATTATAGGATATAATTTAATGCTATCACAATTAATGGAGGTACATTTAATGGCAGATAAAATTCAGATGAAAACTCCTCTCGTTGAGATGGACGGGGATGAGATGACAAGGGTTCTTTGGAAGTGGATAAAAGAAATTTTGCTTGAACCATATATTGATTTAAAAACTGAGTATTATGACTTGGGACTTGAATACAGAAATGAAACAAATGATAAGGTAACATTTGACAGTGCAGAGGCTACAAAAAAGTATGGCGTTGCTGTAAAATGTGCAACAATTACACCTAATGCTGATAGAATGACTGAATATACATTAAAAGAAATGTGGAAGTCACCTAATGGAACAATTCGTGCTATTTTGGACGGTACTGTGTTTAGAACACCTATTCTGGTAAAGGGTATAACTCCTTTTATTCCTACTTGGACAAAGCCTATAACTATCGCTCGTCATGCTTATGGTGATGTTTATAAGAACACTGAAATGCAGGTCGAAGGTGGCGGTAAGGCTGAGATTGTTTATACCGACAAGAACGGTAATGAAACACGTCAGACTATCCATGACTTCAATGGTGGTGGAGTTATTCAGGGAATGCATAATACTGATGAAAGTATATCTAGCTTCGCAAGGTCTTGCCTAAGCTTTGCACTTGATATGAAACAGGATATTTGGTTTGCAACTAAGGATACAATTTCTAAGAAATATGACCACCGTTTCAAAGATATTTTCAGTGAAGTTTATGAAAATGAGTATAAAGAGAAGTTTGCTGAGGCTGGTATTGAATATTTCTACACGCTGATTGATGACGCTGTTGCTCGTGTTGTTCGTTCAGATGGTGGATATATTTGGGCTTGTAAAAACTATGATGGTGATGTTATGTCTGACATGGTTGCAACTGCTTATGGAAGTCTTGCTATGATGACATCAGTGCTTGTTTCACCAGAGGGTGTGTATGAATATGAGGCTGCACATGGCACAGTTCAAAGACATTATTATAAATATTTAAAGGGTGAGAAAACCTCTACAAACTCCGTTGCAACGTTGTTCGCATGGACTGGAGCATTGAGAAAAAGAGGAGAGTTAGACGGCACACCAAAGCTTTGCGATTTTGCAGACAAGCTAGAAAAAGCGACGATACAAACGATAGAAGATGGCGTTATGACAGGGGATTTAGTAATGATTTCAAGCCTTGATAATAAGAAAAAGGTTGACTCTGAAGAATTCCTACATGAAGTTAACGCAAGATTAAAGGCAATTTTAAATTAATTGACAGAAGCATCTGCCATTTGGAGGGGATTATTTTGAAGGACTCTGTTTCACAATCAGTAATCAAGCGGTTGCCAAGATATTATAGATTTTTGGGCGAACTTGATATGCAGAATGTAACTAGAATATCATCAAGAGAGTTATCGGAGAAGATGTGCATTACTGCATCTCAAATTAGACAGGATTTGAATTGCTTTGGTGGCTTTGGACAGCAGGGTTATGGCTATAATGTAAAGGCATTACAAATGGAGATAGGAAAGATATTGGGACTTACAGTCAAAAATAAAACTATCCTTATTGGTGCTGGAAATTTGGGTAAAGCCATTGTAGCTCATATAAATTTCAATAAGCGAGGGTTTGAGCTTATTGGTATATTTGATAAAGATACGGCTGTGTGTGGGTGTGATTTGTCAGGTATAGAGGTGACTAATGTTGATGAATTAGAGGAGTTTTGCAAGGAAAATTCGCCAGTGGCGGCTGTTTTGTGTATTCCAAAAACTGCATCACAGGAGATTGCAAATAGGCTTGTTTCATATGGAATAAAGGGTTTTTGGAATTTTAGTCATTATGATTTAAGGCTTGATTATGAAGATATAGTCGTTGAGAATGTTCATTTGGGTGATAGCCTAATGGTGTTGTCATACGGGTTGCATAATATTTTAAATGAGGAATAAATAAATGGCTGTAAGGGTATTACTCTTACAGCTGTTTAATATAATGCTGTTGAACTATCTAGAATTATAGAATATAATGATAAAGAAGATGTTGAAAAGGTTGAACTTTTGGAGATAGAAATCTAGTTTACAAAGTTTTGCACTATAACATTAATTTAGGGGGAAATTACATGGCTATTCCAGCATTAATTTTATCTATAGCAGCAGGCTTATCTACAGTTTTGGGAGCATTAATTGTTTTTATCAATAAAGGTAAAAGTGAAAAAATGCTTAGTATTTCACTTGGGTTTGCAGGGGGGATTATGCTCAGCGTATCTTTTACAGACTTATTTCCGAATGCAAATATTCTATTATCAGCACAATTAGGCGATAGGTTTGGTATTGTTTTATCTGTTATATTCTTAGCGATAGGTATTTTTGCTGCCTCAATGTTGGATATGTTTGTACCACATCAGGAATATGATGAGGAAAAGGGCGAAAAAACTCACAATAATCTGTTTAAGGTTGGATTTGTTTCCATGCTTGCAATTGCTTTACATAACTTTCCAGAGGGAATTGCTACATTTATGGCTGGCTATAAGGATTTCGAGTTAGGAGTTTCAATAGCATTTGCAATAGCTTTACATAATATTCCAGAGGGGATTTCTGTCGCTATGCCTATTTATTATTCAACAGGAAGTAAAGCTAAGGCGTTAAAATATACATTATTATCAGGAATAACTGAACCGATCGGGGCTTTACTCGCATTTTTCATATTAAAACCATTTATAAATGATGCAGTTTTAGGTGGAATATTTTCATTTGTAGCTGGCGTTATGATATATGTCTGCATTGAAGAATTACTTCCATCCTCTCGCCAGTATGGATATAATAAACAAGCGTTGATTGCAACATTTATCGGAATTTGTACAATGCCGTTAACTCATGTAATATAGGTGATTGAGTTTGGTTTATATTATGCTATAACGGATAAATTAAGAATACATGAAATGCCATTACCGAGCAACCAGACTTCAGTAACTATTAATAATATAAAAATAAATAATATAACTTGACATAAAATACAATATGTGATACAATGCTTATGTATTTGTTTGTAAATATTATATTATGGATGGTGTTATATGGAGAATGAGAATAAAAGCCCAGTGAAGCTAGATAATGACATGGTTGATAATAAATTTCATGATGATAATAATAATTCTGAGCCTTTCAATAGTTTTACTGGTGATAAGGTTTATTCGTCTAATTATCAGGGGTATCCTGAATCATCAGTGGCTTCAAATAATAGAAGTGAAAATGTAGTTACAGGAACAATAGGTGCTTTGCTTGGCTCGCTGATAGGTGTAGCGGTATGGGTTTTAATATCTAAGGCAGGTTATATTGCTGGAATTGCTGGATTAGCAATGGCGATTTGCTCCTTGTATGGATATAAGAAACTAGGTGGTGAATTATCCAAAAGGGGTGCTATAATTTGCATAATTATAATTATCGGAATGGTATATTTTGCTACAAGATTAAGCTGGTCATGGGATTTTTATGATGGATTTAAAGAGTTAGGATTTGATACAAGCCTCATGACAGTATTCAAGGAATTACCTGAAATAATAGAGTTAACAGGTTCTAAAGCTGATTTTTATAAGGATTTAGCTATCGGCTATTTATTAACACTGGTTGCAAGTGGTGGTACATTATTTAAAGCGATGGTTAATGTTTAGACTACATATAATTTAATAAGGACATTACAAGCCTCCTTTGCATAGTATATAACTAGAAAGGAGGCAATGCTAATATGCAAAATAGCGGTAATAATTCAGATAATCAAGGCATGAACAGTATGTATGCGGAGCTTTACAACAAGATAAAGCCATATATTAACAGCATAGCGGATAGATTAAGGAATACTGAAGTAGATGATGAAATGATGGATTCAATTGTTTTTGAGATTTTGGAACGCATTGGAATGCCACAGAATTCTATAAACTTGATGGATTCTATGGATAATAATTTATGTCCAATGGGAATTTGTCCAAATGACATGGATATGATGTTTGATGAATTTAATGATTTTGATGACGATAATGTAATTCCAGCAATTCATATGATGGGTTCTAATAGGCAAAGACGCAGACGTCCACGCCAACAGTATCCACGCAGACGCAGACCATCTAATTTTCCAATATACCCAGTGTATCCTATATCCCCTAATTCCCCTGAGGATTTTGTACGCTGGTTACTTTGGCGTGAAGTATGGGGATTTTAAGATGTCAGCATTTTACTAAATCTGTTATTATTAGAATAACCCCTCTAGTTTATAATAAAATACTATAAACTGTTTTCAACATATTTCTTTATTGAAAAAGCCACAGCATTGAATTGAGATTAATTTATTACAATTGTATAAAGCAAAACAACCTTGTATTTCTTAATAAGAAACAAGGTTGTTGTTATTAAAAGAACAGTTTGTAAAGCACGAAATTTGGCATATAAAAATATTATATCATGAGGAAAAAATGTTATAGCTTTTTTGCTTGACTTGTAGGGTAAACCATAGTAATATTTATATATAGAAATATGATTTTGGGGGAAGAAATGAATATTAAAAACAATCGAATAATGCCAGTTATTGCTGCTATTGCAATACAACTTTGCTTAGGTACAGCATATATCTGGAGTATATTTCAAAACGGAATATCAGGTAGCATTTTTAACGGAGATAATGCTAAAGCAGGACTAACATTTTCGCTACTACTTGCAACGCTATCAATCGGTAGTACAATAGGAGGGAAACTCCAGGATAAATATGGTCCTAGAAAGATTGTTATTATTGGTGGATTAATATTAGCGGCAGGATTTTTTGGTGCATCTTTTGTAACAGCATCTGCACCATATCTGCTATGGGTAACATACGGAGTACTTGGTGGGTTCGGAATGGGATTTACATACTCAACAACAATTGCCTGTGCTCAAAAATGGTATCCTGACAAAAGAGGTTTTATAACAGGAATAATTGTTTCGGCTCTTGGTTTTGGTGGAGTAATATTTACGCCAATTGTTGAGAGGTTAATTAAAGGCTTCGGGGGAACTGGCGAAGGAGAACTAAAAACCTTTGCAGTTTTAAGTATTGTGTTTGCAGTTATTTGTACATTAGGTGGTATATTTATTAAAAACCCACCAAAGGGTTATATTCCAGAAGGATATACTCCACCAGTTGCAGGTTCAATTAACTCAACTTATGATTACTCACCAGGTCAAGTTTTAAAAATGCCACAGTTTTATATGATAACATTTGCACTTATGCTTGCGTGTATGGGTGGATTAATGATGATAGGATTTGCAAAGCCAATAGCAATAGCTAAGGGAATGGAATCAACAGCGACTGTTGGCGTTCTAGTAATTTCTATGTTTAATTCATTTGGACGACTTTTTTGGGGCTGGATATCGGATAAGTTAGGCAGAAAGAGAACGATAATTTTACTGCTATGTGGAACAACTATTTTATCTCTTTGTGTAAACCTTGCAACAGGATATCTAATCTATGTTCTAATTGGTCTGATAGGTCTTTTCTACGGTGGATTTTTAAGTACGTTCCCAGCATTCACATCAGATTTATTTGGAACAAAGTACATGGCAACTAACTACGGTATGGTTCTTATAGGTTTTGGAGTAGGTGCAGTTGCATCATCGTTTATTGCAGGATATTTTAAAAACAAAGCAATAGAAGATATAAATTTAATGTTCCCAGCATTTATAATAGCATCTGTTGCGGCGGCATTAGCGATTGCTTTAATTATGGTTGTAAAAAAGCCTAAGCAGAAATAAAAATAAAGATATTTTGGAGTCATACACGAAAGTGTATGACTCCAATTTTTATTTATTATTATAATATTATGCGTTATACATTGAAACACATTTTAATTCCTCGTTTGTAAGGAGAATTTCTCCATCAGTTTCAACAATAGGATATAAAAAGTTAGCAGAGTTAATATAAAGTATTTTCCCAATTGAACCATTGGATAAAAGAACAGGTTTCCCTAAAAGTTCAATAGGCATATTGTCGAGAAATACATTAACAATATTCATATCAAGATTAGAAAATTTTCCCTGTGAAAACTCATCTAATACTTCGAAAGGGGAATGTGCCTTTTTATATACACGTTTAGAAATCATTGCATCATATATATCTGAAATTGTAGTTATTTTTGCAAAAAGAGGTATCTCATCATATTTTAAATTATCGGGATAGCCAGTTCCGTTCATTTTTTCATGATGACTTCTAATACCATTCAAAACCTCAATATCTTTTTCATTAGACCTTTTTGCAATTTCATATGAGAAGACAGGATGAAGTTTTATCACTTCAAATTCCTGATCAGAAAGTTTTCCAGGTTTATCAATGATTGGAGAAGGGATTTTCGACTTACCAACGTCATGAAGCAACCCTAGTTTCACTAATCTTGCAATATCTTCCTTGCTGCGATTTAACCATTTTCCAATAAGACCATTAATAATTCCTACATTAGTGCTGTGTATAAATAAGTACTCATCCACCTTGCGAACGCTATTAATCAGTTGAATAATAGAAGCAGCTGAAATATTTATAACCATTTCACAAATTTCTTCAGAAAGCTCTTCGGTAATTTTCAAAGGAATAGTGTTGGTATATGTTGCACATTCGATTATAGACTGTAATTTTTGACTAATATTTACATAATCATAATCGAGCAAAGCATTATTTTTCTCTGTTTGAAGTTCAAAGAATTCTCTTAATACTTCATTTAGATATCTGCTTTCAATATATATACCTTCATATGTTACAGCCATTTTTTTGATTTTATCAACAGTTTCACTTGCGAGAGTAGAAGTAGTCATAATCAGAAACAGCTCATTTTTATATCTATAATATACATTACACACGACGAACATATCTTCTATAAATTTATCAGGTTCAATTTTCACGAACTCTGTACCCCTAAATAAAAACATAATCCACCTCAATTCTACTTTGCCAATCTTTCAACATAATTATATCAAATAATATACAAAAATACAATTGAATTTATGTATAGTTTCTATGTACTTTTTGTTTACATCATGAATTTTAAGATATAATATTTAATATTTGCAATGAATAATGATTATTCTGCCTATATTTAGTTGTGTTCAGTATGTTCGCACAAACATTACTTTAATGATGTTTGTGCGAATTTTTATTAGGAGGGATTAACTATTAATAATTAACCTTTTCAGCATAAATAAGTCAAGGGAATTAATTTTATTGTCTGAATTCAAGTCAGTGTTTTGGAGGTTTAAATTACCCTCACTTCCAAGAATGTAGCTTTTGAGAAGTGTAATATCATCAATATCTACAAGACCGTCTGAATTAACATCGCCTAAAAAAGACGTAGAATCAGCTTTCCCTAAGCTTTGAGCATATGCAGTTAGGAATAATAGGGGAGAGTTCATATAGACAGTATGCTCATTTGTAACCCAATCATTATCATTTTCATTATAGCATTTTGCAGCAAAATTAGAAATCCCTTTTGCATTTGAGGCATTTGGACCACCAGGCATATATCCAGCTGGAACTTCTGGTATATTATCATTGCTAAAAATTGTGCTGTAAATTGTAGAGATTGAATTTTCACCTTGACCAGTGACAAAGCTTTTAGATAGGGGATTCGCTCCAAGCACCCAAGAAAGGGTTGAAGTGGAGAAAGTCTTGACGGTGTCGGTTGGCTTATTAAGAAGCTCTGATGCTAAAATTGCACCCATTGGAATACTCACAATTTGATTATTTACACCCCAATAATAATTACCTTGATGGAGCGTATTACCCCATGCATTTTTGTTCCACCTATTTGTGATTATAGTGAGCCATTTATCGTATTCTACACCAATCCACTCAACTATTTTAGCATCGGTATTATCTGCTTTTAAGTAGTCAAGGAATGCTGTAAACCACATTCTTCCCCAGATATTAGCATAAGCATAGGATGATTCAAAATATGCTGTCATATATATGTAATTTTTCTTAAAATAGTTGTGATAAGTTTCATCACCAGTTGCCCTAAATAAAGCAGCAGATGCCCATAATCTATCCATTGAGTCATCACTAACTTCATAAACATCGGTAGCGACAATATTGTTTGGATTGTTTTGTAGGAACACCCAAGCTTTTTTAGCAGCATTAAGGCAAGTGTTTGCAAACTCTAAATCAATATCCTTATATATGAGGTAAGCCTCTGAAAGAGCTGCAGCAGCACAGGCTGTATCATCAGTTGTGCAACCCATATTATCGTGAACTATTCGCACACCATCGTCACCTTGAACTCTTGGATAAAACCCCCCACTTTCGCTGTCTTGCATTGATAAAATCCATTGAATTTCCCATCTTGCTTCATCTAAAATATCAGGAATACCATTTCCACTTTCAGGAATGTTTGACTGACCATCATAGAATTGTTCAGGGAACCTTTCATAAGTCCATAATAAATCGGATACTGCAATGCTACCTACATTTACATATTTACCTAAATCCCCAGCATCATACCAGCCTTTTGAGGCGTCAATAACCTTTTCGGGAGAGGTACGAAAGCTAGCTTGATAATCATCGGGAGTAGCATCATTTCTTGCGAAAATTCCAGCATATTCAGCATCTAAATCACCCTGACGCTGAAAATAGAAAAATCTAAGCAAATCGACTACCGTATCATCATAAACATTATTTCCTATTGTAAAATTAACGGAGTTTTCAATGCCCTCAGCATCAACTGCTATATAATATTTACCATTAGTTTCGAGTTCAGTGAAATCAGCCCTCAAAACCTTCTCGCCAGAATCCCTTGCGTCAAATTCTGAAACAAGAGTAAGCTTTCCACTGTAGGCAACTTTTTTTGTATCTGAATTTATGACATGAAAAGCCGTACCTACATTAGCAGTAAGCTCTTCCTTAAATCCGGATACCAACGCATATTTATATGATTTTTGTACAAATCCTACCTGATTTACCTTTATTTCAGAGTAGGATTTTTCTAAATCAGGTGAATCAATTGTCAATCCGTTAAACCAAAACTTTTGTGGCATATCACCACTTCCACTTATAAGCACAGAAGTTATGTATCGCAAATCAAGAGAAGGATTTTTAACAAGAAAGTCTTTTAACGGAATTTTAACATATTGCCATTGATTAGTGATAGTTGTGTAATCGCTAATGGGAAGATATGATGACTCCTCAAGTTTGCCAACTCTTGAAAAATTATTATCCTTTAGTCCGACATTAAAGGTTTCTCCACCCTTTTCACCAATAATATAGAACTCTATGTATCCGTTTTCTGCGTATTGTGAAAAGTCATGCGAGCACCAACCACGAACAGTTAACATAGACTCCCACCATGATGATGCACCCGTAACATTAACCCTAAGTGATGGCTTATTATTATATTTTACACCATAGTCAATAGGCAAGCCACTATTTACAATTTCAAGGTTAGTACCATATGTCCAGCCATTGGAAGCCCCGCCATCAGTAACAACATAGCTAATAAGCTTTCGATAGCTTAAATCGGGCATTGAATTTGCAACGGAGCTAATGCTGAAAGATGATGACATAAAAATCATCAAAGAAACAGCGGTTGCCAACATTTTTTTAAACATGAAAATCCTCCTAAATATAGTCTTTAAACTTATAAACCTTAATCAACATTATACACATTTTTAAATACAAAGTGTTGAATAATTTGTGAATTGAATATAAATACATCTATATTTTTTATTGTAAAAGTTATATTTTTATTTATCTTTTTTATTTTAGAAGTTTCCTACAACATTCTACAAAATAATCATAGAACTTGTACTAGAATGTTATTAACAATTCACGGGAGGTAATAAAAAATGTCGGTAAAGCTGATAGTAGGTTCAGATAGATTAACTGCAGTTTTGTTAGGTGAAATAGACCACCATTCAGCTAAAGGAATACGGGAAAAGATTGATACTGCAATACTTGAAAATCATCCACAGGAATTAACATTAAACTTTTCACAGGTAAGCTTTATGGATAGCTCTGGGATAGGGCTTGTCATAGGAAGATTTAAAGCAATGCAAGAGGTTGATGGTAAAATTGTAATAGAGGGAGCTTCACAGCAAATAACTAAAGTTATGAGGTTATCAGGAATAGACCGTTTAGCAACAATAAAAAACTGACTTCAGGAGGAAAAGCTTTGAAAATAATAAACGAGATGAAAATACAACTACTTAGTAAGTCTGTGAACGAAAGCTTTGCTAGGACAGCAGTTAGTGCTTTTATCACACAACTTGACCCGACAATTAATGAAATAGCAGATATAAGAACTGCTGTTTCTGAGGCAGTTACAAACTGCGTTGTTCATGCGTATAGAGGAAGAATTGGAATAATTGATATATGCGTGAGAATACTGGAGGATAATGAGGTTTACATAAAAATAAGGGATAAGGGCTGTGGCATATCCGACATAAAACAGGCAATGGAGCCACTTTTTACAACGGCAGCAAATGAGGAAAGGGCAGGACTTGGCTTTGCTGTTATGGAAAGCTTTATGGACAAGCTATCAGTACGGAGCAAGCTTAGTAGTGGAACAACAATAATAATGAGAAAAAAACTTACTTCTTGCGGGGATAAGAATGAATAGTATGAAAATTCAGGCTGAGGACCATCTTGGATTGGTTAGACTTTGTGCTAATCGTTTTCGAGGCAGAGGAATTGAATATGATGACCTTTATTCTGCTGGATGTATCGGTTTATTAAAAGCTGTTAAGGCTTTTGACACCGAGCGTGGAGTAAAGTTTTCAACCTATGCAGTGCCTGTAATTTTGGGGGAGATTAAGCGTCAATTTAGAGATGGTGGAGCAATAAAGGTAAGCCGAAGTGTTAAGGAACTTTCAGTAAAGCTTTCGAGGGATAGGGAATGTTTCATCAAGCTACATGGGCATGAGCCAACAATAAGTCAGCTTTGTGAAAGAGTTGAAGCGTCAGAGTCAGATGTGGTTGAGGCATTATCAGCAGGAATGCCACTTATATCGTTGACTGAAACAAATGAAGATGGTGAATCACAAATTGATATACCGATACAAGCACCTGATGAAGAAATTGGCGACCTTTTATCATTAAGACAGGTTATGAGTAAAATGGATAAAACAGACAGAATGCTTTTATACTTGCGATATTACAAGAGTCAAACTCAAACTCAAACAGCTAAAGTTTTGAATATGACACAGGTACAGGTATCAAGGCGAGAGAAAAAGCTACTTGAAATTATGAGGAATCAAATGCTAGAATAATATTTATGTAATATAATCCACCTTTACAAAAATAAAGAATACTAAATAAGTAGAATTAACATTATGTTAATTGACAACTAGCAAATTTGTGTTATAATATATGTAGTATTATTTATAAGTAATATTAGTAATGTTGAAAAGGAGAGGTTGTAATGTCTGAAAATCAGAAGTTTTTTGTTTGTAACCATTGTGGTAATATTGTAGGATTAATTCAAGAAGCTGGTGTACCAATGATTTGCTGTGGTGAAAAAATGGAGGAATTAGTTCCTAATACAGTTGACGCCGCTCAAGAAAAACACGTTCCTGTTGTTACAGTTAATGGTAATACAGTTAAGGTTGAGATTGGCTCAGTTGAGCATCCAATGGTTGACGAGCATTATATTCAATGGGTTTACCTGCAAACTGAAAATGGTGGACAGAGAAAAGGTCTAAAGCCTGGTGATAAACCATCAGTGACTTTTGCATTGGTAGACGATAAGGCTGTTGCAGCTTTCGAGTTTTGCAATCTTCATGGCTTATGGAAAGCGGATATAAAGTAGGAATTTTTATTAAAAGCCCCTGTATTTTCTTAATGAAATACAGGGGCTTTTTGTTATATAGTTGGATTTACACGGTATTCATATAATTATGAGTAATTTCCTCAAAATTATCTAAAACAAATTGCTGTGCCTCTTCACTATATATAATTACATAATATTCATTGCCATTAGAAGAGATTTTATCTAGCTTAGTTATACCGATTAATTTTGAATTAGACGTTATATCCTTACAACTACGATCTCTATAATCAGTTTTGTCACATAAAAAATCTTTTTCCGTAAGCCAACTTCGTATTGAATTTGATATAACTTTACGCTGGTTTGCAATACCCAAATCAGCCATAATATTCTCTGCAAATTGAGTCGTTGTAACTGAATTTGGCGAAACATTAATTTTATCCTTATTTTTAAGAATATACGCAAGAATATTATCATCCTTATCAAGCTTTACAGTTTTAGTTGGAGTTTGAGGATTTTCCTTTAGATACTCATTAATAAGCTTAACAAATCTATCGCCATATTTTTCGCATTTCAGCTCACCAACTCCTGAAACCTTCAAAAACTCAGCATTGTTTCTAGGTAGTCTATGGCACATATCACGCAAGGATGCATCAGTGAAAACAGCATAAGCAGGCACGCTTTGTACATTAGCAATACTAATTCTAAGCTCCTTCAGTTTTGCAAAAAGCTTTGTGTCAATAAGTTCTAATGTATCTGATTTTTTAGCCTTGTTTTCATGAGGAATTTCCTTAACCTGTTTCATGAAAAGCTGACTTTTATTTTTTAGAAACTGCGTTGAAAGGCTTGTAAGCTTTAGTACAGGATATTCCGTATCCGTAGAAAGCAGATATTTACTATGAACCAAAAAACCGATAATATTCCTTATTTTCCTAGCTGAAACATCTGCCATAATTCCATAAGTGGAAAGCTTATCAAGTCCAAGACTAATAATTTTTTCAGATTTACTTCCCCTTAAAACATTAGTAATTATTGAAGTACCATAGTTTTGTTTAGCCCGATAAACACATGAAATAATTTTTTGTGCCTCAACAGTAATGTCAATCGTTTCAAAGTTGGTATTGCAATTTGAGCAGTTTCCACAATAATTCAGCGTCATATCACCGAAATATTGCAAGATATATTCACGAAGGCAATCGTTTGTAGTACAGTAATATGTCATATGTTTCAAACGTTCCCTATCCTTTTGCTTGATAGCCTCTTGCGTTTCCACATCAAGTTCAGGGTTACCCCCACCATGCTCAATAAGGAATTGATTCATTCTAACATCAGCACCGTTATAAAGAATAATACATTCAGCACGTTCACCATCACGCCCAGCACGTCCTGCCTCCTGATAGTAAGCCTCAATATTTTTTGGCATATTATAATGCACAACAAACGAAACATTAGACTTGTCAATTCCCATACCGAAAGCATTAGTTGCAACCATTATCTGGCTTTTATCAAAAACAAATCTCTCCTGATTATCATGACGCTCCTTATCGTCCAGACCTGCGTGATAACGAGTAGCAGAGTAATTCCTGTTACAAAGCTTTTCACAAACCTCCTCCACATTTTTTCGTGTGGAACAGTAAATGATACCACATTTGTCCTTATTATTTTCAATAATTTCAACAAGATTTGCAAACTTGTCCATTGGCTGTCTAACTTCAAAATAAAGGTTCTCACGGTCAAAACCTGTTGTAGCAATAAATGGATTATCAAGCCTTAATGTTGTTGAAATATCGTTTTTCACTTCAGCAGTAGCAGTAGCAGTAAAAGCACTAATTATTGGACGATACGGTAGTTTTCCTACAAAATCTATAATTTTAAGATAGCTAGGACGAAAATCCTGTCCCCAATGTGAAACACAATGAGCCTCATCGACAGTAACCATAGCTACTTTTATATGACTGATTGCGTTTAAGAACGCCTCAGATGTAAGTCTTTCAGGAGCGACATAAATGATTTTATATGTATTGGCTCCAATTCTTTCCAATACGGTATTATATTGACTTGCTGTAAGTGAGCTGTTAAGATACGCTGCTTTTATTCCTGATTGAATAAGTGCAGTAACTTGGTCTTTCATCAGTGAAATGAGTGGTGAAACAACGATAGTTATACCCTCAAGCATTAAAGCTGGGATTTGGTAACATATTGACTTTCCAGCACCAGTTGGCATAATTCCCAATACATCATGGTGAGTTAGGATATTGTCGATAATATCCGATTGACCACTGCGAAATTGCTCATGTCCGAAATATTGTTTTAATAGTTTTTGCTTAATCATTTCTCTCTCCATAAGGGTTGATTTATAATTTTTATATATTACTATTTTATCACAATTAATGTTCGAGGTCAACTGTTTCGCTCATACGCCGCAAGGCTTTTTGCTTTCGCTTTGTTTTTGGTTGCCTTGTTGTCATTGATTGTAAGTATCTTTGTTTGATGTAGTGAAATTTGGTTATTATTTACCTTGACTATTCTCAATATACTTTCCGTATGATTAAATTTAAATGGGGGTGTTCATTTCTTTGTGCGTACAAAGAAACTAACCAAAGAAAAACGCAGCCCAAGCGGCGAATGAGCGACTTTAACATTTATGCACCTACCACATAAACTATTATAAATAACAAAGGAGGAGGATAACAATGTATGATTTTTACCCATTTTCCGTTGTGCCTTTGCAATATCCATACAATGCTTTAGAACCATATATAGATGAAAAAACAATGTATTTTCATCACGACAAGCATTACCAAACATATGTAGATAAGCTTAATAAGGTTTTAGAAGCTAATCCTAGCCTGCAAAAGTATGATTTAGAGTGCCTGATAATAAACGCAAACTCTCTACCACAAAAGATAGCAACTGAAATAAGAAATAATGCAGGTGGAGTGTATAATCATAGGCTATATTTTGCAAGCATGACACCGAATAAAAAACAGCCCTCTGATTTTTTACTTAAAAAGATTAACCATGACTTTGGCTCATTTGACAGCTTTAAAATGGCATTAAAAGAGGCAGCTTTATCTCAATTTGGCTCTGGATACGCTTGGCTTATATTTGTAAACACTTGCTTGAAAATTATCAAAACAGCTAATCAAGACACCCCATTGCCAACTAGAAATCAACCTCTATTGCTAGTTGATATTTGGGAGCATTCATATTATTTGAAATATCAGAATCGCCGTGACGAATATTTTGAAAATTGGTTTAAGATTATTAATTGGGACGAGGTAGAAGAAAGATATATTTTAGCAAGAAACAGTAGATGCTAAACAAAAAAGCGACTAGATAATTAGTCGCTTTTGCATATTATATTAATTGTATAAGCTTTTAACTATTCGTATAAAGGGAACTTGTTACAAATTTCGTTTACACCATTTCTAATATTATCAACATTATTTTCATAGTCTTTAGCTGTTAGATAGATATATTCAGCAATTTTCTCCATCTCATCAACACCTAATCCTCTGCTAGTTACAGCAGGAGTACCGATTCTTATTCCACTAGTAACAAAAGGGCTTTGAGGGTCATTTGGAATTGAATTTTTATTAACAGTGATATAAACATCATCAAGTCTATGTTCTAATTCCTTACCTGTAATATCGAAAGGACGCAAATCAACAAGCATTAAATGATTATCAGTACCACCCGAAACAAGATTAAATCCACGCTTTATTAATCCCTTAGAAAGTGCTTGTGCATTGTCTATAACATTTTTCTGATATACTTTAAAGTCATCTTTCAACGCTTCACCAAAGCAAACAGCTTTTGCAGCAATAACGTGCATCAAAGGTCCGCCTTGAATTCCAGGGAAAACAGCCTTATTAATCTTTAATGCTAATTCCTCATTGTTTGTAAGGATTAGACCACCTCTTGGACCACGCAATGTCTTATGAGTTGTCGAAGTTACAACATCTGCATATGGAACAGGAGATTGATGCAATCCAGCAGCAACTAGACCAGCAATATGTGCCATATCGACCATAAAATATGCACCAACAGATTTAGCTATCTGGGACATTCTCTCAAAGTCGATTGCTCTTGGATATGCACTTGCACCAGCAACAATTAGTTTTGGAGAATTTTCCTTTGCTAACTTCTCAACAGCATCATAATCTATTTTTTCATCTTTATCGCTTAATCCATAAGATACAAAGTTGAAATATTTTCCTGACATATTAACAGGTGAGCCATGAGTTAAATGTCCACCATGTGCCAAACTCATACCTAAAACTGTGTCGCCAGGATTGATAAGTGCAAAGTATACTGCTGTATTAGCCTGAGCACCTGAATGAGTTTGAACATTTGCATAATTTGCTCCAAAAAGCTTTTTAGCTCTTTCAATGGCAATATTTTCAACAATATCCACACATTGGCAACCGCCATAATAACGCTTTCCAGGATAGCCCTCTGCATATTTATTTGTCAAAACAGAACCCATTGCAGCCATTACAGCGGGCGTAACTATATTTTCACTTGCGATTAATTCAAGATTTCTCTTTTGTCTTGCAAGTTCTTTTTGCATAGCCTCGCCAACTTCAGCATCTGCATTTTTCACAAAACCGATAGAATCCATAATATCTCCGTACATAATATCTTCCTTTCAAATTTCATAATATTTATAGTATACAATAAATATGGAATAATTACAATAAGTAATTAACTTTTATGTTATAATATTTGTTGAATAGTCAATGACAGGTGAGAAAGTTTATTAATATATGAATTATTATCTTTACATTCTGTTGTGAATTTGTTATAATATAATAAACTAAAAGCTACTATTTTTAGGAGGTAATTATATGAAACGTGTTGTAAGTATTGCTGCTGGTCTATTTATAGCCTTGTTCCTTTCATTTTTGGGCTTGTCAGTAACAAAAGAAATTAATAATTATAATGAGAAAAATTTGAACAGTATGGAAGAACCAGTTGTTGTGTTTGAAACGAAAGAAACGAGCATATGGGATTATATTAATGAGCTTAATACTACAACCACTGAAGAAACCACGATACCAGAGGAAAGTATTGATGGCGAAACAACAGGGGAGAGTGTACCAGAAACTACTGAAACCACCAAGCGAGGTTCTTCAAATAGAAAAGAAACTACTACGGAAACAACAACTGAAACAAGTGTAGCTGAAACAACAGAAACAAGAATAACGATAGTTGTAAGATGACTTGTTTACATAATATTTAATAAATGTTTACATTAGGATACTTAATTTTAACAAATTATAACAATACGTTGATGATGCTCGTATTTTCGCATAGAAAATACGAGTTATTTTTTTATAAAATATTAATAATTTATGATTTTAACAATAAAATTATCCATATTAGAAATTATAATCACATAAAATAATTTTTGTCATAAACTATAATAAGAAAAATATATTTAGGAGGGATGAAAATGGATAGTTTGGTAATTACTGTTGTACTATTATTATGCGTTGTTATTGCAATACAAGCAATAAATTTATTTGCTAAGTTCTTTTATAGCGAGAAAAATATTGGCGAGGATTCTATAATAGTTATTCCGATAAAGAAGCATGAAAACGCCATTGAGTTTAAGCTAAGGAATATAATTCGCCATGTGATGTGGAGAGATGATAAAATAGCACTAAAAATTTTGCTGTTAGACGTAGATGCAGATGTAGAAACATTGAATATTTGCAAAAAAATATGCGAGGAACAGGAGTTTGTAGAGTTATGTGACGAGAATACGATTTGCAGTATATTGGCTGATACGGTGAAGTGAGAGTTGCTTTGTATTCTTGTTTATACTTAATATTAAACCAAAGTTTATGATAGGGTTATCGCCCTAATGTTTTTTGCATTTGATTCAGCTTAAATTCAGAGCCATACCTACGCCAGAACAATTCTAAAACGCTTTTCCGTCGCACTGGGACATCGTCTACTAGTTAAGTTAAATGCGACGGGAAAGCACCTCATCAAAGTAGCGACCCAAAAGCCAAAACGGTTTTTGTTTTGGTTTTTGGTTGAGCGTGCCAAGCCTCAACGGCGTTGAGTTGCCTTTTTCTTTGGTTCGTTTCTTTGTACGCACAAAGAAATGAACACCCCCATTTAGATTTAACCATACGGAAAGTAAATGGAGAGAAAGCAAGGTAAATAAGAACCATACTTTGCTAAATTAAACAATGCAAACTGAAATTCTGTGGTAAAAGGTAAACAAAAACCACACTTTGCTAAATTAAACAAGAGAAAAGCAAATGCTGTGACTAAAAGCAAACAAAAATCAAAAGCAACCCCCCAAATCTATCGACAGCAAGCAAACTATTAAAAAGATTTTAATACATATACAGAAAATATTTGCATTTTAATCGCAATAATAGTATAATATAAGTAATTGTATTTTTGGGAGGGAGTATACTGGAAGATATCACAATAAAAATCGAAGGTACGGTTGAGAATGTCCTGTTTAGAAACGAGAGTAATGGCTACATAGTCCTAGAAATAGACTCCAATGGCGAGTTGGTAACTGTAGTTGGTACACTTGGTGATATTGATGATGGAGAGCAGTTGAGCCTTGTTGGAAAATATGTAACACATTCAAAGTTTGGCGTTCAGTTTCAAGCAGAATATTGCGACCGAAAGCTTCCTAGTACAGCAGTAAATATTCAAAAATACCTTTCATCAGGTGCGATAAAAGGAATAGGTCCTTCGCTAGCTAAAAAAATAGTAGATGAATTTGGCGAGCAAACGCTTGGTATTATGGAAAATGAGCCAATGAAGCTTATGCAGATTAAGGGTATTTCCCCTAAGAAATGTGAATCAATAGCAACAGAAGTTAAGAAAATATTCAATCTAAGAATATTAATGACTTATTTGTCAGGGTATGGGGTAAGAGCACAATATGCTATGAAAGCGTTTCAGAAATGGGATTTGAATAGTATGGAGATGATACAGAATAATCCATATATATTGTGTGAAAATGATATTGATTTAGAATTTAAGAAAACTGAAGTCATAGCGAAGGATTTGCGAATATCGGCTTGCTCTCCTAAGAGAATTCGTGCAGGCATAGTCGATGTTTTAATGCAGAATGTAAATGCAGGGCATACCTGTTTGCCACTTGATAAGCTACAACCAGTTGCTTGTAAGCATTTGGAGATTAGCGAAAAGGATTTCTATGCTACATATAACGAGTCGATTGAAGAAGAGATTCTTTATGAATATAAAAAAAACGAACGTGAATTCGTATATTTGGCTGATTATTATATTGCAGAATCATATATTGCTGGGCGATTATCTGTTTTAGAGGCATTTAGTCAAAAGAATATTGATGAGTATGATAATCTCATTGAAATAGAGGAACAGGAAAATAATATTAAATATGAGAAACTGCAAATGGCGGCTATTTCTGCGGCTTTGTCAAAAGGATTGATTGTATTAACTGGTGGTCCAGGAACAGGTAAAACCACAACGTTGAATGCGATAATATCACTTTATCAAAAACAGGGAAATGTTGTAATGATAGCTGCTCCGACAGGACGAGCTGCTAAAAGAATTTCTGATTTGACTGGATATGATGCGAAAACAATTCACAGGTTGCTTGAGGTTGAGTTTGATAAATCGGGTAGGCAAAAGTTTAAGCATAACGAAAACAACCCATTAATATGTGATGTTATAGTTATTGATGAGATGTCAATGGTTGATGTTTTGTTGTTTGAGGCTGTGTTAAGGGCATTAAAATTAAATTGTAAAATTATTATGGTAGGCGATAGCGACCAGCTTCCACCAGTTGGTGCTGGAAATATTCTTAAAGATTTAATTGACAGCAAACAGCTTACTGTAATTAAGTTAAAGGAAATATTTAGACAGGCACAAAAAAGCTGTATTGTAATGAATGCACATAAAATTGTGAACGGAACTAACCCAGATTTATTGCAGAAACAGAATGATTTTTTCTTTTTTCAGCGATTAGAAACCGAATCAGTGCTAGAAATGGTGGTTGATTTGTGTAAAAAGCGACTTCCAAAAGCATATGGATATTCAGCGATAGATGATATACAGGTTCTTTGTCCATCGAGAAAAGGGATGTTGGGAGTTGTTGAGATAAATAAGGCGTTGCAGGATGCTCTTAACCCTAGAATGGTGCAGAAAAAGGAAGTCAAGTCGTTTATTTA
The DNA here is from genome assembly GCA_023388515.1 of Bacillota bacterium. Taxonomy (GTDB): domain Bacteria; phylum Bacillota; class Clostridia; order Oscillospirales; family Ruminococcaceae; genus JAAYPV01. The sequence continues at coordinate 89,767 of JAEWGD010000038.1, forward strand.
CACCTTTCGTGAGGGTGATAAGGTGATGCAAACCAGAAATAATTATGATATAATTTGGTTAAAAGATGGCGAAAATGGTGCAGGTGTATTTAATGGTGACATCGGCAAGATTTTGAGTATTAACAAGCAAAGGCTTGAGGTTGTAATTGACTTTGATGGCAGAGTTACAAGTTATAACTTTGATTTGCTGGAGCAGTTGGAACTAGCTTACGCAATTACTGTACATAAAAGTCAAGGTAGTGAATTTGATGTTGTTATCATGCCTGTTTTAGGTGGCTTTGAAAAGTTGTATTATAGGAATTTACTGTATACAGCTGTAACAAGAGCGAAAAAGCTTATGATACTGATTGGCTCACAGGTTAAGATAAATCAAATGGTAGAAAATAACCGTAAAACGTTACGATATTCATGTTTAAAGGCGATGTTGACGAATGAAATTGGAAAAGACATTAATTAGTAGGTTTATACTGGATTTATTTTATCCAAATCGTTGTCCGTGTTGCGATTGCTTTATAAATTGGAAGGATAATTTATGTAAATCTTGCATGGACAAGCTGGGAATAATAAGTCATGAGATATGCTCAAGATGTGGTAAAACTCCTTGCGTATGTGATGGTGGGATCAGCTTTGATAAGGTTTATGCCTGTTATTATTATGGTGGAACTGCCACAGAGGGTATTATTTCACTTAAAAAGGGTAATAATTTAAACTATGGAATTCATGTTGGCGAACAATTAGCAAAGATTTTGCAAGATAATGAGGATTTACACAAGGTAGATTTAATTGTTTCTGTTCCGATGTCTAAGAGAAAGATTAAACAGCGTGGATATAATCAGGCAGAGATAATTGCAAGGATTATTTCCCATGAAACAGGAATACCTTATAATAGTAAAACGTTAACTAGGGAGCATACAGATATTGAACAACATTCATTGAGTGCTGAAGAAAGAAAAATGAATACTTCACAATATAATATAAATGATGTGGATTTATCAAATATGAGGATACTGCTTTGCGATGATGTATTGACGACGGGTAGCACAGCGAATAGGTGTAGCGAACTGTTAAAGTCGAGGGGTGCTGATACAGTTATAATTTTGGTGGGAACAACGACAAAAACTCAAGATTTAGAATGCAGACGGGAGAAATAAATATGGCTAACATGGATATTGGTATTGATTTAGGGACTGCTAATATAGTTATGACTATGGGGAATAAAGGGGTTATATTAACAGAGCCGTCAGTTGTTGCTTTTAATAAAAGAACAAAAAGGGTTCTTGCAGTAGGTAATGATGCTTACAAAATGATAGGAAGAACACCTGAATATATCGTAGCTATAAGACCTCTTTCGGATGGAATTATATCTGATGAGGAAATGACACAATGCATGATAAGAGAGTTTATTCTCAAAGTTAGTGGTAGGCATTTAATTAAGCCAAGAATAATAATATGTGTACCATCGCTTATAACAGAAGTTGAGAATAAAGCCGTTGTGGAGGCTGCATTGAGTGCTGGTTCAAGGAAGGTATACTTGATTAAAGAACCTATCGCTGCTCTTATTGGTGCTGGAATTGACATTGCAAAAGCTAAAGGGAATATGGTTGTGGATATCGGTGGTGGAACTGTTGACGTTGCTGTTATATCATTAAGTGGAATTGTTACTTCTAACTCCTTAAAGGTTGCAGGGAATAAAATAGATCAGGCAATAATAAAGTATGTTATGAGTAAATATAAGGTATTAATTGGGGATAAAACTGCTGAATCAACAAAAAAAGAGATGACAAATTTATGTAATCCGAGTCCTAAAAACACTATGATTATTAAGGGGAGAAGTTTAATCAGTGGTATGCCTGTTCAGTTGGAGATAAGTGAAGTTGATATATATAACGCAATTGAGGAAACGGTGTTTTCAATTATTGACGCTATTAAGGGCGTGTTGGAAGAAACTCCTCCTGAATTAATTGGGGATATTTATGATAATGGTATAATTTTAACAGGCGGTGGAGCGTTGCTTGGTGGATTATCTCAGCTTATATCAAGAGAGGTTGGCGTTAAATGTATTGCTGCTGACGACCCGATTTTATGTGTAGCAAAAGGGACAGGTATGGCTTTTAAAAGCCTTAATTCTTTACTTGATGGTTTTGAATATGTGTCACAATATAAATACAGATAAGCTTTACATTATTATTGTTACATAACTGAATTTTCAGAAAATAAGCAAAAGTATTAATTTGATACTTTTGCTTATTTTTTATTTCTACATATGTTTATAAATATGAGGTTAACTAATATTGTTTAAAGGGGTGTATAATTATAGACAAATGAATGAAGTATTAAGTTTGTAAATTTTTATAATAATTGAACAAAGACGTTGACGTTTTTATTTTGTAGTAGTATAATTTATACAAGGGAGTGATGGATATGTTTATGAATAAAAAAAGGATTCCAAGCTTGTTTTTGGCGTTGACATTTATGTTTACACTAATAACTTCAAATTATGTATCTGCCGTAACTTATGATGACTCTAATATTTCGGTGAAAACTTTTCATGCAGATTTAATTCAAGAGGGTGCAACTACGCAATCCACTTCAGTTTTTACTGCTAAAAGATATGACGCAAGGAAAACTACAACGCTTACACTTGAAGAGGCAATGTATGATGCTTTTATAAATGTAGAACCTTCAGTTGACCTTTCTAGATACAAAGTAACATCTGAGGAAGTTTTTGAAGTATTTGCACAGATAATTAATTTTAGCCCTGAATTGTTTTATGTTGACAATAAAATACAGAGTTATTATAATACTGCTACTAATTATGTCGCTGTAACGAATTTGTTTTACAATTATACAAATGATGAAATATATGAAATGAAGATAGAATTTGATGAAGAAGTAGATTATATTCTCAGTACGCTTGATGAAAATATGAGCGATTTAGAGAAGATATTAGCTGTTCATGAGTATTTTTTAGTTCACTTTAAATATGATTATACTTATTCTATTTACAATGCCTATGATATATTAATTAATAAAACAGGAGTTTGTCAAGCATATGCATTAGCATATAAGTATATTTTAAATCAACTGGATATTGAATGTTGGTTAGTGACAAGTGATACGATAAATCATGCATGGAATATAGTTAATCTTGATGGTACATATTACCACATAGATACTACTTGGAATGATAATTATCAAACTCTTGGCAAAGCTTCTCATGATAATCTTTTGAAAAGTGAAGATGCGATTATAGAGCTTGGGCATACAGATATAAATGAAATATATGTTGCTGAAGATACTACATATGATAATTATTTTTGGGTTGAGATAACAAATGGCATGACTTATCTTGATGGAAAATGGTATTATATAAGCAGAAGTGGGCATCTTACAAGCTATGATTTTGCAATTGATAAGATGACGGCTGTATATAAGCCTGAAATCTTTACAAGTTCTTATACTCTTTACAGCAATGTTCAAACGTATAACGGAAAGCTTTTATATAATAGCCAAAATACTATTTATTCTGTAAATGCTGATGGAACGGACGAAACTGCTATTTATACATTAGCTAAAGGCGAAACAAGGAGTATTTTTGGAATAGCAGTATATAAGGATGAGTTGATTTTCACATTGAAGAAATCAGCAGGCGATGACGATAATTTGCAATACTTGTCATTGAATGAATTGTTTGAAGAAGAAGAACCAACAACAGTGCCAACAGAAACTACAACAGAAATTGAAAGCCCGATAGTTTTGGGCGACTTAGATGGAGATAGTATTGTAACGATTGTTGATGTAGTTATTCTTATTAAGGTATTACAGGGGAGTTATGATTTATCTGAGGAGTTAGCAGTTAATGCTGATGTTGTGGAAGATGGAAATATCAATGTTTATGACTTAATTGCAATTAAGAAAATATTGTTACAGTAGTGCAACTGAAAAAAATAAAGCTAAAGCCAGTGTGCGATTTTTGTGCACTGGCTTAATTATTTTATAAATTAGTGGTCAATCACTTGCCAAATCTATGTGTAAGATGATATAATAGTAGTTAAAGTTTTTTAACGGCATTAAAACACAATTGATAGGGGATAAATATGAAGAATAAAAAGACAATACTAACATCATCAAAAGGGTTGCTTATAGGATCATCAATGCTTGTTCCTGGAGTTAGTGGTGGAACGATGGCAATAATTTTAGGGATATATGATGAATTAATTAGTTCTATAAATAATTTTTTTAAGGATTTTAAGAAAAGTTTCTTTTTCCTAATGCAATTTTGTATTGGTGCGGGTATAGGTTTTGTTCTATTCGCAAAGCTGATTTCAACAGCGTTGGACAAGTACGAGCTACCAATGATGTATTTGTTTATAGGTGCTATTTTGGGTGGGATTCCACTTTTAATTAAGCAAACAGAAATTAAAAAGGATAATAAAAAGCAGATTTTATTCGGAGCTATCGCTGGATTACTTGGACTGGCTTTAGTTGTATTCCTTGATAAAATGCCTAAAAGCTCATTTGAGTTTGATGCAAATATTACACCGAAGTTACTTGCAATGCAAGTAATTACTGGGTTTATTATAGCTATTGCTCTTGTTCTGCCTGGAATAAGCACCTCACATATGTTATTAGTGCTTGGTATGTATCCAGCGTTTCTTTTAGCCCTTGAAAACCCATTTGATAATATTTTATTTCTTGGATTTCTTGGAATCAGTGTTGTAATAGGTGTATTTGTTATTACAAGACCTCTTGAGTTGGCTATGAAAAAATACCCACAGATAACATATTGTGCGATAATTGGATTTGTAGCAGGTTCGGTTATAACTGTATTTCCTGGTTTCCCAACAGGAATAGAGATATTAATATGTGCTATAACTCTTGCTTTAGGTTGCTTAGCAATTAATCGCATAACAAAGGTTAGCTAGATAATTAGCTAGGTTTATCATTGATGTATACTCTCATAGCGAATGAGATTACCTCTTTTCAGTTTGACTTATTAGCTTAACTGTAACACAGGTTTTCATATTCGCTATTGTTGTTATATAAAATAATGCTTTTTAATTTACAATATATTATTTTTTGTTGAAATATGTGTTGGAAATATGTTATAATATTACTAAAAGCAAATTAGTTATAGTTAAGAAATAATTTGAGGTGTTTAATTGAGAATAATCGGTATTGACCCTGGATATGCGATAGTCGGATTTGGTGTTGTGGAATATGATGGGCATAAATTTGTCCCTATTGAGTATGGAGCAATTACTACTGAAGCTAATACTCCGTTTCCTCTTAGGCTGAAAAGTATTTATGATGATATGGAATTTATTTTGGATAAGTATAAGCCAGAACGTTTTGCGATTGAAAAGCTGTTTTTCACTTCAAACCAAAAAACAGGAATTGACGTTGCACAGGCAAGGGGTATACTTGTTCTTTCGGCTGTATCAAGGGGGATACCTATTTTTGAATATACACCGTTACAGGTTAAGCAAGCAGTTGTTGGATACGGTAGAGCAGAAAAGAGTCAAGTTATGGATATGACTAAAAGGATTTTGAATTTGCAACAAATACCAAAGCCTGATGATGCAGCAGATGCATTAGCTATTGCTATATGTGATGCTCATTGTTCAAATTCGAATAGAATTAATTGTGGATGTAGGTGATTTTAAATGAATTATGGACAGTTGTTTAATTATGTTGTAGAAGACGAAAAAGTTATTATTGAGTCTGCTGTTTCTAAAAATACTACAGAAGTAGTTATTCCAAGTTCGATTTCGGGTATTCCTGTTGTTGGGATAGCAAATGATGCTTTTAGTAGATGCAAACAGCTGAGAAGGGTAGTTATTTCTGATACAGTTGAAATAATTGGTGATGGTGCATTTAATGAATGTGTTGATTTGGCATATGTAAAGCTACCTTGCAAGTTAAAAAGGATTAGCGATAATACATTTAGTAATTGCCGTAAGTTAGATGAGATTATTATTCCTGATACGGTTATAGAGATAGGTGCTGAAGCATTCTGTGGCTGCAATTCTCTTAGGGAATTGATTATTCCTAGTGGTGTTAAACAAATTAAGGAGAGAGTTTTTGCTGATTGTATAAAGCTGTCAAGCATTGCTTTTCTTTCAGGAGATTGCAGTATCGGCTTTAGAGCATTTTTTCATTGCAGAAACTTAAAATCGGCTACTATGAGATATGAATATACTAAACTGGATTTTTATGCACATCCAGAGCTTGCAGGAGTACGAGAAATTAAGGTTAGAATTTATGAAGGTGACGGCGAATATAAAGAGCATAAGGTTTTTGTGCCAACAGATGAATTGAAGACAGAGGGATATAATGCTATTCACCGTGAATATTGTCGGTTATTTAAAAATGGATTTACTTGGGGAGGGTATGATAAGGCATATTCTTCGCTGAATGATATGGAAAAAAGGATTGATGTTTCAGCATATAGAATGATATGCAGAGATGGTCTTACTGAAGAGATGGAAAAGGATTACTATTCATTTTTGAAAAAGAATTCAAAAGTTGCAATTAATCAGTTTTTAGATTATAATGATATAGCTGGACTTGAGGTTATGGCTGATATTGGAAGTATAAACAAATTTAATATAGGTAAAAATATAAAGCTTGCTGAGAAGATGAAAAGGGATAAGTGTAAGGAATTTCTTGTTAAATATAAAAGCACACGATTATAAGGTTTATTTGAAATTATGGAGGCAGTTTTAATATGATTTATAGCGTAAGGGGCGAATTAATTGCTAAAGAAATATCTTTGGTAGTTATTGAATGTTCTGGAGTTGGATATGCTTGCAGAACAACGTTAGCAACCCTTTCACAGATTGGTAATCTTGGTGAGGAAGTTAGATTATATACCTATTTGAATGTTCGAGAGGATTCTATGGAGTTGTTTGGGTTTCATACTCTTGATGAGTTGAATTGCTTTAAGATGTTAACTACTGTTTCAGGGGTAGGACCTAAAGCAGGACTTTCGATACTTTCTGATATAAGCGTAGAAAAGTTTGCACTTATTGTTGCATCTGGTGATAGTAAAGCTTTGACAAAGGTTAAAGGTATAGGTCCAAAGATTGCACAACGAATTGTGTTGGAATTAAAGGATAAAATTGCTAAGGAGGGCTTTTCTTCTACTGGAGAAGGGTTGGATTTTGAGCCTATTTTGAGTGACTCAAATACTGGAGAGGCAATGTCTGCGTTAGTAGTTCTTGGCTATTCTCAATCAGATGTAGCACCAATAATTGCCAAGTTAGACCAAAATCTTTCTTCATCAGAGATGATAAAACAGGTGTTGAAGATGATTGGTAAAAAGTTTGAATAGAAAATAGATTTTTATACTATAAATATTACTGAAAAATATATTCTGGAGGGATTTTCTTGATAGAAACAGGTGATATGGAACTTGAAAACAGAATGACAACACCTGAATATACAACTAACGATAATGAAATAGATTATTCACTAAGACCTAAAACCTTACAGGAATATATTGGGCAGGATAAGGTTAAGGAGAATCTTGCTATATATATAGAGGCGGCTAAGCGTAGGGAAGAGCCACTTGACCATGTGCTTTTATATGGTCCTCCTGGACTTGGAAAAACCACGCTAGCGGGCATAATTGCTAATGAAATGGGTGTAAATCTGCGTATAACATCAGGACCTGCAATAGAAAAGCCAGGAGATTTGGCAGCGTTGCTTACTAATCTTACTGAAAATGATGTGTTGTTTATTGATGAAATACACAGGCTTTCTCGTGCGATAGAGGAGATATTATACCCAGCACTTGAGGATAATGCATTGGATATAATGATAGGAAAAGGCCCTTCTGCACGTTCTATCAGAATTGACTTGCCTAAATTTACACTTGTCGGAGCAACCACAAGAGCAGGACAGCTTACAACACCGTTGAGGGATAGGTTTGGTGTATTGCTTAGATTAGAGCTTTACAACCACGACCAGTTGTGCGATATAGTTAGAAGAAGTAGTATGATTTTGGGGATACCTTGCGACGCTGAGGGTGCTATGGAGCTTGCTATGCGAGCAAGAGGAACTCCGAGGATTGCAAATAGATTGCTGAAACGAGTCAGGGATTTTGCTGATGTAATGGGCAATGGTACAATTACAAAGGAAATTGCACATATAGCTTTAGATAGGCTTGAGATTGACAGATTAGGGCTTGATAGCCTCGATAAGCGTGTACTTAATATGATTATAAAGGGGTACAATGGTGGACCTGTTGGAATAGAAACACTTGCTGCGGCTATTGGTGAGGAAGGTATTACCATAGAAGATGTATGCGAACCATTTCTTATGCAGTTGGGATTTTTATCAAGAACACCACGAGGACGCTGTGTAACAAGGCTTGCTTATGAACATTTGGGTTTAATGTCAAAAGAAAGTGATGATGAGCAGTTGAGCTTTTAGTTGGGAATTTAGCGTTATTATATAAAAGGAGACAGTGTATAATGGGAAGATTATTTGGAACAGATGGCGTAAGGGGAATAGCAATTACAGAATTAACTTGTGAGCTTGCAATGCAGATAGGTAGGGCGGCGGCGTTGGTGCTTACAAAGCAGATGAGCCATAAGCCAACGATATATATTGGAAAAGATACAAGAATTTCATCTGACATATTAGAATCAGCACTTGTTGCAGGGATTTGTTCAGTTGGAGCAAATGCTGAAATACTTGGTGTTGTGCCAACTCCTGCTGTTGCATCACTTGTACGAAAAAATTGTGTTGATGCAGGTGTTATGATTTCAGCATCACACAACAGCATGGAGTTTAATGGAATAAAGTTGTTTTCATCAACTGGATATAAGCTTTCAGATGAAATTGAGGAGGAAATTGAAAGGCTTATTTTAGATAATCCAGAAGAGATTACTCTTGCTTCTAACGAAAATGTTGGAAAGGTGTCCTATTACAAAGACGCACAGTGGGATTACATAAGATATGTTATGAAGGCTTGTTCAACAGCTGATTTAAAGGGCATGAGAGTTGCTCTTGATTGTGCTAATGGAAGTGCCTCTGTTACTGCTGAAAAGTTGTTTTCGGGCATGGGTGCAACTTGCTTTATGCTGAGTGCTAATCCTGATGGAACAAATATAAATGATAAATGTGGCTCAACTCATATGGGAAATCTCATGAAATTTGTTAAGGAAAATAAGTGTCATGTTGGAATAGCTTTTGATGGTGATGCTGATAGATGTCTTGCTGTTGATGAAAACGGGGCTCTTATTGACGGAGATAAGCTTATCGCTATATGTGCAAAATCATATAAGGATGCAGGCAAGCTTAAAAATGATACAGCAGTAGTTACTGTTATGACTAATATAGGATTTTCATATTTTGCAAAGGAAAATAATATAAGCATTGTAAGTTCAAAGGTTGGCGATAGATATGTGCTTGAAAAGATGATTGAGGGTGGATATAATATTGGTGGTGAGCAGAGTGGACATATTATTTTCCTTGATGACGCTACAACTGGTGATGGACAGCTTTCTGGATTAAAGGTGATGGAGATTCTTGCAAAATCTGGGAAGAGGATGTCGGAGCTTGCTACAATAATGGAATGCTTTCCACAGATAATGATTAATGTAAAAATAAATGCAGATGGCAAAGAAGTATGGAAAAATGACAGTGATGTCACAGATTTAATCGAAAAGCATGAAAAAACACTTGGTGATAAGGGTAGAATATTAGTAAGAGAAAGTGGAACAGAGCCACTGATTAGAGTAATGATAGAGGGCAGAAATTTTGAGCTTATTAACACAATGGCAGTAGAAATTTCTGATAAGATAAGAGAAAAGTTCGGGGCATAATAAATAGAAATTATAGGAGAAATATATTGAGAATTGCTGATAAATGGACGGAATACCGTCTTATAGATACATCAAATGGTGATAAGCTTGAGGATTGGAACGGAGTAACGCTAATTCGTCCCGACCCACAGATTATATGGAAAACACCCCGTAAAACTGATATGTGGGGTAAGGCAGATGGGCATTATCATCGTTCTTCAGCTGGTGGTGGAAGTTGGACTTTTAGGAAAGATGTTACTCAGGCATGGCAGATTTCATACGGTAATCTTGTTTTTAATATAAAACCAACTGGCTTTAAACATACGGGTTTGTTTCCCGAACAGGCTGTTAACTGGGACTTTATGTCTGATAAAATTAAATCATCATTCACACAGGTTAATGTGCTGAATTTGTTTGCTTATACGGGTGGAGCAACTCTTGCTTGTGCTGATGCTGGGGCAAATGTTTGTCATGTTGATGCGTCTAAGGGTATGGTTTCGTGGGCGAGGGAGAACGCTGGGGCATCTAATCTTTCGGATAAGCCTATACGTTGGATTGTTGATGATTGTGAGAAGTTTGTTGCAAGGGAAATTAAGCGTGACAGAAGCTATGATGCAATAATTATGGACCCTCCTTCATATGGCAGAGGTCCTAATGGCGAGGTTTGGAAGCTTGAGGATAATATATACGACCTTGTTGAGCTGTGTTCAAGGTTGTTGAGTAGGAAACCTCTTTTCTTTGTGCTTAACAGCTATACAACAGGGCTTTCACCATCGGTTATGGGATATATTTTAGGCGAAGTTCTGGTAAAAAGGTTTGGCGGAACGGTTAGCTTTGATGAAATCGGATTGCCTGTTGAAACTGGAGAAATGTGTTTGCCATGTGGTTCGACTGCAATTTGGCAGGCTTAGAAAAAGCTTTTCGGAGGTGTTGTTATGGGTAATATTATAAAAACCGATGATGTTTATTTTTATTATGAAAGTCAATATTCAACGGAGGAAGAAAAGGCAAAATCTCCTGTAAAGGAAATTTTAAAGGGGATAAATTTAGATATAAATAAGGGCGAATTTATCGCTGTTTTAGGGCATAATGGTTCGGGAAAATCTACCTTTGCAAAGCATCTTAATGCAATATTATTGCCTACAGGTGGCACAATTTACATTGAGGGCATTGATACAAAACTTGAGGATAAGCATTTTAATATTCGACAACGGGTTGGCATGGTTTTTCAAAACCCTGATAATCAAATTGTTGCAACAGTTGTTGAGGAAGATGTAGCTTTTGCGTTGGAAAACTTGGGCGTTGAGCCAAAGGAAATGCGTAAGCGTGTTGACGAGGCACTAAAAGCTGTTGATATGTATGATTATCGTGAACACGCACCACATCAGCTTTCAGGGGGGCAGAAACAGCGTGTTGCCATAGCTGGTGTAATTGCTATGCGTCCTGAATGTATTGTCCTTGATGAGCCGACTGCGATGCTTGACCCAAAGGGCAGGCAGGAGGTTTTAAAAACTATAAGAATGCTCAATAGGGATTTTGGTATTACTATTGTTGCGATAACACATTATATGGATGAGGCAGCAGAGGCTGACAGAGTTATTGTTATGGATGAGGGCAAGGTTATTCTTGATGATACACCAAAAGAGGTGTTTTCAAAGGTAGAACTGCTTAAATCGGTGGGGCTTGATGTTCCACAGGTAACGGAGCTGATTTATGAGCTTAATAAGCATGGTTTAGGTATTGATGGACAGATAATAACAGAAGAGGAGTGCGTTGAGGCACTTATGAAAATTCTAGCGTAAATGAGGTATTCGCTTGGGCATTATTAAAACTGAAGATTTAACCTATACATATAGTGTAGGAACTCCATTTGAGAAAAAAGCGATTGATAATATCAATATTGAAATAGAAGAGGGAGAACTTGTAGGCATTATCGGGCATACAGGTTCTGGTAAATCAACCTTAATTCAGCATTTTAATGGATTACTAAAGCCTACAAGTGGTAAAATTTTGGTTGAAGGTAAGGATATATGGGGAAGTAAGGCGAATACTCGTCAAGCAAGGTTTACTGTGGGGTTGGTCTTTCAGTATCCTGAATATCAAATTTTTGAGGAAACTGTTTATAGGGATATTGCGTTTGGTCCTAAAAATATGGGGCTTAGTTCAGATGAAGTTGACCGTCGAGTTAAGGAAACTGCGATTGCAGTTGGTATTGATGAGGATTTGCTTCAAAAGTCGCCGTTCGAGTTATCGGGTGGGCAAAAACGTAGGGTTGCAATTGCTGGAGTTATGGCGATGGAGCCGAAAATACTTATACTTGATGAGCCAACGGCAGGGCTTGACCCAAAAGGTAGAGAAAAAATCCTTAATCTTATTAAGGCACACCATAAAAGAACTGGGTGTACGGTGCTGATTGTTTCTCATAGCATGGAAGATATAGCTAGATATGCAAGTAAAATACTTGTTATGAATAAGTCGGAGATATTTTACTATGGCATGACTGCTGAAGTTTTCAAGAGGGCTGATGAGATTTCAAAAATGGGTTTGACAGTACCACAGATTACAAGGGTTATTAATGAACTAAAAAATAGAGGTATCCATATTGAAGATGAAGTTTATACTGTAAAATATGCAAAGGAAATTTTGCTGAAATACCTGTCTGAAAAGGAGGGTAAGGCTTATGATTAAGGATATAACTCTTGGGCAGTATTTTCCAGGAAACAGCATAGTCCATAGGCTTGACCCAAGATTTAAGATAATAATTACAACAATTTACATTGCAATGCTTTTTATTTCTAGTGGTTTATTAGGACTATTTGTTGGTGGGGTATTCGCTTTTGGGGCATTGATTTTATCTAAAATTCCATTTAAATTAATACTAAAAAGCTTAAAGCCGTTAATACCAATTTTGCTTTTTACATCAGTGTTTAACCTTTTGTTTATTGATGGGGGAGATGTTTATATAAAATGGGCGTTTATTAAGATAACTGAAGATGGCGTAAATATGACAGTTTATATGACAATACGCATTATTTTCTTGATTATTGGCTCATCTCTTTTAACATACACAACTTCACCGATAGCTTTAACTGATGCTATTGAATATTTGTTGTCACCGTTTAAAAAGCTAAAAATGCCTGTGCATGAGTTTGCTATGATGATGACAATTGCGTTGAGGTTTATACCTACTTTGATAGAGGAAACTGATAAAATTATGTCTGCACAAAAGGCTAGGGGTGCTGACTTTGAAAGTGGAAAGATTACGCAGAGGGTAAAGGCGTTAATTCCAATATTGATACCACTTTTTGTATCAGCTTTTAGACGTGCAGAAGATTTAGCACTTGCTATGACTTGCCGTTGTTATCATGGTGGAGAGGGCAGAACACGCCTGAAACAGCTTAAATCTGGGGCAAAGGATTATATGGCAACAGCAATTACACTAGTGTTTCTTTCAGGTATAATTATACTGAATATATTGATTTAAAGCTTTATGGATAGAGGTTCAAAAAATTGAGAAACTTAAAAGTTATGATGGCTTATAGAGGTACGAATTATCATGGATTTCAAAGGCAGAAGAATGCGATTACTGTTCAGGAGGTAGTTGAAAAGCACGTTTCGAGTGTGCTTAATGAGGAATTAGAAATTTTCGGATGCTCAAGAACGGATACAGGGGTTCATGCAAATCAATATTGCTTTTCAGTTATGACGAATAGTAATATCCCAACGGGGAATTTTATTAGGGGTGTGAATGGGGAGCTACCTCAAGATATTTCGATACTTTCATGTGAGGAAGTAGCACTTGATTTTCATGCAAGGTACTCATGTAAAGCGAAGGAATATATTTATAAGATACACAATAGGCAAACTAGAAACCCTTTTACTACTGATTTAGAATACCATTATAGGCGACCGATGGATATTGAACTTATGAGAAAAGCTGCACAGTATTTTGTGGGAACACATGATTTTAAGAGTTTTTGTTCAAAAGATTCGGATAAAATTAACACAATAAGAACAATACATAAGTTTGATCTAGAAATTAGTGGTGATTCAATAATTATGCTTGTAAAAGGCGACGGTTTTCTGTATAATATGATTAGGATTATGGTTGGAACACTTATATGGGTTAATGAGGGGAAAATAAATATTGATGAGCTTTCGGATATAATTGGAGCAAAGGACAGAAATTACGCTGGCAAAACTGCACAGGCACATGGATTATATCTCAATAAGATTTATTATGACGAAGTATGATTTTTAATTAATTTTTTTAAAATAGGAAAACACAAAATTAAACGTTAAAATTAGTATAGTATTGCGTCAAACGAGGAGTACATAATGGAAGATAAGGTTAAGGATATAGGTCTTTTGCGACGCAGGAGAAGACGTCGTCATAAGATATTTAAAATGACAGTTTTGTTAGCTTTAATTGTTGCAGGAATTGGGGCATATACAAATAGTGAGAGATGGATTCCAAAACTTGAGGGGATTGGAACAAAGTATTATAGCATTTCACAGAGCAAAAAATCTAAGACATCTGGAAACTTTCCACTTATCATTTCTGATGGTGTTAATTATCATGTAGGAAGTATTGATAAGCAACTTGCAATTTTGAGTGATGCATACCTCCATATTTACTCGGATAATGGTGAATTAATTGATACAAGACAGCATGCTTACAATAGTGCAGTCTTAGAGAATGCTGGCAAAAAGGCACTTGTTTATGAGCATGGTGGTAATAGGTTTAGGGTTGAGAGTAAATATAAAACTGTGTATAAGAAAGAAATTGCAGATAATATTTTATTTGCAAGGATTAGCAAGGATGGCGTTGTTGCTGTTGTAAGTAGCTCTGAAACATATGTTTGCATGCTTACGGTTTATGATGATTCTGGGAAGGAAATATACAGGGTTCAAAGCATAGATAAAATTTTTGATTTATCTTTTACGAATGATAGCAAGGGCTGTATTACAGTGACAATAGATGAGGATAATGGAAGAATGGTTTCAAATGTCCACAGCTTATCATTTAGTGCTGAAACGGCAAAGTGGGTTAGTGAGCAGTTTGATTCGTTTGCTATTAAGTCTTTCTGTACAAGTGAGGGTGGTGCATTTATTTTTGGGGACACTAAATGTGCATATTTTGATGATAATGGACAGAAAGTATCTGAGTATACCTATAAGGATAAATTGATAGGTTATGATTTTGATGATGGTAAGGTAGCGATGATATTCCACAATGATCAAAAGCGAAAAAACAGTCTTGTTACTATTAAAGGACCGAATGCAGATGCTACGGAGATTAGTATTGATGAGCAATTAAAATATGTTAATGTTGCGGGAGATTACGCATATGTAATGACGAATGTAGATATGAAGACATTTAATTTCAGTGGTAAACAGACAAAATCTAAAGACATTTCTGATACTTATGATAGGTTTTATAAAATGGGGGATTATTTCTTTTTGTTAGGTTATGACAGGATAGATAGACTTGACGTGAGAGATTAAAATATAAGGTGGTTTAAAGATGGGAAGTAGTTTTTGGTGGTTTTTTGATGCAATAGTAATTGCACTTATATGTGGTTTTGTATATAAGAATGCAAAAAAAGGCTTTGTTAAGTCAATTATGTTAATTGCCTCATATGCAGTTGCAGTTTTGATTGCATTACCGATGAGCAGTTTTGTCAGTAATAAAATATATGATTCATACATAAAGGATAAAAGTGTTGAAGCTGTTCAGACAACTGTATCAAATATAAAAATTGAAAAAGAAATTAAAAATATTATTGACCAAAGCAATTTTGGGGTAGAAATTAGCGAACAGGAAATATCTAACATCCTCAACAGTGCTAGCGATTTAGATGTTGATGAACAGATTATGGGGCTTATAAGAGCTAAAAGTGGTCAAGGGGTTACTGATGATGATGGACTCAAGGAAAAGCTTGAAAACAATATAAGTAACCGCATTACAAACAGGCTTGGCGATGAAATACCTAGTTTTGTAGCAAGAAGTGTTGCTGAAACCACAACTAAAAATAAGACTTTATTTTCAGATACAGTAAAGGTTCTTGGTGGTTCGCCTAGCGAGTCGGCAAATTTTATTGAGGCGAATTATTTAAGACCAGTAACAGTAAATGTTATAAGAATTATTACTTTTTTTATTTTATTTACGATTTTTAGTATAGTATTTAATATAATTTTAGTTAGGCTAGATAAGATAGCTACATCAGCTGGGGTAAGTAAGTATGATGGATTATTAGGGGGCTTAATTGGCTTAGTTGAGGCTGTTATAGTTATAATTTTAGTTGTGTTTTTAGTTAAGCTTTTGATTACAATCAGTGATGGCACGTTAGTGTTTTTCAATAATGAAACAATTGAAAGGACAAAAATTTTCAGACTGTTCTACAACTTAAAAATAATGGGTTACAGTTATCCCGTTTAAACTATTAATTAAGAAATATCCTGTGATTTTCACATACAGAAGATTATCTTCTGTAATCTTTAAAATGGAGGAATTAAAATGATATTATGCAGTAGATGCAAAAAAAGACCTGCTGTTGTTTTTATTACAGCAGTACAAGGTGAAGAAAAGAAAAATGAAGGACTTTGTATGATTTGTGCAAGGGACTTAAATATCCCTCAAGTTGCTGATTATATGAGCCAAATGGGCATTACAGATGATGATATAGAACAAATGTCCGAACAGTTGATGGATATTGAGGATGGGGAGGGATTTGAATTTGGTGGTTCAAATACTCTACCACCGTTTATTCAAAATATGCTTGGTGGAATGGATAAGAATTTTGGCAAGGATGAAAAAGTCAATTCTGATGATTTTAAAAATGATTATCTAAAGAAAGATAAAAAGCAAGATAAAACCAAGCCTAAAAACAATACACCAAAGGAAAAGCAGTTTAAGTTTTTGGACAGCTATTGCACAAACCTTAGCCAAAGGGCTAGAGAAGGTAAGCTTGATAATATAATTGGAAGAGATAAGGAAATATCAAGAGTAGTGCAGATTTTATCCCGTAGAACAAAGAATAACCCATGCCTTATCGGTGAACCTGGTGTTGGTAAGACAGCTATTGCTGAGGGGATTGCACAGAGGATTGAGTCTGAAGATGTTCCATTTAATCTTTTAAATAAGAAGATTTATTTGCTTGATTTAACTGCACTTGTTGCTGGAACACAGTTTAGAGGACAGTTTGAAAGCAGAGTTAAAGGCTTGATTAATGAAGTTAAGGCTGAGGGGAATATTATTCTATTTATTGATGAGGTACATAATCTTATAGGAACAGGCGATTCCGAAGGCTCAATGAATGCAGCAAATATTCTAAAGCCTGCATTATCCAGAGGAGAAATACAGGTAATTGGTGCGACAACATTTGTTGAGTACCGTAAGTATATTGAAAAAGACAGTGCACTTGAAAGGCGTTTCCAGCCTGTTGTTGTTAATGAGTCAACAATTGAGGATACAATTGACGTGCTAAAGGGTATTAAGTGCTATTATGAGGAATATCATAAGGTTAAGATTAATGATGAATTGATAAGACTGTGTGCTATATTGTCGGAAAGATATATTACGGACCGTTTTCTTCCTGATAAGGCTATCGACCTTTTAGACGAAAGCTGTGCTTGTACTAATATAAGAAGTCCTGAGATTGCTGAATACGAACAGGCAACTAGAAAACTTGCAACCCTTATAGAAATGGAGAAAGTTATTGAGGAACAGGAAGAGCCTGATTATAAATCTCTTGCAGAAATTAAAGCTAATATAATTAGAATTAAAGATACTGTTGCAGAGCTAGAGCCTAAAGTTAAAAGCATCAATGTTACTGAAAATGATTTAGCAAAGGTTATCGAGCTTTGGACAGGGATACCTGCAAATAAAATAGCAGAAACAGAATTTAATAAGATTGCAAATTTGGAAGAGAAACTAAAAGAGAATATAATTGGACAGGATGAGGCTATTAAGTTGCTTTCAAACGCTATAAAACGCACAAGGGTACAGCTTTCGAAGCGTCGCCGTCCTGCATCATTCATCTTTGTTGGACCTACTGGAGTGGGCAAAACAGAGCTTGTAAAGGTGCTTGCAACAGAGATGTTTGATTCAACAGAACCATTAATTCGACTTGATATGTCAGAATTTATGGAAAAGCATGCTGTATCAAGGATTATAGGTTCGCCTCCAGGATATGTTGGGTATGACGAGGCAGGGCAACTTACTGAAAAGGTGAGGAGAAGACCATATTCTGTAATACTTTTTGATGAGATTGAAAAAGCACATCCAGATGTAATGAATATTCTTCTGCAAATTTTAGATGAGGGTAAAATTACTGACGCACAGGGGAGAACTGTAAGTTTTGAAAATACAGTTATTGTAATGACATCGAATGCTGGTTCAACTGATAAAAGCGTTGGTGTCGGATTTAACAGGACTATTCAAGAAATTTCATCTGATAAAGCAATGAAAGGCTTGTCTGAATTCCTAAGACCTGAATTCTTGAGTAGAATAGATGAAGTGGTTGTGTTCAAGCCTTTATCAAAGGAAAGCTATGAAAAAATAGCAGCATTAATGATTGATGAAATGAAAGAACCACTTGCTGAAAAAGATATAAAAGTTAGCTATGATGATAAGGCACTTGCTAAGATTGCTGATAAATCATTCGATAAAAAGTTTGGTGCGAGGGATATTAGGCGAGTAATTCGTAAGGAAGTTGAAGATAAGGTTGCTGAAATTATTATAGAAAAAATCGGTGGAATATCCGAAATATTTATAACAGCTGAGGGTGAAGACCTTATTGTAACAGCAAAATAATATAAATAAGGGAATACTGATGTTAAGCTCAAAGCTTTCATATCAGTATTCCTATTTTTTACAGAACAATTAGTTCATGATATAATCTTCAAAGTTTTCACTATACTTTATTGAATCGTCTTGCAACACCCAAACAGCCTCAGTATCGGGAATGTTATTAATATACTCAAGCCCTTCCTCAAAAGGCATATTAAAAACAGTTGTGGAAAGTGAATCTGCTTTTGCGGAGTCCTCACATATTATAGTTACAGATTTAAAATATTCTGCTGGCATTAAGGTGTGGGTATCAATTATATGGTTGTACTTTTTGCCATTAACCACATAATATCGTTGATAATCGCCACTTGTAACAAGGGCTTTATTGGTTAGAAGTGTTGTATAGATTATTTTGTTAGAATGCTCATTATTGGGGTTTTGTATGCCGACATTCCAAGCAGAGCCGTTTTCGTCTTTATTGCCAATTGCATGAATATTCCCTCCAACGCTAACAAGCCCTGAAGTATAGCCATTCTCAATAGCAAGCTGACAAACTTTCTCTGTTGCATAGCCTTTTGCAACTGCCCCAACGTCAATGCTCATTTCAGCGTCTGCAAGATACACGGTTGAAGCTTTTTCGTCGATGATTATGTTATCTATATCAGTATGCTGTTTAGCAGTTTTAAGTTCTTGCATAGTAGGTAGGGAAGCGTGTTTAGGGTTCTCGATACCATTTTCACGATATTTACGCCAAATTTCAAGAACAGAACCAAATGCAATATTGCATTGTC
Organism: Bacillota bacterium; assembly: GCA_023388515.1. Taxonomy (GTDB): domain Bacteria; phylum Bacillota; class Clostridia; order Oscillospirales; family Ruminococcaceae; genus JAAYPV01. Next base: position 109,167 of record JAEWGD010000038.1, read on the forward strand.
CATTACTATTTTCATATTCCGATTTCGCAAATTTGAGTAAATCTATAATTTTTTTATCCACCTTTATAGGTGTAACTCCTGCATTGTCATTTATAGTTTTAAGATTATTTATGTCCTCATAATTATTGTAAATATCAAAAAGCTCATGATATTCCTTTAAGCTATTGTAAATAAGATTTGAAAAGCTATCAAATTCTTCTTTGGTTTCCGTATATGCAACAACTTGAGTAACTGTATCAAAAAGCAAGAAAAATTCAGCCTCATGTCGTTGTTTTTTATTTGCACCACAAGCAACAAAATTAATATTAAATATAATTATAATAAGTATTGAAAGAATTCTTTTGTTCAACTATTCCACCTCAAAAATATAAGGAACAGTAATTTACTGCCCCTATTCATTAGCAATCTAACTATTTTAAATCAAGCCGATTAAAAGCTGGTAAAACAAGCCTTAGCAAAACAGCAGTTAAAGCTCCAGCAACAACTCCTGATATTAACAGCACTGGAATATAAGCTAAAATATAGATACTTGTATAAACAATGGAAATTGCAATTAATTGACCTATATTATGAAAAACTGCACCTATTATACTAATAATTAGATAAGAAATTTTCTCTTTGAAAATTAACATAAATATTAACATTATGGTTATAGAAAGTACTCCACCCACTAGGCTTAAAAAAGCTGAAACGGGACTTCGTATAATAATCACAAATCCAGCCTTGAGAATGGCTATCATATACGCTTCCTTTTTTCCTAGAAAGAATAGGGAATACATAACAACGATGTTTGAAAGTCCTATTTTAATGCCTGGAACAGCAATCAGCAACGGTGGCAAAGAATTTTCAACTAACGAAAGTACAAGGGCAATAGCGAAAAGCAAACCCGTTAAAACCATTCGTTTTGTTTTCTTTAAGTTGGAGGTTTCCAACTGTTTATTTGTAGCCATAAAAACCTTTCTAACCAGCAACTATGTCAATATCGTCACTACTTCTATTTTTCTTTGGAACTATTTTCAATACTATTTCATTTGGTAGGCAAGCAGCACTTTCTCCAATAGTATCAAGCCTTCCCGAATAAATACAGACCTTATCGGGACAATTTGACTCTGAAAAGCAGATACTTCCATCGCTAAACACTTGAAATACTACATTTTTATTTTGAGGTATTGAAAAGGTTTTTTCCTTTACATTAGTTAAATCAACAATTTCTACCAGTTCTGATTTATAATATATTTCAGCCTTTGCTGGCTTATCAAAAAAAATAAATCTGCGTACTAAAAATCCAACAATGCTAATTATTATGACAATCAAAATAATAAATACATCTGTTTTCTTTGCAAATTTCAAAATAACAACTCCATTTATGAAATAATATATGATATTTATAAGCTTTGATTGCAAAATATTTTTATTCAGTATAATTAATATAACAAATTTCACCGATTTCGTCAATACAATTCAGCAAGTCTGATTAAAACTCAAAAATAATATCTAAGCATAATAATGCAAATAAAAAAGCTCTTGAACATCATAAATATGTTCAAGAGCTTTATGTGGGGTGGATAATGGGATTCGAACCCACGGTCTTCAGTGCCACAAACTGACGCGTTAACCAACTACGCTATACCCACCGTATACTGTTTTAAAAAAGATTGGTGCGCCTTATTGGACTCGAACCAATGGCTTACTGCTTAGAAGGCAGTTACTCTATCCAACTGAGTTAAAGGCGCATTCATAAATGTACCCCCAGAAAAGTTAGGGGGTAAATGCTTAAAAGCATTGGAGCGGGTGATGGGAATCGAACCCACGTAACCAGCTTGGAAGGCTGGAATTCTACCATTGAACTACACCCGCAAATTTAATTTGTATGCATGAAAAATTTAATCTGTCAATAGGTCGCTTTAAATCCTTAACTGTATTGTTTTCTTCAACGTTATATATTCTATCACATATCTAAAGGTTTGTCAATAGTTTATTTAAAAATAATTTTATTTTGTAAATATCAACGTAATTACAGCGTTTATATAAAGTGAAATTCTTTTATAAGCCTGTTCTTTCTGTTATAATTAGTATTAATATTACAATTAGGCTGGATTTTTTGTTTTGAAAAAGTTAGTTAAAAATCTTGTAAAAAGATATAAGCTATGTTATAATTGAAATATTATAAAGTTGGGAGGATAGTTTGAAAACTACAAATTATATGGATAGTTTAATTCAGTCTGTAAGAAAAATTGCTGAGAGTAGGGATAGTCCACTGCTTGCTCGTGTGCAAAGCTTTGGTTGTCAGCTGAATTCTTCTGATGGCGAAAAGATAAAAGGTATATTGATGCAGATAGGTTACGGGTTTACCGAAAGCTATGATAATGCTGATATTATTATTTTCAACACTTGTGCTGTTAGAGAGAGTGCAGAGGATAAGGTTTTTGGCGTAATAGGTTCAGTTAAACATCTCAAGGATAAAAACTCTGATTTAATAGTTGGATTATGTGGGTGCATGGCAAGTGAAGAACACGTTGTGGAACGGATAAAAAAGTCATATCCATTTATAGATATAGTTTTTGGGACATCGGCTTTAGAAGAATTGCCCAAGTTATTACTAGATGTTTTTAATGGGAAAAAGCACGCATTTGACACAACGGAATATATTAAACCTGTTTCCGAACAGATGGAAATGGTGAGGGATAGTAGCTTTAAGGCATCTGTTCCTATTATGTATGGCTGTAATAATTTCTGTACATACTGTATAGTACCGTATGTTAGAGGCAGGGAACGCAGTAGAAATCATGATGCAATTGTTGCTGAAGTTACAAATCTGGTGGCAGAGGGTTATAAAGAAATTATGCTACTGGGACAAAATGTTAATTCATACGGCAATGATTTGGATAGTGGTATTAGTTTTTCGGAGCTTTTACGAATGCTAAATGAAATTGATGGGGAATTTGTGATAAGATTTATGTCATCCCACCCTAAAGATGCAAGTGTTGAGTTGATTGATGCTATAATCCAATGTGAAAAGGTTGCAAATCATATGCATTTGCCTATTCAAAGTGGAAGTAATGAGATATTAAAGGCGATGAATAGGAATTATACAGTAGAAAAGTATTTAGAGATTATAGACTATGCGAGATTGCAAATGCCTGATTTTTCATTTTCCACTGATATTATTGTAGGATTTCCAAATGAAACAGATGAGCAATTTAATGCGACTATTGAATTTTTAAAGAGAGTAGAGTATGATAATGTTTATACTTTTATATACTCAAAAAGAAGTGGCACAAAGGCAGCGTTGCTTGATGATAGCATAAGCTATGAAGAAAAAAGCAACCGTACACGAACTCTTTTGTCATTGCAAAGAAATATCGCAACTGAAAGATATAAGCGTTTTATCGGAACAACTATGACAGTTTTAGTTGATGGCGAGAGTAAAAATGCTGAGGGCTGTCTTTATGGTAAAAGCAATGAATTTATTATTGTTGAATTTAAAGCACCAAAAAATCTTATGGGTCAGTTTGTAAGGGTGAAGATTATTGATTCAAGAAACTGGGCTGTAATAGGTGAATTAGTTGATTAAAATTATAAATTAAATAAGGAGAATTATTATGGATATTATTGAAATGACAAGAGAATTAGGGAAGATGCTACAACAGGATAAGAGATACAAGGCATATTTTGCTGCTAAGGAAATGAACGACAGGGATGAGGATTTACAGGCGTTGATTGGTGAGTTCAATTTAAAGCGTGTTGATTTGAATATGGAAATGTCAAAAGATGAAAAGAATACAGAAAAATTGAAAGACCTTGATACAGAGATTAAGGAACTTTATGGTAAGATTATGGCTAATCCAAATATGGTAGCGTTTAACGATGCTAAAAATGCAATGGACGATATTTTGTCACAGATTAACAATATTATAACAATGAGTGCAAATGGAGATGACCCTGAAACCTGTGGTAAAGAGAGTAGTTGTGGTGGCGGTTGTTCTAGTTGTAGTGGTTGCCACTAAAAACAGCTTTATTGTGTGTAGGAGTTAAGGAGCGAAGCTTTTAATGGATATAGATAAAAATAAGGTTTCGCCAATGATGAAGCAATATATGGAGATTAAAAAAAGATACGAGGGGCATATATTGTTTTTTCGTCTTGGTGATTTTTATGAGATGTTTTTTGATGATGCTATAACTGTGTCAAAAGTACTGGAGCTTACATTAACGGGTAGGGATTGCGGACTTGAAGAGCGTGCCCCTATGTGTGGAGTTCCGTATCATAGCAGTGAGGTATATATAAAAAGGCTAATTGAGGCAGGTTATAAGGTTGCTATTTGTGAGCAGATAACTGACCCATCTGAAGGCAAGGGGATTGTTGAAAGAGATGTTGTAAGGGTTGTTACTCCTGGAACATTGATTGAAAGCAGTATGCTTGACGAATCAAGCAATAATTACTTGTGTTCATTGTATTACAAGGGTGACGAATGTGCTTTGTGCTTTGCTGATATTTCAACGGGAGAGGTTAACCTTTCTGTAAAAAAAGGCAAGGACATACAAACTGATATTATTAATGAGTTATCAAGATATAGCCCATCTGAAATAGTTTTTAATTCAGAATTTTTAAGTTTAAAAGCAGTAACTGATTTCATAAAAACTAGACTAAAAAGTTCAGTAACTTTGCGTGATGATGTATGCTTTTCATTTGAACAGAAGAACCCTGTTGTTTTAACACAGTTTTCAGCTGATTCATTTGAATATCTGGGGTTGGATAAAGATGGCATAGATGCTTCATGCGTTTGTGGTTTATTTGATTATATTTCAGAAATGCAGAAAACTCTTGTTGGAAGGTTTACTTCAATAAATATACAAACAGAAAATCAGTATATGGGCTTGGACTTAACTGCAAGACGTAATCTTGAACTTACTGAAACATTGAGGGATAAGACGAAAAAAGGCTCGTTGTTTTGGGTGCTGGATTCAACTAAAACTTCAATGGGAAAGCGACTGCTTAAAACCTATATAGAACAGCCACTTATTAGTCCTGCAAGGATTATGGAAAGGCTTGATGCGGTTGAACAGCTTTGTAAAAAGTCAGTTGTATTGATGGAAATTTGTGATGTTTTAGAAAAGGTATATGATTTAGAACGCCTAATGACTAGGGTTGTATATAAAACTGCAACTCCAAGAGATTTAAAATCGCTGTCAGTAACTTCTTTACAACTTCCTCTTTTAAAAGAGCAGTTGGTTAAACTGAAGGATTCAAAGCTGTTATGTCTTATGAATGATAATATCTCAACTCTTGAGGATATATCTAACCTTGTTGAGAATTCTATTATGGACGAGCCACCTGTTGCTGTTAAGGACGGTGGAGTTATTAAGGATGGATTCAACAAGGATTTGGATAAGCTTCGTAACATTATGTCAAATGGAAATGAAATTATAGAGGCTATTGCACAGAGGGAACGTGATAGAACAGGGATTAAGAATTTGAAGATTGGTTATAATCGAGTTTTTGGTTATTATATTGAGGTTACAAGGTCTTATTATGACTTAGTTCCTAAGGAGTATATTCGTAAACAAACGCTTGCTAATTGTGAGCGATTTATTACGGAGGAACTCAAAAATACGGAGAACGATATATTAAGTGCAAAGGAAAAAGCGTTACTGCTTGAGGCTGATATTTTCACTGAAATTCGTGATTTTCTTGCAAATAAACTTGAAGTTGTTCAGAATACAGCTAATGCTGTTGCAACGATTGACGTGCTTTGTTCGTTTGCAAATGTATCGTTGAAAAACTTATATAGGAAACCTGAAATTTCTATTGATGGTGTTATTGATATAAAAGACGGCCGTCACCCTGTTGTTGAGTTGATGCTTAAGGAAGAAGTATTTGTACCGAATGATACTTATTTGGATACTAAGTCGAACAAAATGTCTATAATTACTGGACCTAATATGTCGGGTAAATCTACATATATGCGACAGGTAGCGTTGATTACACTGATGGCACAGATTGGTTGCTTTGTTCCTGCTAGGTATGCAAAAATCTCTGTTGCAGATAAGATATTCACAAGGGTTGGTGCGTCAGATGATTTAGCTGCGGGGCAGAGTACATTTATGGTTGAGATGAGCGAGGTTGCAGATATATTAAGATATGCTACAAAAAACAGCCTTGTAATACTTGATGAGGTTGGCAGGGGAACGTCTACCTTTGACGGAGTAAGTATTGCAAAGGCTGTTGCAGAGCATATTTGTAATTCAAGGTCGCTTGGATGTAAAACGCTTTTTGCGACTCATTATCATGAGTTGATTGAACTTGAATATACAAATGAGGGTATAAGAAATTTCAGTATTGCAGTAAAAAAGCATGGTGATAAAATAAGATTTCTTAGAAAGATTGTGCCTGGTGGCGTTGATGATAGCTATGGAATTGATGTTGCAAGGCTTGCTGGTATTCCTAATAAGGTTATTTCCAGAGCAAAAGACTTTCTCTTAGAAATGGAGGACCACTCAAATAGTGACAATACTTTATCAAATAAGAATGAGGCTCAAATTAGTTTTTCTTCGTTGAATAATGAGGTTATTGCAGATAAGTTAAGGAAAACTAATGTTGATGAATTGACTGATGAGGAATGTAGAGAGTTTATAGAAGATTTGATGAAACTCATATGAGGGTGGGAAAATGGCGAAAATAACGGTATTGAGTAGGGAAATTTCAGAGCTTATTGCGGCAGGAGAGGTTATAGAGCGTCCTGCGTCAGTGATAAAGGAACTTGTAGAAAATTCGATTGATTCAGGTGCAAGTCATATAACTGTCGAGATAAAAAATGGTGGAACTACCTACATGAAGATAGTTGATGACGGTTGTGGAATATCTAAGGGTGATATTGCAACAGCTTTTTTACGTCATGCAACGAGTAAGGTAAATAAAAAAAGCGATTTGGATAATATAGAAACACTTGGGTTTAGGGGTGAGGCTCTTGCATCAATTGCAGCAGTATCGAGGGTTGAAGTTTTATCAAAGCAGATTGATGATGAGTATGGTGTAAATTACAAAATAGAGGGTAGTGTTGAAAAGCTTAATCAGAAAACAGGCTGTCCCGATGGCACAACGATTATTATTCGTGATTTGTTTTATAATGTGCCAGCACGTCAAAAGTTTATGAAGAAGGACGTTACAGAGGCGAATGCAATATCTTTTATATTGCAAAAAATCGCACTTTCTCATCCTGAAGTTTCAATAAAATTAATTAGGGATAAAAAGCTTGATTTTAATTCAACGGGTGATGGCTCACTTTTTTCAGCGATATATTCTGTATATGGTAAGAATTTTGCACATGATATGATTGAGGTAGATTATAAGGAAAATGGTATTAGTATTACTGGATTTACAGTAAAACCACTGTATTCTAAGCATAATCGTTCGTTTCAGAATTTTTTCATAAATGGTAGATATGTTAAGTCAGTTACTTGTAATGTTGCTTTAGAAGGGGCATATAAAAATTTAATCATGGTTGGAAAGTTTCCAGCCTGTGTATTAAAAATTAATATTTCGCCAGCAATTGTGGACGTGAATGTTCATCCAGCTAAAATAGAGGTTAGGTTTTCTGATGAAAAGCTGATATTTAACAGTATTTATTTTGCGATTAAGAATGCCTTAATGAAATCTGGGTTAATTTATGAGTTTCAAATGAAAAAGCAAAATGATTGGCTAAGTAAGGAAGATAAACCTGAGGATTTTCAACAGCAGACGCTTACTCAAGCACCTGTTACACAAAGTCAAACACAAGTTCCATATGAGAGAACAGAGAATAGAAAAAGGGTAGATCAATCTCTTATTATAATGCCTACGATTGAAGAAATGGATGAATTTGAAGATGTTTCGACTATAAAATCTACTGAAAATGATAGTGATATACAAAACAAGGACAATGAACAGGAAAGCAATATTGATGGCTTTAAATATATTAATAGCTCATCGTTTGAGAAAAATCAAGAGGAAATTACTCAACCTAGTGTGCAATTGGAAACACCTAAACCAACTGTACGAATTATAGGCGAGGCATTTCTGAATTACATTATGGCTGAGGTTGATGACAATGTAATTATTATAGACAAGCACGCTGCACATGAGCGTATAATATATGAAAAGCTGAAAACTCAAGGTGATAATATGGAGAGCCAATTTCTGATTACACCTTGTAAGGTTTTACTGTCAATTGATGAATATGATGCTATGCTTGGTAGCAGTGAGGAACTTAGCAAGATGGGGTTTAAGTTTGATTTTGATAATAAACCCTATGTTTCAGCTATTGCGATACCTACTTATTTGGAAAAGCTAGATATGGATGAGGTTATTCTTGAAATATCTCAAAATTTATATATGAATAAGGTTAATCCACAAACGGATTTACTTGATGATATGTTTCACACATTTGCTTGTAAGGCAGCAATTAAGGCGAATGATAAGAACAGCTTAGAGGAGCTAAAATCACTTGCAGAACAAGTGTACTTCAATGAAAATATTCGACATTGTCCTCATGGCAGACCGATAATGTTTTCGTTGTCAAAGAGAGAAATGGAAAAGCAGTTTAAAAGGGGATAATAGATAAAATGAGTGAAAAGATACCTGTTTTAGCGGTTGTTGGCCCTACTGCTTCAGGAAAAACAGCGTTGAGTGTAGAGCTTGCAAAGCTTTATAATGGTGAGATAATATCGGCTGATTCTATGCAGATTTACAAGGGTATGGATATTGCAACAGCTAAACCGAGTGTAGAGGAAATGCAAGGGGTTCCACATCACCTTATTGGCTTATTGGATAGAAATACAAGTTTTAGTGTTGCTAATTATGTTGATATTGCTAAAGAAAAGATAAATTATATTAAAAATTGTAACAAACTCCCGATTGTTGTAGGGGGAACTGGACTATATATATCTTCACTTCTGGAGAATATTCAGTTTTCAGAAATCAAGTCAGACTTGGATTTAAGAGCAAGGCTTGTGGCAGAGGCAGAGGAGTTTGGAAATGAGGCTTTGCTTGAAAAGCTAAAGAAGATTGACATTGAAACTGCTGACACTCTTCACGCAAATAATCTTATAAGGATTGTGAGAGCGATTGAGGTTTATGAGCTTACTGGACGTAAATTAAGTGAATTAAAGGTTGAAAGCAGGCGACTTGGTAGTCCTTATGATTATAAAATGATTGGCTTGACTTTTTCTGATAGGGATATATTATACAATAGGATAAATAAGCGTGTTGATATTATGGTTGAGAATGGGCTTGTTGAGGAATGTGAGGCTGTATATAAAGCAGAAAGCAATGAAGAAGGCGATAAAATATTAATTACATCAAATCAAGCTATTGGCTATAAAGAGTTGATACCATATTTTAAGGGTACTAGCAGTTTAGCTGAATGTTTGGAGAAAATAAAGCTAGAAACTAGGCATTATGCAAAAAGACAATTGACTTGGTTTAGAAGAAATGAGAAGATAAACTGGATAATGCTAGATAAATTTGATACAATGGAAAAAATTTTATATGAATGTAAAAAAGTTATAGCCAAATAAATAAATATATGCTATAATGTAATGAAAGTTTAAATTAATGATGTTGTTGAGTGTTATGGAAAATGAAAAGTGTTACAAATTTAAAAGAAGGGGTTTGTTGCTAAAATGAATAAGCCAATGAATTTGCAGGATATTTTTCTAAATCAGGCAAGAAAAGAAAAGATTCCTGTTACCATTTTTTTGACAAATGGATTTCAGTTTAAGGGAACTGTAAAAGGGTTTGATAATTTTACAGTTATACTTGATTGTGAAAACAAGCAAAATTTAGTGTACAAGCACGCAATTTCAACTATTATTCCATTAAGGACAATTTCTATTTTAGATTCTGAAGATAGAAATGCATAAAAGGTAATTTAAAATGAATACTAATACGTCAAAAGTGTTGGTTGCTTTGCTTGTGGTTTTTGTTACACTAATGGTTTCAAGTGTTGTTTATCATCTTGTCAATAAAGAATTTGTGACTGAAACGGCAATTTTTGCAACTGCAGAGGATTCTATTTTATTTAAGGGAGTTTATGTCAGAGATGAGAAACCGATACTCTATAATGGAAGCGGTGCGGTGAGTTATTCTGTTCTTGATGGCGGTAAGCTTGGGAAAGGAACGACAATTGCTGAGATTTATGCGTCTGATTCAGAAATAGAGACTAGGCAGAAGATTGAAAATTTGAACCATGAACTTAGCATATTGAAGAAAATTGAAAATCCTGGAACAAGTGATGTTGAGAAGCCAGCCTCATTGTCGAATCTGATTTTAGAAAAATATAAAAGTACTGTTTATGACCTTGAGATGAATGATTTTAATTCTCTTGCAAAGAATAAGGAAGAACTGCTTATATTGATGAGTACAATGCAAATGATTACAGGGAATTCTGATGAATATCGTCTTAATATTCAACAAAATATTAATGAAATTCAAGCTGAAATTGATTCACTTAAAGCAAGCCAATCTGCTCCGATTGATAGGATTATTTCAAATGAGTCTTCTTATTTTGTAAGTTATGTTGATGGCTATGAGGACGAGCTTACAAAGGCGAATATTGATAATCTAACAGTTGACTATATTAATTCTGTCAATGATAATGTTTCTGAAAATACAGAAGGTGTTTTAGGGAAAACTATTGAGGGATATAAGTGGTATATAGTGGGTGTTATTAATAACTCGAATAATAAATATTCAGAAACTGAAGCAGTATATCTTAAATTAGAATCAACTCCACAACAGGTTAGAGCAGTTATTGAAAAGATTAAACCAACGGATAATGCAAAAGAAAGCATTGTGATTTTATCCTGTGATAAGCTTACATACGACCTTGTACAACATAGAACTGAACGAGTAGAGATGATAAAGGGCGTATATGAAGGGGTTAAGGTTCCGAGGGTTGCGATGCGATTTAAGGATATTGAGGAAACTGTAACTGATGGTATAACTGGAGAAAAGGTTAAAAAAACCACTAATTACAGGGGAGTTTATGTTAAGCTTGGGGAACAAGTTTTGTTTAAAAAGCTTGATGTAATATTTGAGGGTGATAAGTATGTCATTTCAAATATAAATAAGGGTAGCGAATATGTAGTGCTATACGACGATATTATTATAGAGGGCATTGATGCGAATGGAAACTAGTTTTAGTTATATTGAAGAAAATTATAAAAGGATTTTGTATAATGTTGAGGAGTCGGTGGCTAAATATCGAAAGGTTGATGATAAAATCGATATTATTGCTGTTACAAAAACAGTTGCACCTGAAGCCGTTAATTATGCGATTTCATGTGGTATAAAAAAGATTGGTGAAAATAGGGTTCAGGAGTTTTTGGTTAAAAAGGAATATTATAATAAAAAAGCAGATATTCACTTTATTGGGCATCTTCAGACTAATAAGGTTAGGCATTTAATTGAAGATGTAGCTCTTATTCAATCTATTGATAGGATTAAGATTGCAAATGAAGTTAATAGGTTGGCTGGAATAATGGGGAAGATACAGGATGTTTTAATTGAGGTTAATATTGGTGGAGAGGAGTCCAAGCATGGAATATCATCAAATATGCTTAAAGATACCATGTTAGAATTATCCAAATTGGATAATATCAAAATAAAAGGACTTATGACAATACCACCTATTAATGCAGATGAAGAAATTTTTTATAAAATGCAGAAACTTTATATTGACATTTCAGAAGAAAACATAGATAATATAGATATGGAGATTCTTTCGATGGGTATGTCAAATGATTATCAGATTGCAATAAAATATGGAGCGAATATGATTAGGGTTGGAAGTGCTCTTTTCGGTGCGAGGATTTATTAGTAGTTTATAAAAATGGCAAGGGTCTTTTGTAGATATAAAATAACCATAAAATATATTTAAGAATGCATAGAAGAGGAGATATATGATGAGAATTTTAGAGAGTATAAAGGAATTTTTTCTACCACCAGATGATGAGGATTATATTCAGGAGCAACAACAAGAAACACAGAGCTTTGCTAGAGAACATCAATCTTTTGACACATCTGAGGAGAGAAGGAATAAGGTTGTAAATATACAGGCTACTACACAATTGCAGGTTGTGCTAGTAAAACCTGAAGTTTTTACAGATGCTAAACAGATTGCTGACCACTTGATAGCAAAGAAAACAGTGGTTTTGAATTTGGAAACAGCCTCTGCTGATAATAAAAGAAGGATAATTGACTTTTTGGTCGGTGTTGCGTATGCTAATGGCGGAAGTTTGAAGCCTGTTGCTAATCTTACTTATATTATTACACCTTATAATGTAGACTTTATCGGTGAGGATTTAGTTGGCGAATTAGAAAGCAATGGAGTAATTATCTAGTGTTTACAGCTTTCAATTATAATAAATTGAGTGATGCAGATAAGCTACTTATTGCAAAAATTCAAGATATGATTGAGTTATGCTTGAAGAATTCTATGCCAAGATGCACTTCTTTTTTAGATGAAAGACAGTGTGCTTTGGTTGTGTCTGGCTTGAAAGTTCAAAGCTATACGCCTAAGGTAGATGAAAAGTCGATGGTTGTAAAAGATTATTCTAAACTAAAATACTTTACTTGGGGTGGTTATGAGGGCTCGGAAAGGAAAATTCTGTGTATTCATGATGAATATGATAATCCTGATGTAATAGATGTGCCAATAAAATGTCTAACTTTTCACTTTCGAAAGGCGGATACACTTTTGCATAGAGATTTTCTTGGCACAATTATGGCGTTGCAAGTAAAGAGGGATGCTGTTGGTGATATTGTAGTTGCTGATGGTAAGGCACAAGTTATGGTAAGCGATTCTGTAAGTAAATTATTACTGAATGAGATAAATAAGATTGGTAAGGTCGGAGTTAGAATAACTGATGATGAAGAATTTAATTTAGATGTTCAGCATAATTTTATAGTAATAAAGGATACAGTTGCCTCATTAAGACTTGATGCTGTCGTTAGTACAGCAATAAATCAAAGCCGTGAAAAATCGACACAGCTTATTAAAATAGGTTGTATAGCGGTTAATCATTTTCCAGTTAAAACTTCATCCATGATTTTGGAACAGGGTGATGTTTTTTCGATAAGGGGATATGGAAAATTTATTCTTAGTGAGATAAATGGAACAACCAAAAAGGGAAGAGTTCATATTGAGATAAAAAAATATGTGTAAGAGGTGAGAAAGTTGATTAATGCAAAAGACATTAGTAATAAAAGGTTTGAAAAAGCTGCTTTCGGCTATAAGCAGGAAGAAGTGGATGACTTTTTAAAGGAACTAGTTTCTGAGTTAACAATGATGCAAAAAGAACGCAATGATATAGAAGGTAAGCTACAAATTCTTGCTGATAAGGTTCGTGAGTATCGACAGGATGAGGAGGCATTAAAGGATGCGTTGTTGGGTGCACAAAAACAGGGGCATAGAGTTGTTGCTGAGGCACAGGAAAGGGCACAGAATATCTTGAATGAGGCTGAAGCAAAGTCATCTAATATGATTGAAGAGGCTGAACAGAGATATGAAAATGCAGTTGAGAAAAATCAAGTTGCAATCGATAAAGAAAGAGCTATTTTGTTGAAAACTCAGCGTGAAGTAACTGAATTTAAGAAAACTTTATTCGATATGTATAAGGTTCATCTTGAGATGATTTCAGCTTTACCTGAAACTGATGAAGAAGAGATTGAGGATAGTCAATTTGAGGAAGAAGCACAGGAAGAAGATGTTTCTGTTGAAGAAAACATGAAGGATTCTTTTGCTGCGACTACAACTTTTTCAGCACAGAGATTTACTGGTTCTAATGGTTCTTATGAATCTAAGTTTGGAGAATTACAGTTTGGACAGAATAACAAATAATGTTTAATGTATATAAGCTTATTCGTGAGATATAAATTAATGCAAAGGAAGTATACGATGTCACAGGATTACAATAAAACTCTAAGTTTACCAGCTACTGAGTTCCCAATGAGAGGCAATTTGCCTAAGAGAGAACCCGACACATTGGCAAGTTGGGAAGAAAATAGAATGTATTACAAGATGGTGGAGAAAAATGAGGGCAAACCTCTCTATGTTTTACATGATGGACCTCCATATGCTAATGGGGAAATCCATTTAGGTACCGCCTTAAATAAAACATTGAAGGACATAATTATTAGATATAAGAATATGTCTGGATTTTGTGCACCCTATGTTCCAGGTTGGGATACACATGGCTTGCCAATCGAGCTAAAAGCGTTGAAGTCAATTGGTGTACAGGATGGTGCAATTTCGCCTGTTGAATTGCGTAAGCATTGTCAAGATTTTGCGATGACTCATGTTAATAACCAGATGTCACAGTTTAAAAGGTTGGGTTGTTGGGGAGATTATGATAACCCATATTTAACACTGAAGCCTGACTTTGAGGCTAAACAAGTTGAAGTTTTTGGCAAGATGGCTAATGATGGATATATGTATAAGGGCTTGAAGCCTGTATACTGGTGTCCAGATTGCAATACTGCTTTAGCTGAGGCTGAGATTGAGTATGCAAACGACCCATGTCACTCAATATTTGTGAAATTTAATGTAACAGATGATAAGGGTTTATTTACTCCATTAGGTGTTGATTTAAAGGATGTTTATTTTGTAATTTGGACAACAACAACATGGACAATACCAGGAAATCTTGCTATTTGTTTAGGTCCTGATTATAAATATACATTGGTTAAGGCTAATGGTGAATACTATGTAATGGCGGCTGAACTTGTTGAACCAACGATGAAGTCTGCTAAGATTGATGAGTATGAAACAGTGGGCTTGTTTGATGGCAAGGATTTGGAAAATGTTCAAACAAAGCACCCTCTTTTTGATAGAAAGTCACCAATAATCATAGGTGACCATGTTACGCTTGAAAGTGGTACAGGTTGTGTACATACTGCTCCTGGACATGGTGTAGATGACTTTGAGGTTTGTAAAAAGTATCCTGAAATTGGGATAATAGTTCCTGTTGATTCTAAGGGAAAGCTGACTGATGAAGCTGGAGAATTCAGTGGTTTATCAACAGAAGCATCAAATAAAGTTATTGCAAAGCGACTTGAAGAAGAAAATAGCTTGCTTGCAGTTGAGAAGATTATTCACCAATATCCACATTGCTGGAGATGTAATAATCCTATTATTTTCAGGGCTACTGAGCAGTGGTTCTGTTCGATTAATGGCTTTAAGGATGAGGCTATAAAGGCAATTGAGGACGTAAGATGGATACCATCATGGGGTGAAGAACGAATTAAAGGGATGGTTCGTGATAGAAGTGACTGGTGCATTTCAAGACAGCGTACATGGGGAGTTCCAATTCCAATTATTTACTGCGTAGATTGTAATAAACCAATTGTTAATGAAATAACTATAAAGGCAATTTCTGACTTATTTAGAGCAGAAGGTGCTGATGCATGGTACACGAGAGAGCTTAAGGATTTCATTCCTAGCAGTGTGAAATGTGAATGTGGTTGTTCTGAATTTACAAAAGAAACCGATATTATGGACGTTTGGTTTGATAGTGGGGTTTCTCATGCGGCAGTTTTAGAGGAACGTGATAACTTGCGTTGGCCTGCTGATTTATATCTTGAGGGTGCGGATCAGTACAGAGGTTGGTTCCAGTCATCACTTCTTACATCCGTTGTTTGGAAGGGTACAGCACCATATAAGGCTGTTTGTACACATGGTTGGGTTGTTGATGGTGAAGGTAAAAAGATGGCGAAGTCTTTGGGGAATGGAATTGCTCCTGAAGAAATTATCAAGCAATACGGTGCAGATATTTTAAGGTTATGGGTTGCATCATCTGATTATCATTCAGATATAAGAATTTCTCCGGAAATATTGAAACAGCTTTCTGATGCTTATAAAAAGATTAGAAACACTGCAAGGTTTATTTTGGGTAATATTTCAAATGGTAATGGATTTAATCCTAATACAGATAGTATAAAAAATGAGGATTTACTTGAAATTGATAAGTGGGCATTAATGCGTCTTGACAGCTTGATTGATAGGGTTAATAAAGGCTATGATGACTTTGATTTCCATATAGCTTTCCATAGCATTTACAGTTTTTGTGTTACTGATATGTCTAATTTTTATTTGGATATTATTAAAGATAGATTGTATTGTGAAGAGGAAAATTCTACGCAAAGACGTGCTGCACAGACAACAATTTACAAAATATTGAGTGCAATTTCTAGGTTGATTTCACCGATTATACCATATACAGCAGAAGAAATTTGGTCTTATATTCCTCATACAGATGATGAGGATATGGCTAGTATTTCACTTAATGAGATGCCGAGTAAATCAGGTCTTGTATTTTCTGATGAGTTTAACAAGAAGTGGAGTTTAATATCAGCATTGCGTGAGGATGCTAAGAAAGCACTTGAAATTAAACGTACTGATAAGGTAATTGGTGCATCACTTGAGGCTAAGTTGGAAATACTATGCAATAGTGATGAAAAGTTTGAGGAAGTTATGGCGTTATCTGATGAACTTGCTAAAACCACTATAGTTTCTGAAGTTACCGTTATTAAGGGCGATTCTGGAGAATTCAAAGGCGATTTGTTTGAAAGCGACGGAATAAGTTTTAATGCAATTAAAGCAGACGGTGAAAAGTGTGAACGTTGCTGGATGTACGCTGAAGAAGTTGGTAAAAATGAAAAACACCCAACACTATGTGGAAGATGTGCATCAGTTATTGATTAAATAGCGAAACTTATACATTAAAGGTAGGGGTTCAAATTTTGAACCCCTATTTGATTAATTTTAGTGGAGGGATATTTTGTTAATTATTATTTTCATTGCATCTTGTGCTTTGGTTGGAATTGATCAGATAATTAAGGTGTGGGCAGTAGAAAATTTAGCGAGACAAAGCTCTAGGCAGTTTATAAAAATAGGTGGTAAGGAGATAATTAACCTAACATATTTGGAAAATGATGGGGCGTTGTTTGGGAGCTTCAGTGGTTTGAGGTGGCTTCTAATCATATCAGTGGTTATTCTTGTATCTGCTTGCATAATTTTTATTATTAAGAATTACAAAAAGTCATCTAAGCTGTTAATATTCTGCCTTACACTTGTAGTTAGTGGTGGAATAGGAAATCTTATTGACAGAATTTTTCGTGGTGGAGTTGTAGTTGACTATATAGAAGTTAGATTATTTAATTTTGCTATATTCAATTTTGCAGATTGCTGTGTTACAATTGGGGCAATAATACTCGCAGTATATGTAATTTTCATTGATGGCAAAAAACCTAAATCAGAAGTGGCATTGAATGAGGAAAAGGTTGAGATAGAGGATGAATAATATTACCATTACTGTTGAAAAGGAATTTGAGGGCTTGCGACTGGATAAATGGCTTGCTGAACAGAATTTGGATTTGACAAGAACTGCATTGCAGGGACTTATTGAAAACGGTAATATTTTAGTGAATAATCAGAAGGTTGCTAAAAACTATAAGCAAAGAAATGCTGATATTATTACAATTTCTATACCTGAACCTGAAAAACTAGATGTTATTGCTGAGGATATTCCAATTGAAATTGTGTATGAGGATAAAGATTTATTAGTTGTCAACAAGCCTAAGGGAATGGTTGTTCACCCAGCTGTTGGCAATTATAATGGCACACTGGTGAATGCACTTTTGTATTGCTGTGAGGGAAAATTATCCTCCATTAATGGCGTTATTCGTCCAGGAATTGTTCATCGGATTGACAAAAACACAAGTGGACTTTTGATTGTAGCTAAAAATGACAAGGCACATTTAGGGCTTTCTGAGCAAATTAAAGCCCATAGTTTTACTAGGGAATATGAGGCGATAGTATGGGGACATTTTAAGGACAATAGAGGCACGATAGACTTACCAATTGGTAGGAGTCATTTTGACAGAAAGAAGATGTGCGTTACGGAGAGAAATTCCAAAAATGCAATAACTCATTATGAAGTTATTGCAGATTACAGGCAGTATACACATCTTAGAATTAAGCTTGAAACTGGAAGGACACATCAAATAAGGGTTCATATGTCATATGTTGGACATCCTGTTTTAGGAGATGATGTTTATGGAAAAGCATATAAGGGAATTGATGGGCAGTGCCTTCATGCAAAAAAAATCGGGTTTATTCACCCTATTACAGACGAATATATGGAGTTTGACAGTCTTTTGCCTGATTATTTTATAGATATGATAAGGAGAATTGGTAATTGATGAAGTTTTTTGAGGATATTTCAAAGTTATTACTTATAAGTGATTTAGACGGAACGCTTTTGCCAAGCAATAAGTTGCTTTCAAAAGTAGATTTAGACGCAATAAAAAAGTTCAGGAGTTTAGGTGGAAAATTCACAATTGCAACAGGAAGAACGCTCCAATCAGTGCGGTGTTATTTTGATGAATTGAAGTTAGATATTCCATTTATACTATATAATGGTGCAATTATCTATGACTTAGAACAAGAAAAATCACTGTTTGAAAAGGAATTACCATCAGTTTCAAGGGAAATTATTTCCGATGTTTTAAATAAAAACCCTGAGGTTGCGTGTGAAATTCTGACGCTTGATAATATATATATACCACAAAACAACGAGGTTGAGGACAGGCATGTTGAGCTTTGCAAGGTAAATCCTGTGTATGTTGGATTGGATAAAATACCTGATGGTGGCTGGGTCAAAGCTTTGTTTGCGATGAACCCTGATGTTTTGCCTAAGCTGATTAATTATATTGATTCTAAAGGCTATAATGATGTTGACTTTGTTAAGTCAGCTAATATTTTCTATGAGGTGCTTCCTAAGAATTGTTCAAAAGGAAGTGCGTTAAAGGAATATGTTAAGATAATGGGGTTGGAAGATCATAAAATTATAGCTGTTGGCGACTACCATAACGATATAGAAATGATAAGCTTTGCTAATTTAGGAGTGGGAACAGCAAATGCACAGTCAGAGGTTAAGAAAATTGCTGATTTGAATTTGACGAAAACAAATAATGAGGGGGCAATTGCTGAACTGATAGGATATATTTTATCAAGATAGTTGAAATATGAAAAAATAAATGATATAATAAAAAATATAAATTTTAGATTTATCGCTAAACTTGGAGGGTGAAAATGGATCAAATGATAAAAAAGCAACTAGAAATAACTGCTTGCAAGGTAAGAATGGGCGTAATTGAGGCGACATATAACGCTAAATCTGGACATCCTGGCGGCTCATTGTCTATTTCAGATTTGCTGACTTATTTATATTATGTTAAGATGAATGTAGATGTAAAAAATTCTAAGATGCACGAAAGGGATAGACTTGTGCTATCAAAGGGGCATTGTGCTCCTGGACTTTATTCTGTTTTAGCACAGAAGGGCTTTTTTGATGAAAGTGAATTGAAAAAGTTAAGACATATCGGAGCAATGCTTCAGGGGCATCCCGATATGAAAGGTACTCCTGGTGTGGATATGACAACTGGCTCATTGGGTCAGGGGATTTCTGCTGCTTGTGGAATGGCACTGTCTGGCAAGGTTTCTAATGATGATTATAAAGTATATGCAATTTTAGGTGACGGAGAACTTGAAGAGGGACAGGTTTGGGAAGCAGCAATGTTTGCGGCTCATTATAACTTGGATAACTTAATAGCAATTATTGACAATAACGGCTTGCAGATTGACGGTAAAATTACTGAAATATGCTCACCTGAACCTATTACTGATAAGTTTGCGGCATTTGGTTGGCATGTTATCACAATGAATGCACATGATTTTGAAGATATAGAAAGAGCTTTTAATGAGGCAGAGAAAGTAAGTGGAAAGCCTGTTGCAATCATACAGAAGAGTGTTAAGGGTAAGGGCGTTTCTTTTATGGAAAATCAAGTTTCTTGGCATGGTCAAGCACCAAATGAAGAACAATACAAACAGGCGATGCTTGAACTTAGTGAAGAATTGAAAGGTCTGGAGGGTTAATGATGGGTGATATTATAAAAAAAGCGACTAGAGAAAGCTATGGAGAGGCATTAAGGGACTTAGCAGAAAAGTATGAGAACCTTGTTGTATTGGACGCTGACTTAGCGGCTGCTACCAAAACAGGGGTTTTTAGAGGAGCTTATCCAGACAGATTTTTCAATTGTGGTATTGCAGAAGCAAATATGATGGGTGTTGCAGCTGGGCTTGCGACAACTGGAAAGATTCCGTTTGCAAGCACTTTCGCTATGTTTGCGGCAGGGAGAGCGTTTGAAATTGTAAGAAACTCAATAGGATACCCACATTTAAATGTAAAAATAGGTGCAACTCATGCTGGCGTATCTGTCGGTGAAGATGGTGCTACCCATCAGTGTAATGAAGATGTTGCGTTGATGAGAACAATTCCTGGAATGACTGTAATTGTACCTTCTGATGATATTGAGGCAAGGGCAGCAGTTGAGGCAGCAATTTTGCATGATGGACCTGTTTATTTGAGATTTGGACGTTTGCCAACTCCTATTTTCAATGATAAGGATAAATACAAATTTGAAATAGGCAAGGGAATTTTGTTGAAAGATGGTAAAGATGTTACCATTGTAGCATCAGGTTTGATGGTTAGTGAAGCTTTGGAGGCTGCAAAGGAACTTGAAAAAGAAAATATAAATGCTAGGGTAATTAATATCCACACAGTTAAACCTTTGGATAGAGATATAATATGTAAAGCAGCTGAAGAAACAGGGTTTATTGTAACTGTTGAGGAGCATAGTGTGATTGGTGGTTTAGGTGCTGCCGTTGCTGAAGTTGTAACTGAATGTTGTCCTACAAGGGTTATAAAAATTGGTGTTAATGATGAGTTTGGATATTCGGGACCTGGAACGGAGCTTTTAAAAGCTTTCGGATTATGTAGCGAAAATATTGTTACGAAGGTTAAAGAAGCAATTAAAAACATAAAATAAATTTAACAGGAGAATAGACTAGCTACTCTCCTGTTAATTATACTATATTAAATTCTAGCTATATCGAATTATAACTATTGCATTTTGTATGCATCGATCATTTTCTTAACCATCTGTCCACCGATAGAACCAGCTTCTCTTGATGTTAAATCGCCATTATAACCGTCCTTTAAAGATACGCCAACCTCGCTTGCAGATTCCATTTTAAAACGTTCAAGAGCTTCCTTACCTTTTTGAGTGAATTGACCCTTCATAATTAAATCTCCTTTAAAATTTTAAATTTGATGCCGCATTAGTATTATTGCTAGATGATAATAAAATATTAGAGGTAAATTTAATCATGATATTGAAATAAAAAAATGAAAATTTGGAATGTACTATATTATATACATTATATAGTATACAACAATTTTCAAGACATAATTATAATAGGCAGGATGATGTTGAATGCAAACTAAAAAGTTGATATATTTTATTATGTTTAGTTTATTAATTGCATCTACTGGCATAATACTTATACTAAATGATAAACCTAAAGAAAAACCTGCGATAAGCGATAAAACGGTTATACAAGTAAATTCAGGTGATGGAAACAACACTTCTGACGTTGAGAATGTAAGCACAATAACTGAAACGACGAATGTAACTACTGAAAAAGTAATAGAAAGCACTAAAAAAGCAGAAGTGGAAAAGGACGTTCCACAAAGCCAAGTGCCATCTAGCTTTATACCTATAGTAAATTTAAATTCAGCAACTGTTGAAGAGTTGATGAGGTTACCGAATATAGATGCTGAAATGGCGAATAAAATTATTGAACTTAGGAGTACTATTCAATACTTCAGTCACCCATATGAGTTATTATATGCAGATGGAATGACTGAAAAACGGTTAAATGAGATAATTGATTATGTAGTTGTTGGGTGAAAAACCTTAACAAATAGACTATAATGGATAAAAAATTGCATATAGTTTAAAATATGGGAATATAATTTTATTAAATTTGTATTAATAATAAATTAGTATTTAGTAGTATTGGAGTAGAAAATCATTAAATTAAGTTTTTACCGTTTTGTCAACTTTATGATTAATTAATAGGATAAATGTATCATAATGCACAAAGTATAATTGAAAAGGTTGTCTATTATGTCTAAAAATTATTAAGGATTAACTTAAAACATTGACTTTTAACTGCTATCAATGTATATTAAAGGTACGAAAGCATTCAAGATTTCGTTGCGTTTTGTTGTTTATTTATGCGAAGAAAATCGAAAGAATGCTTATGTTACATGTTATTATATTTTTAAAAATATAATATATATATTTAAGGAGGAAATTATAAATGAGCATTAAAAAGACATTAGCTCTAGTAGCTGCACTAACTCTAATTTCAACTGCATTCGTAGGTTGCGGTCCTAAGGATGATTCAAGCAAATCATCTACAGGTTCATCAAGTTCAAAAACTGATGACAAATCTTCAGAAGATGGAGATTCTTCAGGAGGAGACACAGCAGAAATTAGCTTGCCAACTGATGGCGACACATTTACAGTAATGTCATGGAACGATGAGTTCCCTAAGATGGTAGCTAACTACTACATCCCAGATGAGGGCGGTACTGTTGAGATTAAACCTGGTGAAGGTGAAACTATCGTTGACGAAGATGGAAATCCAGTACTTGACGATGATGGTAATGAGAAGAAAAAGGACTTAGTAGTTGCTTCTTTGGGTGAAACGAACTATAAGGCACAGTTCTTTGGAGTTGGCGGTGGTTCTGCATCTCAATACTATGACACATATTTCATGTCTGGAGAGGACGTTGACCTTTACTGCGTGGAGGCTGACTTTGCTTTGTCCTATCTAGAGAGCAATAATGCTGCACCTCTTTCAGACGTAGGTTTGACAAAGGATGATTTCTCAAAGAATTACGACTACACACTTGAAATTGGTACAATAGCTGATGGCACACTTAAGGGTGTTTCATTCCAAGCTGCTCCTGGTGGATTCGTTTACCGTAAAGACCTTGCTGAAACATATTTAGGTGTAAAAACTCCTGAAGAGATGCAAGAAAAGGTTAAGGATTGGAAGACATTCGAAGCAACAGCAAAAACAGTTTATGAAAAATCAGGAGACAAGAAGACTGCTTTGACATCAACACTTGGTGGTATTTGGCAGGTATTCTCATCAGCTCGTAACGAAGCATGGGTTACAAATGATAAGTTGAATATTTCTGATGATGTTACAAACTTCTTGACATTTGCTAAGGACTTAACTGATAAGGGCTATGTAACTAAGGTTAATCAGTGGTCAGACTCTTGGTTTGCTTTGGGTCAAACAGATCAGACTATGGGTTATTTCGTATCTACTTGGGGTCTAAAGGATACAGGAACAACTTCAGGTAATGGATTTATGACTGATTCTGCTGGTGCTGTAGGTGGAGCAACATATGGTCAGTGGAATATCTGTGAAGGTCCTCAATCTTACTTCTGGGGCGGTACATGGCTTGTAGTTCCTCCATCATGTGATAACGCTGACTTGGCTAAGGGTGTAATCGAGTACTTCTGTAAGAAAGATGATACAATGAAGAAGTATGCAGAGGCAACTGGTGACTTCGTAAACAACAAGGACGTTATGGCTGCACTTGTTGCTGCTAAAACAAACAGTAACGGCAACCTTGGTGGACAGGATCAATTCCAAGTTCTTAATAAGGTTGCAGAAAAAATCACTATGGATAGTAAATTGATTACAGAGTACGATGCAAGCGTTAAGGCTTCATTCCAAACCGTATACGGTGACTATGTAGAAGGCAAGCATGCATCTGTTGAAGCTGCTATTGAGGCATTCAAGAAAGATGTTATTTCAAAGAATACACAACTAACAGTTGATTAAGAAACAGGCATAAATAATATAAAACTATGAATACATTACAGGATAGTTATATCTATCCTGTAATGTATCATTCATATTTTTTAGTAAGAGGAGAGTGAGTGGTCAATGGCCTCTAATGCACAAAGAAGGATTAAGCATGTAAGCTATGCAAAGTATGGATACATTTTTATTATACCATTTTTCTTAGTATACTTTATTTTCTCTTTTTATCCATTAGTTAACACTATGAAATATAGTACTGAAAAAAACACTTCTAAGGATGCAATTGTATATGAAGGTGAGTTTGTAGGTATAGAAAACTATGAACACATTTTAACTAAGCCTGTGAAAGGTGCAGGTAATTACTATTTACATGCTGGTGTGTACGAAGCTGTTTGGAGAGCACTAGGGAATACTATGAAAATTTGGATAATGAACTTTTTCCCACAGATATTCCTTTCAATGCTTTTAGCAGTATGGTTTACTGATGCAAAACTTAAGATTCCCGGTAAAGGTATACTTAAGATTGTAATGTATATGCCGAACATAATTACTGCTGCCAGTGTTGCAGTTTTGGCATTAAAAATGTTTAGTAATGATAGCTTTTCTATTGTAAACAATACACTTTTAGGTTGGGGATGGATTGATAAACCGATTCAATTCTTAGCGGATATGGAAATAAAACGAACTGTAATTGCTGGTATTCAAACATGGATGTGGTTTGGTAATACAATGATTCTATTGATGGCAGGTATTGCTGGAATAAATCCTTCGCTTTTTGAGGCAGCAAATATAGATGGTGCGAATAGCAGACAAGTTTTCTTTAGAGTAACTGTTCCACTACTAAGACCTATTTTACTATTTACACTTGTTACATCATTAATTGGTGGAATGCAGATGTTTGATATTCCATATTTGTTCAATCCTGGAACAAACCGTTCACAAGGTACTCAAACAATAGCATCATATATTTATCAAATTTATATGGAAAGTAAACCTAAGAACACAGGACATTCAGGTGCAGCATCTGTAATATTATTCGTAATTACAGCAGCATTAGGTTCTATTGTTTTCTATCTAAACCGTGATAAAGATGAAATAGCAAATAAAAAGCATATTAAAAAGCTCAGGAAACAAGCTGCTGCGAAAAAAGGTTACGGGGGTCTTGGATTATGAGTAAAAATTTGATGAAAGATAGCTATAACATTAAGGATAATTACAATAGAAGTATAAAGATAAAATCATTGGTAATAACTTTAATATGTATTCTCTTGGCAGTTATATGTCTTTTGCCAATATATTTATTAGTTATCAATGCAACAAGAGCTACTTCTGAAATTCTTAACGGTGCAACATTATTTCCAGGAGACCAGCTTAAAATTAACTATGATAAACTTATGGCTCTTGAGGGATTTAACGCATTAACAGGATTTAAGAACAGCTTTATTATTGCAGGTAGTGCATCAGTGCTTTCAGTTTTCGTTTCTGCCCTTACAGCGTATGCTTTGGTTGTGTATGATTTTAAGTTAAGAGGGCCAGCTTTTACATTTATACTTGCAGTTTTGATGATACCAACTCAGGTTTCAGCAATTGGATTTGTACGTTTTATGATACAACTTGGATTTTTTAACACATATGTGCCATTAATTGTACCAGCACTTGCGGCTCCAGCAACTGTATTCTTTATTAGGCAGTTTATGAAGTCGTCCTTCCCTCTAGATATAGTAGAGGCGGCAAGAATTGATGGTTCAAGCGAGTTCCGTACTTTTTTAACAATAGGAATACCAATGTTAAAACCTGCTATGTCAGTACAGCTTATTTTTGCATTCATAGCTAACTGGAACAACTTCTTTACACCTAGCTTGATTATCACAAGTACAGAAAAGTACACACTTCCTATGATGATTAATACTTTGAGTTCAGACAGATACACGGACTATGGTATGGTTTATATGGGAATTGCACTTTCAATAGTACCTTTGATTGTAGTGTATTTTCTACTTTCTAAATACATTGTCGAAGGTGTTGCTCTTGGCGGAGTCAAGGAATAATTTTACAAAAAGTTTTAAACACAGCAGGTATTTTACTTGCTGTGTTTTTTTATCGTATTGCATAATAATGTGAGCCAAAAATGATTATTATGCACAAAAATGAATCATATATGTCTGATATTATTGTAAAATGCTTGACAAAATTGTTAATGTGATATAGCATTAAATGAGTTAACTATATATTAAAAATACAAGGAGGAATTATCATTGAAGAAGATTTTAAGCTTAATTATTTCATCAGCTCTAGTAATAGGCTCGTTATCCATGCCTACAAATATGCAGACAACAGATGTTGTGGCTAATTCTAATGGACAATACAACTATGTAGAAGCTCTTCAGAAATCATTGTTTTTTTATGAAGCACAGCAAGCAGGCCCATTGCCAGATTGGAACAGGGTAAGTTGGCGTGCTGATTCAACTATGAATGACTTTGTTACTGGTGGTCTATATGACGCAGGGGATCATGTTAAATTTAATTTACCTATGGCTTACACAGCATCAATGTTGGCATGGGGACTGTATGAGTATGGTGATGGAATTGAGGCATCAGGACAACGTGAAATACTTGAACAAAATTTAGAGTTTATACTTGACTATTTGGTAGAATGTGATTTAGGAGATAAGGTAGTTTACCAAATTGGTGACGGCCAAACTGACCACAAATGGTGGGGAGCGGCTGAAATGGTTGAACTTGAGATGGGTGTAAGACCATACTATACTTCTGATGCGTCATGTGTTGTTGGACAAATGTCAGCAGCATTGGCAGCTGGTGCAGCAGCATTAGATGGCAGATCATCAAAAGCAAGTACATATCTTAAACACGCTGAAAGCCTTTTTGAGTTAGCAGATACAGTAAGAAGTGATGAATCATACACAGAAGCTGCTGGATTTTATGATTCTTGGAGTGGATTTTGGGATGAATTATTCTGGGCATCTAACTGGTTGTATTTAGCGACTGATGATAATGCATATTTAGATAAGGCTACTTCATACATACCAAACTTGGGACGTGAAAATCAGTCAACTGAGTTAAAATTTACATGGGGACACTGCTGGGACGATGTTATGCAAGGCGGTTTGGTTCTTTATGCTAGATCAACAGGTGACCCTGAATATATTAAACAAGTTCAAAAGCATTTGGATTATTGGACAATTGGATATGGCGGAAAACAGGTTAAACAAATTGATGGAGGTCTTGCATGGCTTGATTCATGGGGCTGTCTAAGATATGCTACAACTACGGGATTTCTTGCGTCAGTTTGGTGCGATTATATTGACGATGAAACTTTAATAGAAAGATATACAACATTTGCTGAAACTCAAATTAATTATTCTCTTGGTGATAATCCTCTTGATAAAAGCTATGTTGTTGGATTTGGTAAAAATCCTCCTGAGCATCCACATCATAGAACAGCACATGGCTCATGGTCGGATAAGGATTTAAATCCTGAAAACCATAGGCATATATTGTATGGTGCATTGGTTGGAGGTCCTAATCAAGATGGTAGCTATGAAGATGATGTGCAAAACTATACAAATAATGAAGTAGCAACCGACTATAACGCTGGGTATACTGCTTTATTATGTAAAATGGTTTCAAAGTATGGAGGAACGCCTCTTGCAGATTTCCCAGTAAAAGAAGTACCAGATGGTCCTGAATTTTACATGGAAGCGGGAATTAATCAAGCTAGTAGTACTTATACAGAGTTAAAGGTATTGGCAACAAACCATTCTGCATGGCCTGCAAGAGTAATCAAGGACTTGTCTTACAACTATTATTTTGACTTGTCAGAGGTTTTTGAAGCAGGTTATGGAGTAGAAGATATTAATATTAAGATTGGATATGATGAGGTAGGGGACACACAAATTTCTGCACCTATTCAGTATGATGGTACAGTTTACTATGTTAAAATTACTTATCCAGATGGTTCAGAATTAGCACCGATTGGACAGGAACAAAATCAGTTAGAATTGCAATTTAGAATATCGATGCCAGATGCAACGAATATATGGGATCCAACAAATGACTATTCATTTACTGGACTTGAGTCGGGGAATGTAATGAATATTACTGATAGAATCACAATGTATGATGGTGATGTATTAGTTTATGGTACAGAACCAGATGGAACAACGCCATCTGACCAACCACCAGCAGAAACAACTGTAACAACTGAACCTATTGTGACAAGTGAAACGACAATAGAAACAACTGTTACAGAAACTGAAACAACTGTAACAACTACACCCACTGAAACCCCTATTAGTACTGATACTACTACCGATGGGGGGGATATTACTGATATTACTACTTCAACTTCGGAAGAAACAGAACCACCAGTAACAACAGATGATGGAATTGACTGGGACAAAGTTCTTTACGGTGACGTTGACGTTGATGGTGAAGTAAGACTTAATGACATAATTCAATTCAACAAGCACTTTGTTGGTGCAGTTGTACTATCACCAACAGCAAGAGAAAATGCTAACTGTGTATATGATGAAAAACTAAATATGGCTGATAATATGCAAATAGCTAATTTCCTAGTTTTCAAGATTACTCAAGCTGATTTAGGTCCAGAGAGATAAGATTCATATAAACTTTGGGGAAACATTACAGTTTTATTATTTAAATGATTGATTTGCTATGGATTTAGAATTAACATAAATTGAAAAGTAGCACAATGACTAATTAATTTAAACAATATATATGCTAATTTACTAAATTTAAAAAAAACTCTTTACATTTTTGTGTTAGTATATTATAATAGATAATAGAAATATATTTATTATTGGTGCATATGGATTGTACAATTTTAATAAAAGTCAAAAATAATGTTGAATTAGGAATTTGTAAGAATCCCAATTACAATATCTACTCATTCGTTTATAATGCAAGAGTAAATCGCTCTTGGTTATATAAAATTTTATAAGATTATCAGGAGGGAAAACATGATAAAAAGAAAGATTAGTAGTGTTGTTATCGCTGGCTTGATGGCATTTACAATTGTAGCTGGTTCATTAGCAACAAACTTTCCAACATCTATTACTGCTTCAGCACAGATGCTTGGACAGACAGATTTTACCGAAGGCGTTGGTTTGCCTTGGCACACATGCGAAAATACCGCAGGAAAGCTTGATTTCGAGATTGATGGTGGTGTTTACAAACTTGAAGTTATTAATCCAGGTGGTGCTTCAAGAGGCGGCGAAGACAGATGGGATATTCAATTCCGTCATAGAGGTTTGAAAATTAGAGCTGGGGATACATACAAAGTTTCATGGGAAATCACAGCAAGTAATAGCGGCCAATATTATACAAAGATTGGTAATATGGAAGGTAATGAGGAATATTGGAATAATGGTTACGCATTGAGGCCATTGGTGGCTGGTCAGAAAAGCGTTGTTACTGAAACATTTACAGCTAACACAACAAATGATATTGCTGAATGGGCATTCCATCTTGGTGGTTCAGGTCCGAATACTCCTAGTGATTGTTTCCCAGCTGGAACAGTGATCACATTTGACAATATGTCATTGGAAAACCTATCAGATCCAGAATACGGCAAATATATAAAGCCAAAGGAATATGTGCGTAAAGAAATTCTTGTTAATCAGGTTGGTTACTATCCAAATTTGAAGAAACAAGCGACAGTTGTTGTTGCTGAAGGCGATTCAGCTCCTGTTGATTTTGAATTAAAGGATGGAACTGGAAAGGTTGCTTATTCAGGAAAAACTTCTGGTTACAGATTTGATAAGGACTCTGGCGACTACGTTCAGATTATTGACTTCTCAGAATTTGATACAGAGGGAACTGATTACCAATTATTTGTTGGAACAAAGGAAAGCTACAAATTTAATATTGGTGATTGGGTTTATGATGGTCTGCTTAGAGACTCACTAAACTACTTCTACCAAAACAGAAGTGGTATTGCAATTGACAGCAAGTACATAACTAGTGGTGACCCTAAGACTTTGGCTCGTGCAGCTGGACATACATCAGACGTTGCGACTCCTATCCCATTTACTGACCCAACTACTCTTAAAGAGTACGGCATAGTAACTGGAAGTAGTGTTAATGCTACTGGCGGTTGGTATGATGCTGGTGACCATGGTAAATACGTAGTTAACGGTGGTATTTCACTATGGACAATGCAAAACCAATACGAAAGAGCTTTGGCGAATGAATTTGCTGGTAAATATGCTGATGGAAAAATGTCGATTCCTGAAAATTCAAACGGAAATCCTGACCTGCTTGACGAAGCTAGATACCAAATGGAATGGATGCTAAAAATGCAGATTAAATCTGGCACATATGCAGGTTTGGCTTACCATAAAATTCATGATGACAAGTGGACAGCGTTGGCGCTTTCTCCAGAAGATGCTACTGCTAAGATGGATCGTGTAATTTCACCTCCAACAACACCTGCTACATTGAACCTTGCTGCTTGTGCTGCACAATCATATCGTCTATGGAAAGACATTGACCCTACATTTGCAGCAGAGTGCTTAGCAGCAGCTAAGTCAGCTTATACAGCTGCAAAGGCATATCCTACTGAATATGCACCATTTACAAACGTACCTGGTGGTGGTGGTCCTTACGGTGATGATGATGCAACTGATGAATTCTACTGGGCTGCTGCTGAGTTGTATATCGCAACAGGCGACGCAGCTTATAAAACTGATATGACTTCTTCTGAATTCCACTTAGCTATGCTTTCAAGCTTAGATGGTGGTGAAGACGAAGGTTCAATCGCTTCATTCAACTGGGGTAATACATCAAGTATGGGAACTATCTCTCTATTCTTGAACCCAGATGTACTAACTGAAACAGAAGTAGCTACAATAGAAAAAAATATTGCTGCTACTGGTGATAAGTTCCTTGAACTTGAAGATAAGCAAGGATATGGCTTACCATTTGCTGCTTCAAAAATGAACTTAGGATTAGATTTTGATGGCTACATTTGGGGTTCAAACTCATTCGTAGTTAACAATGCAATCTCATTGGCTTATGCTTATGATGCAACTGGCGAAACAAAATATCTAAGTGGTGTTACAACTGCTATGGACTATATCATGGGACGTAACCCAATGGATAACTCATATGTAACTGGTTACGGCACAAATCATACTAAAAATCCTCACCACAGATGGTGGTCAGGACAGATTGATTCAACGTTCCCATTAGCTCCTTCTGGCGTATTGTCAGGTGGACCAAACTCTGCTATGCAAGACCCATGGATAAAGGGTGCTGGATACAAGGTTGGAACAAAAGAACCACAGCTTTGCTACTTAGATCACGTTGAGGCTTGGTCAGTTAACGAATGTACAATTAACTGGAACGTAGCACTTGCATGGGTAGCAGGTTATATGGAAGATGAAGCTCCAGATTCTGTTCCACAAACTCCTGGAACAGAAACAACAACTGTTACAACAGTAACGACACCAGAAACAACGACTGTTACAACAGTAACAACAGTAACTACAACAGAAAAGCCAGTAACTGAAACAACACCAGTAACTGAAACAACTGCTGATATCGACTGGGGTAAGGTTCTTTACGGTGACGTTGATCTTGATGGTGAAGTAAGACTTAATGACGTAATTCAATTTAACAAACATTTTGTTGGTGCAGTTGTACTAACACCTACAGCAAGAGAAAATGCTAACTGTGTATATGATGAGATACTAAATATGGCTGATAATATGCAAATAGCTAACTACTTAGTTTTCAAGATTACTCAAGCTGATTTAGGTCCACAAAAATAAAT
>JAEWGD010000033.1 GCA_023388515.1 Bacillota bacterium
AACCAAAATCAAAGAAGTTCGCTTTGATTTTGGGTCGCTACCTTGATTGTGTGCTTTCCCGTCGCATTTACTATGCTTAGGAGGCGATTTTTATGTGCGACGAAAAAGCGATTTAGGATTGTTCTGGCATAACTTTTACCACAGAATTTAATTTAAGGGCAAAGAGCAAAGAACAGTTTTGGCAATACCTCTATCATAAAAATTAAAATAAACAAGTAAACTAAACTTCTGTGGTAAAAGGTGAACAAGAACTTCACTTTGCTAAATCCAACAGCACCAACCACATTCAAAAATGCAAAACCTTATGAATATAAGTCCTTATTTTGCAAATAATACTTTTACTAATTATTTTTAATTATAAGGAGGCTAATAT
The DNA here is from genome assembly GCA_023388515.1 of Bacillota bacterium. GTDB lineage: Bacteria > Bacillota > Clostridia > Oscillospirales > Ruminococcaceae > JAAYPV01. The sequence goes on from JAEWGD010000033.1 coordinate 374, forward strand.
GTCTGTTAAAATAAGTAAAAATACTTTCGCATCCTCAAACCCTCCATCAATTAAAGCCTTTTCAAGCACCGTTAGCTCAAAAGAGGGCGATGGACCAATAGGCTCTTGCTTTGATGTGGTTGAAAGCGATACCCATTTCGGACAGGAATCTTGGGAGCAAGCAGAAAGTGAACTTCAAAAGCAAACCGTTCAGCGAGCTATCGAAAAAGCTGGTATTACTTCACAAGACGTTAACTTTATATTTGCTGGCGACCTAATTAACCAATGCATAGTAACTGCGTATGGATTGCGTGACCTCAACATTCCCTTTCTCGGCTTGTACGGAGCGTGTTCGACTATGGCAGAGGGACTTCTCCTCTCAACTCTCTTGGCTGACAACGGAGTTGGAGAAAACATCGTTGCGACAACCTCCTCACACTTTTCAACAGCAGAAAGGCAGTTTCGGTTTCCCCTCTCCTACGGGGCACAGCGTACCCCCACTGCCCAATGGACCTGCACCGCCTCTGGTGCCGTTGTGGTGTCCACATCGCAACAAGCACCTTACTTGCGTGGTGTTACAATAGGGAAAATTGTCGATTTAGGCGTTACCGATATGAATAATATGGGTGCTGCAATGGCTCCTGCTGCTGCCGATACGATAAAAACTCATCTCAACGATATGGGGAAAAGCCCTTCTGATTATGACTATATTGTAACGGGAGATTTGGGAATTACAGGTAGCGAACTTCTCCTCGATATTCTGAAAAAAGATAAAATTGACATTTCTAAGGTTCATAAAGATTGTGGGGTTATGATTTTCGACCCTGTGGAACAGGATACTCGTGCTGGTGGCTCTGGTTGTGGCTGTTCAGCAAGCGTGCTTTGTGGGTATTTTCTGCCTAAGCTTGCATCTGGTGAAATAAAAAATATACTTTTTGCTGCAACAGGTGCTTTAATGTCGCCAACAGCGATGCAACAGGGTGAATCAATCCCATCAATTTCACATTTAATTCATATTTCAAATACTAAGGAGGGATAGGCTATGGAATTTTTATGGGCATTTATCATTGGTGGACTATTTTGTGCAGTAGGACAGGTTTTAATTGATTATACAAAGCTTACACCCGCAAGAATTTTAGTTGCATTTGTGGTAGCAGGCGTTGTTTTGTCAGCATTTAATTTATATCAGCCTATTCTTGATTTTGCTGGTGCAGGAGCAAGCGTTCCACTGACAGGATTTGGACATACACTTGCAGAGGGTGTGCGAAAGGCTGTTGATAAAGATGGTTTTCTTGGAGTTTTCACAGGTGGTTTAGCATCTGCTGCTGGTGGAATAACTGCTGCATTGATCTTCGGGCTATGTGTTTCACTGGTTTTCAAGCCTAAAGACAAGTAATTTCACGTTAATATAAAGCCATTTAGGCATAATAAAAGCGATTAATCTTATGATTAGTCGCTTTTATGTGTTTTATTCAAATATAAACTTAACAAAATATCTTGTATGAACATAATTCTTCGTTCTGCCCCAATTAACATCAATCTGAACAATACAACCATCTAACTGTTCAGACAGCTTACCTGTTGGTATTTCAAGCTTAGTTAAATCTTCAGCAATTAACTCCCCGTTCATTTTATAAATGCTGTATAATATTTGCCCTGTATTATTTCCCCTAAATGAAAGTTGAGCATTTGAAGGAGCTTTTATTATATTTTTATCATCAGTTTCAGCTTTTGTAACATCTGTTTCCGTTTCCGTTGCAGATTCAGTTAATCCCGAATTTGCAAAATTAGGATTTTGGTTTACAGATGGTATATAATCAAAAATCTCCATTATAACAGGTGGTTTGTAATCAACATTAACCTTATTATCATAAACCTTTTTAATCTTATAGCCTTCTAATGACACAGTAGAATCGCTTGAAATTATCTCAACCTTACCAATATCAACCTTAGGCTCTCTGTTTAACGCAAAGTAAACCCCAAAGATTACAATTGCAAAACATATTACGAGTGCTATTTTCCTTTTCAAAAGTAAATCACCTCATAAGTAATATATCATATTTTCGTGAAATTGTCAATTAGTCTTATACACAAAAAGCAACACCTCAACACAGTCTTTTTTGCTTTTCCTATCAAATTAACAAATTTCAACCTTGCTATTTAAAGCAAACAACACAGCATTGCTGATTAATTCAGAATACTGTGTTGCTTTATTATCATGCCATATTAATGTGGCATGATAATTTGGAAATATATTTTATTAAATTGGAAAGCTTAATTATTCATAATCTACAACATTCACCCATGAAAGTAATAATTCACGTTCTTTTTCATTACCCTTTACGGATTGAGATGCTGCAACAATTGGTAACCACTTTTGAATATATTGCTTTGCAGTGTCACTTTTCTTACAGAACAAATCCAGATATTCCTTTGCTCCCTCAATATCATTTGCAAGCCAGAACAGTAAATATGTTCTTGCTACATCGGCAGAGGCATTTCCCTGTGTTGCATGAGCCCAGTCAAGTATATAAGCACTGCCATCTTCCTTGATAATTACATTACTTGGATTAAAGTCACCGTGACAAACCTTTGTATGCTTAGGCATGGATTCCAATCTTGTGTGCAAATCATAACGAGTAGTTGCGTCTAAATCTGCCTCCGAGATTTTACGATTCATTTTATCTTTTAGCTTATTAAGCAAAGGTGCAGTTTTTGAATGAACTTCCATCTGCAAATCCACAAGCATTTCCAAATATTCGGATTTCTTTTCAGGGTTTTCCTGCATCATCTGTGCAAGAGTTTTCCCTTCAATAAATTCGGTAATTATAGACCACTTATTCTCAATCTTTGTAACCTCAATTATCTTTGGAATACAAAGACCAGTTTCTTCAACTCTTGCCTGATTAAGTGCCTCATTGAGAATATCAGCTTTTGAATAGTCCTCGTTAAAAACCTTAATCGCCTTGTCGCCATCACGATATACAGTTTTCTGTGGTCTGGTTGCAATAACATTGTCTAAATTCATCTTCCATACCTCCTTATACTTTTTCATTTGTGCCATAGTATGCATTTAAATACATCTGTTTGATTTCGCTCATCAATGGGTAACGTGGATTTGCACCTGTACACTGGTCGTCAAACGCTTGGTCAACCATCTCGTCAAGACTATCAAGGAATGTTTGCTCATCAATACCATATTCCTGAATACTCATCTTAATGCCAACCTTTTCCTTTAGCTCATCAATTGCTTTAGTTAGGTTTTCCATCTTTTCTAAATCATTCTTACCCTTAATACCTAGATAATCGGCAACCTCTGCATATCTAGCCAATGTGCGTGGGTAATCATACTGTGAGAATGTACCCATCTTTGTTGGTGACTCAGTTGAGTTAAATCTGATTACTTCATTAATCAACAACGCATTAGCAATACCATGTGGTAGATTGTGGAATGCACCAAGCTTATGTGCCATAGAGTGACATACTCCCAAGAATGCGTTTGCGAAAGCCATTCCTGCCATAGTTGCAGCATTAGCCATCTTTTCTCTTGCAACTGGGTCATTAGGACCATTATCATATGCCTTTGGTAAGTTTTCAAACACCATCTTCAATGAACGCAACGCAAGCCCATCTGTATAATCAGTTGCAAGCATTGAAGCATATGCCTCCATTGAGTGAGTTACAGCGTCAATACCCGATGCAGCCGTCAAGCCCTTTGGAGCATTCATCATCAAATCAGCGTCTACTATCGCCATATTTGGCAACAGTTCATAATCAGCAAGTGGATACTTAACGCCACTTTCCTCATCAGTAATAACTGCAAACGGAGTTACCTCAGAACCTGTACCTGCTGTTGTTGGAATTGCAATGAAATAAGCCTTTTCTCCCATCTTAGGGAAAGCATAAATTCTCTTGCGTATATCAATAAAACGCATTGCCATATCCATAAAGTCAGCTTCTGGATGCTCATACATCACCCACATAATTTTAGCAGCGTCCATTGGAGAACCACCACCCACAGCTATAATGCAATCAGGTTGGAACGCCGTCATCGCAGCAGCACCTTTTCTCGCACTTTCAAGCGTTGGGTCAGGTTCAACATCAAAGAATGTAGTATGTTTTATATTCATTTCATCAAGCTTATCGGTGATAGGCTTTGTATAATCATTTTCATATAAGAACTGGTCAGTTACAATAAACACCTTTTTCTTGTCCAAAACAACCTTTAGCTCATCTAACGCACCAGGTAGACAGCCTTTCTTCATGTAAATCTTTTCAGGAGCTCTAAACCAAAGCATATTCTCTCTCCTCTCAGCTACTGTTTTTATATTAAGCAAATGCTTAACTCCAACGTTATCGGAAACGGAGTTACCTCCCCAGCTACCACAACCTAAAGTAAGTGATGGTGCAAGATTAAAGTTATATAAGTCACCGATACCGCCATGAGAAGATGGAGTATTTACAAGTATTCTTGCAGTTTTCATGCGTGCCTCAAAAAAGTCTAGCTTATCTTTCCCAGTCAAAGCATTTATATAAATAGATGAAGTATGCCCATAACCACCGTCTTTAACCAGTTGGTCAGCCTTATTCAAAGCATCTTCAAACGTCTTAGCCTTATACATTGCCAAAACTGGAGATAGCTTTTCATGTGCAAATTCTTCTGAAAGCTCAACACTTTCAACCTCACCAATCAAAATCTTAGTAGCCTCATCAACCTCAACGCCAGATAGCTGTGCAATTTTATATGCAGACTGTCCAACAATTCTAGCATTCAACGCACCATTAATAATAATAGTCTTACGAACCTTATCAGTTTCCTCAGGATTTAAGAAATAACAGCCACGCTTTGTAAATTCCTTTTTAACCTTGTCATATATTTTATCCATAACAATAACAGATTGCTCAGAGGCACAAATCATTCCATTATCAAATGTTTTAGAGTGAATAATCGAATTTACTGCAAGCAAAACATCAGCACTATCGTCAATAATTGCAGGAGTATTTCCTGCACCAACGCCTATTGCAGGCTTACCACTTGAATAAGCAGACTTTACCATTCCAGGTCCACCTGTTGCAAGAATAATATCGGATTCCTTCATAACCATAGTCGTCATTTCTAAGCTTGGAATATCAATCCAATCAATAATCCCCTCAGGAGCACCCGCCTTAACTGCCGCCTCCAATACAATCTTCGCAGCAGCAATTGTACATTCCTTAGCTCTTGGATGAGGGCTGATAATCATAGCATTTCTTGTTTTCAATGCCAAAAGCGTCTTAAAAATCGCTGTTGAGGTAGGGTTAGTTGTTGGAATAACTGCTGCAATTACGCCAATTGGTTCCGCAATCTTTCTTGTGCCAAACGCCTTATCTTCCTCAAGAACGCCACAAGTTTTCGTGTTCTTATAAGCATTATAAATAGATTCAGATGCATAATGATTTTTAATTACCTTATCCTCTACAATACCCATGCCCGTTTCTTGAACTGCGTGCTTTGCAAGTGAAACTCTTTCCTTATTAGCAGCAGATGCAGCAGCAAGAAATATCTTATCAACCTGTTCCTGTGAATAGGTTGCAAAAATTTTCTGTGCTTCTTTTAACCTAGCAAGTGCTTCTCCAAGTTTTTTTACATTGTCAATAATTTCATAATTCTTCTTATCCATACCAATACTCCTCCTTTATAATTAGTGGTTCTTTTCATTCATTTGTTCTGTCAAATGACTTGAAAGTAATGCCAGTGATGTCGCCATGTTTTCATTTTGAACTAAAATATTTTTCGGTACATTTAGGTGAGTCGGTGCAAAATTCCAAATCGCCAATATACCACTTTCTATCATTAAATCGCACACAGCCTGTGCTTGTTCAGCAGGTACGGTTATAACTCCAATCTTTATTCGCATATCTTTACACTTTTTTCTAAATTCAGAAAGTGGAAATATATTCTTACCCATTTCAGTCTGCCCCGTTATTTCCTCGTCAATATCAAAAGCGAAAACCATGTTAAATCCGTAATTTTTAAACCCCTCATATGCCAAAAGTGCTTTCCCAAGCTTTCCAGCACCAACAATTACTGTATCATTGCTATTATTATACCCAAGAACAGCCTCTAATTCATCAACCAGACACGATACAATATATCCAATTCTAGGTTTACCCAAATTGCTTACCGATGCAAGGTCTTTTCTTACCTGAACCTCTCCCAACCCTAACTCATTAGCAATCGTTGTTGCGGAGATATTTTCAGGTGCATTATCAGGCAATGATTTTAAATAATGCAAATAGGTGGGCAACCTTTCCAGAACAGTTTTGGATAAAACATTCCGTTTCACTTAATCCTCTCCTATCTAGATTGGTTTAGAAAAAACTTATCTCTTAACCTGTTAATATTTTAACATACATTTAATAGTTTTGGAATTGTAAAAAAAGCATATCGGTATACCTTTATCGATATAATCAAACTGATTAAAATATATAACAAAACACGTCAAATTTCTACATATCCATCAGCTATTTCTTAACCTTTTTCATTTCGCTAATAAATTGAATGTCCAAAGAAGTAAGTTGATAATCATTTCGATAAATCAGCACGTCCTTATATACCTTTTTATTCGACTTGCAAGGTCTTTGAACTAAGCCATGTCCCTCTGGAATTTCATTTACATCTGGATAAACCTGCATAAATGCTCCATGTACTGTATTGAACAAATCAATACAACTAGACCTCTCAAAAACAAGAATTCGCTTATCTATATTATCAGGCAATTCCTCTTTTTTTACTACTGAAAACGGCAAAGACGGAACATAAGGGTCAGCATAGGCAATCTCGATAAACTCATCTAAATCCGAAATGTCTATCTCCTCTTTTTCAGCAAGTGGATGATTTTTTGACATAGCTATATCATGCGTAAACTCAGTTATTACCTCATGCACAAAGCCTTTATCACCCATCATCTTCTTGAAATACTTGTCGTGAATTTCAGCATAGCGAATAACTCCAAGATTATAATCTGCGTGTAAAATATTATTTATCACTCGCATGGAATTTGTTTCTCTATAAAAAAATTCAATTGGCTTTGTTATGTCAACATTTTTTACAAACCTCGAAAATACGTGGGAAAAATAGCCCGATCTCGGAACAGAAATTGAAAACTTTTGCTTAATATTATTCTCCTGATTATACATTGCCTCTACTTCATCTATTTGGCTGAGAATTTTTTTAGCGTGCTGTAAAAACTCCTCACCCTGTGGTGTAACAAATATTCCTCTAGTTGTTCGATTAAATATGGTAATGCCGAGTGATTCTTCTAAGTCCTTAATTGCACGGCTTAAATTAGGTTGTCCCATGTAGAGATTTTGTGCAGCTTTGTTGATGGAGTGTGTTTTTCCTACTTCAACAGCATATTTTAGGTGCAAAATATTCATGAGTCGCCTACTTTCTTATTTCTAAGCTTTCGCTTTAGTATGGGTTTTTATGGTTTGTTTTATAACATTCTTTTCAGTTTATTATAACACATTTCAAATTTTTATACAACTTATTCGCTCATACGCCGCTTAAACTTTAGTTTTTGATTTGGTACTCGTTTCCTTGCCCTTAAATTAAATTCTGTAGTAAAGGTTATGCCAGAACAATCCTAAATCGCTTTTTCGTTGCACATGGAAATCGCCTCCTAAGCATAGTAAATGCGACGGGAAAGCAACTAATCAAGGTAGCGAACCAAAATCAAAGTGAACTTCTTTGATTTTGGTTGAGCGTGTCAAGCCTCAGCGGCGTTGAGCTGCGTTTTTCTTTGGTTCGTTTCTTTGTACGCACAAAGAAATGAACACCCACAATTAAATTTAACCATACGGAAAGTAGATTGAATAATAACAAAGAAAATAAGAACCATACTTGGCTAAAATAAACAATGAAAACTGAAATTCTGTGGTAAAAGGCAAACCAGAACCAACGCAAAAGCAGGACATAACAACACTTTTGTTCACAAAAAATTATTGCATAGTGGAAATAAATATGATAAAATTTTATTATGTAATGAGTATCATAATCCTTTTCACATATACTATTCAAAAAAGGAGGCTATCTTATGCTTAAATCAAAAGCTTTATACTATATAATCCCCGTAGTTACAGGCATTTCTGCACTTACTGTCGGAATTATTGCGTCAAAATACAGTAAATCCTTGAATAATGACGAAAGCTCAACCACAAGTTCATCAATTGAAACGATTGATGATTACAACGACTCTTTATCAGAAGATGCAATAAGAATGAACTCGAAAATTTCATTGATTTCCAAATACCTGTTTGGTCAGGTTCAAGACGCCGAAGGACTCGATATTAACGGCGATATGCGTATAAATGTATTGGATTTAGTTTACATTAAAAAATCCCGATTTGCTCTCGAAACAGCACCAACAACAAGTATAAGCAACGAAACAACGCAATCTACAACGGATACCTCTACTATTCCCGAAACTGAACCACCAATAACCCAGCCACCAGTAACACAGCCACCAGTAACACAACCACCAGTAACACAGCCACCAGTGACACAACCACCAGTGACACAACCACCAGTAACACAACCACCTGTAACACAACCACCAGTAACACAACCACCTGTTCCTAGTGGGATTTCTGAGTATCAGGCTGAAGTTTTAAGGCTTGTAAATGTAGAACGTGCTGCTGCTGGATTGCCTGCGTTAGAGGCTGATTTAACGCTTATGCAAGCTTCTCAAATTCGTGCTGAAGAAATAATTCAATCATTTTCGCACACCAGACCGAACGGAACTTCGTGCTTTACCGTGTTGTCTGAACTTGGAATTAGCTACCGTTCATGTGGTGAAAATATCGCTGCTGGGTACCCAACACCTGAACAAACCGTTAACCAATGGATGAACTCGCAAGGGCATAGAGAAAATATTCTCAACCCATCATTCACGCATTTAGGCGTTGGTTATGTCAATCGTTCTGGAACACAATATCGAAACTATTGGGTGCAAATGTTCGTGGGCAGATAATTTAAGCCTTCCTAAAATATTTTTATAAAGCCTGTTGTATTTTAAATTTTACAACAGGTTTTACTTTACATTTTGTTCATTATATGCTATTGTTAAAATAATTCAGTATTTATTGAAACTTTTCTAGTATTTACAAAGTTAATATAGTAGCAGTAAATATAAAACAACAAAGAAAGGCGGTTTTATTATGACAAAAAAATTAAAAAAGGTTTTATCGGGGTTTTTAGCCTTATCCATGCTTGCAACTCCAGTTCTAAGCGTTAACGCAGAGGTTGTTGAAAATGTTTTACCAACAGAGGAAAACGAAACACTATACGGGGATATTAACAGTGATGGGGTTATTAATAATTCCGACGTGGATATTCTCAAAAAAGCTATTTTTGGCATTGGCTCTCTTACTGAAGATGAGTTTTTGTCAGCTGATTTAAACGGTGATGGCAAGCTAAATTCATTCGACTTAGCGAAAATCTCGAAATTGGTTAAGGAAAAGAGAAATTTGAGGGTTGTTGAAAATTATGATTATAAGAATGATTATACTGACTTTATAACAGCAGAGTGGATCTATCCTATTTATGCTTATGGCAGACATGAATATTACAATATGGCTGGCGATGTATATGGTGTTACTGACGAAGGTTATACAGAAAAGCAAGTCAATCTTCATTTTTTTCTAAACGGTATAAAATACTTTATCCCAACAGCACTTGAAAGTGGTATTGTTACCATTGATGAGATTATGGCTGTTAACAAAGAGATTGGATTGTCAAATTACGGATTTAACCTAGAAACAGATGTTAAAGTAACCTTTGACTATGAAATGGATCGAGCACCAGCGACAGAATACTTGTATACCGACGGAAAATATGACTACTACTTCAATAACTACGATTCGTATTTATACACTATAGAAATACATGGGAAAAAATATTCTTTGCGTGAAGTTATTGACAAAGAATTTTTAACCCCTGAGGAGCTTATTTCTCTAGGCTTGTATGATTTCAAGAAAGTCGTTGATTTAGGTGAAATTGAAACAATTGAAATATACGACCCTGTGGATGACCCATATGATGGAGGGTATGAAGCTGCATTGCAACTAATTTATCAAGATGAAGAACATAATTATTACCTATCCAACCTAAGAGGACAATACATAACAGTAACAATTAACGGAGTAACGTTTAGTTTAAAAGAAGTTCTTCAAAATGAAATTCTTACAATTCATGAATTGATTGACGCTGGATTGGGTGTTTCAGTAATAGACGTAAACGAAAATATTTATAATTATTTCACTCTTTAATTAAATATAAATAAAACAACAATGAAAGGTGGTTTTATTATGACAAAAAAATTAAAAAAGGTTTTATCAGGATTTTTAGCATTGTCCATGCTTGCAACTCCAGTTTTAAGCGTTAATGCAGAGGTTGTTGAAAATGTTTTACCAACAGAGGAAAACGAAACACTATACGGGGATATTAACAGTGATGGGGTTGTAAACTATTCTGATGTGGATATTCTCAAAAAAGCTATTTTTGGCATTGGCTCTCTTACTGAAAGTGAGTTTTTATCGGCTGACTTAAACGGTGATGGCAAGCTTAACTCATTCGACTTAGCGAAAATATCAAAACTGGTTAAGGAAAAGAGAAATTTAAGAGTTGTTGAAAATTATGATTATAAGAATGATTATCAGGAATTATATGTGGACGATATGATACATCCTATTTATGCTTATGGCAGAAATCAATATTCTATTTGTCATTATGTCTATGGATATGATGGTGTGTATTCTCCTACACAAAGTCCAATCAATCTTTATTTTTTCCTCAACGGTATAAAGCATCATATCCCAACAGCACTTGAAAGTGGTATTGTAACGATTGATGAACTTATGGCTATAAACAAGGAAATTTTTAAATCACTTCGTTCATATTATAATTTCCACAATATAAAGGTAATCCCTCCTGCTGATGATGTAATTATACTGCCAGCAGTAGAATATTTGTATAATGATGGTGAGTATGACTATTACTTTAATAATATTCTTTCGGATTTATATATTATAGAAATGCTTGACAAGCAATACACCTTGCGTGAGGTAATTGATAAAAAAATTCTAACACCTGGCGAAATGGTTTCTTTAGGGTTATTTGATAGCAAAGTTTCTGCTCCATTTGAAAAGATAGAAACGATTGAAATATATGATCCAACCAAAGATCCAAATGTTGATATGGGGTATGCAGAGGCAATCCAACTAATTTATCAAGATGAAGAATATGGCTATGTTTTGGGTGCTTTATATGGGGAATATGTCACCGTGACAATTAACGGAATAGACTTCAGCTTAAAAGAAGTTCTTCAAAATGAAATTCTTACAATTCATGAATTGATTGACGCTGGATTGGGTGTTTCAGTAATAGACGTAAACGAAAATATTTATAATTATTTTCCTCTTTAATTAAATATAAAAAATGGCAGGTATTGCGTATACCTGCCATCTTTTTTGTGTTCATTTGCTACTCATGAATTATCGCTATTTAGTTAATCATACATTTCATAAATCTTTTCTGCTAAATCGCTGTATTCTAATGGTATGACATAGTTTCTTGCCTCAAAACTAATACTATAACAAGCATCTGTTGTTGTGTAAATTGGCTGTGCCACCTTTAAAAGCTCAATAAGATTTTTATTCTTCATATCTAATTCAAAATGGACTCCAGCTTTTTCATAATTCATAGGATAATATACCGTCGTTGTGTATTTTGCATCTTCAGCAGGTTTATAAAGCGATACCGATATGTCATTTAATGCAAGCCTAGACTTAAATTCCTCATCCATAGTATAAGGAGTATACCCATACTCTTCAAGCAACGCAATAGTATTAGTATTTGTAGTTCTTACTGGGTAGTTATTCAAATACCCATAAACACCTTCAGGAGTTAGAACATCTTCCATAGTCTGTGCCTTTAAATCTTTTTTATATGCCTCACAAAGTTTATCGGCTATTTCATTATAATATTCTTCTCCGTTAACTGTATAAGCCTTTTGCTGTAAGCTATGTTTAGATTGAATGTAAAACACATTACCATACATATTATTTCTAAGATTAATTACTGCTTTGTCAATATAATTATCATCAAGATAAATTTCTGATAGCATAAGCCTTTGCTCAAAGGTTAAACTGTACTCTCGACTAGATTTAGTACCTGTTTTCATATTGTAGGTAAAGCTTACATAATAGTTATTTTTATTATAGTAATTATTATAATCGGAATTTATATTTCTAAGACCTTTATCTTCTTTAAAATCGTCAACAGCGTCCTCATGTGTCTTCGTTAACGCACTAATAACTTCTGGGTTATCCGTTGTAAAGCCCGAAGTAACTCCATTTCCAATGTTTATATTTTCATCTATAAAGTCAAATGTAACACTCTTAACCATGTTTTCTGATGGTACATAGTATTCAATTCCAAAGAAGTTTGTAGATGAAATTATAGAAGTTAAAATAAATATGGAAACTGCCGTCGCTCCAAAACGAATTGCTGTTCTATGAATTTTCTTAAACCCTCTGTTTTTCACTACTTCAAATATTAGATAAACCACTGCACTGAGAATTAAAAGCGGTATGATAAGATTATCATCATTCATAATAAATACCAAAATATCAAATGTAACAAGACTTATAATTATATAGTATAGCAAATTGTAAACAAATGGCTTCGAAACATCTTCAGCCTTACGCTTTTTGTAAAGGAAATATGTCAGCACGAAAAGTGCAGAAATAACCAGTGTATAGATACCAAGCCATGTAAGGAAGTTATTAATATTAAAAAGTCCGTAATTCCCTTCGGACACAACTTCCCCTATAAAAAAGAGTCCTCCAATTGGGCTTGTATACTTAATTGCACTTATTACGGTTTTGTCAATTGATATGCCATATAAGTCAGATGCCATAGACAAGAAAAAGATTGCAATTGATGCTGGAATTAAGATGTTTATTATAAAAATATAGGCTGTGCTTTCAAAAAGCGTTCCACAACAGGTTGTAATAAATACTGACAGAACATACACAAAAAGCATAATAAATAGCCCGATAACCATAAGCTTAACTAATTCGTCAGTGTATCCACCAAACGTCCTATTCCATTCCTTATTGAGTGCAAGCCCAAGTGCATTAATTATTAAACTTATAATCATTGCACCAATATATGGGGCAATATATGTTGTAAGCCCTGATAAAAAGTTGCTGAAAAAGCGATCCTTAATCGTTATAGGTAACGAATAGACCATATCCACTAATGATTTTTTGTGAAGATGATTGAATGTGTTTGTAGCTATACTTATTCCAAGCAGTATAGATACTGCCATGCCTATTACTGCGATTACCCCATACACTGCTAAGTTTTCACCTGAGTTTGCATAAAAACTATTGATAGCTACAGTAAGAAATAACGGCAAAGAGATAAGTTGTAGAATTATTAACATGATAAATATTTTCTTATTCTGTTTAAATTTAAAAGAAAAGTTAATCCAAAATGGACTTTTCTTATTTATTTTCAAGGGAGTTGAAGTCATAGCCCAATACCTCCATTTCATAAATAAAGATTTCCTCAAGTGTCAACGGAATAATATCCATAACAACAGGGTTTTTGGCTTGTATCTTTTCCTTTACAAGCTCTGTATCACCCTTAACTATAATATGGTAAACGCTTTGTGACTTCTCAAAATGCAAAATCTCAAGCCCATCTCCAGCAAGCTCCTCAATAGTATAGTTCTGTGGCAGATTTTCAGAAACCTGTGGAAATACAACCTGTACCTTGTGAACATTACCCTTAACGCTGTCCAAATCCCTTGAGAATACAATTTTACCTTCATGCAAAAGTGCAACAGTATCGCACAGCTCATTTATTTCCTTTAGGTTATGCGATGAAATAATCGTTGTAAGCTGTCTGTCAAGCATTGCATCAACTAGCATTCTCTTAACTATAATTCGCATAGTCGGGTCTAATCCGTCAAAAGCCTCATCAAGAAGCAGATAATCCGTCTGACAAGCAATGGCAATAATTACAATAGCTTGACGTTTCATACCTTTAGAAAATGTGCTAATCTTTTTATCCTTTGGCAAATTTATTGTTGAACGCATCTTCTCAAAAAGTTCCTCTGAGAAGTTTGGATAGTAATCTTTATAAAAGTTTTTAAGCTCAATTAATGTATATGTTGAAAACTGAACAGTTTCATCATTTACGAAAAACACACGCTTTTTTGTTTCAATATTGTCATAAACTGTATCACCATCAACCGTTATATTCCCCCCCTCTTGATTATAAATCCCTGATATCAATCGCAAAATCGTTGATTTACCAGCACCATTTGAACCTAGCAGACCAAAAGCTGTGCCTTTATCAATAGTAAGATTGATATTATCAAGTACGACAAAATCATCAAACTTTTTTGTAATTTCCTTTAGCTCAATCATAATTTCACCCCATCAATTCTGATTTTTAGTTCATCTCTAGATAGTCCTGACTGCAATGCCCCCTTGATACAGACATCAAATTCCTCAAGTATCTGCTCTTTCATAGCTAATTGGTTCGTTTTTGCAACAAAGCTCCCACGTCCCGAAAGTGAATATATAATCTTATTCCTTTCAAGCTCCTGATAAGATTTTGCTACGGTATTCGGATTAATATTAAGTTCCTTCGACAAGTTTCGCACGCTCGGTAGCTGTTCATTTTCAACCAAAACGCCTTTTATAATCAGCTCAATTACTTTCTTATAAACCTGTTCATAAATAGGTATTCGGCTTTGTAAGTCAATATTAAACATAATTTAACAACCTCCTTCTTGCGTATTAAGTGTACTAAATGAAGTATTACACACATTGTATCACTACTTTTTCCAATTGTCAAGAGCAAAATTAAATTTTTCTTACATTTCCCATAATTCATTCCACCCTTACCCTTGACGTATTTTAGTAATAAAGATTGAATATCCTCTGAAAATATACTATAATGTTGATATAATAACTTTCAGCAAGGAGAATAAAATGGAGTATATTCAAAAAAATAATGACATAATAGTATGGCAAGACGATTTCAACCTTGATGAAACGCTTGATTGTGGACAGGCTTTCCGTTGGGAAAAAGTGAATGGCGATTTCGACTGCACATACAGTGGATTTTTCCTCAACCACCCCCTAACTATTTCAGCACAAGATGACCAGTTTATTTTTCATAATACCTCCGAACAGGATTTTCTTAACATTTGGGTAAGTTATTTCGACTTTGAAACTGATTATAATGCAATAAAAAAGCTACTTTCAAAAGATGAAACACTGGCAAAAGCCTGTGAGTTCGCTAGTGGAATAAGGCTTTTACGTCAAGATAAATGGGAGGCTCTTTGCTCCTTTATTATCTCCCAAAATAATAATATTCCACGAATTAAGGGGATTATTTCACGACTTTGTGAGCATTATCAGGGCTTTCCCACTCCTCAACAGTTTGCCAATGAAAATGTTGATTCCATCTCATTTCTTCGTGCAGGCTTTAGGGCAAAGTATATTCTTGACGCATCAAGGCTTGTTGCAAGTGGCGAACTAGACTTGGATAAGGTCGCTACTATGCCGATTGATGACGCAAGGAGGGCTTTAATGACTATAAAGGGAGTTGGCCCAAAGGTTGCTGAATGTGCCTTGCTTTTCGGTATGTATCGCATAGATGCGTTCCCCGTTGACGTGTGGATAAAGCGTGTGCTTGAGCAATACTACCCCGATGGCTTTCCCGAATTCACAAACGAAGTTTCTGGAATTGCACAGCAGTATCTTTTCCACTACATAAGAAACTTACAAAAAACTACACCGATTAAGGTGTAATTTCCCTAGATAAAATTGTATTTTCTGTAAAACCACGAGTTACTGTATGTTTGTCAGGTTGATAGACTGATTGTTACAAAAAGATGTCTAATAGATTAAAATTTTTCCTTTACAGAATGTATTATTCTGTTTTCAACAATTTTAAACCTTTGTTAAGCTTGAAAAACTCATAGTTTTCAACCGTTTCAACATAGTTTTCAACAGTATTTCATATAGTTTTCAACCGTTTCAACATTGTTTTCAACATAGAATTGAACAAATAAGTTATTACACAGCGTATAAATTTAATATAAGCGAATATTATTCCTTGAATTGTTAATACTCTTAGTAATTAGTATTATCTTGGAGGTATTTCTATATGATAAAAGGTGTCAACAAAAAGATTGTTGAAATAAATAACCCTAAAAGCCTTTATTTTGAAAAGGCAATACTCTATATACGACCAAGTATGTCAGATATTCCAGCAAAACTTCTCTCAGAAGAGGCTCAAAATTATCTGAAAAGTATATTCCCTCCTGAGAAAAAAAATAAGCTCTACTCGTTAAGAATAGTGCTTATCTCTGTTGCAATAATTGCAGTTGTAGGCGTAGCTTGCTTGCTATTTGCAAAGTTCGCTTAATAGGAGGCTTCGCCCCAAACACCACCAGAGGTAATAATCCCCTTTAGACCCCCCATTCTAATCCATCTCAGATACAACTAAAAAGGCTGAGGGTTTAAAAACCCTCAGCCTTTTTATGCGTTATAAAATTCTACTTAACTAAATCACGATTATCATATATTGTAAATCTAAACTTAATATCCTCATGGCATCTTGCTACAGACATTGCAACTTGTCGCCAGTTGCACAGTTTATCGACATTTGGAAAAAAAGTATCGGCATCGCTTGATTCTTCGATTTTCGTGATAAGAGCTATTTTGCAATATTCCAAAAACTGCTCATAAATTTTCTGCCCACCGATAACAAAAACATCATCAGTATTATAATCCTTAACTGCCTCCAATACCTCTGCAACAGAATTACATACTATTGCACCGTCAATCTCCAAAGCCTTGTTGGTTGAAAGAACAATGTTCACCCTATCCTTTAGTGGCTTTCCGTTCGGCATGGATTTAAGCGTGTTATGCCCCATGATTACTACTTTATTAATAGTAGTATCCCTGAAAAACTTCATGTCCTCTGGTATATTAAACAGGAGATTACCCTCACAACCAATCCCCCAGTTTTTAGTAACTGCAACTATAATTTTCATATTCCCTCCACTATTCTGCTACTGGAATTTTTTTATCAAGCGTGTAAAACTGATAATTCTCTATATCAAATGAGCCAACTGTAAATTTATAGAAATCATCAACACTTTTATCAATTTTGAATTCTGGTGCGTCAAAAGCGTTCCTTGCAATTATTTCCTCAACAATAGGTATATGCCTATCGTAAATATGTGCGTCAGCGATTACATGAACCATTTCGCCCACCTCAAACCCACTCACCTGTGCAAACATATGCACCAAAACTGCATACTGGCACACATTCCAGTTATTCGCAACAAGCATATCCTGTGAACGCTGATTCAATATAGCGTTTAATTTATTGCCCACAACATTAAAAGTCATGCTGTACGCACACGGGTATAGCCCCATCTCATGCAAATCTTGAAAGTTGTATATATTTGACATTATTCGTCTGCTTAATGGATTATTTTTTAAATCGTACAATATTCTATCGACTTGGTCAAACATTCCTTCTGCATACTCATGCTTTATTCCAAGCTGATAACCGTACGCTTTGCCAATTGTTCCGTTTTCATCAGCCCAAGCGTCCCAAATATGACTATTCAAGTCGCTGATATTATTGGACTTTTTCTGCCATATCCACAAAATTTCATCAATTGCTGACTTAAATGCAGTTCGCCTAAGAGTTAGTATTGGAAACTCCTTTGATAAATCATATCTATTAACAATCCCAAACCTTTTTATAGTATGTGCAGGCGTACCGTCGCTCCATTTCGGTCGCACATCATAGTCAGTATCCCAAAAGCCATTTGTCAATATATCTTTGCAGTTTTGAATAAATATCATATCTGCATAACTCATTTTAACTTTCCCCTTTTTAGTTTATATTTTATTATATCATGTATTTTCTCTTATTTCAACAATTTTTCATTGAAATTGTACTAATATTTTATAAAACCTTGTTAATTATATACAATTTAATAGTATAAAAATTTATAGTTTTGTTAATAACCCATTAAATATCCTGTGGAATTAACGCATTAGCCACAATTTATTAATTGAAAAATGTTTTTAAATATACGAGAAAGTGTTAATATGATTATACCGTAAAGCAAAAATAATGTAAGGAGAAAATATTATGAAAAAACTTGGTACAAAATTAACTGTAAGAGTATTGCTAATGCTAACTATTGCTGTTCTTTTATGCACCGCTATCAGTTATTTTAGTAACAAAAAATTAATGGATGACACCCTTAATGACTTGTGCGACAATTCATTAAATGTATTGGATCTTACTATTGCAAATCAAGGTGCACAGTCAAAAACTATCGCTGAAACATTGTCAAAAGATGATGAGCTTTCTAAAGCTATTTCAGCAAATAACTCTGAAGGAGTAAGTAAAATCCTGTCGGAATTAGTATATGAAAATAGATTTAATGTGGAGTACATAACTATTACAGATGCTGATGGCAATGTAATTCTACGCTCATATAATGACGAAAAGGGCGATTCCATTATTAATCAATCCAATGTTTCAGAGGCTTTAAAGGGCAATATTACAACTGTTACTGCTGAGGGAACTCTCATTAAACTTGCTGTGAGAACAGGTGCTCCTGTAAAGTGGAACGGCAGTGTTGTTGGAGTTGTTTCTGTAAGCTATCCACTTGATGACCCAGAGTTTCTGGATTCGCTAAAAAGTGCTACAAATAACGAATATACAGTATTCCTCAAGGATGAAAGAATTAACACTACGATTATTCAAAATGGCGAAAGGCAAGTTGGCACAAAGCTTGACCCTAAAATAGCTAAAACTGTTTTGGAGAAAAAGGAGGATTTCGCTGGTGAAACTGAAATACTTGGCGAAAAATATGTAACAAAGTATAAACCTATTTTAGACACTGATGGCAAAGCTATTGGAATTATGTTCACTGGAATGAATATAGAAAGTATCAGAGATGCACAAGCTCAATCAACAATGATAAACTTGTTGGTATTATTAGGCTTATTTATTATAGGTACTTTATTGACATTGAGAATAGTTTCAAGACTTATCACAAAGCCTGTTACTGGTTTAACAAAAGCAGTTACAAGACTCTCAACGGGTATGCTCGATATTTCTATTAATTATACGTCATCTGATGAATTAGGTACTCTTGCCGATTCACTAAGGTCGACTATAAGCACGCTTAAACTCTATGTAAGCGATATTTCAAGCAACCTTGAATTAATGGCTTCTGGAGATATGACTAATGAAATAACGCAGGACTATATCGGCGATTTTATTCCTATCAAGGATTCACTTGTGAAGATTTCAGAGTCACTTAATAATTCATTAGGCTCAATTACTCTTGCTGCAGAACAGGTTAATTCGGGTGCAGACCAAGTCGCATTAGGTGCACAAACGCTCTCACAAGGTGCTACTGAACAGGCAAGTTCAATTCAAGAGCTTTCAGCGTCAATCCTTGAGGTTTCTTCTCAGGTTGACGAAAATGCTAAGAATGTACAGGTTGCTAACGAATCTGTAAACGATGCTGGAGAGGGTATAAAAGTAAGCAATGACCATATGAAGGAAATGCTACTTGCTATGAGTGAAATAAACGATTCCTCAGCACAAATTGGCAAGATAATTAAGGTTATTGATGATATAGCATTCCAAACAAATATCCTTGCTCTAAATGCTGCTGTTGAGGCTGCAAGGGCAGGTTCAGCTGGTAGGGGCTTTGCCGTAGTTGCTGACGAGGTAAGAAACCTTGCGTCTAAGAGTGCTGATGCTGCAAAACAAACTACTGCCTTGATTGAAGGTTCTGTTCAAAGCGTTAAACGAGGTACAAAAATTGCTGAGGAAACAGCAATTGCTTTGGAAGAAGTTGGCGTTCAGGCTTCTATGGTTGTTGATACTATTGAAAAAATTAATAAGGCATCCAAAGAGCAAGCTAGTGCATTACATCAAATTACACAGGGTATCGACCAGATTTCTGCTGTTGTTCAGACAAACTCTGCTACTTCTGAGGAAAGTGCTGCTGCAAGTGAAGAGCTTTCAGGACAGGCTGCAACACTACAACAAGAGGTTTCACATTTCAAGCTAAGAAATGTTTCTAGTAAGAATAATTTCTTTGATGATGACCCGATTCCAGAAAAACGAAAAAGAAAAATTAACTTAGATTTAGACGATGATTTCGATTTATCAAGCACACCTCCCCCAAGAGTTAAGAAGATAAATCTAGGCGACGACAAATATTAATACATAACTAAAAACACAGGGTTGAAGTAAAATTCAACCCTGTGTTTGCGTTAAAAGAAAGTTGTGTCTGCGACGGATTATAATGGGTTACCAAAGGGATAATATCCATTTTGTAGAAGTTTGCGAATAAACCCCTCAAAGACAGCTTTTTATTTACTCATATCGTCAATAAACCTTGTAAACTTATCAATTATTACATCCCACTGATAGTTTTTATCAACATAACCCTTACCATTATTGCCCATAGCATTTCTTAAATCCTCATTATTTATAAGCAAATCAAGACATTCACAGAAATCCTCATTCCCATAAAAATATAGCCCACCATTACTTTTCTCACAATGCCCCTTTAAAACAGCACAATGACCACTCACCAGTACAGGCTTTATAAATTCAAATGCCTCAAGCACAACAATGGATAGGCTTTCAAAATGTGATGGCAGAACAAAAAGTTCACATTCACTCAAAACTGCGTACTTTTCCTCCTCAGAAACAAATCCAAGTGAAATTATATCCTTGTGCTTAGGAATTGGAATAATCTCATTACCCATAAGAACAAGCTGTAAATCGCATTTATGTCGTTTCTTGTACTCAAGGAAATACTCGAACAATTCATTACAACCCTTAGGAACGTCAATTCTACCCATATAAAGTATAAAAGGCTTGTTCAACTTAAACTGCTCTCTTGCATTCGGAAACGTGTCCACAGGTGGAATATCAAGCCCTATTCCCGTTGTAATTGACGGTATCTGAGCATTTTTAAAACGCTTGTGAATAAATTCCATTTCCTCGCTTGTATTGTAAACTATCCCTTTTGGTGCATCGAAAAGTGCATCAAAACTTTTGAGATAAACAGGTGGCTCATCATGACAAAATGGAATAAGAATTGCCTTATCCTTAGCATACTTTATCCCCTCAACCGTTTGCCAATACAGGTATGTGAAAAATAAAAACAAGTCATGCTCGTCAATATTTTCTTCAATATATTCAACAATACCTTTGCTCACAGGGCCTTGTGCGTCAATCCACTCGTCCGACTCCTTTAGCGTATGGTTAGGGTTGTTGAATAATTTGCCACATAACTCAGCAAATGTTTTTGTGTTTCTTGGAAAGTCCACATTAAAGCGATGAACAGTCACTCCATTTATAACCGTTACTTCTTCTTTATAATAATTATTCCATTCCTGATAATCAAGAGCACAAGTCGTTACAACAGTAATATCATAAATATCAGCAAGCTTTTCTGCATACGCTCGACAATAAGCCTCTGCTCCACCGTTAATCTCAATTCCATACCTTTGAACAACAAAACATAACTTTTTTTTCATAAACTCCCCAACCTAACTAATATAAGGTTTTATTAACTCCATAAACTTTGATTTTACCTTGTTTATTTCAAAATCAGCAAAGCGTTTTCTTTGCCCATCTATTATCTTTTCTCTGAAATCCTCATCAGTTACAACAAGATTTATAAGCTCTGCAACAATCCTATGGTCCTTTTCAGTAAACATAATTCCACTATCACCTAATGTATAGGGAATTGCACTGCTAGCATACGCAATGATAGGAACATCAAAAACCATAGCCTCAAGCAATGGCACACAAAAGCCCTCATGTTCACTTTGACATAGAAAAACATCAGCAAGTTTATAGTATGCAAGTATATCGGCAAAGCTAATATGTCCAGGAAAAACAACGTTTTCTATATTATGGCTAATAATATAATCCTCAAGTGACTCATGATAATTCTCCATCGAAGTAGAAGAACCGACCAAAATGAGTCTACTCTTTGGATTAATATATTTATTATAAACATGAAAACTTGATATTACGTCCTCTTGCTTTTTATTCGGTGCAATCCTACCAACAAAAAGAATATTCGTATAACCGTCATTTTTATGCTTTTTCAACAACTTTTCTGTCGGAACAGTGTTCCTATAATCTCTATCATCAAATATAATCGGAAGTGTAACAGTGTTTTTATAACCAAGTTTATCAAGTTCTTCCTTGTTATAATCACTGTCACAAATAGCAAAATCAATATGTTCTGCCAAATCAGCTAACTCAAGTCTACCACTCCTGCAACCTATTTGTGCATTCGGTATGCTCTTAAAATAATGTGCAGGAGTTATATTATGATAAACCATAATTTTACTTCGAACTCTTGCATTAATCACATATTCAGACAAATCGCTACCAATTGACATATGATAAATAAAAATGTCACTAGGCTTTGATACAAAGCCTTTAAAGTTAGTTACCTTATTTTTTACACTAGGTGCAATATTTATAGCAACAATTTTGTTCTCATATCCATGCTTTGTTAGCTCGCTTGCCATAGCAAAAATATCGTTACTTACAGCATCTCCATATGAAATTGAAGGCGTAAACTGAATAATTCTTGACTTACCCATATGCCCTCCTAATCCTTTATTCTCTTTTTTATAGAGTCAACTTCTTTTGTAAGCACAGCCACGCATTTATAAAGCTCTTTATTTTCCTGTTCAAGTTTTGCATTTTTTTCAATCAAAGCAGATATTGTATGAGCTACTCCTCCATTAAATGAGTTCTGCTGTTCCATAACATATCTCATATAGAAAAACATAAACTTTCTTGTAACCTTATACCTAAATATTCTAAACTTGTTTTTTAAACCAGACTCGTTTGGAATAGACCACCAGTATTGTACAGCAGATTTTTGTGCTACCATATCAGCTAATGGCGAAAGATTTCCATCTAAAATATTATGGTGCTTTTCTACTTGACTTTTTATAGTAAAATCCTGCAAGGCACTTATTTTCTTCATGTCATACCCACGAGCCTCAATCCTCTCATGGATTTGCGTCATTATATCAGAAATGTCCACATTTTCAACATTAAACTTAATTTTCTCTTCCACTTATTTTCCTCCTAAAATCCTTTCACACAAGAAATCCAATTATAATTCTTCCGCAAAATTCTTTTGCAGTTTTGAGAATATAAATGCACCTATTAAGAAAACTACAACGGAAAACCCTGTAACACCAAGAAAACCAGTCACATTAGGGTAAGTTCCGTACATAAGCACATTTCTGTATGCCATAATAATTTGTGTCATAGGGTTAAACATCAAGACCTTTTTAAAAGTACCGTCAAATATGTTAATATTATACAAAACTGGAGTTAAATAAAACCAAACCATTGTAACAATTCCAACAATATGCTCCAAGTCCCTGAAATACACATAAAACGCTGAAAGCATCATGCACAAGCCTGTTACAAATAGATACTGAACAGCCATAATTACGGGCATTAACAGCACAAACGGCGTCAGCTTTACACCTGTGATAATCAAGGCTGGAAAGACGATTACCAAGCCAAAAATATAGTTTATCAGCCCTGTGGTTGATACAGATATTGGTAATATCATTCTCGGGAAGTAAATCTTTTTTACTAAGTTTGAATTAGACACAACGCAGGTTGTAGAGGCTTGAATTGAGGATACACAGTACAGCCAAGGAAGCAATCCTGTAAAAACGAACATAGCGTAGTTGTCTTCGGTAGATCTTAGCAGACGTTGAAACACAACGGAATACACAACTAGCTGCATTAACGGGTTGATGAATGTCCACAGAAAACCAAGAACTGAGCCACGATAGCGTGAACGGAGGTCTTTTTTTACGGTGGAGATCAGCATTTGTTTATAGGTGAAAACTTCTCGAAGTTGTTTAAGCATTAAATTGCACCAACCTTTTATCAATAAACTAAAAATTCATTATATCACATTCAAAAAATGGTGTCAATATTTTTAGCACTTATTTGCCTTTTGGGGTAGGCTTTTGGTTTTGCTTTGGTTTTTGGTTGCTTTGCTTTCTTTGAATATGCTCTGTGATGTTTATTTTAAGTAAATTATCGTTCTTATTTACCCTAAATACTCTCCATCTACTTTCCGTACGGTTAAATTTAAGTGGGGGTGTTCATTTCTTTGCTTGCACAAAGAAACGAACCAAAGAAATGCACAACTGCCGTTGAGGCTTTTTCTTTTATGTTTGGTTGCTTAGTTCGGTAAAATAATCCACAGAACATCATCTTTCCTAAGCCATTTACAGGCGAGGAGGTTGTTATTTTATAACTCATGGGTTTACTGTACTGATACCAATATGTTAACTTTTGAGTTAAGTTTAATTTTTATGATAGAGGTATTGCCAAAACTGTTTTTGCTTTTTCTCAAATTAAATTCTGTGGTAAAAGTTACGCCAGAACAATCCTAAATCGCTTTTCCGTCGCACATGGAAATCGCCTCCTAAGTAGAGTATATGCGACGGGAAAGCACGCCATCAAAGTAGCGACCCAAAAGCCAAAACGGTCTTTGTTTTGGTTTTTGGTTGAGCGTGCCTAGCCTCAACGGCGTTGAGTTGCGTTTTTCTTTGGTTCGTTTCTTTGTACGCACAAAGAAATGAACACCCACAATTAAATTTAACAATACGGAAAGTATATTGAAAGAAAGCAGGGTAAACAAGAACCATACTTCACTCAAATCTAACAAATAAACTGAAGTTCTGTGTTATAAGCTAAACAAGAACCAAAGCGAAAGCAAAAACCCCCTTCACAAACAACTGACAATGCCAGCCATTCACAAAAAGGGGGGAACACTTCTATTTTATCCTACTGCTCTTCACCACTTAGCACGAACATTTCGTAAATCTTACGGGTAGCCTCCTCAAAGTCCTGTTCACCTATACCGACAATAACATTCAACTCACTTGAGCCTTGATCAATCATTTTTACATTAATCCTTGCGTGTGATAAAGCAGCGAAAATTCTAGCAGCAGTACCCCTAGTTTTTACCATACCCCTCCCCACAACAGCAAGTACAGCGATATTACGCTCAACTTCAATATGGTCAGGATTAACCCTCTTTCTAATCTGAGAAATAACAGCATCCTCCTTGCCATCAAGCAAAGCTGAATTAAAAACAATACTCATCGTGTCAATTCCAGATGGCATATGCTCAAAGGAAATCCCATTCTCCTCAAGAACCTCAAGCACCCTTCTTCCAAACCCCAATTCGCTATTCATCATCGCCTTTTCTATATTAATAGAAGCAAATCCTTTTTTACCAGCAATTCCTGTAATGATAAATTTTGGCAACTCCTCATTAGTATCATCAGAAACAATCATAGTACCACTTGCACTAGGCTCATTTGTATTCCTAATATTAATAGGTATTCCAGCAGTTTTTACAGGAAAAATTGCGTCCTCATGCAAAACAGTCGCACCCATGTATGAAAGCTCACGAAGTTCTTTATATGTTATCGTCTTGATTACACTTGGATTCTCAACTATTCTTGGGTCAGCAACGAGAAAGCCAGAAACATCTGTCCAGTTTTCGTATATATCAGCATTTACACCCCTTGCAACAATAGAACCTGTTACATCAGAGCCACCTCTTGAAAATGTTTTTATCTTACCATTTTTCATTGCTCCATAAAATCCAGGAATAACAGCACGTTCGATATTTTCAAGCCTTTTACGCATAGTTTGAATTGTTTCATCTAGCAAGAATACACCATTATCATCAAAAACAATCATTTCAGCAGGGTCAACAAATTCATAACCCAAATATGCAGCAAGTATTTTTCCATTAAGGTATTCGCCTCTGCTTGCGGCAAAATCTCTGCTAGCATGGTTGACAAGCTTTTCTTTTATTTCAGCATAGTCAGCATCAAGCGACAAATCAATTCCCAAATCACTTATAATACCGTTATATCTGTCTGCAATCATACCAAAGACTTTTGAAATATCCTTATTATCACTAGCTAAATCATGACATTCATAAAGCATATCAGTAACCTTAATATCATCACCAAAACGTTTACCTGGTGCTGAAGGAACTACATACCTTCTGCTTTCATCAGCCTTAATAATTTCTGTAACCTTTACAAATTGTTTTGCGTCCGCAAGGCTACTTCCTCCAAATTTTACAACCCTTACTCCCATATCACACTCTCCAAACTCCACTTATTTATATAACAAAATTATAATTACATCTATAATATATAGTATATTTTATTTTAAGAAAAAAATCAATTGTAATAAAAAACAAAATTTCGCACAATAAAACTGTTTATTTGTGAAATACGCTTGTATTCCTACCACGCACAGTTAATATAATCAATACTAGACATAAATTCTTGGTACACGTTTTGAAATTCCACATACAACCTCATATCCGATAGTTCCATAAACGCTTGCAAGTTCGTCAGCAGTAATAATATCCTCGCCATCTCGCCCAATAAGCGTTACAATTTCCCCAGCGTGTACATCTTCAAGGCAAGATACATCAAGTACAAGCTGGTCCATGCAAACTCTACCGATTATTTTGCACCTTTGCCCCTGTACAAGTGCCTCTCCCCTTGAAGATAAAAGACGTGAATAGCCATCTGCATAACCAACAGTAACAGTAGCAACCTTTATTGAGGATTTAGCACAAAAGGTTCTGCCATAGCTTACAAAATCCCCCTCATTAATAACCTTAACCTGTGAAATAATCGCCTTTAGAGCCAAAACAGGCTTTAACTTATATGGTAAATCCATCTCATAATTAGGGTGCAAACCATACATAATAATTCCAATCCTTGCAAGAGTACTCCTACCACTATTATGATAACAAGCACCTGCACTATTCAGAAAATGAACATGGGGCAAGCTTATCCCCCTGTTTTTCAGCTCATCATAAACAGCAAGAATATAGTCTATTTGTGCATTTGTGTATGTAATATCGCTTTCATTATCGCTATCTGCAACTGCCAAATGAGTATAAATTCCCTCAACAGAAAGCTTATCAAGCTTAATTATGTTTTCTATTTCATCAGCACAATCTGACACATTATCGTGCTTTAAGCCAACTCTGCCCATTCCCGTATCCACCTTTATATGACAACGGACTTTATTGTTGGCATTTTGCGATAATTCTATTGCGTGTTCCATCGAAACAACGCCCTGTATTATATTAAATCGCTCAAGTTCTTTAGCATACTCAGACGGCGTATAACCCAAAATAAGAATATCTCCATTCTTACAATGCTCACGAACACTCACTGCCTCATCAAGATTTGATACAGCAAAATATTTTATCCCAATCTGCTCAAGTTTATGGCATATCTCTCCCTCACCATGCCCGTAAGCGTCAGCCTTTATTACTGCCATAATTTCAGTTTCTGGCATAAGGTTCTCCCGTATGCTCTTTATGTTTTCTTCAAGACTATTAAGGCTTATTTCTGCCCATGCTCTCTTTCGATATGGTTCCAATGTCTTTATTCTCCTTTTATGCTTGAAATTTTATCTAGGATATGATATAATTAATTGTTAGTCAGTAAATGTGAAAAAAGTCAAAAGTGGTATCTCCAATTGATTTATAATGAGGCTCTGCCACAAACCTCATAAAAGGGGGAATTCCCTTTGGACTCCTCATTTTATAAATTTATTCTGTGAAAGATAATATTATGAAAGGTAAAGGATAATATTATGATAGAAAAAACTGTTTGCTTTTCGGGGCATCGCCCAATGAAACTTCCAGGTAATGGCGATTGGTCAGATAGACGTACAAAAATAATAAAAAGTATGCTCTATTATAGAATACACAGCTCAATTCAAGAGGGCTACACCCATTTTATCACGGGGCTTGCAAGAGGAATTGACCTTTGGGCAGCAATGATTGTGCTTGAATTTAAAAGCCAGCACCCTGATTTATCTCTTATCTGCGTTAAACCTACGGAAGATCACGGTAATAAATTCACAGGTGAGGATAAGTATATGCTGGAATATGCTCTGTTTCATGCTGATAAAATAGTCTGCACAAGTCCTAGCTATCATGCAAATTGCTATAAGATACGCAATCAATACATGGTTGACAATTCGTCAAAACTCATTGCAGTTGTCAATGATTACGCAAGTGGCACTGGGCAAACTATAAAATATGCTCAGAAAAAAGGCAAAAAAGCTGATGTTATTAACACTGCCGAAATTGACACAGTTTATAAATCATATTATAACACTATCTAAATTGAATTTCAACAATATTTTAACATACAATAAAACTTTAAACAATTTTTTAACCTTAAAAAACCACCATCTTTCAACGGTTTCAACAGTTCTTTCAACATAGTTTTTAAGGTTTCAACAATAAATCATGAGTTTTCAACAGTTTTACAACATAAAATTATACTTACGGAGGTCTTTTATGGCAAAGCATAAACAAAAGATGGGGAGTACGGCAATACCGTTTCTTTTGACAGCATTAATCTCACTAATTATCATCGGTGGAGCAGCTATGTATATCCTTAATAAAATTGATGATAGTGATAAGTCCTCAACACCTGATTCAGTAGAAACGAACGAATATTATACGCCGATTGCTGAAGATAGTAAAACTCTTATGCTGATTTTCGACCCTGAAGATAGCACTTCTCCAGTAACCTTTATGGTTTTGAGAATTGACCCTGAGAAGAAAAGATATGTTTGTATTCCGTTGGCGTCAACTTCAATTATTGACTATAATGGACAGATTTTATCATTGGAGGAGCATTATAATAACGGTGGAGTTATTGAAACTAAAAACTCTCTTGAATCGCTTTTAGGCGTTCCGATTGATAGATATATAAAAATGAATGGTGAAGGGTTTCAGAAAATCTGCGATATTTTAGGTGGTGTTCAGATTTATGTTCCAAGTGATGTTGATGATATGGAGGTTGGTGAGCAATATCTTGCTGCTGCACAAATTCAAAAACTTGTCACTTATGGGGAATATAAAAACGGTGAACAGCAAAGAATGATAATGGTGAGTACTATTGTTTCATCAATGCTAAATCAATTAAGTGGCGAAAGGGTTGCCGCTGGGCTTGACAATAGCTTTACTACTGTTATAAACTTGGTTGAGTCTGACATTTCGCTGATTGATTATAGCGAAAGTAGTGTTGCCCTCAAATATCTCCTAAAGCAAGGGAATGACCCTGCTGAATTCAGAAATCCTATCGGTACAGAATTGGAAAATGGTTATTTTGAACTTGACAAGAGCATAAAAGAAGATGTAAAATACTGGTTTAATAGAGAATGAATAACTATATAGCATTAGATAGGAGGCTTGGTTTTGCTTAATAATATTTTCGATACTCATGCACATTACACAACAGATGCCTTTGATGAGGACAGAGATGAGTTGCTTTCATTACTTCCATCAAAGGGCGTTAAATATGTTCTGCTTGCTGCGTCAAGCGTTGAAACATCGGGGCAAAATATTGATATTTCAAATAGGTTTGATTATATATTTTCATCAGTTGGAGTTCACCCTGAGAGCATAAATGAAACTGATAGCGATTACTTAAAAACGCTTGAAAAGCTTGCTAGTCATGAAAAAGTTGTTGCGATTGGCGAAATTGGTCTTGATTACCATTATGACGGTTATGATAGGGATTTACAGCTTAAATTTTTCAAGGAACAGCTTGTTCTTGCTAAAGAGCTGAATTTGCCTGTTATTGTTCATTCAAGAGATGCGACAGAGGATTGTATGAATTTGCTGAAAAAGCATAAACCGAAAGGTGTTATGCACTGCTTTTCTGGTTCAGCAGAAACTGCAAAGGAGGTTATTGCACTTGGAATGTATATAAGCTTTACTGGTGTGATTACTTTTAAGAATGCAAGAAAAGCTATTGAGGCATTACAAGTTATTCCTATGGACAGGCTTATGCTTGAAACTGATTGTCCGTACATGGCTCCTGAACCGTTTCGTGGAAAGCGTTCCGATAGTTCGATGATTGCAAATATTGCTGTAAGAATTGCTGAGATTAAAAAGATCACTGCACAAGAGGTTTTGGATATAACTTGCACAAATGGGATAAACTTGTTTGATGTACCTAGAATATAAGAATAAACACCAATCATCTTTATAGACATCTTGTATTTATCCTAATATTACATGATTTACATGATTTGTTCAAGAAATGTTGTTTTTTATTTAACTTCTTTGTTATATAATAATATTATTAAGACCACCGTAATTATAAATAAAATATTACGCAGTTGGAAAGGTGGTGGTAACCATGAAAAATGAATCTAATAATGAAATACGGCATACACTAAGGCTTAAAGTTACAATAAGAAAAACTATTTGGTTTTCTATTTTTATTTGCTTAGTAACTGAATTGGCTTTTTTTGTATCATATAGATATTTTGAAAAAAGCTTACCCGATGAGCGAATAATGGATTATTTATTTCAATATATTGCAAAACCAACAGCTATAAATGTATTAGTTGCTGCAGTTTACCATATACTTGAGGCTATAATAAAAAAAGAATCTGTAAAAAGTTTTACAATGGTTACCGCAATATCTATTATCTGTTTTAATATTGCAATAACGCATTATATACTTCCAGCTTTAATAACGATATTCTGCCTTCCAATTTTTATTACATCAATGTTTGCAAGCAAAAAGCTTACTGGTGTCGTCGTGCTTGTCACGCTTGGTTTTTACGGTGCAACAGTTTACTATGCAAATTATATGTCTTTAATTCCACTTACCTTTGCAAATTATTATGCTGATGCACTTATCGCTTTTGCTGTAATTTTATGCTCATATATTTTCACCAATGTTCTTATTAACTATCATTTAGAATATCTGTTTATGACAAATTCCAACAACCTGCACCAAACGGATATAATTGAACAAGTAAAGCGTGACCCACTAACTAAGCTTTATAATCAGAAAATATTTTATGATTCACTTACAGTTGCGATGAAACAATATGATAAGGTATGCGTTGCCGTGCTTGATATTGATAATTTTAAGTCAGTTAATGATACCTATGGACATTCAGTTGGTGATATTGTTCTTGTTAAGCTTGCTGATATGCTTAGTGACATATCCAGTAAAAGAATACTAACTGCACGTTATGGTGGTGAAGAATTCTCTATTATTTTCAAGGAAATGACAACTTTTGAATCATATACTGTTGTTGAAAATCTTCGTAAGGAATTCTCTGAAATTGAATTTCAACAGATGGATAATAAGTCAGTGACATTTAGTTGCGGGATTACGGGCGATTATCCGAATATGATGTCAAATGTAGATTTCTTTAATGAAGCAGACCAAGCTTTATATTATGCTAAAAGTAATGGTAAAAACCAAACGGTTATATTTACTTCATTAGATAAAAAATAATCAGGGAGCTTTGGTTTCCTGATTATTTTTACTGGCGGAACATTCTATCGGACTGCCCATTTTTAGAATAATATTTTGTATTTTAGGCAAAAAAATTCCCTCATATCGCTATGAGGGGGGGTATTTGTGAGTTTTTTTAATGCACTATGTAAGCTATTAATTATATGGTTGGCTATCTCTCTTTACATATATTATATTAACAATGTGAAAACTATATGAAAATAAAAGGAAAATACAATGAAAAAATTGGGCTTACTGTATATTGCTTGCGGCACCGTTAAGGTATACAATAAGCCCATTACTTATGAGTTGTTTCTCTTAGCCTTCAGCTACTTCAACAAGGGCTTCCCGTCTGAATAGAAGTGATATACACCATATTGCAGAAAGTGCAACTAAGATGTATATAACCCTACTAATTGCAGCAGCAGCACCACCAAATAGCCATGCTACCATGTCAAATTCAAAAATGCCAACAAGTCCCCAGTTTACTCCGCCTATAATTAGCAATATAAGAGCAAGTTTATCCCACATACTGAACACCCCATTTCCCTGAACATATTAAATAATGTTTTAACATAACATGTTCATGAAATTATTATTCGCAAGGGTTGAAAAAATATTCTGATGTGTTACAATTAAAATTGTGGAAATAAAATTGCTTTACATTTATTAAAAGTTTTTGAGATTAGGAGGAAACCTTGTGGATAAGATACAAGTTATATTGATTTTTTGTGTAGTTATTGCTTTAATAGTTGCTTTATGCTTATTATTTAAAAAAATCAATAAAAACAAGGTCGGGAAAAACATTGGAAAAATGGGAGAGGAGAAGGTTGCAAAAATCATAAAGAAGTTTGCAAGACGGGGAAAATGCAAGGTGCTAAATGGAGCGTATCTGCCACTTTATAACGAAACTTGTGAGGTTGACCACATTGTTTTTGGAAAATTTGGTGTAGCTGTTATCGAAACAAAAAATATCGGTGGACGTGTTGAGGGTACTGGAAAATATCTCGACCACTATATCGGGGCGAAAAAATTTAGCCTGTATAACCCTAAAATGCAAAATAAAACGCATACCGATAACGTTAAACACCATCTCTTAAAGCTTGGCTATAAAAATTTTCAAATCCATCCCATAGTAGTTTTCGCAAATGATAAAACTATTATTCCTAATGGTTTGGGAATACACGCAAATGAGCTATACAACACGCTGGAGCGTCTTCCTAAAGGAAATTTCGACTATGTCGGTATGTATAAGGCGATAAAGGGGATAAGAGTTAAATCGCCTGTTAAAAAGTTTTTGCATGGGCGTAGGAGGAGATAGATGAATTTGTTTGCAAAAACAAGTGAGTTATACTCATGAATATTGTTTTCGCCTAATTCACTTAGCAGTTTCATAATTGGTATTACATAGTTGCGAGGTGTCAATATATTTAACAGGTAAAAGCATATTTAATGAAATCAAAGCAAAAGCAAAAAACCAACCACTACCTTTTTTTATTTGACATTCATTAAGGAAAATGCTAAAATAAAAGTATAAAATTTGATTGTAAGTCAGGAGAATATGCGATGAAAAAAACATTTATAATATTGGTGGTAATAATTATATCTTTTGGCTCAATTCTTACAGGTTGTGAGGAAGACAACAGCTCCGTTCTTAGTATGACAGAAAATATTAGTTCAGACTCTGCTTCATCTAAATCTAGCAATGTCAATAACTCTGATTCTGAAAGCACTGCCGACGGCAATTCATCCTCCTTTAAGTATAAAGCACCCGATAACAGCCCCGTTGCTCTACATGGGAAATTATCTGTTAATGGTAATGACTTAGTAGATGAAAATGGCGAAAAGTTTCAACTAAGGGGTATGTCAACGCATGGCTTGACTTGGTTTCCTCAATTTGTTGATGAGGGCATTTACACAACGCTTCGTGACGAATGGAACGTGAACTGTATTAGACTTGCAATGTATGTTGATGAATCTACAACAGGTGGCTCTGAAGTTTGCTATCTGAAAAATAAACAGGGAAGTCTTGACGTGCTTTCGGACGGTATCAAAGCTTGCCTCGATTTGGGTTTATATGTAATAGTTGACTGGCATATGCTAAATCCAGGAGATCCAACTGCTTATACTGAGGAAGCAAAGGCTTTCTTTAGCGTAATTTCAACGCTTTATGCTGATTATCCAAATATTATTTACGAATTATGCAATGAGCCAAACGGGGATGACATCACTTGGAATTCCCATATTAAACCGTATTGCGATGAAGTATTGAATGTGATTAGACAGAATGATAGTGATGCTGTTGTGATTGCTGGAACTGCTACATGGTCGCAAGATGTGCATGATGTTTCACAGAATTTGATAGATGATCCTAATGTTATGTACGCTTTACATTTTTACGCAGGGACTCATAAGGCTAGCTTGAGAAATAGGCTACAAAACACATATAATAGTGGTATACCGATATTTGTGTCAGAATTCGGCGTTTGTGATGCAACGGGTAATGGAATTAATGATTTTGACCAAGCAACGCAGTGGCTGACTCTTTTAGATGAGTTAAATATAAGTTATATGAACTGGAATATTTCGGATAAGAATGAGGCATCGTCGATATTCTTGCCAAATTCAGGGGTAACTGGTGCTGGATTCACAGAGGCAAATCTTACTGATAGCGGAAAGTTTATAAGAAATTGGTTTATTAACAGAGCGTCACAGGTTGAGCAGTAAGTGTATTTTTTTGTGACAGTACTTGACAGTGGGCGAGTGATATTATATAATAGAGTTCATTCGCCACTTAGGCTAATTTTGGGCTTTTGCTGTGATTATTATTTGCCTTGTTGTCATTGAATGAATTTTTGCTTGTTAGGCTTAATGGAGTATGGTTCTTTTTTGCCTTGATTTCTCTCAATTTCCTTTCCGTATGGTTAGATTTAATTGGGGGTGTTCATTTCTTTGTGCGTACAAAGAAACGAACCAAAGAAAAACGCAACTCAACGCCGTTGAGGCTTGGTACGCTCAACCAAAAACCAAAACAAAGACCGTTTTGGCTTTTGGGTCGCTACTTTGATGAGGTGCTTTCCCGTCGCATTTACTATACTCTGGAGACGATTTCCATGTGCGACGGGAAATCGGTTTAGGATTGTTCTGGTTTGCCTTTTACCACAGAATTTAATTTAAGGGCAAAGGGCAAAAAATAAGCAATACCTCTATTTATAAAATTATGCTTAACTCAAAAGTTAACATATTGGTAGCAGTAAAGTAAGCAGAAGTATGTTGATAGAAAGTAAGGTAAATAAGAACCATATTTCACTTAATCATACAAAAAAAGCATATTAAATGACAATAAAGGAAACAACAACCAAAGCAAAAATAAAGCCCTTGTGGCGACTGAACAGAAGGTGGTGCATTTATGTCAAAGGATAAAAATCTCAAAAACCTCGAAGAAGAACAAAAACGTGAATTCCGTCGCTTTCAAGCATATAAAACCATCGCCGAAAGCAACCAATCAAACCCCAAAAACGACCTGTTCCAGTTCTTTATCGGGCTAGTAATTCTCGGCGTCGGACTGTTCTGGGTGTTCCAAACAGCTCAGGTACGCTCCACTTGGGGCAACTCCATATTCTCAATCGGCTCGTGGAATGCTCCGAACGGTGTCATAATTATCCCATTCATAATCGGCATAGTTATGCTATTTATGATGGAAAAGAAAATTTTTGGCTGGATTGTTACAACAATTGGTGTGTTAGGCATTTTATTGGCAATAATAATGAGTGTCCGTATCGAATTTGTTAGAACTTCACTGCTTAGCTATGTACTAATGTTCGGTTTTATTGCTGCTGGTGGTGGGCTTATAATGAAATCATTGTTCTTCCAACGTAAATAAGTCGTTCTGTGGAATTCCACATTATATACGCATAAATAAATAAACAAAATGGAGGTACTACTATGGGAATATTTGCAAGATTAAGCGACCTTTTAAAAGCTAATGTCAATGATTTAGTCGATAGGGCTGAAGATCCAGAAAAAATGGTCAAGCAGATTATATTAGATATGCAAAAGGAATTGGGTACATCTACTCAAGCTTTGGGCAAGGCTGTTGCTAGTGAAAGAATGGCTGAAAAGCAATATAATAACGCAGTGACATTGTCTAAAAATTGGGAAGATAAGGCTAAGGCTGCTCTTAACGCTGGTGATACTGAACTTGCTAAGAAAGCTCTTGCTAATAAGGTTAAAGTCGATGAAGATGTTGCTAATTATAAGGATATGTATGAAACAATTTCCAATCAGACAGATGCAATTCGTGAACAGGTTGAGCTACTAAAATCAAAGCTAGAAGAAGCAAAAAGCCGTCAATCAATGCTTATTGCTCGTTCACAAATGGCTGATACTCAAAAACAGCTTGCTAAATCTCTTGGTGGAATGGACTCCTCAAGTTCTTTTGATAAAATGAATAAGATGGAGGATAAAATCATTCGCAAGGAAGCAGAGGCACAGGCATTTGCTGAAATCGCTGGCTCAGACTTAGATTCTGGCGAAGATGAATTCACTAAATTGCAAACTGACGCAAAGGTTGACACTGAGTTACAAAGACTTATGGCAGAAATGGGGCAGACAACTGCTGTTGAGCCGACTGCTGAATAGTATGTTAATGTGAAAGGAGTACTAAAATGTGTAATAAGATTGAAAAAGAGCCTAAATCAATTCCATTTTGTTCTGTTATCCCGACTGCATTATCATTGATTTTAATAATCGGTTCAGTTGTATATATCGTGTTTAAAACAATGAGCAACAGAGCGTACAACGAAAAGTGGAAAGATTATGACGAATGTGGTTTAGGTTAAGATAGTATCATTTATCAGAAATATTTAAGGCGATGTAGTTTTTGCTACATCGCCTTTTATTTTATTATTTAAACTTATTTCTTTCCTGGAAAAATCTTGTTCAATAACCAAATAACAAACATTATTAATCCTATTGACATAAAGATTCCTATCATGCCTAATCCCATTATATCAAGGCTATCAACCATTTCATCTACCTTTAAACCTAAAAAAATCATAATAATCTCCTCCCAATATAACTAAATTCTGCCTGCGACTAGGGATATGATAAGTCCACCAGCGATAACTGAAGCAATTTGTCCAGAAACGTTTGCAGCAGCTGCGTGCATCAGCAAGTAGTTTTCAGGGTCTTCTTTCTGTCCCATTTTGTGAACAACCCTTGAGGACATAGGGAAAGCTGAAATACCAGCAGCACCAACCATTGGGTTAATTTTATTCTTTGAAAACAGATTAAGGAATTTTGCGAACATTACGCCTCCTGCTGTATCAAATATAAACGCAACCAAACCAAGTCCCATAATCATTAATGTTTTTCCTGATAAGAACGCCCCGTACTGCATTTTTGTTGCAACAGTAAGACCAAGCAACAATGTAACAAGGTTTACAAGTTCCTTTTGAGCAGATTCGGACAAGCTATTAAGCACACCACATTCACGAATGAGGTTACCAAACATCAAAAATCCAACCAAAGCCACTGAACGTGGAGCAATAATTCCAGCGATTACAGTAATTGCAATTGGGAATATAATTCTAGTTGCTTTTGAAACTGAACTTGGTTTATAAGGCATCTTGATAAGACGTTCCTTTTTCGTTGTAATAAGACGTATAACAGGTGGCTGAATAATCGGAACAAGTGCCATATATGAGTATGCGGCAACGATTATTGCACCAACATATTTTGACTCGAAATATTGTGATACGAAGATTGAAGTAGGACCATCAGCCGCACCTATGATAGCAACTGAAGCTGCGTCCTTTAACTCGAACCCTAAAAGACTTGACAAGCTAAGTGTGAAAAAGATACCGAACTGTGCAGCAGCACCAAAAAGCATCATTTTCGGATTAGATAGCAATGGACCAAAGTCAATCATTGCACCTATACCAATAAATAGCAAAAGTGGAAAAAGCTCATTAGCTATTCCTGCACCAAATAAAACATCAATCGGGCCATGTTCAACGCCTGTTTCATACGCTTGAGTAACAGCTCCCGACCAAGGAATATTTACCAAAATAGCACCAAACCCCATTGGTAGTAAAAGTGCAGGCTCCATTTCCTTTTTAATCGCAAGATAAATAAGTAGACCACCAATAACCCACATGACTACCATCTGCCATTTAAGTTCCCCGAAATTGCTAAACAGCTCCATAAAGCCATCCATACAAACACATCCTTCTTTTAATAATCCTAAGACATGGGATTTGCAAAAAAAAAATAAACCTCTATTATAACGGATAGTTCAAATAACCAACAATAACCGTTGTAATAAAAATCTTGCATTTTCAAGTATTCGCGGATTTTTCAATCGTGTTTGACGCTTATACTGCCAAATAACGGCTTGCTACTCCCTTTTATTAATATAGTATACCCTAAAAACCGAATCATGTCAACAATTTTCTATAAGAAAATGCTCAACAAAACGTCAAGCATTTTTTATTATTTAGATATAATATACAAATTATCAGTTTATTCTTACGCTTTTCCACAATCTTCAACAACAGTGTTGATTAACTCGTCCCTCTTTTTGCTCGACCAGTTAAGAAAATTGCCTTACCAAATCATAAAAATACAAGCATAAACAAGCTTTTTTTAGAATAAACTTTAAGGACAAATATAGTTAGTTTTAAAGGAGAAGGTATATGTATCAGGGGCTTACAACAAAAGAGGTAGAAAACAAACTCAACTCTGATGGCTATAATAGGCTATCGCAGAAGAAAAAAAGCAAGCCGTTGAAAATTTTTATGGGACAGTTTAAAGACACTATGGTTATAATTTTACTGGTAGCAACTGCAATTTCAGTAATGCTTGGTGAGGTTTATGACGCAATTACGATAATTCTTATTGTTTTGCTCAACGCTATTCTTGGTTTTATACAGGAATATCGAACGGAGAAAACGCTCGAAAAGCTAAAAGGAATGACTGCACTAAATGCCAAAGCTTATAGAGATGGCAAGCTTGTAATAGTAAAAGCTGAGGAACTTGTTGTTGGGGATAAAATCGAACTTGAAACAGGCGATAAAATCCCTGCTGACGCTGTTTTACTTCGTGCAGATGGAGTTTTTTCTGACGAATCAATTTTAACTGGTGAGGCAGTTGCAGTAATGAAGCTTGTTGGCGACACGAACGACAATGACAATTCGCTCAATAAGGATAATATTGTATACTGTGGTACAAATCTCACAGGAGGTCATGCCACTGCAAAAATAATTGCAACAGGCACTGGCACACAAATGGGCAAAATTTCCGATATGCTTTGTGAAATTGACGAGCCACAAACTCCTCTCCAAAAGCGACTTGGCGAACTGGGAAAAGCTCTTGCTATAATTTGCATTGGGGTGTGCATTGTCGTTTTCCTTGCTGGAGTTTTGCGTGGAGAGCCTATTTTCGATATGCTTTTAACAGGTATCACAATCGCAATTGCAGCAATTCCCGAAGGTCTGCCAGCAACCGTTACAATCTCCCTTGCGTTAGCAGTAAGCCGTATGCTCAAGCAGAAAGCACTTGTAAACAAGCTACATTCCGTTGAAACGCTTGGTTGTACATCAGTAATATGCTCCGACAAAACTGGTACAATAACCGAAAACCGTATGACAGTTAAAAATATTTTTACTGATATGCAAAGCTTTGAGGTTACGGGTACTGGTTATCGTATTACTGGTGGAATTTTATCCGATGGCAGTTGCATAAACCCTAAAAGCAATGCTGTTCTGACGGAGGCATTGAACTGCTTTGTAATCTGCAATAACGCTAGCATTTCCACAAATGCACCGATAAATCTTCGCAAAAGAGGAAGTATAGAATCAAGTGGTGAATGGGCGATTTCAGGCGACCCAACGGAAATCGCTCTGCTTGTTGCAGCAGCAAAAGGAGGAATTGTTGCCTCATCACTTTGGTCAGATTATACAAAGGAAACGGAAATTCCATTCGACAGCAGTACAAAATGCATGACGGTAATTGTATCAGGAAAAACTGGGGAACGCACTGCCTACACCAAAGGAGCGTCTGATATTATTCTTCCAAGATGTAAATACATACTCCTTAACAATGAGATTAAACCACTTAGCTATGCGTTAAAAAGGCAAATTGAACAGGAAGTAATTGAGCAATCCGACAAGGCTTTAAGAGTGCTTGCAGTTGCAAAAAAAGCTATGGTTAGCACAAGTGGTAGTCCCGATACCGATATGGTTTTCATTGGCTTAACAGGAATGTTAGACCCTCCAAGAGAGGAGGCAAAGGAGGCAATAAAAGTTTGTGCAAGGTCGCATATACGCACTGTAATGATTACAGGCGACCATAAACACACTGCTATTGCAATAGCAAAACAGGCTGGACTTCTTCGTGGCAAAGAGGCTATAACGGGAGCTGAACTTGACCATATGTCCGATGAGGAATTGCTCCGTAAAATTGATAATTATTCCGTTTTCGCAAGAGTAAACCCTTCCCATAAGCTAAGGCTTGTAAGGATTTACAAGAAGAAAAATCATGTTGTTACCATGACGGGCGATGGCGTGAACGATGCACCAGCTATAAAAGAGGCAGATGTTGGCGTTGCTATGGGCATTACAGGCACTGATGTCACAAAAGAGGCGGCAGATATTATCCTCCTTGACGACAACTTTGCAACACTTATTAGAGCAGTTGAACAGGGACGGAGCATTTATGCCAACATCCGAAAGTTTGTTCGCTACCTTCTTTCATGCAATATAGGTGAGGTTATAACAATGTTCGTGGGAATACTCATGGGCTTGCCTATGGTTATGCTGCCAACACAGCTTTTGCTTGTAAACCTCGTTACAGACGGACTTCCAGCCATTGCTTTAGGCATGGAGCCATTCGATAAACGAGTTATGTCTAAGCCCCCACGTCGCCCCGATGAAAGCTTTTTCGCTGATGGTTTGCTTGGCAAAATCACATTCAGAGGGCTAATGATTGGACTTATAACTCTTGGCTGTTTCACAACAATTTTACGCATGGGTGGCGGAGTTGACGCTGCAAGAACCTGTGCATTGCTCACACTTGTTATGTCGCAACTAATTCATGTTTTTGAATGTAAATCAGAAACTGGAAATATATTCACCGTACCATATTTCAACAATATGAAGTTAATCCTTGCTGTTATTATCTCATGCTTAGTTATTTTCGGAGCTATATATGTACCCGCATTGCAAATTGTCTTTTCAACAGTTGCCCTATGCTCTGAACAATTACTAGTATCGCTTGCATTTTCATTTTCAATTCCACTGATAAGCTGTTTCTTTAACAGAGAAAAAAAGTCGGATTAACCCATAATTCAAAATTAAAAGTTTTACACTGCAAACAGGCTTCACCCTCCAAAAAAGGTGAAGCCTGTTATTTATTTAAGTCCAAAGCTTACTGATAAAGCTGTGTTTACCCTTGTCATTGACGTTAAATCTAGCTCTCCCATTCTCTCTTTTAGCCTTTTTTTATCAATAGTTCTAATCTGCTCCAAGAGAACAACGCTATCCTTAGAAAGTCCACAGGATATTGCATTTAACTCAATATGAGTAGGTAGCTTAGCTTTTTCACGCTGACTGGTAATAGCTGCCGCTATGACAGTAGGGCTATGCTTGTTTCCTACATCATTTTGCACAATAAGTACCGGTCTAATTCCGCCCTGTTCTGAGCCGACTACAGGACTTAAATCTGCATAATAAATTTCTCCCCTTTTAACTGACATCTTTATGATATTGTTTTTCATCAATTTTCAGATGAAAAAGCTCTCCTTTCTGTGATATTTTGCATTAGGTATTTTAAGAGTAGGATTAAGGAATCATAAAGTTCCCACTTATAATGTGGAAAGCCGTCCTATATTTATATCATTGACAATATCACAATGTTTAAACACGGATAAAAAATCGGGAGCAAATTTTTCGGCTTAATTTATTTTATGCAAAATATTATTTTTTGCGACAGTATTTTTGTATAAAATAGCAGTGGAGGACAACCATATAATTGTCCTCCACTGCTATTTTATTTTGCTTTCAACATCTCTTTCAACAGACTGTTGAAAACCCTGTTGAAAGGCTTTTGAATATTGTTTGAAGTCTTAATTCAAAACGAAACAAGCCTTGTATTTTCGTTAAAAAACCTAAGTTAAAACTGTTGAAAGTTACCCATTAAGCTTTTTTATCAATGCTTTTTCTCCGTCCTCAGCACTCAATCCAACAATCAGATAAACATATCCTCCAGCCTCACCAATAATAGATTCATTAGCAATATTTTTGTGGTCTGGATAAAAAGCATCCGTTGTAATAAGCTTTTCTTTTCTTGTTTCCAAATCCTCTTTGGCTGTATCAAGCTTGCCATCAGCAGGGTTTATAATAATTATCTCAGCCAATACTGCACTCATTGGGGATTGTAAAAGACTTATTTCGACATAATTTTCATTTTCCAAATCAAGCTTAAAATAGTCTTTTGCCATTTCGTTATCTTCAATTTTCATCATTTTAGGCCACTCGCC
This sequence comes from Bacillota bacterium, assembly GCA_023388515.1. Lineage (GTDB taxonomy): Bacteria > Bacillota > Clostridia > Oscillospirales > Ruminococcaceae > JAAYPV01. Next base: position 42,438 of record JAEWGD010000033.1, read on the forward strand.
TGCCCCGTTAACAACTTCAGCTAGCTCATCTGTTGAAAAGTTTTTCTCCACTACAGCAGTTTTACTTGAAGATTCCTTTTCTTTTTCATTATTTTTATCACAAGCCGTGAACAAAAGAGAAAGCATTGAAACACAAATAAATACTGACAAAATTTTCTTCATAATTTTATATCTCCTAAATTTAAATTTAAATATAGTATAACATAATTTTAATAAAAATACAACTACAAATAATTGAATATTTTGTAACACATAAAACAAATGAACTTGGAGAAAATAAAAACACATTGCAGTTTATAATGTTTTTAATTATTTGTGTTGAGTGTCAGATTATAGATTCAGAGCATTATACTGTAATTTAATATAAATTAAGGGGTGTAAACATGAAGAAAGCAATTACTTTGGGGCTTTGTCTTGTAGCGATTTGTTGTTCGTTCACGGGTTGTGGTAATAAGGATAATAATAGTAGCACGACGAATAATGCTAGAAATGATAATGGGGTAGTTGACAGGGCATTAAACGGTGCTGAAACGGCAGTTAGCGATGTTGTTAGAGGTGCTGAAACTGTTGCGAATGATGTTGTCAGAGGCGTAGAAACTGCTCTTAGATAGTTTTAGTGATATAGGTAAAGTGGACGGCGATTGCTGTCCACTTTTTTTATAATTAAATTTTGTGTTAAAAGTTAATCAAGAACAAAAACAAAACTAGCCATGTGGCGAATGAGCATCTACCTTACCCTTGCCCCTACCTCTACCTCATCATCAGCAAACATAACCTTAACCCCTCCATCAGCCATGTCCGTCGCACATATCATGCCAAAACTCTCTACCCCTCTTATCTTCACAGGCTTCAAATTCGCCACAAGCATTACCTTTTTCCCAACAAGGTCACTCGGCTCATAGCTCTTAGCAATCCCCGATACAACCTGCCTACCACCCATTCCATCATCTAACTGCAAACACAAAAGCTTATCCGACTTCTTAACCTTTTCACACGAAATAACCTTTGCAACCCTTAACTCAACCTTCATAAAATCATCAATGGTTATTTCTGGTTCAAGCACTATTTCCTGTTTAATAACTTCTTCAACCTTAGGTTTTTGGCTTGCAATAACAGCGTTAAGCTCGTCAATTTCCTTGTCTAAATCTATTCTAGGGAATATTACTTCTCCCTTTACTACTGTAACATTATTTGGTAAAACCCCAAACTTCCCAGCATTATCCCAGCTTGTAACTTTAGAATCAGCACCAATCTGTCGCCAAATTTCAAGCGTTGTATTCGGCATAACAGGGTTAACAAGTGTCGTAGCTATGCGTATTGTGTCAAGCAGATTATAAAGAACAGTCGCAAGCCTTGCCTTCTTATTCTCATCCTTTGCAAGAACCCATGGAGCAGTTTCGTCAATATACTTATTAGCTCTTGAAACAACCTTAAAAATCTCTGTTAATGCAATGCTGAAATGGAAATTATCGTAATTCCCCTCAACCTTTGACTTCAAACTTGTAGCCATTGCAATTAAGCCCTCATCAACTTCATCACTTTCACGTTCAGCTATAAGAGTACCATTAAAATATTTTATAACCATTGCAACAGTTCTTGAAACAAGATTTCCCAAATCATTCGCAAGGTCGCTATTTATCCTATTAATCATGATTTCATTGGAAAATGCACAATCCGAACCGAATGGCATCTCACGAAGTAAATGATAACGCAAAGCGTCAACACCATATCTATCAGCAAGAATAAACGGGTCAATAACATTTCCTGTTGACTTCCCCATTTTTGCGCCATTAAATGTAATCCAACCATGCCCATATACTTTTTTAGGCAGTGGCAAATCAAGTGCCATCATCATTGCAGGCCATATAATAGAGTGGAAACGCACAATTTCCTTAGCCATCATGTGTACATCAGCAGGCCAATATTTCTCAAAATCATCATACTTTTCATTCTGATATCCTAGTGCAGTGATATAATTTGAAAGAGCGTCAATCCAAACATAAACAACGTGCTTTTCATCAAATGTAACAGGAATTCCCCATTTAAAGCTTGTTCTTGAAACGCATAAATCCTCAAGTCCAGGCTTGATAAAGTTGTTTACCATCTCATTAACTCGTGTTTCTGGCTCAAGAAAGCCCTTATTTTCAGTAAGCAACTTCTCCAACTTGTCGGAAAAATGTGAAAGCTTAAAGAAATACGCCTCCTCCTTAGCGTCAGCAACTTCTCTTGCACAATCAGGACATTTACCGTCAACAAGCTGGCTATCCGTCCAGAATGCCTCACATGGAGTACAGTATTTCCCTACATATTCACTTTTGTATATAAAACCCTTATCGTATAAATCCTTAAATATTTTCTGAACGGATTCAATATGATAATCATCAGTAGTTCTGATAAATCTATCATAAGTTATGCCAATACGCTCCCAAAGCCTTTTGAAGTTTTCAACAATATCATCAACATATTTTTTGGGCTCAACTCCAGCGTCATTAGCATTCTTTTCAATTTTCTGTCCATGCTCATCAGTTCCAGTCAAAAACATAACGTCAAAGCCCTGCATTCTCTTATAACGAGCAAGGCAGTCACAAGCCAATGTTGTATAGCAGTGACCTATATGTGGGTTTCCCGATGGGTAATAAATGGGCGTTGTGATGTAAAATGGTGTTTTTGACATAAAATATTTCCTCCTTGATATATCCAAATTATTCGTTATATATTATACACTAAAATATTGAATTTGTCACCTTTAATTTAAAAAAGCATAAAAAAAATGCAGAGCAACGGGCTCTGCATAAAAATAAAAAAAATAAAGATAAATAAATATGTGTAGAACAAAAGAAAGGAGACAACAAAACGAGTGTTAAGATATACTAAAATATTAAATTAAAATATCCTTAATCACTACACATATTATATCTCATTGTACCAAAAACGTCAATATCAAACTATCGGTTTTATGAGGTTGGAGTAGATTTTTGTGTAATCTGATAAAAAAACAGAAATAAACTTGGTTATTTTGTAGAAAACTAGCTAATTTTATGTAAATATATGTAACATATCAACAGCAAATTGTAATATATTACTAAATAATCGCATAAATGTATCTATTAACCTGTTACTAAATCATTGCTAATCTGCATACTTTTTGTTAATTATTTTATACAATATTATACTATATAAGATTGTATTTTTCATTTACTACATTAAATTAGCTTATAAAAATGTAAAATTGCAATTAGCTATTTACAATTTCAAAGTTATATGTTAAAATGTAAACAAAGTTATGTTTAATCACGTAACCAAATAAATATTTCTAGGAGGCTTTAACCTATGGGAAAAATCACAAGAAAAATGAAAACCATGGACGGTAACAATGCTGCCGCTTGGGTTTCATATCCATTTACTGAATTAGCGGCTATTTATCCGATCACTCCTTCTTCAGTTATGGCTGAAGTTACAGACCAATGGTCTGCAAAAGGACAAACGAACCTTTTTGAACAACCTGTTACAGTTGTTGAATTGCAATCCGAAGCTGGAGCTGCTGGTACAGTTCACGGTTCTCTTGCTGCTGGTGCATTAACTACTACCTATACAGCATCACAAGGTCTGTTGCTTATGATTCCTAATATGTACAAAATCGCTGGAGAATTACTACCTTCTGTAATTCACGTTTCTGCTCGTTGCGTTTCTTCACACGCTTTGAACATTTTTGGCGATCACTCTGACGTATATGCATGCCGTCAAACTGGCTATGCTATGCTTTGCTCAACAAATCCACAAGAAGTTATGGACTTGGGTGCTGTTGCTCATTTATCTACAATTAAGAGCAGAGTTCCTTTCCTACACTTCTTTGACGGTTTCCGTACTTCTCATGAAGTTCAGAAGATTGAAACATGGGACAAGTCAACTCTTGCTGACCTTGTTGATATGGACGCTGTTCAAAAGTTCCGTGATGATGCTATAAACCCTGAGCATCCTGTACTTCGTGGTACTGCTCAAAACCCTGATATATTCTTTCAGGCTAGAGAAGCTTGTAACCCTTACTATGATAATCTTCCTGCTATTGTTGAAGATTATATGGACAAGGTTAATGAGTTAATTGGTACTGATTATAAGCTATTTAACTACTATGGTGCTCCTGATGCTGAACATATCATCATCGCTATGGGCTCTATAAATGATACTATTGAAGAAACTATTGACTTCTTGAATGCTAAGGGTGGTAAATATGGTCTTGTTAAGGTAAGACTATTCAGACCATTCTGTGCAGACAAGCTTGTTGAGGCTATTCCTGACAGTGTTAAACAGATTTCTGTTCTTGACAGAACTAAAGAACCTGGTTCTCTTGGTGAACCTTTGTATCTTGACGTTGTTGCTGCATTAAAGGGGACTAAGTTTAATGACACAACAGTGTTCAGTGGCCGTTATGGTCTTGGTTCTAAGGATACAACTCCTACACATATCAATTCAGTTTTCGCAAATGCTGAGTTTAAAGCTGATTGCAAGCCAAGATTTACCATTGCTATCAATGATGACGTTACAAACCTATCATTGCCTGTAACTGAAGAGATTCACTCTGCTCCAGAGGGCACAACTGCTTGTAAGTTCTGGGGACTTGGTGCTGATGGTACTGTTGGGGCTAACAAAAACTCAATTAAAATTATCGGTGACCATACCGACCTCTTTGTTCAGGCATATTTTGCTTATGACTCAAAGAAATCTGGTGGTATCACTGTTTCTCACTTGAGATTTGGTAAATCGCCTATTAAATCAACTTATTTGATAAATCAGGCTGATTTTGTTGCGTGTCATAACCAGTCATATATTAATAAATATGATATGGTTCATGAAATTAAGCCAGGCGGTACTTTCCTATTGAATACAATTTGGGATATGGACGGTCTTGAGGCTAATCTTCCTGGACAAGTTAAGAGATACCTTGCTGAAAATAACATTAAGTTCTATACAATCGATGGTGTTAAGCTAGGTAAGGAAATTGGTTTGGGTAACAGAATTAACACAATTCTTCAATCTGCTTTCTTTAAGCTTGCTAATATTATTCCAATTGAAGATGCTATTAAGTATATGAAGGACGCTGCCACTGCTTCTTATTCAAAGAAGGGTGAAAAAATCGTTAAGATGAACCATGATGCTATTGATGCTGGTTGTGATAAGGTTGTTGAAATTAAGATACCTGCTTCATGGGCAAAGGCTAAGGATACTCAAATTGGTATGCCTGTTGCTACTGGCGACAATAAGGTTCTTGTTGACTTTGTAAATAATATTCAGATTCCATGTAATGCTCAAAAGGGCGATTCACTTCCAGTTTCAACTTTTGCTGATGCTGCTGATGGAACTTTCCCACAAGGCTCTTCTGCTTATGAGAAACGTGGTATTGCTGTTGACGTTCCTTGTTGGGTATCTGAAAATTGCATCCAATGTAACTTCTGTTCATATGTATGCCCACACGCTGTAATTCGTCCTGCTGTTATGACTGACGAAGAATTGGCTAATGCTCCTGCAAATGCTAAGGCAACAGCTCTACCTCTAACTGGCTTGAAGGGTTATAATTTTGTTATGACTGTTTCTGCTCTTGACTGTACAGGTTGTGGTTCATGTGCTAACGTATGTCCTGGTAAGAAGGGTGAAAAGGCATTGGTTATGAAGCCTCTTGATACTCAATTTGAGCAACAAGATTTGGCTATCTATGCTAGTAATCTTGATGAAAAGCCAGAAGTTCTTGAGAAGTTCAAGATAACTACTGTTAAGGGCTCACAGTTCAAACAGCCATTGCTTGAATTCTCTGGTGCTTGTGCTGGTTGTGGTGAAACTCCTTATGCTAAGCTTGTAACACAGCTTTTCGGTGATAGAATGTTTATTGCTAATGCAACAGGCTGTACATCAATTTGGGGTGGTTCTGCTCCATCAACTCCTTACACAACAAACAAGGCTGGCAAAGGACCTGCTTGGGCTAACTCACTGTTTGAGGATAATGCTGAGTACGGTTATGGTATGTTCTTGGCTCATAAGACATTGAGAGAAAGAGTTACTGCTTTGGTTGAAACACTTAATAAGACTTCTAAGAAGGCTGATATTAAGGCTGCTTGTGCTGAATTCTTGAAAACTTTAAATGACGGCGATGCAAACTCAGTTGCTACTGATAAGCTAATTGCTGCTCTAACAAGCTGTGATTGTGCTGAGGCTAAGGATATTCTTAAATATAAGGATTATCTAAGAAAGAAATCACAGTGGATATTCGGTGGTGACGGTTGGGCTTATGATATTGGTTTTGGTGGTCTTGACCATGTTATCGCTTCTGGTGAAAATGTAAACATTATGGTATTTGATACTGAGGTTTATTCTAACACTGGTGGACAATCTTCAAAATCAACTCCTACTGGTGCTATTGCACAGTTTGCTGCTGCTGGTAAGGAAGTTAAGAAGAAAGACCTTGCTGGAATTGCAATGACTTATGGCTATGTTTACGTTGCTCATATCGCTATGGGTGCTGATTATAACCAATGTATTAAGGCAATTGCTGAGGCTGAGGCTTATGATGGTCCATCAATTATTATCGCTTACTCACCATGTATTAATCATGGTATTAAGACTGGTATGGCTACTGCTCAAACACAGGAGAAAAAGGCTGTTCAGGCTGGTTACTGGCATTTGTTCAGATTTAACCCTGCTCTAACATTAGAGGGCAAGAATCCATTCCAACTTGACTCAAAAGCTCCTAATTCTGATGATTATAAGGATTTCCTAATGAGTGAGGTTCGTTATAATTCACTTGCTCGTCAAAATGCTGACAGGGCTGAACGTTTATTTGATATTGCTGCAAAGGATTCTGTTGATAGATATGCACATCTAGTAAAGCTTTCAACACTTTATGGCACTGAGAAATAATAAATCTAAAAAAATTCTATAAAATCGACGAAATGAAAAGGCGTACTGTATTTGCAGTACGCCTTTTCTGTTTTTTAATGTATAAAAAGAAACTTTAACCATAAAATAAATATTGATGATTTATAACTTCGCACAAAGGTTTGGTTATCATGGCTGTCTAACGTCTACGACGTTAACTAATTGTAGATATGTCCGTGACAAAAAATTCACAAATAATACATAGAAGTCACTTTAATAATTCTGTAATCTATAATATAATGATTTTATAGTTAAAAAATATAGGTAAAAATCATAAAATATAAACAGCAAGCATAGGGAATTGGGGTGTGGGGAAATGCTTCGTAAGTGTGCAATCATATTTACAGTAATTACAACTTTAATTGCGTCATCATGTTTACTATTTATCTGCGATACAGAACAGGTAGCAGAAGCTTTCAATACAACGGTAATACAACAGGAACAACTGTTTAACACTGTTGCATCAAATGATAATACTCAAATGGCATTGAATGTAAGTAATCAATATTTTCCGTTGTTGTCACAAAATTTTATTGTAAATATTAGGTCCATCCTTAATAATGCTCTCAAGCCTGAACAGACAACCACTATATTGATATTAACAATTATCGCATTACTGCTATTAGTTACGTTCTTTTCCGTTTTTGTAATTTCAAAGCTTAGGAAAAGGTTTGACAGCGAGCTATACAATAACAAAAATTATGATAGCTTAACTGGTGCAAGGAATTATCATAAGTTTATAATTGACGCTGAAAGGCTACTAGAAAAAAACGAAAACCTGAACTATGCTATAATCGAAACCAACCTTAAAAACTTCAAGTATATAAATGAAAGATTTGGGTATGAGGAAGGGAATTTTGTCTTAAAACATCTTGCTGACTCAATTGATTCTCTTATTAATACAAGAGAGATTTTTGCAAGACTTAATGGTGATAACTTTTTGATATTAATGGAATATCAAACTAAAGACAATATCCCATCAAGGCTCACTGTTCTTAGAAATAAAATTGTAAACTTTGAAAAAGTAGTAAAGGAAAATTACCCTATAAATCTTGTTGCAGGAATATATTTTGTTGAATATAATGAAGAAGAACTTTCTGTTAAAGATATGATTGAACGTGCTAATATGGCTCAAGTTAGCATTACAAATAACTCTAAATTAGACTTCCTTTTTTATCAGGAGCAGATGCGTCTTAATATTCTTAGGGATAACGAAATAATTAAGAATATGAAAAATGCTCTAGAAAATCATGAATTTCATGTATATCTTCAGCCACAGCATTATATTCAAGAGGATAATGTTATATTAAGTGCTGAGGCACTTGTACGTTGGGTTAAACCAGATGGAAGAATCATTCCTCCTGGAGATTTTATCCCTATTTTCGAAAAGAATGGATTTATTGTAAAGCTTGATAGATATGTTTTTGAACAGGTATGTAAGTTTATAAGGGCTACTATTGAAGAAAATGAGATTTCTAATACCTCGATTTCAGTCAACGTTTCAAGAGTTGACCTGTTTCAGCATGACTTTACTGATTTTTATATTGAAATGAAAAATTCCTACAATATTCCAGATGGCATGATTGAATTAGAATTTACTGAAAGTATTGTTTTTGACGATTATGATTCCTTTAAGGAAATTATGTATGATTTAAAGAAAGCTGGCTTTAAATGCTCACTAGATGACTTTGGTGCGGGTAGTTCATCACTTAATGTGCTGAAGGAGTTACCTGTTGATGTGTTGAAAATGGATAAGCTTTTCTTTAATCCTCCTGAAGATGAACAGCGAAATAATTCAGTTATTGCTAGCGTTGTGGCTATGGCAAGAGGTCTTGGTATGAAAATTATTGCCGAAGGAATAGAAGATGTCGAACAGGTAAACTTCCTTAGGAAAATTGGCTGTGATATTGTTCAAGGCTTTATTTTTTCAAGACCTATGCCTATTGAAAATTTCTCAGGTTATGTTGAAAATTATATCCCATTCTATCCCCCTGAGCTTACAGAAGAACAAAATCTCTTATTGCCTCCACTTGATTTAACGCAACAGCTTGATGTTAAGATTTTTATGTCTATTCTGAAATATGTAAATGCATTGGTTTTTGGAATTGACCTTGATTCTGGCCTGTTAAGAATGATTTCATTTGGAAAATTCAAGGGGCTCATTCCATATGTAAGCGGTGATTATTCTGCAACTCTTCAAAAATATGCTGATGATTATATTCATGCAGATGATAAGGATATTATTTTAAATAATTTCTCCTTGCAGTCTATAATTTCATATTTTTATAGAGGTGATGACGAAATTCATAGCGAATATCATTCAAAGATTTTAAAAGATAGCGATGAATACTTTTTGTTTTCAGCTTCTGTTTTAAAGGTACAATATGAATCAACAAATAATATAAAAGCTTTTCTTTTCATCAACCAGCTTGATGATAAGGTTTCTTCTGATAATAACGATAATTAGTGGGTTTATTGTAGCTATTTAGTAATAATAATCGAAAATAAGCAAGTGCAGTAAAAACTGTACTTGCTTATTTTTTTGTAAAATATCATACATAAATGGCTAACTGCATACTATAAAATATAATGCATTATCTAGATAGGAGATTGATTGATATGAACAATAACTTTGAGGATACAGCTAAGAAGTATAAGGATGAAATGATGAAAATATATCAACAACAACAGAAATCTAAGCCTAATAATCAGCAAGCAAATAACAAACAGAAAGCAAATGATAACTCCATGCAAAATAACAGTCAGCCTAATGCCCCTATGCAGAACAACAACCCAAACAATGCTCAACCTAATCAGAACAATCAGCCACCTACAACCGACGCTCCTATGCAACCACTATGTCCAGGAACGCAAATTATTCCTCCTGTTATGCCCGTGAATTTGAATATGAATAATCAACCTAATGCCCCTATGCAGAACAATATTCAGCAACCTAATAGTTTTCAACAGCCTAATATGAATGATGAGGAAAATATTCCTCCACAACGCCCACGCTGTCCAGGAACGCAAATTATTCCTCCTGTTATGCCTGTAAATTTGAATATGAATAATCAACCTAATGCCCCTATGCAGAACAACAACCCAAACAATGCTCAACCTAATCAGAACAATCAGCCACCTAATAGTTTTCAACAGCCTAATATGAATGATGAAGAATATGTTCCACCAACACGCCCTCGCTGTCCTGCTACACAGCCTATACCACCTGTAATTCCTGCAAATATGCTTTTCAACAATAACCCAACGTCTTCCTCACCTAATAATAACAATCACAAATTTGGTCAGTGGAACAATTCATCACCTAAAAATAATTCAAATTCAAATACCCAGTCGCCATCCCCACCTCAAAACACTTTTCAACGCTCTATTCCAGTACAATTGATTCCTGATTTAATTCCAAAAGAAACCCCAAACCAGAATCTAACGCAACCCCAAGAAATTGATTTTAAGTCAATATTTGAGGAAATATTCCCCGAACCTATTCTTCCACCATTTCCTGTCGGTGAAACAGGTGGTGAATATATAATCCCTACCGAAACTGATGAAACTATTGAATTACCAGCCGATATAAATTCTGGCGAAGGTCAGCTTAAGGTTATAGCTCGCACAGCAAGTAATGCGTTCCCCGTTAAAGACGCTATTGTAATCATTGAAAAAACTTTTCCTGATGGCTCAACAGAAGTTATTAGTTCGCTTAAAACAAATTCAAGCGGTGTTTCTCCGACTATTTCTTTATCTGCACCACCAAAAAAATATTCTTTAGTAAGGCAAAGTAAAGTTTTACCTTTTTCCTACTATGATGTGCTTGTTTCAGCAACTGGATATTATAAAATGATTTACAAAAATGTTCCTATTTTTGATGACGTTCAATCAGTACAACCCGTCGATATGATACCTGTTTCACTAGATATAACCAATACAGACCGAATAGTGAGATTTGTGGATACAGGTGAATAATGAAAGGAGGATTAGCCAATGCTTTCAGAAGTATATATCCCAGAAACAATTACTGTACATTTAGGACCTCCTAATTCAGATGCTGAGAATGTGACGATTCCTTTCACAGAATATATAAAAAATGTTGCTTCAAGCGAAATCTTCCCAACATGGCCTGACGCAGCTTTAAGAGCCAATATCTACGCCATAATATCATTTGCTTTAAACAGAATTTATACTGAATGGTATCGCTCAAGAGGCTATGATTTTGACATAACCAACAGCACTCAATTCGACCAGAAGTTCATTCCTGGCAGGGATATTTTCGAAAATATTTCTACGATAGTTGACAATATATTTGATAATTATATCCGAAGACAAGGGGTCGTTGAACCCCTATTTGCTGCCTTTTGCGATGGCTTTAATGTAACCTGTGATGGTTTATCTCAATGGGGAACAGTTGACTTAGCAAATCAGGGTTTAATTCCATATGAAATACTTCAACAATATTATGGTGACGAAATTGACCTAGTAACTGCACCTGTGAGAATACCCACCCCATCATATCCTGGAACACCTCTTGATGTGGGTGATGCCTCAAATGATGTTGCAACAATTCAAATTCAGCTAAATAGAATTTCCCGTAACTACCCTGCAATACCAAAGATACCAGAAGTAACAGGTATCTTCGGTGGTCAAACAGAAGCTGCGGTAAGAGAATTTCAATCTATTTTTAATTTACCTGTAACAGGTATAGTTGATCACGCAACTTGGTACAAAATTGCATATATATATACTAGTGTGACACGTCTAGCAGAGCTTGTTTCTGAGGGAATTCGCATTGAAGAAAAACGTACACCATTCGCAACTGTACAAAAATTCGGGTTACAAGCACCTGAGGTTGAGGTTTTGCAATATATGTTATCAGTAATAGGCTCTTACTATTCAGCACTGGGTTCGCTAAAAGAACTTCCCGCAACAGGTTATTATGGAGAAGAAACTGAAAAAGCTGTCAAGGAGTTTCAAAAGGTATTTGGTTTGCCTCAAACAGGAGTTGTAGACCTACCATTATGGAATACAATTAATGATGCTTATTTAGGCATTGTTGAAGCTATTCCCTTTGATTTGATAGACCTTATTCCTCTTTTTCAAGGTGATATTTTAACTCAAGGTATGCGTGGCGACGCTATAAAGCTTTTACAGGAGTATCTCTCATTCATTAGTAAAACATACCCTGATATACCTGCTGTTGAGCCAACGGGCTATTTTGGGCCTATGACGAAGGCTTCTGTTATAGCTTTTCAAGAACGCTTTGGAATACCAACACGAGGTGTTGTTGCATCAATAACTTGGGATAAGATTGCATCGGTTTATTCTGATTTAAGATATGGAATGGATAGGCGTGTTCAACAATTTCCTGGTTTTACTATATCATAGTAAATATACCTTATAAATAGAAAGGCGGAGTAATTTTATGGTTTATACTGAAGATGAAAAAAGAAATGTCGTACTGGAGCTACAAAAATATCTTAATGAAATATTTAAATCAGATCCAGATATTCCTCCATTAGTCGTTGATGGAGTTTATGGACCTGAAACTAAGGAGACTGTTATTAAGTTTTGTGAAAAACACGACTTACCACAGAACGGTGAGGTTGACAAGGAAATATGGGATAAAATAATAGAAATATATAATGAATATTCAGTTGATGTAATAAAACCACTGAGTGTTTTTCCCTCAGTTGAATATATTATGAGACCAGATGATAATAATATACTTGTATCTATGTTGCAAGTTATGCTACAAGCATTAGGGTTACGGTATCGAAACTGTCCTATGGTTAATGTTACAGGAATTTATGATGACTTAACTGTTGCAGGGGTAAAAAATATACAGAATATCGTACAAACTGAACCAACAGGCGATGTTAATCTTATTACATGGAACAATATTGCAACTCTTTTTAACGAACTTGAATTACAGAATTTGAATTTACCACAGGTTCAATTGCAAGTATAAAAAATTGCTGTATGGAGTTATCCATACAGCGTTTTTGTTGTCACTTTGGTTCTTGGTTTCCTTTTACCACAGAATTTAATTCAAGGGCAAAGAACAGTTTTGGCAATATCTCTATTAATAAAATTAGGCTTAACTCCGAATTTAAAAATACTAATTTTTACAACATAATACTTGACAAATATATTGCTTTGTGATATAATTCTTTATACACTTGTTAAGAGTATTATTCCGAAGTATAGGTGTGCAGGCCCTGTGCAACAAAACACCGTGAACCATGTCAGGCGGGGAACCGAGCAGCATTAAGCGGATCGTTTTGTGTGTGCAGTAAGCCTGTACACCTATACATCGGAATTTTTATAGGAGACAAAACTCTATGAAAAACTTTAAGAGGTTTGCGAAAGCCTTATTAACTGCATTTATGAGAGCTTCTGCTATAGCTTTTGTTTTATCAATTTTTGTATTAATTGTACTTTACAATAATGGAGAGCCAGAGGACTCTGCTTTATTGGGTGTTTTTATGGTTCAAGTTACTGTTCAAGTAATGGCTACACTGGTTTTTGCTATGTGTGACGGTAAATGCAATTGTTTCGGTAAATATCCTGAGCTTGTAGGAATGCGTGAAAGGGTATTTCGTAAGAATAATAAAAACTCCAAGCTTTTTTGGAAGGGCATGGTGTTTTATGTCGAGGGATATCTACAGGATGCACTTGAAATATTTCATGAGATAGATACAGAAAAATTAAAAATTCGTGACCGTAGTGAGTTGGAGTTTTATAAAGGCAGAACTTATGATGCGTTAGGTTTCCCTATGAATGCTGTAAAATGCTATGAAACAGCAGTCGAATATGATTATTCAGATAAATATATTTACATATATATTGGTAAGGCTAAAGAAGCAAGCGGTGATTTTGACGGAGCTGTGGAAACTTATCAAAAGCTTACAGGAAAACAACATTTAATTAATTCAATTTATAATTATATTGGTCTTGCTTATGTGCGAAAAGGTGATGGCAAAAAAGCACTTGAGGCATTTCAAACATCAGTTGATATGAAGATGGATTATGCTGAAGCGTTGGGTGGCATGGCTATTGCGTATCTTTTATTGGGCGATATAGACAAGAGTTTTGAATATTATGAGATGGCAATTGCTAACAGGATTAATGATATTGATGATTATAAAAGCTATTATGATGAGATGAAACAGGTTGCGATAGCGAAGATTAATAAGGCTGAACAAACGGTTTAGGAGGTGGTTGAGTTGTATAAAGCGTTATACAGAAAATGGCGTCCGCTTTCTTTTGATGATGTAATTTCACAGCCACATATTACCACTACATTGCAAAATCAGATTAAAAATGATAAAACTGCTCATGCGTATCTTTTTACGGGTTCAAGGGGTACGGGAAAAACTACCTGTGCAAGAATTTTTGCAAAGGCTGTCAATTGTGAACATCAGGAAAATGGAAATCCATGCCTTAAATGCGACGTTTGTCGGGATGCTGAGGAGTTTGCTCTTTCCGATATAATTGAGATAGATGCGGCTTCAAATAATAGTGTTGATGATATTCGTGACTTGAGAGATGGTGCTATTTACACGCCTGAACGCTGTAAATTTAAGATATATATTATTGATGAGGTACATATGCTTTCGCCAAGTGCTTTTAATGCCTTGTTGAAAATTATGGAAGAACCTCCTTATTTCGTTAAGTTTATACTTGCGACAACTGAACTGCATAAAGTCCCTGCAACGGTAACTTCACGTTGTCAGCGTTTTGATTTCAGAAGAATTACTGTTGATGATATCTCTAAGCGACTGGTTTATATTGCTAAAGAGGAGGGCTTGACACTTGACGAAAAAGCGTCGGTTATGATAGCCACTCTTGCAGATGGCGGTATGCGTGATGCTTTGTCGCTTATGGACCAATGTGCTGCTTTTTCCGATAATATCACTGAGGAAACTGTTTCTTCAGCGGCGGGGGTTGCTGGGCGTGGGCATTTATTTGACATTTTAGATGCAGTGATTGATAAAAACCCGTCATCAGCGATTGAGGTTGTGAATGACCTATATGCGATGTCTAAGGATATGCAGAGGCTTTGTGATGAGCTGATTTTGCAGTTTAGAAATATTATGCTGTTAAAGGTAAATCCTAAACAGACAGATGTAATAAATTGTATGCCTGATGAGGTGGAGAGGCTTGCAAAGATGGCTGAAAAGCTGGAGTTGCAAACAATTCTTGGATATTTGTCGACTTTGCAACATAGCAATGAGCGTTTGGCTCGTGCTGTTAACAAAAGGGTTGAACTGGAAATGGGTATAATTAAACTTTGTTTAGGTAAAAACAACAGAAATATTGAAAAATCACTTGACAATTCTGATATTTATGATAAAATAAAAAAGTTAGAAGAAAAAATTTCTGCTGGGGCGCAAAGAAGTCCTACGCAATATTCTGCTGAAAAGCCGAAGATGCAGAAAAGCTCTACTGAAAAGCTACAGGAACAACCTGTGGATATGTCGAAGATGCGTCCTGAGGATTTTAAGGCTGTGCAAAATTGGTCGGAGGTTTTGAAGGAGTTTCAGTTGGTTTCGCCTGCTGTTTCGGGTAGTCTTTCCGATTCAACGGCGATTACAAATGAGAATTTACTTCTGATTTATGCAAAAAACAAGTTTTTTTTAACGCTGTTCAAGAATAAGGAGAATGCAGTTAGCCTTGGTGAATGTGTACAAAAAGTCTTGGGTAAGCAGTATATTATTAGGGCAAAATGTGTTGCTGAGGAAGTGGAGAATAATAAAGCAACGGACTTGCTAAAAAAAGCAGAGAATTTAAAGATTGACACTTCGGTTGATTAATATTTAATACATACAACTGAAAGTTACTTATAATAAAAAAGAGGAGTTTAACTATGAAAGCAAGAATACCAAAGGGAACAATGGGCGGTTCGCCACAAAATATGAGCTCTATGATTAAACAGGCACAGAAAATGCAGAACGAAATTACTGCACTTCAAGGTGAAATAGAGGAAAGAGAATTTACTGCTACTTCTGGTGGCGGTGCTGTTGAAGTGGTTATGAAGGGTAATAAATCTATAAATAGCCTGACAATTAAGCCAGAGGTTGTTGATGCTGATGATATTGAAATGCTTCAGGATTTGATTATTAGTGCGATAAATCAAGCTGTTTCGATTGTTGAGGAAACTACCGAAGAGGAAATGGGCAAGGTAACTGGTGGAGTTTCATTGCCAGGCTTGTTCTAGGATAGAATAATATGGCAGATCACAATGCACTTCCGCTGATAATTTTGGCGGAGCAGTTTGCAAGATTACCTGGAATTGGTATGAAAACAGCACAAAGGCTTGCTTATCATGTTATGTCGATGTCGGAAAGTGATGTAAAAAGCTTTGCTGACGCTCTTGTTGATGCGAAAAGAACGGTACATCCATGCTCGGTATGTCAGAATCTTACTGAACTTGATGTTTGTTTTATTTGTGATGACGATAGGCGTGATAAGTCCATAATTTGTGTGGTGGAGTCACCTAAAGACGTTACTGCATTTGAGAGAACTCGTGAATATAAGGGTAGTTACCATGTTTTGCATGGTCTTATTTCCCCAATTGATGGAGTTACTCCCGATTCGTTGCGAATTAAGGAGCTTTTAAGTCGCATAAATAATGGAAATGTTTCCGAAATTATTATGGCAACTAATCCGACTGTTGAGGGTGAGGCTACTGCTATGTACATAGCTAGGCTGTTGAAGCCACTTGGCGTTAAGGTTACAAGGCTTGCGTTTGGCTTGCCTGTTGGTGGAATTCTTGAGTATGCCGATGAGGTAACTTTGTTTAGGGCGTTGGAAAATAGAAGTGAAATGTAATATATTGCGTGTGGTTAATAACTGCACGCAATATTTATAACTTGTAACTATAACAAAATATTCCTTAAAGTGTTGATGTATGGAGGCTGACAAAATGGATTTTGAATTGAAAGAATGGCAGTTGGGCTATGTGAAAGATGTCGCAAAATATGCGAATAACAAAAATATTGCTGATAATTTGAGGAATGCTTTTCCACATCCTTATACGTTAGATGACGCAAAATACTATGTCAATCACTGTATGAGGAAAGAGGGAGAAAGTGAGGTCTGTCGTGCGATTGTAGTGAATGGTGAGGCAGTTGGGAGTATTGGCGTGTTTTTTCGTGATGATGTTTATTGTAAAACTGGGGAAGTTGGCTATTGGCTTGCTGAACCGTTCTGGAGTAAGGGGATAATGAGTAGTGCTATTTCACAAGTTTGTGAGGTAGTTTTTGGTGAATATGACATTGTTCGTATTTTTGCTGAACCTTTTGCAAATAACATAGGCTCTCGAAAGGCATTGGAAAAAGCAGGCTTTATTCTTGAGGGTATAATGCGAAAAAGCGTTTTTAAGAATGATAAGGTTTTGGATTCATGTATGTATGCGATGCTAAAATAGATAATTTTCTTGAATATATCACTAAACTTTCACATGGATATGGTTAAATTTCATAAATTAGGTGTTGAAAAAAGAATTCGTAAGTGGTATAATTAACAGTATAATATAATGGGGGTAATTGATATGTGCGGAATAGTTGGCTATGTTGGTCACAGGGACTGTACAGATGTTCTTGTGAGCGGTTTATCAAAGCTCGAATATAGAGGATATGACTCTGCGGGTATTGCTATCTTTGAGAATGGCGAAATCACTGTTGCAAAAACTAAGGGTAGGCTTGCTGACCTTGAAAATAAAATGAAAGAAACAGGAAAGCCACATGGCCATGCGGGTATTGGACATACAAGATGGGCTACTCATGGCGAACCATCAGATGTTAATTCTCATCCACATGGCGGTGAGAGGGTTACGATAGTTCATAATGGAATTATTGAGAATTATAAGAAATTAAAGGAATTCTTGATGAGTCAAGGCAGAGTGTTTAAAAGTGCGACTGATACTGAAGTTGTAGCACAGATGCTTGACTATTATTATGATGGAAACCCTGTTGAGGCTATTGTAAAGACAATGCATGAATTAGAAGGCTCTTTTGCGTTGGGTATTGTTTTTCAGGACTTTGCTGATACAATTTTTGCGATACGCAAGGAAAGCCCACTTATTGTCGGCGTTGGGGAGAGCGAAAGCTTTATTGCCTCAGATGTGCCTGCAATATTAAGATATACCAAGAATTACTACTTGCTTGAGCCAAATGAAATTGCAGTGCTTAGTCCATATTGCACTAAGATTTATGATTTGCATTACAAAAAGCTTGATAAAGAGCTGAAAACGGCTGATTGGGATATGGAATCGGCTGAAAAGAATGGCTATGAGCATTATATGCTAAAGGAAATTCATGAACAGCCAACGGCGATAAAAACAACGATTGCTCCTAGAATTGTTGATGGTATGCCTTGTCTTGAGGAGTGTGGGATTACGCTTGAGGGGATGAGAAATTTTCGTCAGATTTTCGTTGTGGCTTGTGGTACGGCTATGCATGCTGGAATTGTTGGCGAATATGTAATTGAAAAGCTTGCAAAAGTTCCTGTGATTGTTGATATTGCGTCAGAGTTTAGATATAGAGATCCGATAGTTTGCGAAGATGACCTTGTTATTGTTATCTCGCAGTCGGGTGAAACTGCTGATAGCCTTGCTGCAATGCGACTTGCTAAAAGCTTGGGTGCGAAAACGCTTGCTATTGTTAATGCAAAGGGTAGCTCAATTGCTCGTGAGGCAGATATGCTGATTTATACTCATGCAGGACCTGAAATTGCTGTTGCGTCAACTAAGGCATATATGGTTCAGATTGCTGTTATGTACCTGTTTGCGTTTGAATTGGCTTATGCAAAGGGCATGATTGATGAGGAGGAGTGCAAGCGTCTTACTGCACTTTTACAGCAGACTCCACATTTAATTGAAACTATTTTGGAGGATAAAACACAGGAGCAATATGTTGCGGCATCGCTTATGACTGCTGATAGCTTGTTGTATATAGGTAGAGGGCTTGACTATGCGTTGAGTATGGAAGGCTCGCTGAAATTGAAGGAAATTTCCTATATTCATTCGGAATCATATGCTGCTGGAGAATTAAAGCATGGCACGATTTCCCTTATTTCAGAGGGAACGCCTGTTATTGCTGTTGCAACACAGTCAAAGCTGATTGAAAAAACTGTAAGCAATATAAAAGAGGTTAAGGCAAGGGGTGCAAAGGTAACGGTAGTGTGTCGTGAAAGCTATTCGACTGACGACGATGTTGCTGACAATAGAATAGCAGTGCCTGATATAGATGATATTCTTATGCCAATGCTTGCTGTTGTTCCATTACAGCTTATCGCTTATTATACATCTGTGTTAAAGGGAAATGACGTAGATAAGCCTCGTAACCTTGCAAAATCAGTAACAGTAGAATAAATTAGTGCATACAGCTAAAAATTAAAGCTTGCATAAGTATGAGGGCTAATAACCCTCATACTTATATATTTTAGATAGCTTAACCTAAATTAATGGAGGAATACAGATGAAGCCTAAGCAAAAAACGCTACTCAGCGTTATTACGATAATTTTGATGTTTATGTCGGGAATAAGCGTGTTCGCTGATGATGGAACAGAAGAAGTTGAAATCTTTACTTCGGGAGATTACACATACTCGGTCAATGATGGTGGTGCAACGCTTGCTAGTTATTCAAATTTTACGGAAACTATTATCACTATTCCTCAGGAAATAGACGGATATCCTGTTAAGGGATTGGGCGATAATTTGTTTTATTCAAAAACGGATATAGATCCTACAATTTCAAAGGTTATTGCTGAAAAGATTATTATTCCTGCGAGCGTTGAGGAAGTAGGTACGTTTGCTTTTTATGGCTGTGTGAATGTGAAGGAGTATGAGGTTGCTGAAGATAGCACTACATTTTGTGATGTTGATGGAGTAATGTTTGATAAAAACAAAACTTTGCTTATGGCTTATCCTCTTGCGTCAGAGGCAACAGAATATACAGTTGCTGATGGGGTTACATTCATTGATTATGGTGCTTTTTCTAATTGCAAGGCGATTGAAAAGGTTGTTTTACCAGATTCGCTTGAAACGATTGGTGAATGGGCTTTTGCTAAATGTACAAATTTAAAAGGAATCAGCTTGCCTGATAAAATTACAAAAATTAATAGATATACATTCGCTTACTGTGTAAATTTAACGGATATAAAATGGTCCACGTCACTTGAAACACTGGAAAAGGGTGCGTTTGGTGGCTGTACATCACTTACAGAAATCACTTTGCCAGACTCAATAATAGGAATTGGACAAGGTGTGTTCAGCGACTGTACTGGGCTTACAAAGGTTAATTTGCCTGAAGGTCTTAATACATTAAATGAGGGTGCATTTTCTGGTTGTACAAGCCTAACTGAAATTGAGTTACCGTCAAAGCTTATAACCATTGGTGAAAAGGCTGTTGGATATAATTATAATATTTCAAAAGAATTGGTTAAGAATGCTAATTTTAAAATTCATGGCAAAACGGGAAGTACTGCACAAACATATGCAAACGAAAATCTTTTTACATTTGTTTCAACTGGTGCTGTTGAAACACAGCCAATAGTAACGGAAGAAGCTAAAAGCACAGTACCTAACCTTAATTCTGAAGATAATGAGGGTGGGTCTAAAGCGTTAATTATAGTGCTGTCGGTTGTTGGATTTGTTGTTATAGCAGGTGTTACTGTGGTTATAACAAAGAGAAAAAAGAAAGCGTAGGGGAATATTCTGATGAAAAAAAACATAATGAGAAGTATTCTATCGCTAGCAATGGCTATGATTGTTTTATCATCTTTGGCAATAACCAGCTTTACAGTTTTTGGTGAGAATGTAATAGATGGCTCAACAGAAGATGGTTCAACGGCGGAAACAACAGGGGTTGAAGAAGAACAGTATTCGTATAAAGAGTTCATGTATTCAATAACAGATGGACAGATTACAATAACTTTATGCAATCCCGAAAGCGTTGAGGTTGTTGTTCCAAGTGAAATTGATGGAAAACCTGTTACAAAAATTGGAGCTAGTGCGTTTTATCAATGCTCTGTGCTGACATCGGTTGAGTTGCCAAATACAATTGTGGAAATAGGACAAGAGGCTTTTGTTGGCTGTGTTGAATTAAAAGAAATAAAGTTTCCTGATAGCGTTACAATTCTAGGTGCAGGTGCATTTTATGGCTGTAGATCGCTAAAAACGGTTAGTATTCCAGAGGGTATTGAGAATTTGCTTGATAAAACATTTGGGGAGTGTTACGCTCTTGAGGAGATGATTCTGCCAGAATCACTTGTTTATATTGGGCAAAGTGCATTTACTTTGTGTAATAGCTTAAAAGAAATTAAAATCACAAAAAACGTTAGCGTTGTTGCTCCATTAGTATTTGCACAATGTGAAAAGCTTGAGAAAATTTTGGTTGATGAACAGAATGAAACATATTCAAGCGTTGAGGGAAATCTTTTTAGCAAGGACGGAACAGAGATTGTTGCATATGCAAGTGGAAAAGTAAGCACTGAATATACAATGCCGAACACTGTTACAAAAGTCGGTGACTATTCGTTTTTTAATTGCAAAAACCTAACAAGTATTAAGATGTCTAATTCATTAGTTGAAATTAGTAATGGTGCGTTTATTGGTTGCACAGGACTTAAAAAACTTGAGTTGCCTAATTCATTGAATACAATAGGTGAGGGTGCATTCAGTGACTGTACAGGTCTTACCTCTGTTGAAATTCCTGATTCAGTTACTAAAGTTGATGCATATGCATTCTATAGCTGTGGAAATCTAACCAAAATAAAAATTCCAAGCAGTGTAACTGAAATTGGCGATTATGCATTTGGATATACATATAATGTGGGTGCAGAGCTAGAAGAAATTCTTCCAGAGGTGGTTATAAATGCCCCAGTTGGCTCTACTGGAAATACCTATGCTGTAAGCAATAATTTGAAGCTTGCAAGAGATGTAGAAAGCAATAAATTGGTGCTGATTATAGCTATATTAGTAGTTTTAGCGATTATAGCAATAATTGCAGTTATTGTATATTTTAAGAAGAAGTCGGAGAGGGAGCTTTTAGGGGATACAAATAAAGACTCAATACTCGGTGATGATGACGATGATGAAGATTATGATGGTGAATGGTAAAAACAGAAAGAAGAAAAAATAGCTTGATTTTTGAAAGAATATGAACTGTATTTTATGCAATATAGAAAAGAAATAAAGGTTATGGGTTGAAATCTTTGACATTTCATAAAATTGGTGATACAATAAGCAGTGCTGTATAAATTGAAAGGGGTTTTAACCTAATGTCAAAAAAAATTATTAGTGGTATGATGGCTCTTATATTGGCTTTTTCTCTAGTTGCTTGCGATAAGGATGAAGATTCAAAAAAGAGTGAAAAATCTAAGGCAGACAGTAGTTCTTCAGAAGTAGAAACAACAAAGGAAACTAAGGAAGAAAAAGAAGAGGAAACCGAAAAAGAAAAAGAAACTGAAAAAGATTCTAAGTCGGATACCAATGCTAAATTTTCAGCAGACGGTACATATACATCAGCAAATGGCTATTCAATGAAGCTTCCTGCTGGGTGGACTGAAGCTAGAACTTCAACAAATTCTGACGTTTTATCAGATTCTTCTGGAAATCAATTCTCATTTATTTCTTCTCCTAGTGATGAAGACTTTGAAACCGCTGATGAGGCTTACTTCAGGAATAATTATCTACAAGCTATGGGTGCTGGCGATTCTATTAAAATGGTTAGCTATGAAGAGGTTAAGATTGATGGAAATAAGGCACATATATTGGAGCTAAGCGTGGAATCTGGAGAAACCACTCCAATTATAATGCAAGCCTTTATTGCAGTAAATGATGAAGTTTATATGTTTTTTTACACAGATATTGATGGTAGCAAGCCAGAAGTTTTCGACAATGCTATGGATTCCTTGACTATAATTGACTAATAGATAATTAGATGATTTTCTAACGGTAGCGTTTTTAGAAATGCTACCGTTATTGTACTTTTTAGCTTATTAAAATAAAAAAAGGAGGATTTTTATGAAAAGAATTATAGGTGGAATGATGGCTGTTATTTTGGCATTTTCGCTAGTTGCTTGCGATAAGAGCGAAGATTCTAAAAATAGTAGTAAAGCAAACACAGATAGCAGTTTAGCACAGGTGGAGGGGCTTTTAAGCGATGGCACATACACATCTGAATTTGGCTACACAGTAAAGCTTCCTGTTGGGTGGAGTAAGGTTACGACAGCGAGTGCGAAGGAGGCTTTTACAGATAAGTTAGGAAACAGTAGTTTGAGCTTTCATTCAGGACCTACTGATGACCTTTTCAAGGCTGCTGATGAGGAATATTTCAAGAAAGATTATTTTGCTCGAATGGGCGATTCGGTTGAATTTGTTAGCTACGATGAGATAGAACTTAATGGTAATAAGGGGCATAAGGTGGTTTTCACAAGCAAGAGTGATGGCGTAGTAACATATTTAACGCAGTTGTTGATTAGTGTAGGTGAGGAGATTTACATATTTACGTTCACCGATGTTGAGGGGGAGAGCCAAGAAACTATTGATGCAGTAATCACATCTTTAGCAATTAATGGGTAAGGAGTTGCTCGTTTGCCGTAAGGCTTTTTGCTTTCGCTATGATTAATGTGGCTTTGTATTGTTAGATTTAGCGAAGTATTGTTCTTGTTTTCTTTGTTGTTATTTAACCATACGGAAAGTATATTGAGAGTAGTCAAGGTGAATAATAATCAAGTTTTACTAAATTTAATAATTAAGCTGAACTTTTGTGGTAAAAGTTACATCAGAACCATACTACACTAAACCCAACTAGCAAAAGTATATTCAATGACAATAAAGCAAATCAAAACAAAAACTAAAGTAAAGTAAAAAACGCTGTATGGATAATCCACACAGCGTTTTAATTTATTATTCTTCGACTTCTTCAACCTCGTCGTCTAATTCAACAACCTCTTCTTCTTTTTCACCCTGTTCCTCAAGCAATGCACTATCAGCTTCAGCCTTTAATTCTTCCTCAGTCGGCTCTTCAATAGTTGCTATTTCCTCATCATCATCATGTTCAGCTCTGGTAAAGGTAACTACCCTATTATCCTCACCATTAATTCGCATAACCTTAACACCCGTCGCATATCTGCTCATAACTCTAATATCACAAGCCCTTATCCTTATAACTACTCCATCATTTGAAATAAGAATTATATCATCTGTTTCATCAATAACCTTAATTCCACATACATAACCCTTTTCATCAGATGTCTTGTAGTTAAGCATTCCATAACCACCACGCCCTTGAACCCTATATGAATCAAGTTCGGAACGTCTGCCCTGTCCTTTATCCGTTACCGTAAGCACAGTTGCTCCCTCACGCACCCTAGCCATTGATACAACATAATCGCCCTCACGCAACTTAATTGCACGAACACCATGTGCTGAACGTGACAACGCCCTTATAACGTTCTCCTTAATGCGTATAGCTCTACCTTTATAAGTTGCAACAATTAGCTCTGCATCACCCTTAGTGAGCCTTACACCAGCAATTTCATCGCCCTCATCAAGACCAATTGCAATAAGACCATTCTTTCTAACATTCTTGTATTTAGATAAATTAGTTCTCTTAATTTTACCGTTTTTTGTAACCATAATTAAATACTTATCTTCATCAAAATCTGTGGTCTTAATCATAGCTGCAATCTTTTCATCTTCACCAAGTGGTAGTAAATTTATAATATTTACACCCCTAGATGCCTTTGAGCCTTCAGGTAGCTCGTAACATTTCTTCTTGAACATAACACCCTTATTAGTTATAAACAACACATTATCGTGGGTTGAGGAAATAAACATCTCATTAACAAAATCCTCTTCACGCTGTTTCATTCCAGAAACGCCACGTCCACCCCTCTTTTGCGTTTTATATTCATCAACAGGCATACGCTTAATATATCCAATATCTGTATAAGTAACAACGCAATCCTCAACAGGAATTAAATCTTCAATATCAACCTCGCCACTTATAGTTTCAATCTGTGTGCGTCTATCATCACTGAATTTACGTCTTATTTCAGCAAGTTCGTCTATAATAATCTGATAAACCTTGTTTTCATCAGCAAGAATAGCCTCAAGTTCTGCTATTTTCGCTTCAATATCTGCTAATTCATCAATAATTTTCTGACGTTCCATATTAGATAGCTGATACAACTGCATTCTAGCAATCGCCTCAGCCTGTATCTGTGATAAGCTAAATCTCTCACTTAATACGTCTTTAACATCCTGTAAATTTTTTGATGAGCGACAAATTTTTATAACCTCATCAAGATTATCAACTGCAATCGCAAGACCTTGTAAAATATGTTCTCTTTCACGAAGTTTTCTTAGTTCAAACTTTGTACGGTTAGTGATAACCTCAACCTGAAACTTCAAATACTCCTCAAGCACCTGTTTTAGAGTAAGAACCTTAGGCTCTCCATTTACAAGTGCAAGCATAATAACACCAACAGTATCCTGTAACTGAGTGTATGTGAACAGCTTATTAAGGACAATTTGTGGTATAGCATCCTTTTTCAGCTCTATAACAACACGCATACCATCTCTATCAGACTCATCACGAATGAAATGTATTCCATCAATTCTTTTTTCTTTAACAAGATTAGCGATATTTTGAATAACCCTCGCTTTATTAACCATATATGGAATTTCATTAATTATGATACAATTTCTACCCTTTATTTCCTCGATAGTGGTATTAGCCCTAAGCGTAATCTTACCTCTACCCGTAGCATAAGCAGAACGAATACCAGCCCTACCCATAATAATACCACCAGTAGGGAAATCAGGGCCTTTAATATGCTCCATCATATCATCAAGTGTGCAATCAGGGTTTTCAATAAGCATATTCAAGCAATCTATAACCTCCCCAAGATTATGTGGAGGGATATTTGTAGCCATACCAACAGCAATACCAGTAGAACCGTTAACAAGCAGGTTTGGAAACCTTGATGGAAGAACAACTGGTTCTTTCAATCTATCATCATAGTTGGTTGTATATGGAATAGTTTCCTTATTTATATCAGTAAGCATCTCCGCAGAAATCTTCGCCATCTTTGCCTCAGTATAACGATAAGCAGCAGGAGGATCGCCATCAATACTACCAAAGTTTCCATGCCCATCTACAAGAGGATACCTCAATGAGAACTTTTGTGCCATTCTAACTAGGGCATCATAAACAGAAGCGTCACCATGAGGGTGATACTTACCCAAAACGTCACCGACAGTAGCAGCACATTTCAAATGTTTTTTATCTGGAGTAAGACCTGCCTCGAACATGGTATATAAAATTCTTCTGTGAACTGGCTTTAGCCCATCTCGCACGTCTGGCAAGGCTCTTGAAACAATAACCGACATGGAATATTCCAGAAACGATTTTTTCATTTCCTTTTCAATATCCACATTGATAACCTTTGAATTATCGGTGTTCAATTAAATCATCCTTTCGCTAGTAAGTACATTGTTGTGCATTTTCTGTTTTACATCTCTTTTATAATGCTACCAGTATTTTATCTATATTATAACATAAAACCCCAATACTTGTGAACTCTACGAAAACCTCTTACCCAATTTCTCTTTAAAAATCTCATTCATCTGCAATATTTCAGCATCTGAAAAGTCTTTTTTTGGCACAGCATAGAACATAACTTTAGACTGATAAAGCAAATAAAAATCATCATTTTCAATAATTGATAATTGATTATCATCAAACATCAAAAATTTAGTCTTTCTTGCAATTTCTGATTCTTCATTTTCTTGAGAATTATCAATGAAATATAAATCTTCTTTTGACAATGCAAGGAGGGAAATGCAATCGTCATAAAGCTTGAATTTGTACAAATCAATTCCCTTTATCGAATCCATTTGCATTTTCTTAATTTTCTTTGGAACAATCAATAAACTAGGAAATGCAAAAATACAAATTATAATTATAAAAATTCCAAATCCATAACTCCTCTGAACTATCATTATTATAATTGCAATTAACATAGCAAATAACGAAAATATCACAATTGCTTTGCGTATAATTTTTATAGCTTTTTTAAGAGCCTTATTAGAAATATCAAGGGGAATATTATATTCCTTTTCAATTATTGGGTTTTCAAGCGAACTATTTTCTTCTCCCTCAACCATTGATTCTTCAAAGTCCTCCAAATTTATCTCTCCTGTCTAATCATTGATGAATTTTACGAAAATCTCTTGCCTAATTTCTCTCTAAAAATCTCATTCATCTGCAATATTTCAGCATCTGAAAAATCTTTTTTAGGAACAACATAGAACATAACCTTAGACTGATAAAGCATATAATGGTCATCATTTTCAAGAATTGAAAAATAAATATTATCCAACATCAAAAATGTAGCCTTTTCATTCGTTTTATTTTGTGATTCTCCCTCAAAAACGTCATAGTTACCCTCATTATCTGTTTTTTCATCATTATCTAAATCTTCCACAGTTTCTAATTCATCATTTTCTTGAGGGTTATCAAAGGAATATATCTCCTCCTTTGACAATGCAAGGAGAGAAATGCAATCATCATAAAGCTTGAATTTATACAAATCAGTTTCAATTTCCTTTATCGAATCCAACAGATTTCTCTTAATTTTCTTTGGATTGAACCATGAAATAAAAATAGCCACAGCACAAGTTGCAATTATAATTGCAGTAACAGCACGCCCCTGTCCCCTAGCTATCGAAACCAGCTGCCACACCATAATTGCAAAATAACACGCCATCATGATATATGTTCTAGGATAAGTAAACTTCTTTTGAAAGCTCGTAAAAGCCTTGTTAAAAATATCAAGAGGAATATTATATTCCTTTTCGATTATCGGGTTATCAAAATTTTCCAAACGTCTTTCTCCTGTCTTTTATATTCAACTCTGTAAACATATTTATATATCTAAATTTTTAACATATCTAGCATTTCTTTCAATAAATTCACGTCGTGGTGCAACTTTATCACCCATAAGAATAGTAAATGTTTCATCAGCCTTAACTGCATCGTCCATTTCAATTTTTACCATAGTACGAGTTTCTGGGTTCATCGTTGTTTGCCAAAGCTGTTCAGGGTCCATCTCACCAAGACCTTTGTATCGCTGAACATCAGCTTTATATCTTCCATTTTCTGATAATTCAGTAAGGTATTCATCCCTCTCAGCATCAGAGAAAGCGTACTTAAATTGTTTACCCCTATAAACCTTAAACAAAGGTGGCTGTGCTATATAAATATTTCCATTTGAAATAAGTGGACGCATAAACCTGAAAAAGAAAGTAAGCAACAACGTTCTGATATGCGAACCGTCAACGTCAGCATCCGCCATTATAATAACCTTACCATATCTTAACTTTTCTATATTAAAATCATCACCAAGACCTGTTCCCAAAGCAGTAACAACAGGCATAAGCTTTTCATTCCCATAAACCCTATCCAAGCGAGCCTTTTCAACGTTCAACATCTTCCCCCAAAGAGATAGAATAGCCTGATAACGTCTATTTCTCCCCTCTTTAGCAGAACCTCCCGCTGAATCTCCCTCAACGATATAAATTTCAGTTAATTCCTTATCACTCTCTGAGCAATCCGCAAGCTTTCCAGGAAGTGACGCATTCTCCATCGCAGATTTACGTCTTGTAAGCTCCCTCGCCTTTTTTGCAGCCTCTCTTGCATTTAGTGCAGCAATATTCTTCTCAAATATTGACTTTGCCACTGCTGGATTTTCGTCAAGGAAATTCATCAGCTTTTCAGCTACCATATTTTCAATAAAAGGCTTAACTTCTGGATTCCCAAGCCTACCCTTTGTCTGCCCCTCAAATTCACATTCCTCAAGCTTTACTGAAATAATTGCAGTAAGCCCCTCACGAACGTCCTCTCCTACAAGCTTATCTCCATCTTTTAATAGATTGAATTTCTTTCCATATTCATTTATAGTTTTAGTCAACGCATTTTTGAATGCTGTTTCATGAGTTCCACCATCAACTGTATGGATATTATTAGCAAACGAAAGAATCAGCTCATTATAGCTGTCATTATACTGCATAGCAATTTCAGCAGTTCCATGTTGTTTCTCACCAGAAATATAAATAACCTCATCAGTAAGGCTGTCCAATCCCTTTGTTTTGTGGATATGCTCAACAAACTGCCTTATACCACCCTCATAAAAAAGCTTTTCTTTTTGTATATTTTCCTCATCACGAGAGTCCTCAAAAACAATATTTATTCCAGCATTTAGAAACGCTTGTTCCCTTAACCTCTTTAACAAAACCTCATAATCATATACAACTTCTTCAAAAATTTGTGAATCAGCTTTAAAAGCTATTGTAGTACCCGTTTCAGTTGTTTCACCAATAACTTTCATTTCCTCTTTGTAATCACCACGTTCAAAACGCTGAAAATGAATATTCTTTCCATCATATATAGTTACTTCCATCCATTCAGAAAGTGCATTAACAACAGACGCACCAACGCCATGTAGTCCCCCTGAAACCTTATAACCACCACCACCAAATTTTCCACCCGCATGAAGTACAGTAAAAACAACCGTTGCAGCAGAAACCTTTTCGGTAGGATGTATACCAGTGGGTATACCACGACCATTATCGTTAACCCTAATAACATTATCTGGTAATAAATCAATCTTAATTTCTGTACAAAATCCAGCAAGTGCCTCATCTATTGCATTATCAACAACTTCATAAACAAGGTGATGCAGACCTCTTGCACCCGTTGAACCAATATACATTCCTGGACGTTTTCGGACTGCCTCAAGCCCCTCAAGGACTTGAATTTGGTTTTCATCATAATTTTGGTTATTATTCATATTAATAAAAATCCTCCTATAAGTACGCAATTCCAGCAAATACTGGACTTATTTTCAGATACTAAACTTATTTTTCTTAATCATCTAAAACATATTAAACAACCTTTTTCTTAACGTTGCAACTGATATTTGTGAAATATATACAATCTCCCTATTATTTTCAAGGAAAACAATAAAGCTTCTCGGCATCTCTTGAGAAACATTTATCACCTTTCCATCTTTTGTGGATTTGTTTAGAAACTCCTTAGTATTTTTGGTTACCGTTGTGTTTTCAATATCAAAAAAACCGACAATATTTTTAACATTAACTACGGTATCCTGTCCTAAATGTAGATACAATCTAAACTAAACCCCCATTCTCAACCTTAAAAACATGAGCTAAATTATGTGCCTCAACAGCATTTTTATTGCAAGAGGTAATAAATACCTGCATATCCTTTACAATTTCATATACTAAATTTTGCCTATTTATATCAAGTTCACCCATAACATCATCAAGTAAAATAACAGGTGAATCCTTTTTGTTTTCATAATATATTCCAGCTTGTGCAAGTTTTAACACAAGTGCAGTGCTTTTTTGTTGTCCTTGTGAGCCAAAATCCTTAACGCTTAATCCATTTATTTTCAAATTTATATCATCCCTGTGTATCCCAGTTTGCGTATATCCAAGCCTTACATCTTCACTTGAATTATTACGAAGTTTTATAAAAAATTCATTAGCCATCTTTTTCGCATTTTTATCACTAAAATCAGTTTTTTCAAAGGCATTTGAGGAGTATGAAACGGATAATTCCTCCTTGCCATCTGTAATTTTTGAATATAATTTTTTACAATATATGTTCAATTTATCAATATAATCATTACGCATAATTGAAATATACGCACAAATATTTGCAAGTTGTTCATCCCAAATATATAGCACATCGTCAGAATATTTACCAAAGAAAATATCCTTCAACGTTGCATTCCTTTGGCTAATAATGGTATCATACTGTCTTATATATTTAAGCGAGCCATGTGAAATCTGCGAATGACAAAGGTCAATAAATGAGCGTCTTTTGTCGGGCGAACCCTTCACAAGTTCAGTATCATTAGGAGTAAAAACAACGCATTTAAAGCTTTCAAAAAGCCCTTGACTGTGCTTTAGTGGAACACCATTAAGTGTAATTTTCTTTTCCTTAATATTACTTTTACTCATAGCATAAGTTATTTCTTGTTCACGCCTACTGTTAACAAATTTCATTTCAATATTCATAACCTGCTTATCAAAGCAAATATAATCCTTTTCCTTTGAACCTCTAAAGCTTTTACATCCCGTTAAAGCCCAAATCGCCTCAAGAATATTCGTCTTACCCTGTGCATTATCACCAATAATAAGATTATACTTTTCATCAGGCTGTATATAAATATCCTCAAGATTTCTATATCCATTAATCTTTAGCTCTTTTATAACCATATTAACTCACATGCAATTCATAATTTTCAAAGCATACAATATCTCCAGCCCTGATTTTTTTGCCCCTCATCGTACAAATTTCTCCGTTTACTGTAACCTCTTCATTAAGAATAAAATCCTTAGCAAACCCACCTGTTTCAGCAATCCCAGCAAACTTTAGCAATGAATCAAGCTTTATATACTCAGTTTTAATTTTAATATTCATAACTTCTTTTTCACTCATAAAAAACCTCCCGATAACTTTTCTGATAATATTTAATCCATAAAACTACGCTTTTATTGCAACAGGCATCAGCAAAAATGTATAGCTATCTCCCTGTAATGGTAATATTTTGATGGGTCTATTTGCACCATTCATATGAATTCTTACCTTATCACTTTCAGACGCTTTTAGTGCATCCATTAAATATTTATTATTAAAAGCAATAAAAACAGGATCTCCATTTAATTCAATTGAAATCTCATCACTAACCTTACCAATAGCTGTTTTACAGTCAATAAACAGTTCACTTATATCAAATTTACATTTAATAGCAGACTTATATTTTTCACTTATTAGCAGTGAACACCTTTCAAGACAGTCAAGTAACTCCCTTGTTTTAACAATAACTTCAGATTTAAAATCACTGAAAAGACTTATTTTATAATTATGGTACTCTCCCTCAAGTAATCTAGAAAAGAAATTATAACCATTTATATCAAACATAATATGTTTATCGCTAACAAAAACATTGCATACAGCCTCATCATCTTTAAGAAGCCTTGCAACCTCATTCAACGCCTTCGATGGAACAACAAAATGAAACTTTTCATCACAATTGATTTTTTCAGTTCTAATAGCAAGCCTGTACCCATCAATAGCGACAAGATTAAACACCGAATTTTCAATATCAAACAACTCACCCGTTAAAACTGGCTTATTATCACTTGTTGAAACAGCGAAAACAGATTGATTTATCATACTTTTCATAATTCCCTGAGGAATATCGAAATGTTTTTCATCCTCCATAGTCGGTAAATCTGGATATTCATCAGCTGAATAAGCAGATATATCATATTCAGTAAGCCCACATGAAATTCTCACATTAAGATTTTCATCTATAAAAAACAGAAGCTCTCCATCTGGCATACGTTTTGTAATTTCGCTGAAAAGTCTTGAATTTATTACATATTCACCCGACTCATCAGATTTAACCTCTATTTGAGTTCGCATACCCATTTCCAAATCATATCCAGTAAGTTCTAATATATTATATGATAATTTAATTTTGATTCCTTCCAACGCAGGCATAGTTGATTTAACAGCAACTGCTTTTGAAACATTATTAATAGCTTCACAAATTGTAGATTTATCGCAACTGAACTTCATTTTAGTAAATCCTTTCTATTTTTAAAATAATCTATTCAATTATACAATCAGTAAAAATTGATATTATACTAATTGTATTTAACATTTTCTTATTGGCAAGGTCTTTAAACAAAAAGAAAAAAGCTTAAAAGGTTTTATTGTATATATAATATAATATATATAGTTATTAAATAGTAGTAGTAGTAGGGGCTGTTGAAAACTTGAAACAAGGCAAAACCCTTGACTACACCGTCTTTAATCCATCAACAGAAAAAACTGTATAAAATGTGGAAATGTTAAAGAATAAAAATTGTGTTAGAATTGTTGAAAAAAATGCTGTTGAAAAGAAAAGATTCTTGAAAACTTTGTGGAAAGTTGTAGTTTTACCTTTCAACATTTAACAGGCTGTGAAAACATTAATATTAAAAACTGTTTAAAATTAAAAGTAAAACATAATAAAACATCTAAATTACATAATATAAGATTATTTTTATCTTTCAACAACTGTTGAAAGAGGTGTTAAAAGAGTAAGTTTTCAACAATGCTGTTGAAATTAAATGTTGTAAGATGTTTAAAAAAACGTACCCCGATGGATTTTAAAAGTGGTTATTTTCAATCTTAAACAAAAGTAATAATTCCCTCAAAATTCCTAAAAATATCTATAATTACTATCTTTATAATGTATATATATAAGTATTATATACCATTATTATACTATTATAATAAAAATCAAACCGTTTCTAAAAACTTATCAATCAACTGTTCTAACGTTTCTATGTCGTTCCCATAAGTGTGAATTATCGGAATATTTGCAACTGTGTAAGCCTCATCAACAAAAATATCCCTCTCAATCCTGTCCTTTTGGGCATGGGATTTATCATCAAGTTCAATCAATACCAGAATTTCTAAAGTTTCTGGTTCAGCAAATGCAAAATCAACGTGCTTTGACTTGATTTTATTAAAATATTTACTCCATTCCTCACGCCTTAACCCTTTTTTTACCTCAATTATATCAGCCATTCTAATCTTACTTAAAATATGTACATCATATCTTTTCGCAATCGGTACAAGCTTTTTATAAAAGCTTAACTCATTTTTACTTAGAAGTGGCTTTCTTACATATGGTAATGGTACAGGTTTAAGCCATTTGTAAATTTTATAAACAACAAAACAAATAATAAAAATAAACAAAATAGGTAGTAATTTATCTTCTAAATTATTAAGAAATTCGTTCATTTAATATCCTTTTATAATTTATTTTCCTTTATCTCTTATATTTTTAATAATATCTTCAACAAGTTCATTCAAATTAGGGTCCTTCTTTTTCCCTGCTGATATATTATTAATAGCATATACTATTGTAGAGTGGTCACGCCCACCAAACTCAAGCCCAATTGACTGAAGTGGCATCTGTGTAATCTCACGAACAACATAAATAGCGACTTTTCTTGCATTGGAAATCTGTGATGAACGCTTACTTGAGCGAATATCATCAGGTGAAACTCCGTAAACATTAGAAACCTCACCAATAATTTTCTCAACAGTAATCGGAATCGGCTGGTCATCATTCAAAATATCACGAATAACACTTTGAGCCATTGAAATTGATGGCTGACTTCCCGCAAGATGCTTAAGTGCCTTCAGCTTTTTAACCGCTCCCTCAAGCTGTCTAATATTGGTCTTTAATCTATTTGCAATAAATTCAGCAACCTCATCAGGAATATTTAACTCAAGAAGTTCAGCTTTTCTCTTTATTATTGCAATCCTTGTTTCAAAATCTGGCGTAGAAACGTCAGCAATAAGCCCTCCTTCAAATCGAGAACGAATACGTTCAGCAAGAGTTTTTATATCCTTTGGTGGCTTGTCCGAAGTCAAAACAATTTGTCTGCCCTGTTGGTGTAATTTATTAAATGTATGGAAAAATTCCTCCTGAGTACTTTCCTTTCCAGCAATAAACTGAACGTCATCAACAAGAAGAACATCGGCATTACGATATTTATCATGGAATTGTGTAGTGTCTTTTCTCATTTTAATTGCGTCAATAAGTTCATTTGCAAACGCCTCACCACTTACATAAATAATATTAAGTGAAGAATTGTTTTTCTTCATTTCATTTGCAATCGCAGTTATAAGATGAGTTTTACCAAGCCCCGATGGACCATGAATAAAAAGAGGATTATATGTACTTCCCTTAGATGCGTCCTTTGCCACAGCTGTACAAGCAGCATATGCAAATTCATTTGAACGACCGACAATATAAGTGTCAAAAGTATAGTCATATTCAGCAGTTTCAAAACTTTTCTCAAGCTGAAGATGCTTCTGTTCAATTTCCTCAAAATCAACCTGATGGTTAACAGGTTCTTCCGTTTTTGTGTTAATAATTACATTAGCCTCAAAACCAAGAACGTTTTTAAAAGCCTCCCTAAGAAGCTTTTCATAATTATTTATAATGACACCCTTTTGAAAGTCCGACTGGACATGGAAAATAGCATTAGTTCCATCAAGCTTTTGTGGCTCTAAAGCGTTAATCCACAGCTTTAAAGCGACTTCGCCTATATCCCCAACGTCTATGCAATATTTTTTTACAAGTTCAAATACCTCTTCAAAGGAATTCATACCTTTGCCTCCTTAAAACCGAAAATCCTAATAATAAATAATAAATTTATAAAAAGTTTATAAAAATAAAATAAGAAAACATGAAAAAAGTCGATAATAAATTCAAAATAGCTTTAAAAAAGATTATTAAAACACATTTCTTACTTATTATAAAAGTATTTTTATTATATCATATAAAGTACAAGTTTGCAAGAGTTTTTTCAACAGTAAAATAATAATTGTTGAAAACCTTATCGGAGAGTTATGAAATGTTCAGCTTTTTGTGAATTAGTATAATTATAGTAGATGAGAATAAAATTTTTTATAAATTGCTTGACATGGCGGATTTATTAGTATATAATCTACTTTGTAGGGTTGTACGCATACAACATTGTATTTACTGCAGTTATTATAAATATTAAAATGATTGATTATAATGTAATTTTAGTAGTTGTGTAATAATAAAGGAATAATGATGTATAATATACCCAAAATTAAAATTAAATTGCCAGTTTTGATTTATGAAAGGGGGCTTTAAGGCATGAAAAGAACTTATCAGCCAAAAAAACTGCATAGAAAAAAAGAGCATGGCTTTATGAAGAGAATGTCAACCAGAAGTGGACGTAAGGTTTTGGCTCGCAGAAGAGCTAGAGGCAGAGCAAGATTGACACACTAAACAAGTATGACCACTTTTTGTGGTCTTTTTGTACTTTAATGTGATTAGTAAATCCTGTAATTTTTACTTATAAGGATTAAAATTTATGTTCAAAACAGGCGTGTCTTTGCACACGCCTACAAAAATATATCGGAAAAATAGTGAATATGTTATATACAGAGATGTTAAATAATAATAAAATCTTCCTTTTATTATATAAAAAAGGAAAACCTATAATTTCTAAATGGCTTGTTATCTATATTAGGAAAAATAATTTACCTTATAATCGGCTTGGTATAACTGCTGGAAAAAAGGTAGGTAATGCTGTTAGAAGAAATCGTGCGAAACGTATTATTAGACAAGTTTACAGGGAAAATGAGATGAAGATGCCACTCGGGATTGATATAGTTATTGTGGCTAGGGTTGGGTTACCTGATGTAAAATCGAATGTAATTAGTAATTATTTGTCAAGTAAGGCGTTGAAAGAGATAAATAGAGCTGTTTAAAGTTAGAAAAATTAATTATGAAAAAAATATTTGTTTTGTTTATAAAGGGTTACCAGAAATTAATATCACCACTGAAACCACCTTGCTGTCGGTTTTATCCGACCTGTTCAGCTTATGCTGTTCAAGCTATTCAAAAATTTGGTGTATTTAGGGGCTTATGGCTTGCGACAAACAGGCTTTTAAGGTGCAACCCTTGGAACATAGGTGGCATTGATTATGTACCTGATAATTTCCATTTTTTCAGGTGCAAGAATAAACAATAAAAAAACAATTATGGAATCTGTAACCTTTGGAGGAATTGATGAATATATTATATAATTTACTGGGCAAGCCGTTTGGTTATTTGATGTGGGGGATTTATACAATTGTTAAAAATTATGGAGTTTCAATCATACTTTTCACAATTTTAACGAGAATTATTATGTTCCCGATGAACTTTAAGCAGCAAAAAAATGTTGTCAGAAGTAGGTCCTTAGCACCAAAAATGGCCGCGATAAAGAAAGCATATGCAAATAATCCACAGCGAATTCAAGAGGAGCAGATGAAGCTTCAACAGCAAGAGGGAATAAATCCAATGGCAAGCTGTTTGCCGATGCTTATACAGTTTTTGTTCCTGTTTGGTGTGCTTGATGTTGTTTATAAACCACTTTCTCATATTTTGAGAATAGGTAGTGACACAATTGATAAGGCAAAGGGAATTATTACAAAAGCATCTCCAGATATGTTTACTAAAAATGATTTGCGTGAAGAACTGAAAATTATATCTTATTTAAAAGAAAATACGGGTGAATTTAGTGGTCTTCAAGGATTGGTAGATAAGATTTCTGATTTCAATAGTAGCTTTTTGGGAATAGATTTGGGTGCAACGCCTCAGTTTAAGCCAGATGTTTG
The DNA here is from genome assembly GCA_023388515.1 of Bacillota bacterium. Taxonomy (GTDB): domain Bacteria; phylum Bacillota; class Clostridia; order Oscillospirales; family Ruminococcaceae; genus JAAYPV01. Next base: position 79,689 of record JAEWGD010000033.1, read on the forward strand.
GAACAAAACAGCAGTTTTATTATTTTTGATACCAATTATTGCAGGTGTAAGCCAGCTTGTTATGACAGTGATTTCACAAAGAATTCAGAAAAAGAACACTCCTGATATGCCTTCAATGGGTGCGATGAATATTTTATTGTATGTAATGCCTATTTTCTCAATTTGGTTTGCATTTAAGGTTCCGTCGGGCGTTGGATTCTATTGGATAATATCTACATTAGTTGGGATTGTACAGACAATTGCGTTGGATGCGTATTTTACGCCTGAGCGAATAGAGATTGTTGCTGCTAAGGAAAAAGAAAAAGCTAAGAAGAAGCCAAGTGGATTTATGCAAAGGATGTTAGAACAGCAGGAAGCACAGAATCAACAAAATCGTGGGGGTCAGAGTAAGGCTTCAAATAGGGCAAATTATTCTGATGAAACAGAGGGGTTATCACGTTCAGAGCTTAATGCGTATAATCGTGAATTATTAAAAGATGCTCGTAGAAAAATGGCTGAAAAATATGGTGATGAGCTAAGCGACGATAAGGATTAACAGATTGGAGGAGAGCCTTATGGAAGGGATTTTTACAGGAAAAACTATTGATGAAGCTAAACAGGCAGCTGCTCAAAGTTTTGGGGTAGAGGAAAGTAAGATTTTGTTTGAGGTTATTGAAGAACCTAAAAAAGGTATTTTCGGCAGAATTAAGGGTGAGGCTAAGATTAATGCTGTTTATAATCCGACTAGAACTGAAATTTCTGTTGAGTATGTAAAGAAAATATTGGATAATATGAAATTGGTTTGTGATATTAATGTTGTCGAAAAGGATGAATGTACTGAAATTAATATTGAGGGCGATGACGTTGGAGCAATTATTGGCAGAAGGGGCGAAACGCTTGATGCGATTCAGTATTTAGTTGCTATGGTTGCTAATAAGGGCACTCATGACTATCATAGAATTGTGCTTGATAGTGGCGGATATAGGGAAAAGCGTGAGAATACGCTTATAGATCTTGCTACAAAAATTTCTAAATCTGTTCTAAAAAAGGGTTATTCATCCGCTTTAGAGCCAATGAATCCTTATGAGAGAAGAATTATTCATTCAACTGTTTCCGAAATTGAGGGCGTTTATTCAAGGTCTGTCGGTGAAGAGCCGTTTAGAAAAGTAATAATTTACCCTGTTAATAAAAGGCACGATAAACCTCGCAATGAAAAAAGGAATGTTACTCCTAAAAATGTTGAAGGGCCTCGTTCCCTTGACTTGAAAACAAGTTTTGAAAAGGACTATAAGAAGCCTAATCCCGATAAGAATATAGGTTCGGGGTTGTATGGGAAGATTGATATTTAGTTCATAAAATGTTATTGAGTGAGTGAAAGCACTTGTTTTAACCATAAACAAGTGCTTTTGTGTAATTTATATGTAAATATATACAAATTTGGGAGGGTGCAATGTCCACAATTGCTGCAATTTCTACTCCAAATGCTGTTGGAGGAATTTCTGTTATAAGGATTTCAGGTGAAAATTCAATAGAAGTAGCTGAGAGAATTTTTAGATCCACAAGTGGTAAAAAAGTTGCTGAAATGAACGGCTATACCTGTGCTCATGGTGTTGTGGTGGATAAGGATACACAAATTGATGAGGTGATTTTGTCAGTTTTTAAGTCACCAAAGAGCTATACTGGCGAAGATGTTGTTGAAATTTCATGTCATGGCGGAGTGTATATTACAAAAAAAATACTTAGGCTTGTTTTTGAAAATGGAGCATCGCCCGCAGAGGCTGGAGAGTTCACAAAAAGGGCGTTTCTTAATGGAAAATTGTCGCTGACTCAGGCTGAAGCTGTGATTGACTTGATTAGTGCGAGTAGGCAGAATGAGTTGAAGTATGCTATTGCACTGAAAGATGGTGCGATTTTTAGAAGAATTGACAAAATTAAGAGTGAAATTATATCGGTTTTGGGCGATTTGGCAGCTTGGGCAGACTTTCCAGAGGACGATATTCCTGAGGTTGACCCTGTAAATTTGTTGAAATCGCTGAAAAGTATATATGATGCTTTGGTGAAAACTAACAAAACATACGATTATGGTAGGGTTATTCGTGAGGGGATAAATACAGTTATTTCAGGAAAGCCTAATGTCGGAAAATCAACGCTGATGAACTGTTTGAGTGGATTTGAAAGAAGTATTGTGACAAATGTTGCAGGAACAACGAGAGATGTCGTTGAGGAAACTGTTCAGCTTGGGGAAATTAAGCTAAGGCTTTCAGATACGGCTGGGATTAGGAATACCGACGATTTTGTGGAGAATATTGGAGTAAATCTTGCGTTTAAAAAGATTGATGAGGCAGATTTAGTGCTTGCTTTGTTTGATAATTCAGAGGAATTTACTGACGAGGATATACAGTTAATTGAAAAAATGTCAAATAGAAAAGCCGTTGCAGTAATCAACAAATCTGACGAAAAATCGGTAATGGACAGGCGTCTGGTTGATGAAAATTTTAAACATGTAGTGGAAATTTCTGCAAAAAATAACAAAGGAATTGACAGGCTTGTTCAGGTTGTGAACGAAATGTTTGTTCGTGAGGATATTGACGCAGAAAAGGGAATTATAGCCAACGAAAGGCAGAAAAATTGTATTGCACAGGCAGAAAAACTTGTTTGGGATAGCATAAATTCACTCGAAAATGGTGAATTGCTTGACGCAATAACCGTTATACTCGACGAAGCAGCAGGATATTTGCTCGAACTTACGGGCGAAAAGGTTTCAGAAACCGTTGTTGATGAAGTTTTCTCACGGTTTTGTATTGGAAAGTAACTAATATTACCATTGGGGGTAATTGTTTATGAGTTTTGAAATGGGAAAATATGATGTGATTGTTGTGGGTTCAGGTCATGCGGGGGTTGAGGCTGGTCTTGCGTCTGCTCGTCTTGGTTGCAAAACTGCAATTTTTACCATATCGCTTGACCAAATTGCTAATTTACCCTGTAATCCGTCAATTGGTGGCACTGCAAAGGGACATCTTGTGCGTGAAATTGATGCTTTGGGTGGCGAAATGGGCAGAGCAGCCGATGCTTGCGTTATTCAAAGTCGTATGCTTAACAGAGGGAAAGGGCCTGCTGTGCATAGTTTGCGAATTCAAGCTGATAGGGTTAAGTATCATAATTATATGAAAAAGGCTTGTGAATTACAGGAAAACTTGGAGATAAAGCAGGCTGAAATAACTGAAATAATTGTTGAGGATAATGAAATAAAGGGCGTAGTTACGTCACTTGGTGCTGTTTATTATGCCAAAGCTGTCATTATTTCAACGGGTACATATTTGAGAGGGACAATTCATATTGGTGAGGTTTCCTACGACAGTGGTCCTGATGCCTCGCTTCCAGCAAGAGGTTTGAATGAAAGTTTGCAAAAATGTGGAATTAAGTTAAGAAGATTTAAGACTGGGACTCCGTGTCGGGCACACAGACGCAGTATTGATTTTAGCGTTTTGGATGAACAAAGTGGGGACGAAAATATTGTTCCATTTTCATTTGAAACTGATAAGAACTCGATAAATAACTTAGTTTCGTGTTATATTGCTTATACGAATGAGGAAACACATAGAGTTATTAAGGAAAATTTGCACAGGTCACCTATGTATTCAGGAAGAATTGAAGGCGTTGGTCCAAGATATTGTCCGTCTATCGAGGACAAGGTTGTTCGTTTTGCTGATAAGGATCGCCACCAAATTTTCGTTGAACCTATGGGAATTGATACAGAGGAATGTTATTTACAGGGCGTATCTACGTCACTTCCAGAGGATATTCAGATAAAATTATTGAGAACAATAAAAGGTTTTGAAAATATAGAAATTATGCGACCAGCATATGCTATTGAATATGACTGCTGTGACCCTACTCAATTGCGTTCAACCCTCGAATTTAGGCAGGTTACAGGGCTTTTTGGTGCTGGGCAGTTTAATGGAAGTTCTGGCTATGAGGAGGCGGCTGCACAGGGGCTTGTTGCTGGAATTAACGCAGCCAACAGAATTTTTGGCAGGGAATTGCTAATACTTGACAGGGCAAGTTCATATATTGGTACGCTTATCGATGATTTGGTTATAAAAGGTTGCCAAGATCCTTATAGAATGATGACTTCAAGAAGTGAATATAGGTTGATTTTACGTCAGGATAACGCTGATCAGCGACTTTTGCCAGTTGGATATAAGGTTGGTTTGGTCAGTGGGGATAAGTTTAACAAATTAAATCAGAAATTAGTGGAAATTGAACGTGAGCTAAAGCGTGTTAGCAAGGTAAATATTGCTCCAAGCAAGGAATTAAATGATTTTCTTATATCAAAAGGAACGTCGCCATTGTCAACTGGATGCAAATTAGCTGATTTAATTCGGCGTCCACAGCTTAATTATTCAACACTTTCACCGTTTGATGTTGAAAGAAAATCACTCAGCGACGAGGTTTGTGAACAGGTTGAGTTGCAAATTAAGTATGATGGGTATATTAAAAAGCAGCTGGAACATGTTGAGCAGATGAGAAAAATTGAATCAAAATTGTTGCCAGAAAGCTTGGATTACAAGGAAATTCGTGGTTTACGACTTGAAGCAATGGAAAAATTAAATAAGCTAAAGCCTGAAAATATAGGACAGGCGTCCAGAATTTCAGGGGTTTCGCCAGCAGATATTTCAATATTAGTGGTATGGCTTGAGCAGAAAGGTAGGCAGAATGTTAGCAGAATATAAAGTTTGTGAGGAGATTTTTAACAGAAATGGACTGGAGATTAACCAGAATTTATATGAAAAACTCGATATTTATGCAGAATTTTTGTGTGAGTATAACCAAAAGGTGAATTTGACAGCGATAACTGATGCAGAGGGGATATTTTTGAAACACTTTTTGGATAGCATTTTGCTTTTTAAGCATACAGAAATACCAAAAAACGCACGCATTATCGACGTTGGGACAGGTGCAGGGCTTCCGTCAGTACCATTAAAACTTTATCGTGATGACCTAGATATTACACTTTTGGATAGTCTGAATAAGCGAGTTATCTTTCTCAATGAGCTGACTCAAAAGCTTGAAATTGACGCTGAGTGCGTGCATCATCGTGCAGAGCAGATTGTAAATGAAGATAAATATCGAGAAAGTTATGATGTTTCGGTTGCAAGAGCAGTTGCGGCTTTGCCAACCCTATGCGAGTATTGCTTGCCATTTGTGAAAGTTGGGGGAAGTTTTATTGCAATGAAAGGTCCAAACGAGGATATTTCAATCGCAAAAAATGCAATTAAGCTTTTGGGTGGAAAAGTTGTTGGTGATGTGAAGTATAGTTTGGATGGTTTAGAACAAAGGCGAGCAATAATTATTAAAAAAATATCGCATACTCCGCTAAAATATCCTAGAAATAGCAGTCAAATTAAAAGCAATCCTTTGTAATTTTGTCGGAGGGGCATAAATAAGGTAAGAAAATATCTTATTAAGCATTAATATTTCAGTGGGAATAATTTCCGAAATGATGTATAATTGAATATAGAAGGAGCTGTGAATAACCTTCACGGCTTTTTTTGTGTAGAAAAAGAAAGGAGAAAGAAAAAATGGCTACATTTTTAGGGTTTACAAAAGAAAAACAGATAAATAGGGTGGTACAGGTGGCAATAGATGATATTGTTCCAAATCCACATCAGCCAAGAACTGAATTTGACCACGCTGATATATCATCTCTTGCAGAGAGCATTAAACAAAATGGTATTTTACAGCCACTGACATTGAGAAAATTCGATACTCAATATGAGTTAATTGCTGGTGAGCGAAGATTAAGAGCAGCAAAGCTTGCGGGGCTTGAGTATGTTCCGGGCATAATTTTGGAGATAAGCGACAGAACATCGGCGGTTTTAGCACTGGTGGAAAATATTCAAAGGCAGGATCTATCCTTTTTTGATGAGGCTAATGCAATAGAAAAATTAATAGAATACTATGGGATGACACAGGAGGATGCAGCAATTAAACTTGGGAAAGCACAAAGCACAATTGCGAATAAGTTGAGGTTATTGAGATTGTCGGATGAGGAAAAAACGATAATTATGAAGTATAATCTAACCGAAAGACACGCAAGAGCGTTGTTAAGACTAGCAAGTAAGGAAGAGAGAATGCAAATTATCGAAAGAGTCATCAAGTATAATCTCAATGTTGAGCGGACTGAACAGGCAATCGAGGATTTTATCGGTAAAAATGAAATTAAGGAGAGCTATAAAAAACGCAGTAGGGTGTTTCAAGACGTTAGAATGTTTGTTAATACAATTAACAAGGCGGTTGAAACCATGCAGGCGGCAGGAATTTTAGCAAATTCAAGTAAAACTCAAAATGATGATTACATAGAGTATCGTGTTAGGATTCCAATATCTAAGTAACACAGACTTAAATGTTCCACGTGGAACATTCTATCTATTCAAAACAGCTTATATTGTTCCACGTGGAACAATATAAGCTGTTTTTTAACCTTTTGATTTGAAGAGTAATTATTATTTGTAAATAGGACAAAAATAGTTTACTTTTGAAAGGTAATGTGTTATAATTAGTGTAAGAACTTAAATAATAATAGGAGGAACTGTGTTATGGGCAAAGTATTTGCTGTTGCTAACCAAAAAGGCGGGGTTGGAAAATCGACTACCGTTGTGAACTTAGCGGCTTATCTAGGGCTAAAAGATAAAACTGTGCTATGTGTGGACATAGATGCACAAGGGAACACGACTAGTGGTTTTGGGATAAAGAAAAAATCTCTTATCACATCAGCGTATGAAATGCTTATTGGTAAGGAGAAAGTCCAAAATTGTATTATAAAAACTTCATTCAGAAATGTTAGTGTTGTTCCATCTACACCGAATCTTGCAGGGTGCGAGATTGAAATGGTTAACCTAGAAAATAGGGTTAATAGGCTGAAAATGCAACTTTTGACGGTGAAGTTGGACTACGATTACATTCTTATCGATTGCCCACCGTCGCTTAGTTTGCTTACATTGAATGGTTTGTGTGCTTGTGACAGTGTTATTGTTCCTCTCCAGTGCGAGTTTTATTCGCTTGAAGGGCTGTCGCAACTGGTGGAAACTATAAAATTAGTGCGTGCAAATTATAATTCTAGCCTCGAAATGGAGGGAATACTATTTACAATGTATGACCCTAGGCTGAATTTGTCGGAACAGGTTGTAAATGAGGTGAAAAAACACTTTCCTGATAAGGTTTTCAACTCAACTATTCCGAGAAATGTACGTATTTCCGAAGCTCCTAGTCACGGTAAACCTGTTATTTACTATGATAGGTATTCAAAAGGTGCGTTAGCTTATGAGAATCTGGGTCTTGAGATTCTAGGTGAAACCCCTGTTAAAAAGGAAAAGAAAAAGTTATTTTCAAGAAAATAAATTATGAGGAGGTAAGGGTATGGCTAAAACAGGAGGTCTTGGGCTTGGTTTAGATGCTCTATTTGACGACAATAGTACCGATACTCAGATTAAACGGACATTGAGGTTGTCAGAAATTGAGCCAAACCGATCACAGCCAAGAAAAAGCTTTAGTGAGGAAACAATTGCGTCGCTTGCAGAGTCGATAAGTCAACATGGAATGATACAGCCCATAGTTGTGCGTCCTAATGGCAATAATTTTTATCAAATTGTTGCAGGAGAGAGGCGATGGCGTGCTGCTAGAATGCTTGCGATGGATGAAGTTCCAGTGATTATTATGGAATTAAGTGATTTTGAGGCTATGCAGATTTCGTTAATTGAGAATTTGCAACGTGAAAATCTAAATCCAATTGAAGAATCATTGGGATATAAGGATTTAATTGAGGTTTATGACATGACTCAAGACATGGTCGCAAAGACGGTGGGACGTTCTCGTTCTGCTGTTGCAAATGCATTAAGGTTGCTTAATCTACCAAAAGAGGTTCAGCAGATGCTGAAAATGGGGGATATAACCGTTGGACACGCTAAAGCTTTGGTGGCAGTTGATGACGAAGATTTGCTTATGGAACTGGCTGTAAAAGCTGCAGCAGATAAATTAACCGTTAGAGCGATAGAAAAAATCATTTCAAAATTAGACGAACCTGAAATAGAACCTGAAAAGACAGATAAAATCGACAGTTACTTTAAGGAAATGGAGTTAAGTCTTAACGAAAACTTAGGTAGACGTGTTAAGGTTGACTATTCAAAAAATAAAGGTGCGTTGATTCTTGAATTTTACGATAAAGAAGACTTGGCTGCAATTGCTCAAAAACTAGTAGAAAACTAAAGGAGATTATGTTAATATGCTTGATATTAGACTAATTAGAGAAAATCCAGATGAAGTTAAGGCGAAACTTGCAACTAGAAACGCTAATTTTGATAGCTATGTTGATGAAATATTAGAAATTGATGCTGATAGAAGAAAAATTTCTACTGAGGCAGATACTTTAAAGGCTGAACAGAATAAGGTTTCAAAGCAAATACCTGTTATGAAGAAAAACGGTGAGGATACCACTGAAATTATGCAAGAAATGAAGGCTATTTCAGAAAAAATCAAGCAAGAGGATGTTAAAATCAACGAACTTGAGAAAAAGCAACAGTTTTTATTGCTTTCTGTTCCGAATGTTCCGTCTGATACAACGCCTATTGGTAGTGATGATAGCGAAAATGTGGAGATTAGAAAGTTTGGCGAGCCTACTGAATTTGATTTTGAACCAGTTGCACACTGGGATTTGGGTAAAAGTTTAGGTATTTTAGACCCTGAAACAGCTGCAAAAGTCACTGGTGCAAGGTTTCATTTCTACAAAGGATTGGGGGCAAGGCTTGAAAGAGCGATTATCAACTACTTTTTGAACACTCACACTGAGAACGGATACACAGAAATTCTACCTCCCTTCATGGTTAACAGAGCATCAATGACGGGAACTGGACAGCTCCCAAAGTTTGAGGATGACGCATTTAAGCTTTCAAATGAGGATTATTTTCTAATCCCGACTGCTGAAGTGCCTGTTACAAATATGCATAGGGATGAAATTCTGTTTTCTGATTCACTTCCGATTAAATATTGTGCGTATTCTGCTTGCTTTAGAGCAGAGGCAGGCAGTGCTGGACGTGACCAAAGAGGGTTAATACGTCAGCATCAGTTTAATAAGGTTGAACTTGTGAAGTTTGCGACACCTGAAAATTCAGCTGAGGAGTTAGAAAGTCTTACAAAGGATGCTGAAAGAGTTTTACAAGGTTTGGGACTTCCATATAGAGTTGTTGCACTTTGCAGTGGTGATATTGGCTTTTCAAGTGCAAAAACGTATGATATTGAGGTTTGGATGCCATCTTATAATAGATATGTTGAGATTTCTAGCTGTTCAAACTTCTTAGATTATCAGGCAAGACGTGCTGGAATTCGCTATAAAAACAGCACTAAGGACAAGGCACAGTTTGTGCATACGCTGAATGGTTCGGGCGTTGCTATCGGTAGAACTGTTGCAGCAATCATGGAAAATTATCAGAATGCTGATGGAAGTATCACAGTTCCACAGGCTTTAGTTCCATATATGGGCATTGATATTATAAAGTAATTGCATCGCTTAAATGATTTTATAAATAAAAAGGATACCAATTCACTAGAAAAAGGTATCCTTTAGCATTTTGGAGGCATTTAAAATGAATGAAGTTATAACAAATATAAGTGAAATATTTGATAAAAAGAGGGTTTACTTTTATGAATGTGACTATAAAAACCGTCTAAAACTTTCAGAAATACTGAAATTATCGGCAGAACTTGCAGGGCATGACTATACGAAAAAGGGGCTTTCTCATGAATTCTTATGGAAAAATGGCATGGTTTTTCTTGTATCTAGAGTCAGCTTTCACATATTTGAGTATCCGCAAAGTCAAACAGAGTTGATTAGTAGCACTTGGGAGAAGGGAAAAAAGGGTGCAATGTTCTTAAGAGGATTTGAAATTAAGGGCGTTGACGGTCGTAAATACGTTGAAGGTACTGCTGGTTGGGTGCTTGTAAATCCTGAAACTTGGCATATAATTAAGCCAAAAAATTTTCCTTACGGAATGCCACAGATAACTGACAGGGAATGCATGGCTCTTGATATAGGCAAGATTTCTGGTGAAAACTTAACCCTTTACGGAAAAAGAGAGGTACGTTTAAGCGATTTAGACGGAAACGGGCATGTCTATAATGGAAATTATGCAGATATAGCTATTGATGTAATTTCTCAACAACGATTTGAACAAGATGTTGAAAACTTTAGGATCAACTTTGTTAGTGAGGCAGTTTTAGGAGATACTATTGATATTTATGGAGATATTGAGGAAAATAAGGCGATTATGGTTGGAAAAATATGTGACAAGGTATGCTTTGAGTCAGAAATTATATTTAAGGCTAATTAATTGATATTTTTTCATCAAACTTATTGCAATTTGTTTTAAAATGAGGTATAATAATTTTAATAAGGGTTAGTGCCTTTTTGCAATAACACAAAAAATTAAATCTGGAGGACTAAAATATGTTGGTATCAGCAAAAGATATGCTTAACAAGGCAAGAGATGGTAAATATGCGGTAGGTCAGTTTAATATAAACAACCTTGAGTGGACAAAGGCTGTTTTGCTCACTGCTCAGGAGATGAATTCGCCTGTTATTTTGGGCGTTTCTGAGGGTGCGGGCAAGTATATGGCTGGCTATAAAACAGTAGTTGGCATGGTTAACGGTATGCTTGAGGAATTGAAAATCACTGTTCCTGTTGCACTTCACCTTGATCATGGCTCATTTGATGGTGCAAAGGATTGTATAGCTGCTGGATTTTCATCAGTTATGTTCGACGGCTCACATTACCCTATTGAAGAAAATATTGCTAAGACAACTGAATTAGTTAATATTTGCAATGAAAAGGGTTTATCACTTGAGGCAGAGGTTGGCTCAATCGGTGGCGAAGAGGACGGTGTTGTTGGAACTGGTGAGCAAGCTGACCCTGATGAATGTAAGGCTATTGCTGATTTGGGAGTAACAATGCTTGCTGCTGGAATTGGTAATATTCACGGTAAATATCCTGATAATTGGGCAGGGTTAAATTTTGATACTCTTGCTGCTATAAAGGCAAAAACTGGCGATATGCCGTTGGTTCTTCATGGTGGAACAGGAATTTCTGAAGAAATGATTAAGAAAGCAATTTCACTAGGCGTTGCTAAAATCAATGTAAATACAGAGTGCCAATGGGCGTTCCAACTTGCTACAAGAAAATATATCGAAGATGGCAAGGATTTAGTTGGTAAGGGGTTTGACCCAAGAAAACTTCTCGGACCTGGATTTGAGGCGATTAAGGTTTCTGTTAAGGAAAAAATGGAGCTATTTGGTTCTGTTAACAAGGCTTAATTAGATAAACTTATATGAAAATGCGAATGTAGATTGCTACATTCGCATTTTTTATTTATAATTAAAAAATATACAAAAACTGCAATAATTATAATTTATAAAAGCTATTAAAAAATATATATCTACGAGAAGTTATAAAATATAAAAAATCTTATTTCAATCACAAAAATCACATCATGAGAACATTTAAAATTCACATAGAAATTGTATCATGTTTCAAGATATTAAAAAGGAAAAGTGAGGACAATAATTATGAGAATAAAGAAAACAGTTGCGTTTATTACAGCTTTATTATTCGTTTTTTCATTTACGGCATGTAATAATTCTTATAAAAAAAACACGTCAAGCAGTACAAATCTAGCAAATATTGAGTCTGGTTCAACATCAGCTATGGGAGGATATGCAGACAAGCTTTTTGGCGATGAGGTTATGAAAATTAACATTATTGTTGATGAAAATGAGTGGCAAAATATGCTTGATAATGCTAAAGCAGAGGAATATATTAGTGTAAATGTTGATGTGAATGGTGAAATTTATGAAAATGTTGGTATTAGGGTTAAGGGAAATTCTAGCCTTAATATGATAGCAAATGACGATACAGATAGGTACAGTTTTAAAATTAAATTTGATAAGTATGTTGATAATCAGACTTGTCAAGGGCTCGATAAACTGGTGCTTAACAACGTAATATCGGATAACACATATATGAAAGATTATCTTGCATTTCAGCTTATGAATTTTATGGATGTCGATGGGGCGTTGTATAATTATTCATATACCATGATTAACGGTGAATATAGTGGACTGTATATTGCTCTTGAATCGTATGAAAATAGCTTTGCACAACGTGTTTACGGCGATGACGATAACGTTAATATGTATAATGTAAAAGTGGAAAACATGGGTGGCAATGCAGGAGATATGCCGAATGCGGGGAACGGAAATATGCAAACTCCACCCGATATGCCGAATGCGGAGAGTGGAAATATGCAAACCCCACCCGATATGCCAAATATGGAAAACGGTGATATACCGATAAATTCAAAAGGGAAATTTAGTGATGTTTTCCCAGACGGGTTCGATTTTGATGATTTTTATGAAGCTACTCAGTCTGAAGATTTTGATTTTGAAGCCTACCTTACCGAACATAATCTTTCGCTAGAGGATTTTAATTTTTCGGAGGATATAACATCTGAAGAAATAATGGATTTTATAGAAAAAATTCAGTCGAATGATTTTTCAAAAATAGGTGGTGGAATGGGAGGCGGAATGGGTGCTGGGGACACTGGTGGCTCGCTAAAATATACAAGCGATAGCATTTCAGATTATTCGTCTATATTTGACAATGCGGTGTTCAAGCATACGACTGAGGAGGATGAACAAAAAGTTATTACTGCTTTGAAAAAATTATCTGAGGGCGAAGATTTAGAAGAATATTTTGATGTTGATAAAATTTTACGCTATCTTGCTGTTCATACAGTGCTTTCAAACTTTGATAGTTACAGTTCAACTATGGCACAGAATTATTATGTTTGTGAAACAGATGGCGTAATTTCGGTACTTCCATGGGATTATAATCTTTCATTTGGGGCATTTCAGGCAAACGCTTCTGACGCAGTGAATTTCCCAATAGATACCCCAGTTTATGGTGTAGAAATGGAGGATCGACCACTTATTTCAGGCTTGCTTGCTGTTGAGGAATATAGTGAAAAATATCATGAGTATCTTCAAGAAATTGTTGATGATTATTTCAATAGTGGTTATTTTGAGAGTCTTGTTAATGAAATTGATCAAAAGATAAGTGGTTATGTTGAAACAGACCCTACAAAATTCTGTACCTTTGAAGAATATAAGACTGGCATAGAAACTGTTAAGCAGTTTGGAAAGCTACGAGCAGAAAGCATAGCAGGACAGCTTGCTGGAACAATTCCATCAACAACAGATGGGCAGAAAAAAGACAGCTCATTATTAGTAAATTGCGATGATATAAATATTTCAGATATGGGCTCACAAAATGGTGAAAAAGGTGGAGGATTTGGCGGATATGGAAATATGCCGAACGCAGATGGTATGCCAACAAGACCTAATTTTAATGGTAATGATGGAAAAACACCATCAACCTCCACATCAGAGTAAGTTAGAGTTATGATTTAGACCAAAATTCAGTTTTGCTATTATTAAACGCAATTTCAATATTTTTCACGCTAAAAAAGCGTTTAAGTTCCTCATAAAGCTGTGGTGGAATATCAGCCTCCTTAAGCGTTTCAATCCAAAATGCTTGCCCACCACAGGCATCTCTAAGATGTATTTTCACCTGTAAGCTTTTCTCCTCAAGTAGACTATTCAGTTCAATAAGTTCCTGATAAGTAATGGTTTTCATATGCACCCTCCTTATTTTTATAATTATTATACCAGTTTTGAGCAATTATATCAATGAGTATTGAAATTTTAAGACAAGTATGATAAAATAATAACATAAGGATTGGTGATAAAATGATTATAGATTTTCATGTTCATGCTTTCGCTGATAAGATAGCAGAGAGAGCAATGGAACAGCTTACAAAGACATTATCAGAGGCAACAGAGCATTTGACGCAAGCGGCTGATGATTTGCCTTGCACAAATGGTACGATAGCAGATTTGATTGACAAAATGGATAATTATTCAATAGATAAGGGTGTGCTATTGCCGATAGCTACAAAGCCATCACAGCAGACGATTGTCAACGATTGGGCAAAGGATTCAGCGTCGGAAAGAATAATTCCATTCGGTAGCGTTCACCCTGACGCAGAAGACGCAATTTATGAGTTGGAGCGTATAAAATCAATGGGGCTTTATGGAGTTAAACTTCACCCCGATTATCAGGGCTTTTTTGTAGATGAGGAGCGTTTATTTCCCATTTATGAAAAGTGCATAGAGTTAGATTTACCTATTCTTTTTCATGCAGGATTCGACCCGATTTCACCGAATGTTGTACACGCTATGCCTGACGCATTTGCTAGGATTTTAGATAGATTGCCTGATATAACAATGATTTTAGCACATTTTGGTGGAATGTTGGAATGGGATTTGGTTGAGGAACACCTCATTGGCAGAGAGGGGAATTTATACTTCGATATATCAACGGTGACAGGCTATTTAAGCGATGAGCAAGCAGAAAGAATGATTAAAAAGCATGGTGCAGACCGAATACTTTTTGCGAGTGATATGCCTTGGGATTCTCCACAGAACATAATATCTCTTGTTGAAAGATTAGATTTATCAAATGAGGATAGGGAAAAGATATTGCATAAGAACGCTGAAAAGCTTTTGAAATTAGGATAATGATATACTTTTAATAAAAAAGTTTGAATATACTATTGATTTTTTAGAAAAGTGTGTTAGAATAAGTATTGGATAGATATTATATCTAACCCTAAAACATATGGAGGTGTATAAATATGGCATATAAGATTAATGATGATTGCATTAACTGTGGTGCTTGTGAAAGCGAATGTCCAGTAAATGCTATTACTGCTGGCGATGACAAATATGTAATTGATGCTACAACTTGCATTGACTGTGGTGCTTGTGCTGATGTTTGCCCAGTTTCAGCTCCTGTTGCTGAATAGTGGTACTTTAAAATGCCTCTAAGTGCTTTGCTTGGAGGCGTTTTCTTTGTGCTTTCATAAAAAAATAAGGTTGCATTATTCCATAAAAAAACCTCTTGCAAAAGCTCTTGAAAAATGTTATATTATATAGAGATTAAGAGGAGTCTATTTGTTATTTTGCCCATGAAGTATATTTTTCCATATGAACTATACTGGAGAAATTAGGTTTCTAGTGCAAATTTTCAAGTAGTGAAATTTTAAAAATTATTATGGATTAAATAAAATTTGTAATACAAATCAAATTATGACAGATTAACATGGAGGATTGAAAATGGGAATGATAAAAAGGGTGGTTATTATCACTATTGCTACTGCATTATTTACTGCACCACTTACTGGCTGTTCTAAGGATGATGAAGGAATGTCCAGACTTCAGCCAACGAACTCAAGTAAAAGTGAGGGGCAACAAGAAGATAAAAATAATGGGAACAGCAAAGATAATAGTAGTAAGGCTGAAGAAACAGCATTACCAGGAGAAGATATTACAGTAGTGATAGGCGAATCTATTGTATATAAGGATGAAGTTACCATAAGTCTTGATAGAGTTCATGAATTGGGAAGTGAAGAAGATGGTACGGGTTATTTTGGTTTTGTGTTTACGATTCAAAACAATTCAGATAAGCATTTAGATGTAAGTTCTATTTCTAATTTCGCATTGTATAATAAGAGTGTGCATTTAAAAGACGCATTTTTTAGCAGCCGTGCTTTAATAACTGCGATAAAGTCGATTACTGATGTTCCAGTGCTAGCGAATACAGTTCCGTCCAATAGTACTATAACTGGTTACATCTATGCTGAAGCACCTTTAGACTATACAGAGATGAGAATCAGCTACTATCCAAACAAGGAAGAGTCGGGCGATACAACAACATTTACTTTTAGAAAAACTGATGTTACGCCTGTTGGATAAATAACTTAATATATGGCTTTTAGAATTGTATTATTACAACTCTCTAATATGAAAACAGCTCCTCAGAGGTATATACCATTGAGGAGCTGTTTTGTATTTAGTTTATTTTTCCGAATCGTAAGAATCTTGTTCTGATAAATCAGGCTGTTCTTCAGAATCGGAAGACGCTTGTTCTGATAAATCAGGCTGTTCTTCAGAATCGGAAGACGCTTGTTCAAATAACTCTGGAAAGTCTTCAAATAAATCAAGCTTTTGTAAATCAAGTTTTTGTTCAGGTGATTTAGATTGCTGTTTTACAAGTTCAAGTTGTTCTTTTAGTAAATCACGTTGTTCCTCCGACAAGTCAGGCTGTTCGGATAAATCAATCTGTTCTTCCCAAAAACTAAGCTGTTCTTCAGATGAGTCAAGCTGTTCCTCAGAAGATTCAGAAATTCCCACTAATACTTCGGCATTATGTGTTTTGTTTATCCTTTTTTCAAAACTTTCTATGAAACTGAAAAGTCCATGTCCTGCAATAGGCACACAGGTGACAAAGTAAACCACAAGATACTGTGATTTTGCCTCAAATAGAAGATGATAGAAAAACCCACCGAGTAGAACAAGCATCAAAGAAACATGGAGCATATTCAGCTTTTTATTTTTAAACATATATAGTGCTGAAATGAATGTAAACAAAAAGATAAGCTCTTGATAACGGTTGATATAATTAGTTACAGGAATATTTGCTTTTCCTGTATAAATATTTTGCACAAACCTTGGAACAGGTTCAATAAAACCTCTAACTTGGCTTGACCAGATACTTTGATAAGTTGGTTCATTCCACTGACTAACAGTCTTTTTGTTGAAAAACTCTCTCGTATAGTCTGGATCTTTAATAAAAAATTCTAAACGTTCTTTTATTGATACAAGAGTTTTTTCAGTAGCTATTTCACCATCATAATTATTATTACTATAAAAGGCAGGTCCAGTATTAGGGTTATACCAACCTGGTGCACGAGATGATTCATTTAAGCCCATATTCAACCAACAAATTTTTGGCACACCATCACTTAGTTGAATTCTCGCTCTGTTTTCGTATTGCATAATAACTACTGAGTTTAATGTATTTACCAAAACAACGCAGCTTATAATTGAAACAATGTCAAATATTTTTCTGTTTTTTAGTAAATGTACGAACATAATAATAACCATAGCTACAAGGACAATCATGCTATTGAGCTTTAGCAGTGTGCCAATTGCAATAAGCAGTGCAGAAATAAACATATTATACTTTTTACCACTTTTTATATATCTCATTTCAAAAACAACTGCCCAAATAGAAAAAGCATATCCGAGAATGTTACCATAAACAAATGTAGAAAATATAATAGGCTGAATACATCCCATCATAAGAATAGTGGTGAGTATTTGTAGCTTATCGTTGTTGAATAAATATCTGTTTATTTTTTGCAATGCACCAAAAATAAAGCATACTCCTAGAACATTTATTGCTTGCAAAATCAAGGTGTTATCCGAACCAGTTATTTTATAATATAATTCGCACAAAAATGTAAACCCTAATTGAAAGGGATACAGATTAAAATACCCTTCAATATGTTGAAGGATTTCATAATCCCCATTGGCAAAATTAAAGCCACTATTTGAAACAACATAGGAATCAGCAGTTGGAACGGATTTAACTGAAAAAACCCAAACAAAGCCAATTGCAATAATGAAAGCATAGGCGATAAAAGTAAGAACCTTTAGGTTAAACTTTTCCCAATATCTTTTAGTTAGGTACAATATAAGGGTTACAACGCCGATAGTAAGCAAGTTTATAAGAATATTATCATATTTATAAAGGATTACTTCAGCACCTATGTTAGATGGGTCAATTATACATGTGTGCCAAATACTTTCAACACTTAAAAATCCGAATATAGCCGTAAAAATAATTAGTATAGAGTAAGAAATTAGTTTTTCGGATTTTAGAGCAAATACATCAAGCTTTTTTATGGCTACCGTTTCGTTATCCATTGTTATGCACGTCCTTTTGTGTAAAATTATACTTAATATTTTGTAATTATATCACAACAAAACAAAAACGTCAACTTAATGTATAAAAAACGTCTTGCAAAAAGGTGTAATTAATGTTATTATTATAGGGATATAAAAAATTCTATTTGTAAAGGAGATTTCAAATGAAATATGGATATTTTGATTTAGATAATAAGCAATATGTTATAACAAGACCTGATACACCTGCACCGTGGGCAAACTATTTAGGCTCACCTGAGTACGGGGCGATTATTTCAAATAATGCAGCTGGTTACAGCTTTGTCAAGAGTGGTGCAAATGGAAGAATTAGCAGATATAGATTTAATTCAAATATGGCTTTACCTGGAAGATATATTTATATAAGAGATAATGACTTGAACGACTACTGGTCAGCATCATGGCAACCCGTAGGCAAGCCTTTGGATAAGTATAAAAACGAGTGTATTCATGGTACGGCTTATACAATAATTAGGGCTGAATATGAGAAGATTACTTCGGAAGTGACTTATTATGTTCCACTTAATAAAACGCATGAGGTTTGGTGTTCAAGGATTACAAATAATGACACTAAGCCAAGAAATCTTTCAACATTTGGCTTTGTTGAGTTTACAAATGAAAGCAATTACGAACAGGACCAAGTGAACTTGCAATACTCCTTGTTTATTTCTAGAACTAGCCTAGAGGGAAATAAAATTGTTCAGCATCTTAATGAAAATAGCAAAAGAGATGAAACTGGTTCAAATAATATGGAACGCTTTTTCGGCATGGTTGGAGCTGATATTACAGCGTGTAACGGTAGCCTTGATGACTTTATCGGTGAATATAGAACTTATGCAAATCCGATAGCTGTTGAGCGTGGTAAATGCGATAATAAGATGAATTTCAACTTGAATTCATGTGGTGCGTTGCAGTCGGATATTATTCTTGAGGCTGGACAAACTCTTGAGCTTATTTATGTTCTCGGGCAGAAAAATGCCGTTGGAGCAGATGTTATTCTTGATGAATATAAAATTGTGGGCAAGGTTGATGAAGAAATTGCTGAACTGAAGAATTATTGGCATTCAAAGCTTGATAAATTTAAGGTTAACACACCAAGTGATGAGTTTAATAATATGCTTAATATGTGGAATGCTTATCAGTGCTTTATCACATTCATTTGGTCGAGGGCTGCGTCGTTGGTTTACTGTGGGCTTCGTAATGGATACGGATATAGGGATACTGTTCAGGATATACAGGGTATTATTCATCTTGACCCTGAACTTGCGGCTGAGAAGATTAGGTTTATGCTTTCTGCACAGGTTGATAATGGTGGAGGTTTGCCACTTGTTAAATTTAACCACAATGCAGGACATGAGGATACCCCCGATGATGCCTCATATGTAAAGGAAACAGGACACCCATCATATCGTGCAGATGACGCATTATGGCTGTTCCCAACTATAATTAAGTATATAGGTGAAAGTGGAAACAAGGCGTTTTTAGATGAAGTTATCGTTTATGCAAATGGTGGAGAAGACACAGTTTATGAGCATTTGAAAAGGGCTATTCGGTTTTCAATGGAGCGTTTGGGTGATAATAATATGCCTGCTGGACTTCATGCCGACTGGAATGACTGCTTAAGATTGGGCAAAAAGGGCGAAAGCACGTTTGTTGCGTTCCAGCTTTATTATGCTATGAGTATGCTAAAAGAGATGGCTGTTGATAGAAAAGATACAGAATACGTTGATTATATAATTAAAAGTCAGAGCAGTCTTGGCAATGCTTTAGAAAAATGCTGGGACGAAGATAGGTTTATTCGTGGTATTCGTGAAGATGGCGTTATTGTTGGTGCAAAAAAGGATAAAGAGGCATCAATGTGGCTGAACCCTCAAAGCTGGTCCGTTATCTCTGGCTTTGCAACTGGAGATAAGGCTAAAACGGCAATGGACACAGCGAATGAGATTTTGAACACACCATATGGCTTAAAATTGCTTGACCCACCATATATGAACCATTATTTTGACGGGGCGTTAATGCATATATTCAATCCAGATACAAAGGAAAATGGTGGAATATTCTCGCAATCACAAGGTTGGGTAATACTTGCTGAGGGATTGCTCGGAAACGGTGACAGGGCGTTTGAATACTTCATGGAAACCTCTCCTGCATCTATGAATGACAAGGCTGAAATCAGAGTGATTGAACCTTATGCACATGGGCAGTTTACGGAAAGCAAGGCATCACCTCATGAGGGTAGGTCGCACGTTCATTGGCTCACAGGAACAGCTTCAACTGTAATGGTTGGTTGTGTTGAGGGAATTTGTGGAATGCGTCCGAACGCAGATGGGCTTGTAATATCACCTTCAATTCCATCAAAATGGGACGGGTTTACAATTGAAAAGGATTTCAGAGGTAAGAGACTTTTCATTGATATAAAGAACCCAAATCATGTTCAAAGTGGCGTTAAGGAAATAACACTTAACGGTGAAAAGCTAGCTGATAACTTTGTTCCAATGGATAAATTGACGGATAAAAACGAGATAGTAGTTATATTAGGATAAGAAAAAGCTGACGGCATTTTATATGCTGTCAGCTTTTTAAATTGTATCTTTAGTGTATTGCAATGGGACGCTTGCCCAAAATCTGCTAGATAGAATAATTCCCTCTAGACTCGAAATATTATATCATTACATAAATCTTATCGTCCATTTCAAATAGGAAAACAATATCATCATTTACTGTTGTAGAATTTTCACCACTTTTAACAGTAAAGTCAATCGTAACAGAATAAGTTTTCGTAATCTTATCTGAAATCTTTGTACCGTCAATTTCGTTGGAAACTAAATCCATTTTTTCAAGAATTGTGTCAACTCCAGAAATAGTATGCTCAGAGGTAATGTCCGTAATCTCACATAATATAAATTCAAAATTTTCACCAATCATTACATTCAAGGAAGAGTTCGCATTTTCAAGCATATACTTAGAATCAGCCTCACCAGTGGAGCTATTAGCCTTGATATACTCGGAATAAATAGGAATCATTGTGGAATTATATAACTCTAAATTATTCGTTTCAATTGCGTAATAATAATCAGTAATCGCTTTAAGTTGGTCCGCCTCCAAAAAACGCTTGTCATACAAAATTGGGACATTGTAGGTTTTATTATCGTTAACCATTGTTGAGCCATAGGGCAAATCAGACATTTTTACGGAAGATTCAGAGTTATTCTCGTTTGAACAGCCAGTAAAAAACGCTGTAAGCATAAATATTGTTAAAAAAACCGAAATAATTTTTTTCATTTTAAACTACCTTTCGTGCGTGAAATTAGTAGAAAGTATCAACAAACAACTTATATCAAATCATAACACATAAATTAAGTCAAGTCAATTATGATAAGTTATTTTGTGCAAATTCACTAAAATTATTGTACAATATTCCAGTATTTATTTTGTTCTGTTGATTGTTATAAAAATTTAGTGTATAATAGTATGGTGAAGAATTATTTGCGACTTTTTGCGTATAACATACTTATGAAATAAATTTACGCAAGGGTTAATTTTATTATTGGAGTAATGCAATGCCTCGTTTTTTTGCAGATGAAGTTTTGGGTAAGGAAATATCAATTATTGGCGATGACGCAAGGCATATAGGGCGTTCGCTAAGGATGAAAATTGGCGATGAGATTATCATTTGTGCCAAAGGCATGGATTATTCATGTGAGATTGTGAGTATTTCTGATGATGAGGTGCTTTTGAAAGCAGGAGAGCCACAAAAATGCTTGGCTGAACCGAATGTTTTTCTAACCTTGTATCAGGCGATACCAAAGCTTGACAAAATGGAAAGTATTATACAGAAATCTGTTGAGTTGGGGGCATCAAGAATTGTTCCTGTTTTGACAAAAAGATGTGTTTCAAGACCAAATGAAAAGGAATTTGCCAAAAAGCTTGTGAGGTATAATAAAATTTCTCTTGAGGCAGCAAAGCAGTCTGGGAGGGGCATTATCCCTGAAGTTACGCCATTTGTAAAGCTTGAGGGAGCGTTAAAGGAGATGGCGAAGGCTGATTGTTCGTTGGTGCTTTATGAAAAGGGTGGAATTAGATTTACTGAAACCAATGTTGAAAAGGCTGAAAGTATAGCGATACTTGTTGGCAGTGAGGGTGGTTTTGAGGAGTCCGAAATTGTGCTTGCAAAGAGTTACGGAGTTCAACCTTTATGGCTGGGGCATAGGGTTTTACGGTGTGAAACAGCACCTCTAACTGCTATATCAGTAGCAATGTTGTTAACAAAAAATTTATAAATTCTTATTGAAGTTTTGGAATATATATGGTATAATATTAGTAATACCTGTTATAAATGTAATTATAAATTGGCTATAAAAGTTTGGACAAGCTAGGTTGCTACAGTCATTCCCGCAAATAGTGACTGTAAGCAAATAAAATATATTTTGCGGAGAATGGAGCTTATTATGAAATTAAAAACGATTATTGCGGTTGCGGCGGCAGTTGGTGCGGTTACGGCTTTGGCAGTGGCTGTTGTAGTGAAAAAGCGTAAAGAGTTGGGGTTCTGCTGTGACCCAGAAGATTTTGATGACTTTGAGGATTTCGATGATTATTGTGGCTGTTGTTGTGGTGATGAAAGCGATTTAGACATAGAAATTCCATCAGAGGATATTGATGATGCAGATGCTGACTTGGATTCATTTGAAGATTATGACGGAGTTGCTGAAGATTTTGAGAAAGCGTCCGATAAAGAATAGTTAAATTGGTAGAATTAAGTTTACAATATAAGGGTATATGCTTATATACCCTTATAAATTCAAGCTATTTTGAAAAGAATTAAATAATTTTAAAAACTTTTCAAAAAGGTATTGACAAATCTAAATTGGTGGGGTATAATAATAAAGCTGTTTGATGACGCAAACGCAGTAGAAGATATTTTGCTAATCTTTTATGTGTGCAGTTTTAAGGAAATTTGGTGCACACAACCGTCAACGACGAGGCGTAGCTCAGTTTGGTAGAGTGCTTGGTTTGGGACCAAGATGCCGCAGGTTCAAGTCCTGTCGCCTCGACCATGTTTTTTAATAAACTAATCAGTATTACTGGATAATACAATAAAGTTTATAAAAATACATAAAAAGCTTGACAAATTTATTTTGGCGTGTTATAATTGATAACGTTGTAGTGCTGGTGTAGCTCAGCCGGTAGAGCAGCTGATTTGTAATCAGCAGGTCGGGGGTTCAAATCCGTCCACCAGCTCCAAATTGTGAGGAGAGGTTTCCTCCCTCACGATTTTTTTTCTAAGCTTATATTAGGGAGTGTTCCCGAGTGGCCAAAGGGGGCAGACTGTAAATCTGTTGCGTCTCGCTTCGATGGTTCAAATCCATCCACTCCCACCATACGATGTTTAGATGAACGTTCTCTACGACTGTGGAGAACGTTCTTTTTGGTTCTATGGGTTCTATTTTTAATTGATGATTTTATTTTAATTGATGAGAAGAGCCGTTCCTTTCGGGGCGGTTATTTTTGCGAATGCGAAGGGGTATTTATGATTAGAAACGATTTAAGAAATATTGCGATTATTGCTCACGTTGATCATGGAAAAACTACGTTGGTTGATGAAATGTTGAAGCAGGGCGGAGCGTTCAGGGAGAATCAGGTTGTCGCTGATAGGGTTATGGATAATAACGATATTGAGCGTGAGAGGGGTATTACAATCCTCGCTAAGAACACATCTGCTTGCTATAAGGATATAAAAATTAATCTTATAGATACTCCTGGACATGCTGATTTCAGTGGTGAGGTTGAGCGTGTTTTGAACATGGTTGATGGCGTTTTATTGCTTGTTGACGCTGCTGAAGGTCCTATGCCACAGACGAGATTTGTTTTGTCTAAGGCACTTGAGATGGGGCAGAAAATCATTATTATTGTAAATAAAATAGACCGTCCTGACGCAAGACTTGACGAAATTGGTAACGAGGTTTTGGAGCTTTTGCTTGACCTTGATGCAAATGAGGAACAGCTTGAAAGTCCGTTGCTTTTCTGTTCAGGAAGAAGTGGCACAGCATCTTTGAGCCAGTATGAAGATGGACAGGATTTAATTCCTCTTTTTGAAACAATAGTTAACTATATTGAGCCACCAAAGGGTGAAGATGAATTGCCGTTACAAATGCTTGTTTCTTCCATAGATTATAATGAATATGTTGGTAGAATTGGGATAGGCAGGATTGAGAGAGGGACTATAAAGGTTAACCAAAATGTTATGATTGGTGATTATCACAACACTAAGAAACCATATACTGCAAAGATTGCATCTCTTTTCCAGATAGAGGGACTTAACCGTGCTCCTGTACAAGAGGCTAAGGCTGGCGATATTGTGTGGATTAGTGGGATTGAAAAGGTATCTATTGGTGATACAATTTGCGAAAATACAAATTTTGAGGCAATGCCTTTTACTAAAATAAGTGAGCCAACTGTTGAAATGACTTTTTCTGTAAATGACAGTCCTTT
Source organism: Bacillota bacterium (assembly GCA_023388515.1). GTDB lineage: Bacteria > Bacillota > Clostridia > Oscillospirales > Ruminococcaceae > JAAYPV01. Next base: position 104,113 of record JAEWGD010000033.1, read on the forward strand.
TGCAGGCAGAGAGGGCAAATTTATTACTTCAAGACAGCTTAGGGACAGGCTTTTTAAGGAGCTGTTAAAGGACGTTTCACTTCGTGTTTCTGACACAGATACAACGGACTCCTTTTTGGTTGCTGGCAGAGGTGAAATGCATCTTTCAATTCTTATTGAAAATATGCGTCGTGAGGGTTATGAATTGTCAGTTTCAACTCCAAGAGTTCTGTTTAAGGAGATAGATGGGCAGAAGTGTGAGCCTATTGAACAGCTTGTAGTCGATGTTCCTGAAGAAAGCGTTGGTGCTGTTATGGAGAAGATGGGAACAAGAAAAGCTGAATTACAGTCGATGAATCCACAGGGTTCTCGTATGCGACTTGAGTTTTTAGTTCCATCAAGGGGGCTTTTTGGATACAAGAGCGAATTCCTCACAGATACGAAGGGTGAGGGGATAATGAGCAGTGTGTTCAGTGGATACCAGCCTTATAAGGGTGAAATTTCAAGAAGAAGCACAGGTTCGCTAATCTCGTTTGAAACAGGCACATCAATTGCGTATGGCTTGTATAATGCACAGGAGAGGGGAAGCTTGTTTATTGACGCTAGCACTCCTGTCTATGAGGGAATGGTTGTTGGAGCATCTCCTAAGGCTGAGGATTTAGTTGTAAATGTTTGTAAGAAGAAACAGCTAACTAATATGAGGGCAAGTGGAAGTGACGACGCATTGAGGTTAGTTCCTCCTAGAAGATTAAGTCTTGAGGACAGTTTGGAATTTTTGGCTGATGATGAGTTGCTAGAGATTACGCCGAAGTCGATTCGTATTAGAAAGAGGATACTTAACAATGCGGTGAGGGCGAAATCGAGGAAGAAGTAATACTTATTTGAATAGAAGGCATCCTACGGAAGTGGGGTGCCTTTTGTGGTTTTTGTTTACTTTGTTGTCATTGAATGGACTTTTGCTTGTTTATTTTAGTGAAATGTTGTTCTTGTTCGCCTTGATGTCATTGAATCTACTTTCCGTATTGTTAAATCTAGTTGTGGGTGTTCATTTCTTTGTGCGTACAAAGAAACGAACCAAAGAAAAACGCAGCTCAACGCCGCTGAGGCTTGGCACGCTCAACTAAAAACCAAAACAAAGACCGTTTTGGCTTTTAGGTCGCTACTTTGATTAGCTGCTTTCCCGTCGCATTTACTATGCTTACGAGGCGATTTCCATGTGCGACGAAAAAGCGATTTAGGATTGTTATGATGTAATTATATCGCTAAATTTAATTCAAGGGCAAAGGGCAAAGGACAAAGGACAAAGGGCAAAGGGCAAAGGGCAAAGGGCAAAGTGCAAAGGACAAAGGGCAATACCTTTAGCATAAAAATTAAAATCAACGTTAGATTTAAAGTATTGGTAAATGTATAGCAAGCCAATGAGTTCACAAATCAAAATAAATCCATTTATATAGAAAGGAATTAAAACCTTGAGGGATTATCCAATTTTTACACCTGAAATGAAAAAAACACATACAATCCTTGTCCCCGATATGCTCCCAATACACTTCAAACTCATTATAAGTGTGTTCAGGCAAAGGGGCTATAAATTCGAGCTGTTGCAAACCTCCAGCCGTGAGGTCGTTGACGAGGGACTGAAAAATGTCCACAACGATACCTGTTACCCAGCTTTGCTTGTAATAGGGCAGTTTCTGGAAGCCCTTAAAAGTGGTAGGTATAACCCAGATACAACAGCACTAATGATAACTCAAACTGGAGGTGGTTGCAGAGCCTCAAACTATATCCACCTTTTGCGAAAAGCATTGAAAAATCAGTTTCCACAAGTTCCTGCTATCTCACTTAATTTCAGTGGACTTGAAAAAGAGGGTAGCTTTGAAATAACTGCACCAATGTTTGTTCAGTTGCTAAAAGCAGTTCTTTACGGAGATTTGTTAATGCTCCTCTATAACCAATGCAAACCCTATGAACTGGTGAAAAATAAAACAGATGAAGTACTTGATAAATGGCAAAAAAGATTGGGTAAGCATTTTGAGGAGAAAACTTCACTTTCATTATCAAAAACATATAAAGCTATTCTTGACGATTTCGCTAAAATTGAAAGAAGTAGCAAGAAGAAAATCAAGGTCGGTATTGTCGGCGAAATTTATGTTAAATATTCACCACTTGCTAACAATCACCTTGAGGAATTTCTGATTTCAGAGGGTTGCGAGCCAGTAGTTCCATCATTGCTTGAATTTGTGATATATTGTGCAATTACAAATGTAGTTAATGGCAAGCTTTATGGATATATAAATAAGAAGAGTATTTTAAATAAAATCGGGTATGATTTGATATATTCAGCACAAAAAAAGATGATAAAGATTATTAAGGCACATGGTGTTTTCGAGCCTATGCATGATTTTGAAGAGCTGAGAAGTGCGGCGGATAAGTATATACATCAAGGCGTAAGCATGGGGGAAGGTTGGCTCATTACAGCAGAAATGGCTGTACTTGCTGAAACGGGAACACAAAATATTATCTGTGCACAGCCTTTTGGTTGCCTGCCTAATCATATTGTTGCAAAAGGAATGTCGAGGGTTATAAAGAACGCTTATCCTGATGCGAATATTGTTGCGATTGATTATGACCCAGGTGCTACAAAGGTTAATCAGGAGAACCGAATAAAGCTTATGCTTGCGAATGCAAGAGCAATGGAATAGCCGTGTAAGCTTTATGGTTAAGGTTTGAAATATCTTTTCAATTTTTTTGTTTAAACACTTGATTTTTATTATTAATTGTGATATAATTTGCAATAGTAAGATAGTTTAAGCTGAAAGACTGGAATTTTCCGGTCTTTCTTTTATATATATAGAAATTAAATTGGGTTCTGAAAATGCAATATCGTGAATGGAGCGGATGTATGAAATTAAAAAGGTTTGGGAATACTGAGCAGTTGGTTTATGAAATCGCAAAGCCTATTGCTGAGGAAATCGGGGTGCAGATTTGGGATGTGTGCTTTGAAAAAGAGGGGGCTATGTGGTATTTGCGTGTATTTATCGAGAAAGAGGACGGTATTTCGATTGATGACTGTGAAGCCATGACTAGACCACTTGACAAACTACTTGACGAGAAAGACCCTATTACTCAAAGCTATATGCTTGAAGTTGGTTCTGCTGGCTTGGGGCGTAAGTTATTAAAAGAAGAACATTTTGAAGCTTTTATCGGCAGTGAGGTGCAGGTAAGGCTTATTCGTGATGTTGATGACGAAAAGGAATTGGTTTGTGAGCTTAAAGCGTTTAGTAAGAATACAATTACTGTTTTAACGGAAGAAAAAGAAGTTGAGATACAGTTTGAGGACATCGCTTTTGTGAGGCTTTTTGAAGATTACGAGTAGTATTATTATCTGGTGTAGAACACAGAATATTGGAGGAATTAACGGAGATGAATAAGGGTTTTTTTGATGCACTTGAGATGTTGGGTAAGGAGAATGGGGTGACTGTTGATGTTTTGGTTGAAAAGGTTAAATCGGCATTAACAAAAGCTGTAAAGAAAGCATATCCTTATTGTGAAAGATTTAATATTGATATTAATCCTAAAACAAAAACATTTGAGATAAGCATAATAAAGGAAATTGTCGATGATATGCCGATTGACGAAAGCGAAATAAATATAGACGAGGCAAAAACTATTGACCCATATGCTGTTGTTGGAGGATTTCTTGAAGTAAAGCTTGATACAGCACAGTTTGGGCGTACTGCTGCACAATCAGCAAAGCAGTCGATTAAGGGTGATTTGAGAGAGATAAGCAGGGAGAATTTGCTTACTCAATTTCAGAGTAAAGAGAATGAATGTATATCAGCGACGGTTGCACAGGTTGAGCCTAATAGGGGGACTGTTACTGTTCTTTATGATAAAACAGAGCTTTACTTGTCCCGTAATGAGCAGATTCCTGGTGAGGTTTTGAAAGAAGGGCAGATTGTAAAGATTTTTGTTACTGGGATTGTAAATAAGCAGAAGAAGCCTATTGTAAAGATTTCGAGAACGCATAAGGATTTAGTTAAACGCTTGTTTGAAATGGAAATTCCTGAAATATATGATGGAACTGTTGAGATTAAGGCTATTTCAAGGGAGGCTGGCTCAAGAACAAAGATTGCAGTTTGGTCGAATAATGAAAATGTAGATGCTGTTGGTGCATGTATTGGCCCTAAGCGTTCGAGAATATCTGCTATTGTTGATGAACTTGGTGGAGAAAAGATTGATATTATCAATTACAGTGAAGATTCTGCAATATTTATTGCGAAGGCACTTGCTCCTGCTGAGGTTATTAGCGTTGAGGTTACAGATGAAGAGTTGAGGTCTTGTACGGTTATTGTTCCTAACAATCAACTTTCGTTGGCTATTGGAAATAAGGGACAGAATGCAAAGCTTGCAGCAAAGCTTACTGGATATAAGATTGATATTAAGCCTGAGATTGAAGTTGTTGATAAATTTGCTATTTCTGAACAGGAAACGGCTGAGGAAATATAAGTACAACGGGAGGTTGCTATGCGAGAGAAAAAGATACCTATGCGTATGTGCTGTGGCTGTAATGAGATGAAGTCAAAACGTGAGATGATAAGGGTTGTAAAGTCACCTGAGGGAGAAATTTCACTTGATTTCTTAGGGAAAAAGGCAGGTAGGGGTGCTTATATCTGCAAAAACATAGAGTGCCTTAATAAAGCACGAAAGACTAGACGTTTTGAAAGATCATTTTCTTGTATGATAAGCAATGAAGTTTATGAGGAGATGGAAAATGAATTGTCAAAGTAAGATAATAAATCTTCTGACTGTTTGTAGAAAAGCAGGAAAGCTGATTTTAGGGTTTGATGTTGTGAAAGAGGCAGTAGTTGGCGGAAAGGCTGATTGTGTGCTTGTTACTAGAGATATTTCACCGAAAACCCTAAAGGAAGCGGAGTTTTATTGCTCTAAAAAGAACATACAAATTATTAAACTTAGCTGTGATATGGATACATTTGTTAGTATATTCAAAAGGAAAATAGCGATTATGGCTGTTAATGATAAAGGATTTACAAAACGTATCATTGAGTTAAGTATTAAGGATACAGAAAATCCGTAACCTAAATTACAGTAAGTTTGGCTTACGTTTATATATAGAATTAAATAGATATCGGAGGTTTAGCTTATGGCGATAAAAGTAAAAATAAATGAGTTGTCTAAGGAATTAAATGTCACAAACCAAGAGTTGATTGACGTTTTATTTCAATATGATGAAGATAAAAGAAAACCTACATCAACCTTAACTAAAGAGGAGTTGGACTTTATATTAGATAAATATAGTCAGGATAATCAAGTTGCAAACTTTGATGAGTATTTTGCAACAAAAAGCCAGAAAAAGGACGAGGTTAAGTCTGAAAGCAAGAACGTTGCTAAAGATACTGATAAAGTAAATGAAAAGCCATCACCAAAGGTGGCTGAAGTTGAAATAAAGGAGCAGAAGAAAGAAAATGCTCCTAAGCAAGTGAATAACAATACTAATGCTACAAGACCTGTGAATAACAATACTAATACTGCAAGACCTGTGAATAACAATGCTAATGCTGCAAGACCTGTGAATAACAATGCTAATACTGCAAAGCCAGTAAAAGCAGAGCAAAAGACTAATGATGTTTCAAAGTTTGACCATGTTAAGCAAAAGGCAAAGGAGAATATTCTTTCTGGTAATAAGAGTAATAAGCCTAAGCCTGTTAATGCAAACACGCCTAAGCCAGCAACTCCAACAACAAAGACCAAGCTTAACGCAAACCTAGCTGGTGAGGCAGTTGTTGAGAAATCAAGAACTGTTGATACAAGGGGAACTTATGTTGAACTTGAAAAGTATAACGAGCGTTATGAAAAAATAGCTCCACAGCCAGGTCGTGGCAAGGAAAACTATTCTAGAAAACAAAAGATTAACCAAAGGTCTACACAGAGAAACAAGCAACAGTATTCCAATAAACAGGAAACTGAGGGTGAAAAGCTCCGTAGATTAGAACTTGAGCGTGCGAGAAAGCAACAGCTTAAGGTTAAAATTCCTGATACAATTACTGTTGGTGAATTGGCTTCAAGACTAAAGGTTAATGCTGCACAGGTAATTAAAAGGTTGATGGGCTTGGATATTATGGCATCAATTAGTGAGGAAATTGATTACGACACAGCTTGCCTAGTTGCAGAAGAATTAGGTGCAAAGGTTGAAAAGGAAGTTATTGTAACTATTGAAGAACGCCTTATCAAAGAGGAAGAAGACGATACAGCCAATTTGGTTGAGAGAGATCCTGTTGTTGTTGTAATGGGGCACGTTGATCATGGTAAAACTTCATTGCTTGATAGAATTAGAAATGCAGAGGTTACTGCATCTGAGGCAGGCGGAATTACACAACATATAGGTGCTTATAGAGTATCACTTAATGATAAGAAGATTACATTCCTTGATACTCCTGGACATGAAGCGTTTACATCAATGAGGGCAAGGGGCGCGTCTATTACTGATATTGCAATACTTGTTGTTGCTGCTGATGACGGAATTATGCCACAGACAGTTGAGGCGATTAATCATGCTAGGGCTGCTGAGGTATCTATTATTGTTGCGATAAATAAGATGGATAAAGAGGCTGCTAATCCTGAAAGAATTAAACAGGAGCTTACAGAGCATGGGCTTGTAATAGAAGAATGGGGCGGAGATATTATCTGTGTTCCTGTATCGGCAAAAACGGGTGAGGGTATTGATGAATTACTTGAAAACGTTTCGTTGGTTGCTGAGATGAAGGAGCTTAAAGCTAATCCAGATAGACAGGCAAAGGGTGCTGTAATTGAGGCTAGACTTGATAAGGGTAGAGGCCCGATTGCTACTGTTCTTATTCAAAATGGTACACTTCATACGGGTGATGTTATAATTGCTGGAGCTGCCGTTGGTAGAGTGCGTGTTATGACAAACTATAAGGGTGATATTGTTAAGGAGGCTGGTCCATCTGTTCCTGTTGAGATTACTGGACTTGCTGATGTACCTAGTGCGGGTGATATTTTAAATGTAGTTAAGGATGAAAAGCTTGCAAGAGAGCTTGTTGACCAAAGACGTCATACGGCTAAGGAGGAGCAATTTAGCTCTTACCAAAAGGTTACGCTTGATAATTTGTTTAGCCAGATTGAAGAGGGACAAATTAAGGAATTACCGATTATAGTTAAGGCAGACGTTCAAGGTTCTGTTGAGGCCGTAAAGCAGTCGCTTGAGAAGATTTCCAATGAGGAAGTAAGAGTTAGGGTTATTCATGGTGGTGTTGGTGCAGTATCTGAAAGCGATGTTATGCTTGCTAATGCATCTAATGCGATTATTGTTGGATTTAATGTAAGACCTGATCCTGTTGCAGCTGAAAATGCAGTAATTGAGGGTGTTGAAGTTCGCCTTTACAGGATAATTTATGACGCTATTGAAGAAATTACTACTGCTATGAAGGGTATGCTTGCACCTAAGTTTAGGGAAGTTGCTCTTGGTAGGATTGAAGTTAGACAGGTTTATAAAATCACGAATGTTGGTATGGTTTCTGGATGTTATGTACTTGACGGTAAGGCTGTTAGGAATTGCCAGATAAGAGTAGTTCGTGATGGTATCGTTGTTGCTGAAGATAAAATCAGTGGTTTGAAACGTTTTAAGGATGACGCAAAGGAAGTTGCACAGGGATATGAATGTGGTATCAGCCTTGATAGATTTAGTGATGTTAAAGAGGGCGATATTTATGAGGCGTTCAAGATAGAGGAATATAAAGAAGATTAATATACTAGATGTAATATGTGTATGAATAAAAGGAGAAACGGATATGTCTAAATTTAGAACAGGACGTTTGGCAGAGGATATAAAAAGAGAACTTACTGCTATTATGAGGGAATTGAAAGATCCAAGAATTTCAGAGATGATTTCAATTATTAAGGTTGACCTCTCAAATGATTTATCACACTGCAAGGTTTATGTTTCAAGCTTTGATGGAATGGAAAAAACAGTTGAATCTGTTAAGGGTCTTGATAGTGCTGCTGGTTATATTAAAAGAGAAATTTTCGCTAGGCTTAAAATGAGAAAGAGTCCTGAATTTCATTTTATTGCTGATAATTCGATTGAATATAGCACAGAAATAAACAAAATTTTAAAAGATATAGATAAAAAATGAGATGGTTTTCACTTTCTATATGAGATGGAGGACTTAAATGCAGATTGATTACTTTGAAGCGATAAATATTATTAATGATAGTGATGATATTTATATAATCACTCACCAAAGCCCTGATGGAGATACTATTGGTGCAGGGTTTAGCCTATATTACCTATTGACAGCACTTGGTAAGCGTTCAAAGGTAATTTGTCCAGACGATTTTCCTGAAAGATATGAATATATGTATGAGGATTATGTGGAAGAGGATTTTGAGGCTAAATGCGTTATTGCTGTTGATGTGGCTGATGAAAAGCTTATGGGCACACTTGCTGAGGTGTATGGGGATAAAGTGGATTTGTGCATAGACCATCATGTATCTAATACTGAATATGCTAAGAATACTTTGCTTTGTTCATATGCGTCAGCAACTTGTGAGGTAATGTATGAGCTGATTACAAAAATGGGTGTTAAGATTACTGAAAGCATGGCTAAATGCATTTATACGGGAATTGCTACGGATACAGGTTGTTTCAAGTATGAGAATACTTCTGCTAGGGCACATGAAATTGTAGCAGCTTTAATGACTGCGCATAAGTTGAAATATGCTGCGATGAATAGAATATTGTTTGATATTAAAAGCGAGGGCAGAATTAGGCTTGAGGCTGTGCTTATTAATACTATGGAAACATACTTAGATAACCGTTGCACGCTGGTTTGCATTACAAAAGAATTTATGAATACGCTTAATATTGAAGGTTCTGAACTTGAGGGCGTTACTGCCGTTGCTATGCAGATTGAGGGTGTTGAGGTTGGCGTTACAATGAAGGAAAGAGAACCTGATGTTTACAAGGTTTCCATGCGTTCTGCTAATGATGTAAATGTATCGGAAATATGTAAGTCACTTGGTGGTGGTGGCCATGTAAAGGCTGCTGGTTGCTTGGTGAAAGCACCTCTTGAGGAGGCAAAAAGGATTATTGTTGAGGCTGTGGCTAAGGGTATGGATAAGATTTCATGAATGGTATAATTTGCATAAATAAACCTGAGGGGTTTACCTCCTTTGATGTTATTGCAAAGCTAAGAGGTATACTCAAAATGAAAAGGATTGGACATTCGGGAACGCTTGACCCGATGGCAACGGGTGTTCTGCCTGTTTTTATTGGAAATGCTACTAGGGCTTGCGATATGCTTTCTGATAATGAAAAAAGCTATGTTGCTGATTTTAGGCTTGGTTGTAGTACGGATACTCAAGACAGTTCTGGAACGGTTTTGACGAGCAGTGGAATTGCAGTTAGCCGAGATGAATTTGTTGAGGTAATGCGTGGGTTTATCGGCGAAATTGAGCAGATTCCTCCTATGTATTCAGCAGTTTCTGTGAATGGACAGCGACTTTATGAGTTGGCTAGAAAAGGCATAGAAATTGAGAGAGATGCACGAAAAATCCGTATAGACAAGCTGGAGCTACAAGAGTTTGATAGCCAAAATAGGGTTGGTAAACTTCTTATAGAATGTTCTAAGGGGACATATGTTCGGACGATTATACATGATATTGGGCAGAAATTAGGCTGTGGTGGGATTATGACAGGACTTGTTAGATTATCCTCAAACGGTTTTACGCTGGATAAGGCATTGACGATTGATGAGGTTAAGTCCTTGCTTGATGAGGGTAGGCTGGAAGAGTTTATACTCCCTGTAGAAAAGGTGTTTACGGGGTTGCCTAAGCTTTATTTAGATGAAGTTCAGACAAAGCTATATAAGAATGGCGTTAAGCTAGATTTAGCTAGGGTTAATGGAGTAGGTAAGGCTGATAAATATACTGTTTATGGTGATGATAAAAAGTTTATAGGTACTGCTTTAGCTGATTTTGATAAGGCGGTATTAAGAGTTGAGAAAAATTTTTTTAGATAGATTTTTAGGGGGTGAATCCCTGCATGAAGGTACTTAGTAAGGGTGAGGGGATGCCCTTTGATAGTGCAATTGCACTTGGAATGTTTGACGGTGTGCATTTGGGACATAGGGCAGTTATAGAGAGCGTTGTGAAATGCAAGGAGGAGGGACTTGTTCCGTCTGTGTTTACATTTAGCGTTGGCTCAATGGTTCAAAAGCATGACAGAGAGCTGTTTTATATATTCAGCAACGAGATAAAGCTTGATATTTTCAGTCAGCTTGGATTGGAATATATTTATTCGCCTAGATTTGGCGAAATGAAAAATATGTCGGCAGAGGATTTTGCTAGGGATATATTGAAGAATAGGCTTAGGGCAAAAAGGGTTGCTTGTGGGCATAATTTTCATTTTGGCAAAGGTGGAGTATATGGTTTTGAGGAGCTGTGTTTTTTAGGGAAAAAGTACGGTTTTGAAGTTGACGGTGTGCCTAGAGTAGCTTATGAGGATAAGCCTATATCGTCAGTTTTAATTCGTGAGAGCCTTAAAATAGGTGAAATAGAAACTGCGAATAAAATGTTGGGTATGAATTATTTTATTAAACAGATAGTTTCACATGGGAATGAAATTGGCAGAACGATTGATTTTCCTACTGCGAATCAGTATTTTGATGAAAGACAGCTTATTCCTCGCTTTGGAGTATATGCGTCTATAACTACGGTTGATGGAAAAACACACGCATCTGTTACCAATATTGGCGTTAAGCCAACTGTGAAAAAAAGAACTTTGCCACTTGCTGAAACTCACGTATTGGGGTATGATGGTGACGTTTATGGAAAAACTATTAAGGTGGAACTTCTTAATTTTATTAGGAGTGAACAGAGGTTTAATTCGATTGATGAGCTGAAAAATCACATTGCAATTGATGTTGAAACGGTTAAAAAATATATAAAAGATATTGGTAGGGAGGACTTTTTAAAGTATGAATAAAAGAGTTAGAACTAGATTTGCACCAAGTCCAACGGGGTATATGCATATTGGAAACCTTAGGACGGCACTTTACACTTACCTAATCGCCAGAAAGAATAAAGGCGATTTCATTTTGCGTATAGAGGATACTGACCGTGAAAGATATGTTGAGGGTGCGGTTGATGTTATTTATAATACGCTGAAAAAGGCTGGGTTGACATGGGATGAAGGCCCTGATATTGGTGGACCTGTTGGGCCTTATGTTCAATCAGAGAGAATGGGAATGTTCAAGGAATATGCTTTAAAGCTTGTTGAAAGTGGAGATGCTTATTACTGTTTTTGTGATAAGGAGCGTCTTGATGAGGTTAGGAAAATTCAAGAGGCATCGCAAATTCCACCAATGTATGACAGGCATTGTCGTAATCTTTCAGAGGCAGAAATACAGGAGAACCTTGCAAATGGCGTTCCATATGTAATTCGTCAGAAAATGCCTTTGGAGGGGACTACTACTTTCCATGATGAGATTTATGGCGATATTACAGTTGAAAATAGTACGCTTGATGACCAAGTGCTTATAAAAACTGATGGTATGCCTACTTATAATTTTGCGAATGTTGTTGATGACCATACTATGGGTATTACTCATGTTGTGAGAGGGAATGAGTATCTTTCTTCCACACCGAAATATAACTTATTGTATAAAGCATTCGGTTGGGACGTGCCTGTATATGTTCATTGTTCGCCTGTTATGAAGGACCAGACATCTAAGCTTTCAAAGCGTAATGGGGATGCCTCGTTTGAGGATTTGCTTGCTAAGGGATATTTGACGGAAACTGTTATAAACTTTATTGCACTTTTGGGTTGGGCACCAAAGAGTGAACAGGAGATTTTTACACTGGAGGAGCTTATTGAAGAGTTTGATATAAAAGGTATCTCGAAGTCGCCAGCAATTTTCGACCCTGTAAAGCTAAGGGCAATCAACGGGGAGTATATTAGACGTATGCCTTTGGACTCTTTTATGGAAAATGCAATTCCATACATTAAGCAAACTGTAAAGCGTGAGGATATCGACTTCAAGGTTTTGTGTTCAGTTTTACAGCCTAGAACGGAACTTTTTACAGATATTCCTGAACAGGTTGACTTCATAGATGAACTTCCAGAATATGACATAACACTGTACTGTCATAAGAAGATGAAGACTAATGAGGAAACTTCTCTTGATGCACTAAATGCTATTTTACCAGTGCTTGAGGCATTGGAGGAATGGACTGTTGAGTCAATTCATGCAACATTATTCGACCTTATTGCTAAAAAAGAGGTTAAGAATGGATATATGCTATGGCCAATAAGAACAGCACTTTCGGGTAAGCAGTTTACTCCTGGTGGTGGCATAGAGCTTTGTGCTATTTTAGGGAAAAATGAAACAATCAGTAGGATTAAAACTGGTATTTCAAAACTATCTTAATATTATCATTAGACTATCACATTAATCTGATAAAATTTTCAACTATAAAGGTTGTTTGTAATTAGAAATTTGCTTGGCTAATAATGGGAATATTTTATAGACAGAATTATAAAATGGAGGTAAAACAAAAATGATTGAGGTTAAAAACCTTACGAAGCACTATGGCGATAAAAAGGCTGTTGATGATATTAGCTTTACTGTTAATGATGGTGAAATACTTGGTTTTTTAGGTCCTAATGGTGCTGGTAAATCCACAACTATGAATATGCTTACGGGGTATATTTCGTCAACCTCAGGGCATGCGTTGATTAATGGCGTTGATATTTTAGAAGACCCTATAAAAGCGAAATCGTTTATAGGCTATCTTCCAGAATTGCCACCGCTTTATATTGATATGACTGTTAAGGGATACCTAAACTTTATTTTTGACTTAAAAAAATGCAAGATGTCTCGTACAGCACATATTAATGATGTTTGTAATCTTACAAAGATAACTGATGTTCAAGATAGAATTATCAAGAATTTATCTAAGGGATATAAACAGCGTGTTGGCTTGGCACAGGCACTTATTGGTAATCCGCCTGTATTAATTCTCGATGAGCCGACTGTTGGTCTTGACCCTAAACAGATTATCGAAATTCGTACACTTATTAAAAAGCTTGGAAAAAGCCATACAGTTATACTTTCATCACATATTTTACCAGAAATACAGGCAGTATGCGATAGAATTATAATTATTGATAAAGGTACTGTTGTTGCTAATGATACGGCAGATAACTTGTCTAAAAAGGTAGCTACTGACCATAGGCTTACGATTAGGGTTGAGGGTGACAAAAAACAAATTCTTGACGTAATTAAGAGTATAGATAGGGTTAAATACGCAAGGGCTGACATGGAGCGTGAGCCTGGTGTTTATGAATATGAAATTGAGGCAGAGGAAGGCGTTGATATACGCAGGGAGCTTAGTAAGCGACTTGCTGAAAAGGATATGCCGATACTTATGATGCGTTCTGCTGACCTTGCACTTGAGGATATATTCCTTAAAATCACAATGGGTGAGGGTGTTGATTTTAAATCAAAGTCGAATAAACCTGACCGTAGACCTGAGGAAGTTTTAAAGGATGTCCAGTTTGGATTTGATGTAAGTGGTGTTATGGCGAAGAATGAAAAAAAGGAAGCTGAAGAAACACAGGTTGATGAAGCTGAAACTGAAGCTGTTTCTGAAGTTGAAGATAAGCTAAAAAGTGCAAACAAAAACAATTCCTCAAAAGGCAAGAATAATAAAAATGGGGGTAGGAAATAATGGGTGCAATATTCAGGCGTGAAATAGGGGCTTATTTCAATTCAAGTATAGCCTATGTTTTCTTAGCAGTTTTCTTTGTATATTCTGGATTTTCTTTCTGGGCTACAACGTTGTTAAACTCTACAACAGATATGTCAGGACTGTTTACAGTTATATTTATATCCTTAATTTTCCTAGTACCTATATTAACTATGCGACTTTTCAGTGAGGAAAAAAAGCAAAAGACAGAGCAATGCCTTTTGACAGCACCGATAAGTCTTGGTGGTATGGTATGTGGTAAATTTTTTGCTGCATTAGCTCTTTATACAATCGGTATATCTATATTTTTCGTTTATGCACTGATACTTAGTTATTTCGGACCTGTTGCATGGGGAATGGTGTTGAGTAACTTCCTTGCATTATTTTTACTAGGTGCAGCGTTTACTGCAGTAGGCTCGTTCATTTCTGCATTAACAGAAAATCAAGTTGTCGCAGCTGTTACAGGATTTATTTCCCTTTTGCTGCTATGGTTGATTGACTCAGCGGCAACTCTTATCAATATCGAATCTGTATCAAAAATATTGATGGGTTTATCTTTTTATTCGAGATATACAGAGTTTGCTGGTGGTCTGTTTAATTTATCCAGTGTCTTGTTTTATATAAGCACAGTAGTTATATTTCTGTTTTTAACAGTTAGAGTTTACGAAAAAAGACGTTGGAGCTAAGGAGGAGAACAAATAATGAAAAGTGAAAATAAAACTGAAAGCATATCCGAAGATAAAGTTAAAAAGTTTGATACAAAAAAACTTAGATATGGCACGCTTGCAACTGCTATTACAGCAATATTTATTGTAGTAGTGGTACTGATTAACGTTATTGTAGGCATGGTAATGGATAAGTATCCTTTAAAGGCTGACTTAACTGCTAATAAGATTTATGATGTTTCTGAAAAGACAATTACCTATCTTGAGGGAATTAAGAGTGATGTTGAGATAGTTGTAATGGCGGATGAAACACTTTATAAATCTCAATCTAATTATAAAAAGGCTGCTGAGGTTTTGGAGAAGTATGCCAAATATTCAGATAAGATTAAAGTTAAGTATATAGATATGCAAAAAAATCCTGATGAGTATGCTAAATATAAGGACAAATATAGCGGTGATATTACTGAAAGTAATATAGTTATAGCTAGTGGGGATAAGATTAGAGTTGCAACAACTGAAAGCTTGCTTATTATGGAAGCGAATTATGCAACGGGGCAGTATGATGTTATTGGAATTCAGGCAGAACAGGTTCTGACATCTGCTGTTATGTATGTAACAGATGCTAATCCTAAAAAGGTAGCTTTTATAAATGCTCAACCGCATGCAACAAATATAGATTCGTTGGATACACTTGCAGGAGTTATGGATTTAAATGGTTATGCAATTGAATTGGTTGACTTGAAAACACAGGAGCTTACAAATGAATTTGATATTGCAATATTGGTCGCACCAAAGGATGATTTGACAGAAACAGAGGTGGATAAGCTTAGAACTTATCTTGATAACAACGGTTACTATTCAAAAAGTATGCTATATGTCGGTGACGTTTATCAAGGATTAACTCCAAATATTGACGCTTTTATAGAAGAATGGGGATTTAAGCTTGGAAGAAGCATGGTTGCTGAGTCGCAAGATGCACAAAGTCAATATGTTACACTTGTTTCAGATTCATCAACAGGTCAAACTTATAATGTAGGTGCATCACTTGCAAATATAGCTGAAGATGTGTTTAGTGCAGGGCTTGTGAATACAAAGTTGCCAATTGTTGCTCCTCAAGCAAGACCTATTGAGTTGCTTTGGGAAACAAATGGTCAGAGGACTACAACAGTTTTGTTAAATACATCAAGTTCGTCATTCCTATACCCATATGCAGAAGAGGCACAGAAGGCTCAAGATTCTGTATTGGGGGATGAAACCACTGAAACAGATGAAGAAGGCATAGCTGATGAAACTACTCTGGCAGAAGAAACTGCTTTTAATGAGGAAACAGCAGAGAAAAAACCACAGGTTGTTTTTGCAGTGGGCGAAAAAAGCAAGGTTATGGGTGAGGGCAGAGCCTCAAGTAAGGTTATGGTTATGAGTTCTGCGTCAATGATTGACTATGCTGTTATGGTGAATAAATCCTATAACAATTCAGAGTATGTTATTAATTCTTTGAATGTTATGACGGGTAAGGATTCTGGAATTATAGTTGAAAGCAAAACTTTTGATAGCCAAACTATTGCTGTATCCGAAAAGCAACTTGGCTTTTTAAGGAATCTTGCTATAATTGTTATTCCACTAACTGTTCTTGCAATTGGATTATTTGTTTATATAAGGAGAAGAAACCGATGAATAAAAATGTCAAGGGGATTATTATCGGTGGCATAGCTTTAGTTGTACTGTCGGGGGCATTGGTTGCTTTAAAGCTTGCTGGTGATGACAGCTCATCTTCTGAAGTGAGTTCAGTTGTAGAAAATGAAACTAAAACATTAATTTCCGAATGGGCAAAAAAGACAGGAAATGATGGTGCTGAATATACTGATGAAAGTGTTGAGTCAGTTGATATTAGTAATGAAAACGGTAGCTATCAGGTTGTAAGGAATGAAAATTCTGATGTTAGTAAATATATAATTAATGGCTTAGAGAAATATACGATGGATGTTGCAAAATTGGATTCTATGCCGAATGCTGCGTTGAATTCAACAATATCTACTGTCGTAGAAGAAAATGCTGAAAATCTTGAAAAGTATGGGTTGGATACACCAGTGTCAGAAGTTAAGATTACTCTTGATGATGGGAAAAAAGTCGAGTTTCTAGTTGGCGATGCAAGTCCTGTTGAGGGGGAAGTATATTTCTGCTTTAGGGATGACAAGACGGTTTACACAACTTTGGGTTCTACTGTGAATGCGTTTTTATACTCAAAGGAATATTATATTTCATTGCTATTAATTGAAAAGGTAAATGATTCATCACTTGGTATGAAAAAGTTAAGCATAGACCGTAATGACTTGGAATATGATATTGTTTATGAGGCTTTTGATGGTGGTAAAGGTGAGGAATATAGCGGTGGTACTACTTCAAATGCTGTTATGACTGAACCAATATTTGCATACCTTGATGTTATGAAATCGGTTGATATTACTAATGCAATGCATGGATTGACTGCAAGTGCAGTTGTTCAGGTTAATGCTAATGAAGAGGATTTAAAGCTTGCTGGATTAGATAATCCTTTCTGCGTTGTTAAAATGGATACAAAAGACGGAAAAGAATATACTTTGAAGGTTAGCAAGATGTCAGAGTCTTCTGATAGTGAAGAACCAGTTTATTTTGGGTATCTTGAGGGAACTGACATTATTTATGCTTTCTCACAATCACAACTTATTTGGGTTACAATGAATATTAAAGACCCAATGTCATCTATAATTATCGGAGATTATTTTTATAGAATTGGTAGAATAACGATTGAGGTTGAGGGCAAGGAAAGCATGATATTTACTGGCTCTGGTAAGGATAAAAATGACTATACAGCAACTCTAAATGGTGAGGAATGTTCAGAGGAACGCTTTAGGAGATTTTACGCATTCTTACTTAATACTCCTGCTGAGGAGATTTATATGGGAGAAGTAACGGGTGAGCCTGTTGCTAAAATTAATGTAGAAACACAGACTGGCAAAAAGACTGAACTTGAATTTTACAGAGATGAGAATAGAAAGCTTATAATTACAGTTAATGGAATAACAAGTTTTAAGTGTAGGGACTCATATCTTAATGTTCTTACAGGGAATATGGATATTTTTGATACTGAAAAGAGTTTTACAGTCGAATGGTAGATATACGCTCGAAATTATGATTAATTCATGAATGAAATATAAATAAATGGTAAATAACCAACTTCTAACTATTGCCAAACGATATTTTTTGTGATATAATAATTAAGAGTTGCTTTTAGAAGAGGAGGTAGTAATATGAGCACAAGTAAGGATAATGAATTTAGCTTTTTCACTTATAAAGGTTATCCTTTAGTTAGAAAAAAGGACGTTTTATATTATGGAAACATGTATGATGAATATGTAATAATGATTCAAATACTTGAAACAAAAAAGGTAAAGGATTTGGATGTTGCCAGCAAGGTTAAAGTTTATCAAATGTCAACTGATGAAAGCTTAAATCCAATTGAGGCAATCACTAGAACAAGTGAAAAGCACGGGCTTTATGAGGCTTTAGATTTAGCTGAAGCATGGCTTAAAAGACCTGTTGCAAAAAGCAAGGCATAAATTTCAAGGTGTATATTTGCGAATGATTAACGCAAATATACACCTTATTTTTGTATTAAATTAAATTATCCGAGAACCTTACGGGCAATATCAACGCTTTCTTTTGCGTCCTTAGAATAGTAATCTGCACTGATTTTCATAGCATAATCGGGAGTTAAAACAGCTCCTCCAACCATGACTTTGCAGTTAACTTTGTTTTCACGCAAAAGCCTTATTGTTTCTTCCATTGATTTTAGCGTGGTAGTCATAAGTGCCGACAGACCAACAAGCTTTACATTATGTTTAATAGTAGCGTCAACAACAGCCTGACAGTCAACGTCCTTGCCTAAATCAATAACGGTGTAGCCATAGTTTTCGAGCAGAACCTTTACAATATTTTTGCCAATATCGTGAATATCACCCTTAACGGTTGCAAGAATAATTTCCCCCTTGCTTTGTGAGGTGATATTATTTTTAATAAGATGCTCTTTTATGACTTCAAAGGCTGACTGTGCAACGCCTGCTGAAAGAATGAGCTGTGGCAGAAATACTTTTCCCTGTTCAAAATCAGCACCTACCTTGTCTAGTGCAGGTATGAGAATTTCGTTTACAATAGACATTGAATCCTGTGTTTCAAGGAGCTTTGCAGTTATTTTTGCACCCTCAGCTTTAAGCCCATGCTCCATAGCATAAAAAATATCAATGTCCTTATCAGCCTTAATTACTGTTGCAGAGCTTTTTTCTGCACCATAGGCTTGTATGAATTCAGTAGAATTTTTGTCAACACTTGTAAGCAGATTGAACGAACGAACAGCACCCATCATTGAAGCGATATTAGGGTTGATTATCGGTAAATCCAAGCCATAACTCAAAGCCATAGTCAAAAAGTTATGGTTAATAAGCTCCCTATTTGGCAACCCGAAAGAAATATTCGACACGCCGAGAACAGTTTTAAGACCAAGTTTTTCCTTGACAAGCTTAACAGCTTTCAGCGTTTCCATTACGCCCTCTTGTTCAGCAGAGGCTGTGAGCGTCAGGCAGTCAATGAAAACATTCTCTTTTGGTATGCCATATTCAATAGCTCTATCCATTATTTTCTGTGCAAGCTTAAATCTACCATCTGATGTTTTCGGTATCCCTTTTTTGTCAAGAGTTAACCCAACCACGCAAGCACCATACTTTTTAACAAGTGGCAGAACAGAATCAAGCGACTCATCTTCAGCATTCACGGAGTTGACAATAGCTTTTCCGTTGTAAACCCTAAGTCCAGCTTCCAAAGCATGAATGTCGGAGGAATCAATCTGCAACGGAGTATCCAGAATTGACTGTAAAGCCTTTACAACCTCAACCATCATGCTTTTTTCATCTATTTCAGGAAGCCCAACATTTACATCAAGTATATCTGCACCAGCACTCACCTGTTCAACAGCTTGATTTAAAATATAGTTAATGTCATGGTTAATTAATGCCTGTTGAAAGATTTTCTTGCCAGTAGGATTAATTCGTTCGCCAATAATTCGTGGACGATTTATGATTACAGTTTTTGATGATGAGCAGACTGCCGTAGGTATTTCCTTAACGCTTGAAATAGGCTCAATTGTTGATAATTTTTCAGTAAGAGCCTTGATATAATCAGAAGTTGTACCACAGCACCCACCAAAAATTTTAACACCCATCTTTGCAAATTCAGCCATATAATCAGCAAATTCATCAGGAGAAACATTATAAGTATTCGTAACAGGGTCGGGAAGTCCAGCATTCGGCTTTATAACAATCGGTAGATTTGTCCACTCCGAAAGCTCCTTAACGATAGGGAACAGCTCCTTTGGACCAAGTGAACAGTTAATACCAATTGCATCAATGCCCAATCCACCCAAAGTTAAAGCCATAGCAGAAACAGAACAGCCAGTAAAAGTTCTTCCGTTTTCCTCAAAAGTCATGGTGCAAATTATAGGAAGATTTGAGTTTTCCTTTGCCGCAAGCACAGCTGCCTTAATCTCATAAAGATCCGTCATTGTTTCAAAAACAATCACATCAGCGTCTTTACCAGCAAGAATTTGCTCCTTAAATATTTCATAAGCCTCCTCAAAGGTAAGGCTTCCCGTTGGCTCTAAAAGCTGTCCAATAGGCCCTAAATCAAGTGCAACAAGGGTATTTGTACCTGTACAGGAGTCCTTTGCAATCGCAACAGCTTTTGAAATAATTTCATCAACGCAATAGCCACTTCCCTCAAGTTTATAGCGATTAGCACCAAAGGTATTTGTGTAAATTATATCTGTCCCAGAGTTAATATAACTTTGGTGAATATCTGTAATCCAATTAGGGTTGCTAATGTTTATCAGTTCGGGAATGCCACCAAGTTCCAAGCCCTTAGCCTGAAGCATAGTACCCATTGCACCGTCCAGAAACACAAATTTATTTTTCATCAATTCATTAAAACGCATATTGCCTCCTTTATTTGCAGTGATTACCATTTTTTCTATACGCACAGGTTTCAGCGAGATTGCAGTCGTCACAATTTCTGTTTTTTCGATAAATCGGTGTTTTTGACAAGCCTATAATAGCAGTAACTGACTTTGACGGAGTTAAAATAAAGCTTGAATTTGTGGTTAATCCGATACGCTTTGGAGCATTCAAGACGTTGAGAAATTCAGCTTGAGTGGTGATGGGCAAGTCGCCATAGCCAGGACTGAAACGCCATGTAGAGTACATATTTGGGTGTGCTGAACGAATTATTTCCTCAACTTTGTTACAAACCTGTTCGATAGCAACGCTTGCAAGGCTGTCCAAAACAAGAGCCTCAGCCATGTTGGAAACTTGAGCAGACCTCAAAAGTTTATCAGCACCACTTGAAATAGTTGCACAGAAAAGCACTGCTTTTTCGCAACCTTTAAGATGTTCACGAATATCCTCTCCTGTAAGCGTAAGGGTGCAGTTTTCAAGTATTATGCTATTTTCCGTATGTGAAATATCGAAAGCAGTATGCAAGTAACGTGGCTCAATCACGCTAAGCAACTTCTGCTCACAATCATCAATTAATTTAAGAATGTTACTATCTGGAGCTGAATTTCCATAATGGAGATACCGTAGAGTTTCTTGCGTATTAATTCTATGAAGTTTTATCATAATATTCCTCAAAAAAAGTAAAAATAAATATAATATAAAAGTTTTTGGTTAAGCTTTTTTCAAAAAGCTTACGGGAGTTTGAGGTGAGCAGCCTCATAAGCCGACAGGCTTAAAATGAACTGACTAGCTTATATCAGAACCCCAGAAACAGCGTCGGAGATACGTTTAGCGACATAGGGGTTGTTCATAGTGTAGAGGTGGATACCGTCAACGCCGTTAGAGATTAGGTCAACGATTTGGTTGACAGCGTATGCAATTCCAGCATCACGGAGAGCATCGGGATGGTTTTCGTAGCGTTGCATCATTTTTGTAAATTTAGATGGCAAGCTTGCACCACAGAGTGAAACCATGCGTTCGATTTGTTTTTTATTGACAACGGGCATAACGCCTGCTTGAATTGGCACATTTATTTTAGCTTTTCTTGTTTTATCTAGGAAAGAGTAGAACAGGTTGTTATCGAAAAAGACTTGTGAGATTAGTTGTTCAGCACCTGAATTGACTTTTGTTTTCAAGTTTTTAATATCGGTTTCAAAGTCAACGGCTTCAAAATGACATTCGGGGTAGCAAGCACCTAAGATATGGAAATCACTATTTGCATTTGTTTTAATAAATTTAACAAGGTCGCTTGCGTATTTGAAATCATTTTTTGGGGGAATATCGGGGTTAATATCGCCACGAAGTGCAAGAATATTTTTTATATCATTCTTATAAAAATCATCTAAAACCCTAAGTATTTCGTCCTTTGTAAAGTTAATACAAGGTAGATGTGCGACAGGCTCGATACCATAATTTCTCTTTATAGTAGATGCAATTTGACAGGTTGAAGCACCAACATTAGAACCTCCAGCACCATATGTAACGCTTATAAAATCGGGCTTTAGGTTTTTAAGCTCGTCAAGCGTATTATAAACTGATTCGATAGGACTTGTACGTTTTGGTGGAAAAACTTCAAACGAAAACACTGTTTTATCCTTAAACATATTTGAAAGTTTCATTATACATCTCCTTTATTTGCTTAGTTCTTACTAATATTATACCATAAAAACTATCTTTAAGGTAACACATAATAAGTATTGCTAGTTATAGCTTAAAACTATAACTAGCAAGTGTTTCGATAAAATATCATTAACCAATGCTCCAATCAATCTCTTCAATTCCGTTATCACGCAAAAATTCATTTGTTTTAGAAAAATGCTTACAGCCGAAAAATCCGTTGAATGAGGAAAGAGGACTTGGGTGAACAGAGGTTAGAATCTTGTGGTTAGCGTTGGTAATCAGCTTAGCTTTTGCCTTTGCGTTATTGCCCCAAAGTATGAATACGATAGGCTTTTCACGCATATTTAGGTGCTTTATAACACTGTCGGTGAAAAACTCCCAGCCGATACCCTTATGACTATTGGCTTGCCCCGAACGAACAGTTAGTACATTATTTAAAAGTAAAACACCATTTTCTGCCCATTTTGTAAGCTCACCATGAGTATCCGTATTGTCAATGCCAACGTCAGCCTTAATTTCCTTGAAAATATTTCTCAGGGAAGGTGGAGGAGCAACTTTCTTCACAGAAAAGCAAAGCCCATGCGACTGCCCCTCACCATGATAGGGGTCTTGACCGATAATTACAGCCTTGACAGAGTTGTAGGAAGTGTATTTCAGTGCATTAAAAATATTTTCCTTTTGTGGATAAATAGTCTGTGTTTTGTATTCATCTTCAAGAAACTTTTCAAGCTTTAAATAATAATCCTTATTAAACTCATCAGCTAGAATGGAATCCCATTCGTTACCAAACTCCACGGTAATAACCTCCTAAAAAGTTGTATCTTCAATGGATTTATAATGGGCATTACCCCAAACCCCGACAGAGAATAATTCCCTTTGGACTCATCATTATTATGATGGATTTCCAAAGGGATATTATTTTATTTTTTGCTCCTTAACGCCTTAAAAAAGTTCGATAAAATCGCTGAACATTCCTCTTCCAAAACCCCACCAATAGCCTTAGGTTTATGGTTATACGGTAGTTCAAACATCTCTTGCATTGACTTTACCGAGCCAGATTTTTTGTCGTATGCACCAAAAACAACATTTTCAACCCTTGAATTAATAATAGCACCACAACACATAGGACATGGCTCAAGTGTAACATAAATATCACAGTTAATCAACCGCCAGCCACCTAATGCTTGCGATGCCTCATTTATTGCAATAATTTCAGCGTGTGCCAGTGGATTTTTATCAGTTTCACGAAGGTTATACCCACGTCCGATAATTTCGCCATTTATTCTATTCACAACGACAGCACCGACAGGCACTTCCCCCAAATCATAAGCTGTATGGGCAAGTTTTAGAGCTTCTCTCATATATTTTTCCAAGTAAAATTAGCCTCCTGAATGGTTTTAAATAAACAAAGTAATAGATGCGAAAATTGCAGAAACAGTTATCCAAGTAACCATTGGGAATGTCATTGCAAATGTGGATACCTTTTCGTAAAGTGTCAGATAGGTTGAGTTATTAACAAGCTTTGTCTTGCGTGAATGTTTGCCAAAAAACACAGCACAGCCAAAGACTCCAGCAAGAAAAAAGGTAACCATAAAATATGCTTTAGTGAGGCTATCAGAGCTATTTAAGTTGCTATTAATAAGCATAATACTAAAAAAATACATATTAAATGCAATCCTAACCAGAAATCCTGTTAAAATCGAACCACTCCGTAGTATAAAAATTCCAGATACAAGCGTCATTATCGCAAAAGGAATACATTGTGTGTAGTTGTGAATGAGAACTATTGAAATTGCAGTTGTGGTTGCTAATGCGAAAATATCGCCGAATTGACGCAAAACATGGAGTAAAGCACCATGTAAAAAAAGTTCAATTAAAACAGATACTATTAAAATTTCAAATAGATAATAAAAGAAAATAGCCAGAAGATTATAATCCTCATACAAAATCTGATTTGATAGAAAAAATGTCCTTGACGTAAATTCAATAGGTGAATTATTGGTAAAAATACTAATAAGAACCATAAGAATTATCGCTATGGACACGCCACCAATCAGCTCATATTTATCCGTAAGCTTTGTTGTCACCGTTATTTTAAGTGGCATTTTAAAAACATTCATAAGAATAAGAACTGGTATTACATATTTCAACACAGAAATAAATACATTAACGGACAGAACTGCCCATTCATTTCCCATAAATTCAGTTGAAAACAGCACGGAGGATATGTTAATATTAAACATATTTAAAATCCAAACGATTAACTCTCCGCCAATTCCATCAATAAAAAAGTAAATCAACAAAGAAATTCCAACTGTGATGCTAATTTTTGAAAGAATATGTTTTTCGGCAGATTTTGGGTCTTCCTGAATAAAACCTTTACCGTCAATAAAAGTTTTCTCTTTTTTATTTTTAACATAATTAAATGTATAAGGATTGTCTTTATCATTACGCCATTTTTTATACACAGTGTTGTATTCTTCAGTTTGAGTGTCATAGTTAAAATCTTCAACGACGTTAACAATATCATTTTTCTTTTGAATTTGGTGAGAACATTTATTCACATAATGCCTCCTTAATTATTGAAGTTTATTTAAGCAATAAAAGTAATTATAAAATATATCAATTAGTTATTATTTTTATGTAACTAGTATAACACAATTGACATTATTATACTATTAACAAAGAGATAACAATTGAAAACATTTTGTAAACTTTATATATACAAATTATGTACAAAAAAATAACATAAAGATTAGTATAAAAATATGTTGTAAAATTGCTGTATAGGCATTGACAAACTGTTAAATATGTTGTATCATACATATGAACAATTATTCATATGTTAGGAGAAGATAAATGAAACATGAACATGAGCATACTTGCGAAAAATGTGAGGTACATAAGGAAATTGTAAACAAAGTAAGTGAGGTTATACCTGATGAAAAAGTGCTTTATGACGTGGCAGAGCTTTTTAAGGTTTTTGGTGACGCAACAAGGATAAGGATAATATTTGTCTTGTTTGAAAGTGAAATGTGCGTTTGCGATATTGCAGAGCTTTTAAATATGACACCGTCGGCAATATCACATCAGCTAAGAGTTTTAAAGCAAGCAAGGCTTGTGAAGTATCGCAGGGACGGAAAAACGGTTTATTATTCGCTTGCTGACTCCCATGTTAAAACAATATTTTGTCAAGCGATGGAGCATATAATGGAGTAGGGGAGGTCTGGTTTTGAAACAGACATTTATATTAGATGGCTTAAATTGTGCAAATTGTGCAGAAGAAATACGGCTACGGGTTGAAAAGATAACTTCAGTAGAGTCAGTAGATATGAACTTTATGATGAAAAAGCTTACACTTAATTTTACTGAAGGGCGAAATGATTTTTTTATAGATGAATTGAAAAGCATAGTCAAGGAACTTGAACCCGATGTGAATGTAATTGAAGGTGAAAGCTATGATGATGCTGATGAAAAGAACGAGTCATACTCTTTTGAAATAGCAAAAATGGTTCTATCAGGTGTTCTTTTGGTTGTATCGCTTTTTGTGCCGATGAATAGTTTGATAAAAGCAATTATAGAAATCATAGCCTTTGTTTTGGTGGGATATCCAATAGTATTTAGGGCATTGAAAAACATGGTAAAAGGTAACTTTTTTGATGAAAACTTCTTGATGAGCCTTGCGAGCATAGGTGCGTTTCTTATCGGTGAGCATAGTGAGGCGGTTGGTGTTATGCTTTTTTATACCGTTGGAGAATTCTTCAACGACCTTGCTGTTAATAAGTCAAGAACATCAATTTCAAAGCTTATGAATTTGCGTCCTGATTATGTGAATATAATGAAAGATGGTGAAATTGTAAGGGTATCACCTAACGAGGTTAAGAGTGGGGATACTATTATAGTAAAAACTGGTGAGAGAATTGCAATTGATGGTATCATTGTAAAGGGCAGTTCGTCACTTGACACAGTTGCCATGACGGGTGAGTCCGTTCCGAGAGATGTTGGAGAGGGCGATACTGTAATCAGTGGCTGTATAAATTTACAAGGAGTTTTGGAGATACAGACTACAACTGATTTTAGCCAATCAACAGTATCGAAGGTGCTTGAGCTAACTGAAAATGCACAGAGCAAAAAGGCAAAGGCTGAAAACTTTATCACAAGGTTTGCAAAGGTTTATACGCCTGTTGTGGTAATAAGTGCGTTGTTGCTTGCAGTTGTGCCATCGCTGATTGTGGGAAATCCTAGTGACTGGATTCACAGAGCGTTGACGTTTTTAGTAGTTTCATGCCCATGTGCGTTGGTTTTATCAGTTCCACTTAGCTATTTTAATGGAATAGGTGGTGCATCAAGCAAGGGCATTTTGGTCAAGGGTGGTGCAACGCTTGATATGTTGACGAAATGTGATACACTTGTTTTCGATAAAACAGGTACGCTTACAAAAGGAAATCTTGCTGTTTCAAGGATTATAACAAATGGGATTACAGAGGAAAAGCTTTTGGAATATGCGTCATATGCAGAGGCATATTCATCGCATCCGATTGCAAAAAGCATTATAAATACATACAATAGGGATATTGATATTAATAGGGTTAACAGTGTTGAAATAGCAGGCAAGGGCATTAAGGCAGAGTATGAGGGAAAGAATATACTTTGTGGAAAGAGGGAATTGCTTGTAGAAAATGGTGTTACTGTTGATTTTGAAACCGATACAACGGCAGTTTTTGTTGCTGTTGATGGGAGTTATGTTGGTGTAATTGAACTTGAAGATGAAATCAAGGACGGCATAGCAAAGTTTATCATAGACGCAAAGAAAATGGGCATAAAGAAAACAGTAATGCTTACAGGTGATAAAAAGGAAACTGGTGAAAAAATTGGCAGAGCTATCGGTATTGACGAGGTAAGGGCAGAGCTTTTGCCTAATGAAAAGGTTAATGAGTTGGAAAAGCTGATGGCAGAGGGTTACAGGGCTGCTTACACGGGCGATGGAATTAATGATGCACCTGTATTAGCAAGGGCAGATGTTGGCATTGCAATGGGTGGAATGGGCACTGACGCAGCGATTGAGGCGGCTGATGTTGTTATTATGAATGACGATGTAAGCAAGATATTGACTGCTATAAAAATATCGAATAAAACACAGGCTATTGTAAGTCAGAATATAGCTTTTTCGCTAACAGTAAAGTTTTTAGTTTTAGGCTTATCAGCTTTGGGAATAACAAGTATGTGGTGGGCAGTTTTTGCTGATGTAGGTGTTTCGTTGATAGCAATTGCAAATTCACTAAGGAGCCGTATGAACAATTGATAAAATAATGGTAAACTTTATCCCCTTACTTTCCAACCATTACCTTTGTTGAATAAAAATAGGATAGATAAGCTATAGAATGCAGTAAAATTATAAAAAGACCTAGTGATTGTTTAATTTATTGTACAATATAAATCATTTTAGCATATAAATTTCTATAAAGTTGCTATTGAATTTTTTTGTTTTTATGGTATAATGAATATATAGCTATCTGCAACAAGCAGTATGCAACAGAGGTAAAGGAGGGTAGCTTTATGAAAAATGTTTTAGTTACCGGCGGATGTGGGCTTATAGGAGATAAAATTTGTTCGGGCTTGCTTAAAAAAGGTTATTCGGTAATTGCTGTAGATAAGCAATCGAGTCCTTATAATATTGGTAAGGAAAATTTTAAGTTTTATGAAGCCATGCCAAATGATAAAGCAAAATATGTCAATATATTTGAAAATGAAGATATAGATTCTATAATTCACTTAGCTTGCACGGTTGATAATGACCTTGGACATATAGTTGAGGAATCTGATATTGAATTAAATAGAGTGTGTAATAAATTTATATTTAAATTGGCAATGGCATCTGATATAAAGCAGTGCTTGATGGTTAGTACTACTCAGATATATGAAGTTCCGAAAACAAGAGAGCCTGTTCGTGAGGAAGATGATGTAAAAATTGTTTCAAACTATGCAAAGCTTAAATATGAAACCGAAGGAGCAATGGCTGAGGCGTTTAGAGGTGCTAGAGATGCATCATTAGCTATTATGAGGATTCCACCGATTTATTCTTTAGATTATTATCATAATTTGCTAGTAAAGGTTATGGACCCTAAGGAAGAAACAGCTTTTGTGTATAGAACTGGTGAATATGGCTTTCAATTTTGTTGCGTACATAATCTTGCTGACTTTATTCTTTGTTTTATGCGACACGCAGATAATCCTGCATATACGGGTATTTATAATGTTGCTGATAAAACGTTAATTAGTGCATCGGATATTATTGGGTTTATGAAGGAAAATCATAGGATTGGTGCAGTTATTCAGCGTAAGGAGAATCCAGTTTCTGGTTTCCTGTCAAAGCTTAAGGGTGGAAAAGATGAAAAGACTAATTATAGGTATCTTGACCTTAAGACAATACTGAATAATACTAGTTATGATACAAGTAAAGCGTCAAGGCTTTGTCCATTTAGGTGGAATTTGAACAACACTAAATAGAATTAATTTACAATAATAAAAAAGATGTTAAGCATAATGCTTGACATCTTTTAGTCAAATAACCTTATAAAAACAATAGCCATCTGATTTTATGTCAGATGGCTATTGCTATAAAATTTAGTTATTCTCATCAAGGAAACTAACAAGAGCCTCCCTAGTTTTATAAAGTCCTTTATCATCATGGAATGCTTTTAGACGAACAATAAACCCAGTGTATTCGCCATCTACCATTGCATAATAAGTGTTTTCGGACTTAGGAATAAATGAAACAGTAACAGTTTCAGGTTCAGATTTTCTTGTATAGGTAAAAGAAATTTCTGGTTCAGCTGAAGCTTCAGGCTGTGTATTTATGTCTACATGGTCGAAATAGACACCAACAATTGAGGAGTAGAAATTGGTGAATAGCTTAACAGCCTCATTGCCAAGTGCATTAATATCTGTGTCATTATATTTGTACTTAGCATTCACCATGTCGTTAGCGTTTGCATCAATTGTAAGCGTGGTAAGCTCACCATTAATCATAACCTCAACCTTTGAAACATCGTACATATTTTCCGTATGAACTGTTTCGATAAGTATTTTTTCAGCAGTTAAATCAAGGAAAGAAAGATTATCACGATAGAATGTTACAACGTCTTTAGAATCCTCGAACATAGCATAAATTTCACCAGTTTCGTCAATCATATCACCGAACAAAACTCTCTCGGCTCTATCTTTAGTGTTAATCTCAAGAACATAGCTCGGATTATCAAAGCCATAGTCAGCATAATCTTGTAAGTCCTCTTGAACAAAGTTAGCAATATTAATACGAATAATAGTATCAATCATACCCGAAAGTTTAGCTACATTTGTTCTCTCAGTAGCAAGAGGTTCATTCATAATCCAACCTAAAGTATCAGACTTAGTAACATCATAGGAAACAGTACCTTCATGTTCTAATGAAACGCTTATTACATCATTCAAAAGAGCATCAAACAAATAAATATCCTTTAGTTTTTGCTTAGATGTAGTAAGAGCAAGCCCCGTTGTATAATCAATGGAATAAATAGTGTTCTCGCCTTGCTTTTTCACATAATATGCGTCAGAAGTAATATTTATATTACCAACCTCAAGTACATATTTGCTTGAATCAGAAGTCACGCAAGTTATAACAGTCTTTGGAGAATCCAAGCCATATATAGATAAATCGTCAGATGATTCAGTTATAATATTTATCGCCTGTAAGTTTGACATATAGCTTACAATATCATTTAGTAAATATGGATTGATTTTAAACTGTTCTGAATTAGTTAAAACCCAGTTGTTACCTTCCCCTGCGAAACCGTATTCACCGTCGCTGTTTTTTATTGTTAAATCGGTTACAGTAGCAGTATCAAAGTTGAAAATATTGATAACAGAAGTAGTATCAGAGGACTGTTCTATTTCTTTTGTAGTTACCCTTTTATCAACAATAAAGTAAACTGCAGTAAAAACTACAATAACAGCGATTAGGACAGCTATTAGCTTATACTGCTTGCCACTCATGAAACACGCCTCCTACTCCAAACTAACACGCCAATTCCAGCAACTGCAATAGGAATAGCATAAAACAAAATAAGAAGGTTGTTAGCTGATTTCTCAACCGCTTTGCTATCACTATTTTCAGAAACAGTAATATAATCGTTTGTTTTCTCCTTGACAGGAATTCCCAAGTCAATATCACTATCATTAGTCCAACTTATTGAGTTAAGGAACATATAATACGTTGTCATATTATAAGCGTACTCTCCGTTTAGATATTTATTATCAATGAAATCTGCATCGCCAAGAACTAATATTTTTGAGTTATTTCGTGACTTATCCATCGCATAGTATGATAAATACATTCCACCCTTAGTTGGGTCAGGGTCTGGATTAGTACCACCATAAGGCTCACCAACTGCAGTATCATATGCCTGCATAAGTGGTTCAACCGTTAAGTCAACGTGTAAGCCATCGGAAGTTGAATAAAAGCTTCTGGAACTTGATACATAAGTTTCCAACCCCATAAGTTGAGATGTAAGGTCAACAGCTGATGCAGATGTAGCACCAAGCAACTCAACTCTAAAAAGATAAGGGTCACTCTCTAACATATTATCCTCATCAGAAACTCTATCGTAATTCATAGCAATTGAATACTTAGCCATAATATTACTTATATTAGTATACTCCATTTTATCAGTATTAGGTGACATTAGAAATGTTATACTTCCACCATTGTCTAGGAATTCGCTAATCAAATCTCTTTCTTCTTTGGAAATATCTTTAGTTGGTCCAGCAACAACAATAAGCTTTGCATCGTCAGGAATTTCCCCAGTTTGAGAAAGGTTAAGTTCAGCTATTTTATAGCCCTCCTGCCTAATCCTTCCTACTATATTAGAGTAATTATCTACAATTGATTTTTCGCCATGCCCAGTAAGGAAATAGTTTACAGGCTGTTTTTCAGTCATAGCAAGATTATCAACATACTTAATGGCACTGGATATAGCGTTCTCTCCAGCAAAGCCCTTAATAGTAATAGTTTTGCCATCTTCAGAGGTTTCTTTAAAAAACATTGACGCACCATCAACCTTTTTTACAATGTTTCCACTTTTAATTAGTATATCTGAATATTTTAAGCCAGAAGACACACTTTCTTCAAGCTGAAGTTCACTAACAATCTTTACCCCGTCATCTGTTTCAGGGTCAGCAGTAATAACATTAATATTATCAAAGCTATCATATTGACTTATTGCATAATACATCGGCTCACCACCATCGGTGGATAGTGCTTCTAAATCAAAAAGAAGATATACATCTATCTTGTTTTGCAGTGATTTAGCCATATTAACAGAGGTTTCAGTCAATGAATACAAGCTATTTGGAGTCATATCAAAATCAATCTTCAACCTACTAGCGATAAGATTGAATGGTATTGAAGCAACCAGAACAAGCAATGCCATAATTAATGCTACACCTGTTGACTGAACGCTTTTAAATCTATTTATCTTATAGCTTTTATCAATATTGTTTTTATCTTTTATATCTTTTTTCATTATAGCCTACCCCCTGTTCCAGCGTCTTCTAGCATTGGCAATTATAACCCATGCAAGAACAACTGCAATTGATGTAATAAAGAATATTAAATCATTTAGTCTGATTATTCCCATAGAGAACATATTAAAACGTGTTTGAGTTGCAAAAACAGATAAAGCAGATTTAAAGAAAGGTACGCTTTGTATCATATCACTTTGACTAAATTTATCAAGGAAAAGTAAAACAACCATTGCCGCTTCTCCAGTAACCGCAGCAATAATAGGGTTATCAGTAAACGCCGACATAAGCATTCCAATTGCTATACAAAGCAAGCCCATTGAGAAAAATCCGATATAACTACAAATCAAACTTGAAAGATAAACTTGTCCAAGAAGTGCTGTAATAAATGGATAAATGAATGATAAAGTAATCATAAGTAGAAAAACAGTGCCTATTGCCAAAAACTTACCCAAAACAATTTTAGGTATGCTTATCGGAGATGATAAAAGCAAAGTTTCTGTTCCAGTTTTTCTTTCCTCAGCAAAACTTCTCATAGTTAAAACAGGAATTAAGAATATGAAATAGAAAAAGTTATTATAAAAAATGTCGGAAAATGAGAATGTGTATATTGGTGTCGCTATATTTGATATTCCGTTTACAAATACAAGTGAAAAAATTAGCAGAAACAAAGCACATATAATGTATGCGAATGGTGAATAAAAGTATGACTGCAATTCCTTTTTATATAATGAAAACATATTTGTTAAGCCTCCTTATTTTCGTCTGAATCTATATCTTTTTCAATATCATCGAAAACATCATAGATTGTACGTTTTTTAGATGGTTGTTTTGTCAGCTTAACGAATACTTGCTCAAGGCTAGCCTGATCAGTTTGAACCTCTAAAACAGAGCAATCTTCAGCGATGAGCCTTGTAATAACTTGCTTACGGGCATCATCATTCGAAAGCTCAAGCTTAAAGGTGTATGCATTAGGCTTGTCTGATGTAATTTCAGCATAGTCAAGAACATCATTTGTACTATTAAATATATCAATTATTTTAACCTTATCACCCTCAACAGTAACAGTAAGTGCAATATTAGAGGATACGCTGTCAGAAAGATTTTTAAGTGTATCCAAAGCTTTCATTTCACCCTTTGCAATAATAAGAGCTTTATCGCAAACAGCACTTATCTCTTGTAAAATATGAGAACAAAGAATAATAGTATGGTCTTTTTTCAAATCCTTAATGAGATTTCTAACTTCAAGAATTTGGTTAGGGTCAAGTCCAACGGTAGGTTCATCAAGAATAAGGATTTTAGGATTGCCGATAAGTGCCTGAGCAAATCCAACCCTTTGTTTATAACCCTTAGAAAGATTTTTGATAACTCTATTGCTTACATCAGTGATTTTAAGCCTGTCCATAGCCAATTTAATTTGTTCATTACGCTCAGAACGAGGAATAGCCTTAATTCCAGCAATAAATTTAAGGTATTCGTAAACCTTCATTTCAGTATATAGAGGAGGAATTTCGGGAAGGTATCCGATACATTTCTTTGCCTCCATTGGGTTTTTAGAAATATCGAATCCATTTACAATAATAGTACCCGAAGTAGGGGGTAGACAGCCAGTAATCATATTCATAGTAGTAGTTTTTCCAGCACCGTTAGGTCCAAGAAAGCCGAGAATCTCGTTATCAGAAACGGTGAAAGATAAGTTCTTGACAGCTGTTATGCTACCATACCGCTTAGTGAGATTTTTAATTTCGACCATGATATTCTCCCTTCAAAACAAAAAATAGTAAACACTTTTTAAATAAAATCAGTAACTTTAATTATTGCAAAATATTATGAACGCATTATTAATAAATTGTATCTAAACTATTAACAAGATATAATATTAAATAGAATAATTTAACAAGCACATAGAATCGCAATATAAAACATACAAACGCATAATTCAGTTAGTATATATTAAGAATGTGTGAATTAGGTGTAAGAAAACTGCAAATTTGATGATAAAAAAATAAATGTACAAAATAGACAAAATTTTTTGAACAAAACTAGCGATAAGGCAAGAAAAATTAATTAGTGCATAATTTGGCAAGCGTCTATTTGTGCAAATGTACAAAAAAACTATAGAAATGTTATTGTAGGTTCATTATTTCAATATTTTTTTACCATTATTGGACTTGACAAAGAAAAATTTGTGTATTATAATTGATTTATGAAAGTTTGAGGTAGTGTATGTAGTGGGTATGTGTCATTAATCGTTTTTTTGTATAAAATTATCTAACAATTGTATTAATATAATTGTATAAATAATCAAAGAGCTATTGAAGCGAGAATTATTATATTTTCCTTTATAATAGTATAACGAATTTCACATATCCCTTGCTATTCTTACTTAAAGTTGACACTGTAGACAGTTCTTCCGCTTTTATGGGAGGGATGAATTAAGAGTGGCGGATAGTACTGCAAAAAGCAATCATAAATTAAATCACAGGCATTTAACGAAAAATGAACCTGTAATTATTGAGAGGAGTCCCACGAAATGATATTGAAAAATAAAAAAGCAATAGTTGCAATTTTAGCTGTAGCGTTAGCAACAAATGCAATTTTACCAGTTGCTACATCGGCAGCTTATGTAACAAACCCTGATATTACAAGAAGCGAAAATAAACCTGAGGCTTTTGGCGATGATACATATGCAAATAGATTTTTATCTCTATATGATGATGTTATCACAAATGGTATTGAAAATGGTTATTTGAGTAAAAATAACGTTGCAAGCGGAGGGTTTGGAGTTCCTTATCACTCAATTGAAGAAGTAATTGTTGAAGCTCCTGACTATGGTCACGAAACTACTTCTGAAGCTGTTTCTTACTTGGTTTGGGTTGCTGCAATGAGAGATAACCTTGCTAAGAAGGATGCTAATGTTCCTGATAGCACAGATTTGGCTAAGGCTTGGAAAACAATGGAGATTATGATTCCTAAGACACAGACAGGATTCATGAAGAATACTCCATCTGCTACATATAGTGATGAGTGGCAAGACCCTACAACATATCCAACAGATATGGTTACGGGAAATAACGGTTTGAACCCTATTCATACATATTTCTCAAGTGCTTATGGCAGTGATACTGGTCTTTATTTGATTCACTGGTTGGGTGACGTTGATAACTGGTATGGATTCGGTCAAGGTAATAAGTTTACATTTATCAACACATTCCAAAGAGGAGATCAAGAATCTTGCTTTGAAACAGTACCACATCCATCAATTGAAAAATTGGAGTATGGTAATGAAAAGGGTATGGTTGGTATATTCTCAACAGAGGCACAACCATCAGCACAATGGCGTTATACTAACGCTCCTGACGCTGAGGACCGTGCAGTTCAGGCTGTTTACTGGGCAAATCAGTGGGGCGTAGGCGATTCAAGCATTAGCTCACTTGCTGGTAAAATGGGCGACCAGATGAGAAATAACATGTTTGATAAATATTATAAAGCTATGGGCTCACAGAATAAATCAGCACCTTCAACAGGTTATGATAGTGCTCACTACTTGATGTCATGGTATACATCATGGGGTGGTGCTATTGACGGATCTTGGACATGGCAGATTGGTGCGAGCCACGTTCACCAATTCTATCAGAACCCAATGGCAGCTTATGCTCTATTGAATGACTCATCAATTAAGTCAGGAATGAAGGCACAGGGTGCTGTTAAGGATTATGAAACTTCACTAGAAAGACAGCTTGACTTCTATCTATGGTTGCAGTCATCAACTGGCCCAATTGCTGGTGGTGCTACAAACTCATGGAACGGAAGATATGAAAAATATCCAGCTGGAACACCAACATTCCACGATATGGCTTATGTTGAGCATCCAGTTTATGCTGACCCAGGTAGTAACCATTGGATTGGTAACCAGGTATGGGCAATGCAACGTATAGCTGAATTGTACTATGTAGCAAAGACTGACGGAGAGACAGAAATTGCTGGTAAGTGCCAACAAATTCTTGATAAATGGGTAGCTTGGGCAGTTGAATCAACTATTCTAGGTGAAGATGCTGGTGATGCTGGTTATGCTATTCCTGCTAACCTTGACTGGGAAGGACAGCCTGACTCATGGACAGGAACACAGTCTGCAAATACTGGCTTGACAGCTACAATCAGAAACTACACAAGTTCAGATATCGGAAGTGTTGCTTCATGGGCTAACGTATTGACTTACTATGCTAAGGCTGCAGGTGCTACTGAGGCTGATGCAACAGCTGACAACACAACACTTGCTGGAAAGGCACTTTATACTGCTAAGACAATAATGGATAATATGTGGGATTATGCTCGTGACGATGTAGGTTTATCAGTTGCTGATACAAACGGCAGCTTGAAGAGAATCTTTGAGCAAGATGTTCACGTTCCAACAGCTTATGGTACAGGAACAATGCCTAATGGCGACGTAATCAAGAACGGAATTAAGTTTATTGATATCCGTACAATGTATAGAGAAGATCCTCTATTCCAAAAACTAGAGGCTGATTATGAGGCTACTGGTACTACAGAAAACACTGAATTAAGATATCACCGTTTCTGGCATGAAGGCGACATAATGATGGCGTTGGGTGGATTTGCTGAATTATTCCCAGAATTGACACCACCTGATGATACAATTACTGGAGAAGATACATTAGTTCTTGATAAGACAGCAATTGATCTTGAGGTTGGCGAAACTGAAACAATTAAGAGCAATGTTCCAGGAACAACTTGGAAAACAGAGAATGGTTCAGTTGCAACTGTTGATAAGGATGGCGTAGTAACTGGCGTTGGTGCTGGCACAACAACTATTACTGCTACAACACCAGAGGGTCAAACTGCTACTGTAACTGTTACAGTAACTGAAGTAACAACAGAAACAACAACTGTTACAACAGTAACAACAGTAACAACACCAGAAACAACAACTGTTACAACAGTAACAACACCAGTAACAACAGTAACAACAACAGAAACAACACCAAAAGATGATATCGACTGGGATAAGGTTCTTTACGGTGACGTTGACGTTGATGGTGAAGTAAGACTTAATGACGTAATTCAATTTAACAAGCATTTTGTTGGTGCAGTTGTACTATCACCTACAGCAAGAGAAAATGCTAACTGTGTATATGATGAGATACTAAATATGGCTGATAATATGCAAATAGCTAACTACTTAGTTTTCAAGATTACTCAAGCTGATTTAGGTCCACAAAAATAAAT
>JAEWGD010000034.1 GCA_023388515.1 Bacillota bacterium
CAAACAAAGTAATATCCGATATAGAATTATTCTCATTTTGATTATTCATAGCTTCACCAATTAACGTTGTGTTACTATAATATATTGGTACTTATGGGGAAATATGCGGTAAGGGCAAGCCTAAAATTATATGATTTACAGGACCTGCCCTTTTATTCTCTTTGTTTCGTTTTCTGTAAAGTACTGGACTCTAATCCATAAATATCCGTACAAGCATTCACTATAATCCAAAAATCGTTCGTCTTAAACGTGAACTTTGAGATACACAGTATATACTTAATGTATTAAAAAGTCATCGACATTATACTGAAAATTAGCTACACCGTCTATATAGAAATAGCTAACAAGACAGGTCTTTTCAAAGTATCTTGACTTCTTTACTCTGTCAGAATGAAGAGACATTAGACGTTTCTCGTTCTAATGCTTCTCTTCAGCATGAACCATCAGAATAAGTGGTATTCTTTTTTTGAAGTATGCAGAACCAAATCCCAATCACTAATGATTCTTTTTTTATTAAAAAGTACTTTATTTATCTCTTTAAGTCGGAATCGATAAGGACATACTCCACATGAAATATGGGGAATATAGTTGTTATAATCATTCGATAAAAAAATATCTATATTTTCTTTAAGCATTTCAATCATTTGATAATGTAAATTATGCAAATATTTCTGGGGCTCAACTCGAAGAAATAACAAATCCGAAAAAAAGGAGTCACTTTTCTCCATTACGTCAAATCCCAGCACCTCTATTGGCTCTTTTGATAGCCTCTTACTCCTTAATATCCCTAGTATTCTTTCGATTTTTTCTGTAGACACGTTATCTTCATATCCCAAGTACTTCACCGAAATATGGTGACCGACTCGATTATTTATATGATTACTTTCGAAATATTTGTCAACTATATGAAGAGCCTTTGTACCAAATTGAATCGCTATGGTATATGGGACCCTCTCACAATACGGATAAACAGACATTCTACAGCACCTCTTCCAAAAAATCACCAAAACAAATTTTCTTAAAGTCTGACTGAAAACTATAAATTGGAATATTATTTTTTATGTATTCTATCACATCACCCACATTTGTCGAATGACACTTCTCATTTCCTATCCACTCTAATTGATCCGACCTATTTTTGAGTATATTCTCTCGAATGATTATTTCCTTTTTATTGTATTCAATCAACTTAATATTGCGGTTTTTGCATTCCCACTCATGTTTTACAAAAACAAGAACATCCACATTAACTTTTGGCTTTATATTTTTCCTAAATAGATTAGCGAATTGATTGTGTGACAACGCCAACTTATTCCCTGCTTTACCTAATGCTCTTAATTGATCATCCGTATATTTGAGATATTCTTTTTTAGGTTTATATCCATATAATTCCTGACTACAAGAAACATCATCAATGCTAACAAGATATCTTTGCAATTGAGCATATTGCTTTAAATTTCCAACACCAATAGTAACTATCGTCGGCCAACCATAAACCTGTAGCTGATTATTTTCATCTATATATAAAAAAACTTTATCGTTTGCCACCAATGAACCTTCACAATAATTCATAAAATCCAATACAGTAGAAGTTTTTCCATTACCTGATGCACCACATAGCAAAATTCCTTTTCCTTTATACATCACCGCAGCAGCGTGAAAATACATAATATTTTTATATGAGTTTGATAGTTTTTGCATAAATATACTTCGAATCAACCTCATTGGTGTCGCGGTTGTGCATTTATCAACCTGTGAATAAAGAAAAATAAAATTATGCGTATTATGTACTACTAAACATATGTTTGGATTTCCGTCATAATAATCTTTTAGCACTGTTTCGACAGTATAACCGTTTTTACCAAAATAATTGTTCTTATTTGTTATCCAAACTGAAATCCTATATTTATTCATTTGATTTGAAACAAAATATATACTTCCTATATGTTCTATTTCTTCCCATGTTTGTATTAATTCAAGTTCATATTTAATCAATTCATACATTTTAGTACTCCTAAGTGTATAAATGTTTATCATTTCGTCAGAACGATTATCGATACACTGAGGAAAATACTGTTCTAATCGTTCCGAAGCATAATTTGCGAAATCAACACTATCAGCAAATAGTAGAATCTTTGTAGTCCCCATAAAGAAGGCTTTTTCAACGGCATATTCGCTATTTTCAAAGATATTTTTAGCTTTTTTAATAATATTATCCATCTTTATTTACCTCATACATTCAATCAATCTTTACTTCCAATAATCTTCCATCTGTATTTTTCCATTATCTCGTAATTATTTATAACTTGCATGAGTCCAAATGAGTTCTGGCCTTGAATTAGTTCATCATAATTTTTTTTGCACAACCTATACGAGCTATTAGAAATTTTAGTATACATAACCATTTCCAACAGACAATCCAATGATGAGATGAAGAAACAAGCCAACTTCACTAACATATTTTTTTTATCATCACTTCCCCAAAACAGAATGTCTCTTTTTTGCGATACTGAAGAAATTAATTCACTTTCAGGACACTTCAAAATAAAGCAAAGTAAGCTCCTATAAGCACTATATGTGAGCC
This sequence comes from Bacillota bacterium, assembly GCA_023388515.1. Taxonomy (GTDB): domain Bacteria; phylum Bacillota; class Clostridia; order Oscillospirales; family Ruminococcaceae; genus JAAYPV01. The sequence continues at coordinate 2,585 of JAEWGD010000034.1, forward strand.
TAAACAACTCTTTCACATTCATAGAAAAGCTACAATCTTTCTTTTCTTCATAAATTCTTTCAAACCCATCTAGAACATCACTTGAAAAATAATATGTCAAAATCTCGGAATTCCCAAATTCTCTCAGTTTACGCAGTCTTCCTTCAACACTCAATTCAAATACATCAAAAAGAGGAAGCAAAGTTCTTAATACATTTAAGTATGATGAATACAAGGAATATTTGTAATCCCCCTCCTCCTCTGATTTGCTATCTTTTTTTAAGAAATATTTATTTGACTCTAATAACAAAACTTTCAAACCCTTTACAATTTCAATGTTCTGAATAGCCGGAATATAGTTAGTGCTATCTATCATTGGCAATAAATCCAAATAGTTTTCACCCTTTAAACATTTTGCATTATTTTTCAATTCATAAGTTGAAATTCTAAACTGGGAATTCTCAAAAAACTCTTTCGATACAGAATTCACATCAACAAACGGAGGTGTATTAACATTTGGCAATAACTTCACATATTCATAAGCTTTTTCCATTAACCACTTTTTAAATGCCTTGTTGTTCTCATTATCCTTTTCAAATGGTACAACAATAAATTCAATATCACTATAAAAATCAATTTTCCCATCCACCAGTTTATATGAAAGATTGTTACTTGCCGCACTACCATATAAAAAAATATGAGAACAAGACTCATCAAATAATTCACATAAACCTTTAAGTATATCACGAATATTTTCCTGATACTTTTCTAAACCACAATAATACATTTTACTTTTTCTCCTGTTTCTTACAAATATTATTTTTTGCTAGTGGGCAAAGCGGATCAACTTCATCAAAATTTCCATACGCCATAAATACCATCGCTCTACATCCGCCTCTACATTTTTTATAGTTTGCACATTTCTTACATACATCATTTCCTTCAAATGATGTAACAATATTCGACCTATTCCATAATTCCATATACGACTCATTTCTGATATTTCCAATAAAATAATCATCTCCAAAAAAGAAACATGGAGAATAATTGCCACGTTCATCAATCCATATAGCTTCTTTGCCACAATGACATCCAAAATCAGAAGGATCCACCCAAAATTTAGTATTTTCTATATTCATTGGAAAGATAACTTCTACTTTTGATTTTATTTCTGCAATTTCTTTCAGAAATGAGATATACTGACTTTGATTTATTACTAAGTCATATTGTGATGCTCTCCCATACGACATTAATGGCGTAAATCTGATTAAATCCACATCATAGATTTCTGCAAGTTTAATCATTTCGCGAACCTCATTAATATTATTTTTGTTAAGTGAAACTCTTATTGCAACTTTTGAATTGTATTCTTTTAACAATTCTAACGCTTCTAGTGCCTTCGAAAAAGTTCCTTTTCCTCGTAAATACTCATGGTTATCTTCTAATCCTTCAAAGCTTATCCAAATAGTATCCAAATCTAATTGATTCAATTTTTCAATCAATTCTTTAGTCATCAAAGTACCGTTTGTAACAATAGATATCGCTAATCCTATTTCCTTACCATAAGCCAGAATGTCCATAATATCTTCTCTTACAAAAGGTTCCCCACCTCCAATACAAATAAAAAATGTTCCATGTTTCTTCATATCATCAAACAATTGAAAAATTTCATTTGTTGTTAACTCATCATTCAATTTTTCTGCTGAATTAGAAAAACACTGCTTGCATCTTAAGTTGCATTTCTTAGTAATATTCATAGAAATCTTTAACGGAGCAGTCAATTGGCGTTCTTTAGTATAATTTACTGATTCAATTTCAACATAATCCCCTTCTAGAAGTTTCTTTACATTTGCTCTCATTTCATGAGCAAAATACAATTCCATCTTCTTTTTTGAATCGTATACTCTCATTCCAAAAAACTCATTTACAAAATAATATCTTTCCATAATCTCATTCTCCTATAATTTTATTTTTCATGTTGTGCTAGATGCATATTTAAGTTCTTGCCACAAGTCCTACAACATGCTTTGGGTTTCCCATCTTCTATATTTATCTTAGCCCATCCTTCCTGTAATTTTTTAAATGTCTCGCCATTTACTATATCTTTTATAGATGAATTGAAAGCTGATGTATCACCGGTCTGCCAAATTCTGCACTCGTTTAACTCGTTCTTGTCAGCCACCTCAAATACCGCACCATAGCAAACCTGTTGATAAATCGTACAGCATGGATAAACATCACCTAATGCACTCACAAAAATTCCATTTGTTTTTATCGCATGACACTCTATTTCCACGGAATCATAATAATTTTCAAGTGTCTTACAATCTTTTATAATCTCAAACAACTGCTCCTCAGTAGCATTTCTATATTCACAATTCGTTGGCATCTCTAAATAACTTACTACTTGACCATTAATATCATATATTGGGTGTTTCCCATATGGAAGTACTGTACTATCTAACATATCATCTTGCTCATACAAATTTTTAAAAAAACGACTTGTCTTTTTTACTTGAAAACTTTTAAAACCCATTTTTCTACTCAATTCGCATGCTTGTTCTATTTGCCTCTCATTATGTTTAAAGGCAATAAAATCCCACTTAGCGCTACCTCCTGCGCCAATAAATGCCTTTACATTCCTAAATACAACATTTATATCTGTATTTCTTCTATGTATCGAACTAACTTCATCTATACCATCAATTCCAAAGATAACATTCCCATTTACAAGTATTTTTGCTACCCTTTTCCACCAACCTTCGTCTCTTATTCCTCCATTGGTATAAATATTGATATAAATTCCATTATTAATTGTGTAAATATACCCAAGAATATCTAGTAATTCAGAATTGTTGATTGGATCTCCAAATACACCGCAAATGCTTATGAACTCTATTTGCTGTAAAAATTCTTTTGACAGTATTATTTTGCAATCACTTAACGATAAATCAACTATTTTTAAATTTTCTCTTGTTTTCCCACGAAAATTTCTTGCACACATCGGACATGCCGCATTACATTTAGTAGTTAATTCAAGATGTAATCCCGTAATTTTTTCATAAGTAATCATTGCTCCTCCTCTCGATTTCAAAAGACACTTTACTAATAAATTTAATAACATCCTTTATTCTGTCTGACAATATCAAATCTGTATTAAGAACCAAATAATTAGGGTTTAATTGCGCTGCATATGAAAAATCAATTATATCGCTATGTGTGGGCAAATAGCTTTTCAAATATGAATTTAAGAATCCTGAAGCAAAATAGCAGTCACAGTTATGCTGCTTGCACATAGTTGCAACAATACGTTCATAATCCATTAAATTGCAGATAGGCGAATGCAGACATAAGTCGCCTCTTCCTAACATTATCCCATCAGAGTAATTGATTATGTCTTCAATGTTTTCAATCCCATTTTGTGTCTCAATTTTACTTATAAGTTTAACACTAGGAAACACCTTCTTGAGCATTTCGTTTTCTCTTACATCATTTAAATCTTCAACAAAAGACAACACAAAACTGTCTGGTAGAAAGAAATTAGAACATATTCTAGAGATAACAGATGCATATTTACGTTTACTGATGCATCCAATGGTTAATCCCTTGCCCCTAGATAGCTTAAAAGAATTAAGTGCTTTTAGCTTTACAACCCTGCTAGATTTTTTGTTACAAATAGAAAATGCGCCTTCTCCCATATCATAGACCAAAATAGCCCCTTCACAAAGCAGATCACCATCGGTTTCATCTTCCAAAAAAAATTCATCTTCACTAATAGAATAATTACCATTTTTATATAAATGCAACACATATTCCTGATTGCAATTTATCTGTATACTTCGCTCTCTGCATACTAATCTATTTTTTTTACCAGGGTATGGCAAATCAATCATAATCTTTATATTCTCATCAATCTGTACCACTTTATTTATCGTCTCAAAAAGCGATGTTTCATCTCTTTCACTACTAATTTTGGCAAAATTAAATCTATACCTCATAATTCCTAGTTCAAGAAGATTATTAACCTTTGAGACTATATCAATATCATGTCTCTCTTTAATTGTTGCCACTACTTCCATAACTAACATACCAAAAATATGAACTAATAATCATATTTTCCTCTCAAAGAATTATTATTTAACTAAACCCTCTAATCAAATACAGAAATAACAAACGATATCTATATTTGAAGAAAACTATTAATAAAAACATTGTCGGGAATTAATTCATTGCAAGCCCAACATCCTAGGTTATCTTCATTTGTGTGAAAATCACTTCCCCCTGATATCAATAATTTCTTTCTATTACATAAATCAAGATAATAATCTACCTTGTCCATTCCCTTGCAAAACACTTCAATTCCATCCAAACCTGCCTCAATCAAAGATTCAATAATTTTTAGTTTTCGGCCTTCATCAACATATATTCGGTTTGGATGAGCTAATACTGCAAAACCTCCCGCTTCCTTTATCAATTGAATTGCTCGTTTAGGCTCCATACACTCCTTTTGAACATATCCACAACAGCCTTTGTCCAAAAAATTAGTATGCGCATCACTAACAGAATCACAGTACCCTTTGTCAAACAAGTAGTGTGCAATACTTTCTATATTTAATTTCTTTTCATAAATAATAATATCCTTTAGGCTGATATCATTACTTAGATTCTCTTTCAGTTTTTTGACTATTTCCTTAATTTCTCTTGTTCTCAGACTTCTCACTTTATCAATTTCGAATAGTAAATTCTCATTTTTAACGTCAATATTGTATCCCAAAATATGAATAGGAGTCTCTAATCTTGTGCTCAATTCAATCCCAGGAATCAAACGTATTTTCGATTTTTCTATAATACCAACATTATCATATGCATCAAGACTATCATGATCTGTAATAGAGATAACATTAATCCCTTCATTTATTGCTTTATCAATTAATTGTTCACATGACAAGTTTCCGTCTGATGCAAGTGTATGTGTATGCATGTCTATCTTCATCATAATCACCTTTATTTCTTTGAAAAATCAATGCAATATCGTAAATCAAATGCTTCCTCAATATATGCCTTTTCCCGTTTAACATTCTCATTTGTACCAACAATCGTAAACTCATCAACTTCATATTCTGCGTTCGTTGTCTTCATCAATTTCATATATATATCGTTAGGGTATACTTGATTCAAATAGTAAAAAGTAAAGAAAATATCCCTATCACACCCAAATTTCCGAATTTCATCTAACCATGTTTGAAGTTTTTCTACTCCCAAATAGCGGATTGTATTTTCAATATCAATCAACTTGTATAACATGCAGTCTCGCTTATCTTTTACCCAAATACTGTGGCTAGCCTCTCGGTAAAAATGTATGCAAAGATGAAGCAAATGTGTCGCCCATTTAAGACCTCGTACATTGTATCCATTTTGAGAATAAATCTCTGTTCCATAATCAAACAATTTTTTTGTTAAGCCTTCTTTTTCATTATCGACACGGAAATTTATATCAATCTTATAGTATGGAACTAACAAACTATCATTCACATTTTTATAATAGGGAATCAAATCATGAAAATTCATTCTTTGAATGATTTTTTCTCTTCTCGTAGCTTCATCTCTGTTAGAATTCACACTTTGAATAAAGCCTTTTCTTCTCAAAATTTCATCGACTTTCTGAAGTTCAGGTTCAGGCACTAATATATCAGTATCATTGGAACGCCTAACCCCAATTTCATATACAGAGGCATTATAAATGACCCCTTTCAGTCCGGCATAAACAACTTTTTCTTCTTCGAATTCATAAAACACTTCCTGCATAAAATCCATATTAGATGTAGTTATCACTTTATTTGTTTTATAGATAAAACTCAGTTGCTTATCCACCTCTTTAAAAATATACTTTTTTAAATCAGAAGGCACATAAGCAATAAAATATCCTGACAATCTATGGTGAATTAGCTGCCCAATAATATAACCCCAATCTAATTCGTTTTCCATCAATTCAAACACTTCCCGAATTTCGTCCTCTGTCCTTTTCTGCAATGAAGACAACAATACCAATCTATTCTCTCTTTTCATAACAATACCCTTCCTTCATTCTTACAAACTATATAGTTCTCCTAATCCACACCATTGCTCAACACTTTAAGCCTTTCCTTGAATCGCTCAAACTTACCCTTACCTATATGCAATTGATTCGACAATTTCATTTTGGATATCAACTCATTTACGTCTTCAATACCATTTTTATACTCGAATTCGATCTCATAATCTGTTTTTCCAGCATACATATTCCTATCTAAAGCAATCTCTACGTCTATAACTTGCTTAATTTTTCTTTGTGTTACCAAAAAACCCATAAGTTTAACATCGCCACAGGTGTAGACGTCGTTACACAAATTCCGTATAGTATCTTCAGTTATCAATTTAGGTACTGATGAAAGCTCTTGCTCATACTCCCTGCTTATCCGCACACCATTACTCATATTATGTTTCATTTTAACTTGTAAAAAAAATTGGCTATGTATGCAACGCACTCTAATCGTTATTAAATTTGTATCTATAAATTGTGAATTGGTGTAGTAAAAGTTTGTCTGTATTATTTCTTTATCCCACTCTCGAAACGACAATTCTCTATACGTTTCACTACTTATCATTCCTTTGAATTCTTTTTCTTCTTCCATATTATCTACACTTTCTGCTTACCGATTTCATACATGTGTTACAAAATTTAGCAAAATCACTTCAAAATTCGGTAAAATAGTAATCAACTATTTTACACTCTTAACAATCTCAACTAGGCCCTTTATGTCTTTACATTTTCTTATTTGTGAAAGCCTATTGTCTAAATCAATATTTAACTCCTCCTCAATTGAAATTATCAAACTAATCATCACTAAGGAATCAATTCCATTACTTCTATCCAGCCCCATTTCTAAAGAACACGTTGAATTAATATTATGCTCTTTCATAATATTCTTAACGCACATCAATACAACTTGCTCTACATCCTTTTCCATAAAATCCGCCTTTCCTTTAATCATATTTTTTCAAAATAGCAACCGTATAAATAGGTCAACGACCATTTTGAATTAAAAATGCTAGTTCTTCTTCAATAAGGAAAATTAGTGTAACCATTCCCAGTGAATCCATTCCATTCTCTCCAGACATTCTTATGTTTAGGTCAGTTGCTATTTTAAACCCAGACTCATCAATTATTCCTCTACAACATTTTTTAACAATGTATCATAATATGTCTCCCTTTCAACTTGTTTTTTTATTATACTTGGCCAATTCTCAATATCAATCCCATATTGAGAAAGAAATACAAATACCCATCGCTCAATTCCAAATCCAATACAACCTGTTTCAGGGAATAAAACATCTTCTATTTTAATATTAAAAGGTTGTGTAAATGCCGAACCATGGATATTAAATGAAGCCACTGAAATGTCTTTGTTTTCGCAATAATTCACTCGAAGTTCATATTTACTTGCATCAAGTAACTGTATTTTTTTATACTTCTGCATTTTGGGAATAATAAATGGATCAGCTGCTGTACATATTTTCCCGGCTAGACCCAGTTTTTTCATTAATTCGCTTGACTTTTCCATTACTTGCTTTCTTTTTTCTAATATATATTCATGATCTCCAAAAAAAACTATCTCCCTCACGTGATAATCTCGAAGCCTACCTAACTCCCCGAAATTCATTCTACCTTCATTTCTGAATACATTTTGAACAAATGTAAATACTTTTTTAGAATTCAATTTCTTATTGTTGTACTCATAATATGTATGAAAGCATGCTGATGGCGACAGAGCCAAGGTTGGTTCGTTCAATATTTCTTGTACATTATTATCTTTAATTCGTCTGTCAATTTCTTCGAGTACATATATGTTTTCTTTAGGACAACAACAGAACATAGAGTATTGTGGCGAATTTCTTAAATAACCAGTCCTCCGATATACCTCAATAGGTAGTAAAACAGGATACATTTTTTCTATCGCATCAACCTGAAGTGCTATGCTTCTAAAAATATTATCAAAAAAACGATACAACTTTATCGCAACACCATTAAGGCCAATTAAACCATTACCAAAATCATTAATTAACCCATTGTTATCATTCATAAGCTCTTCATAAAAATATGTATGAGGCTCATCTTTAAATACTTTTATACATTTACTCTCTTTTCCTACTGGCGAAATGTATCTATGGGAATATTTTTTAACTTCTTCTTTAATACTCTCACTATCAGCATTTTCATTAATAATCATAATCAGTTCATTATTACAAAAATGATACTCTACTATGTCTTCGGAAATAAAACATATTGTCTTTGCAAATTCTTTAATGTCAATGTTATCACTTAATACTAGACATACTGTTTTCATCTCTTTATACCAATCCTTTTTCATACTATGTATTATCTATTCAATATAGTATCCTGCTTGCACTTGCCACATTTTTGCATATGTTTCGTCTCTAATAAGTAACTCACTATGGGTTCCTTCTTCAACGAGTTTTCCTCGCTCTAAAACAAATATGTAATCTGATTGACGAGTGGTGGATAACCTATGGGAAATGAATATGACCATTTTCTTTTTTCCAACTTCCAGTATGGACTTGTTGAAATTATACTCAGAAATTGGATCCAAGGCACTAGACGGTTCATCTAGAATCAAAAGGGGCGAATCTTTATAAAATATTCTTGAGAGAGCAACTTTCTGACTTTCTCCACCCGATAAGTCAATTCCCTCAGGTTCAAATTCTGTCGTCAATTCTGTATTAAGTCCTTGGGGAAGACTATTATAACGCTCTTGGAAACCACTGGTTCTAACCGCTCTTAGTAGCTGGTCTTTCTTATATTTATCAACAAAATCTAGCTTAATATTCTCTGCTAATGACGCTGCATAGATTTTAAAGTCCTGGAACACAATTCCAATGAGACTTCGATATTCTTTGATTTCAAATTCCTTGATATTTATACCATTAATCAATATTTCTCCCTTAGTAACATCATATAGACGCATTATTAGTTTGATTAGGGTCGTTTTTCCAGCACCATTAAATCCAACTAATGCTACTTTATCATTCTTATGAATAGCCATATTTATATCTTGTAAAACATAATTCTCATCACCACTATAGGAAAAATAAACATGGTTTAATTCTAATTTCTCTACATTATCCGGAACTTTTAGGTGTTCTCGGCTTATAATTTTGGTTTCTGTATTAAGGAAAAATTTTGTTTTTTCAACATATAAACTTATTTCCATTGCGGAAGAATAAATGCCAGAGAATACTCTCATACTGTTTTTTACCTTTGTAGCTGCCTTAAATAACACTACTACATTACTATAGGAAATAACATTCAGTACTAATGCTCGATATATCAAATACATCATGTAAATAACGTTATGTAAAAAAGAATTAAATATATACTCATTCAAAAAACTAAGCCAAAATCTTTTAAATGCAAATTTCTTCTCTATAGAATAAAGGTTATTATTATTATTCCTAAGTTTTTCCAATAAACCCTGTGAAAGTTTATTATTTAGCCTTATTTCTTTAGCATAATCTGCGAGATAGAAAACACGATTTATATAATCTCTTTTTCTTTCAATCTTATTCTTTTTCACACGGATATTTACATTAAGTTTGCTTGAATATTTTCCAATAATAAATGAAGAGAAAAAAATCATCATAACAAAGGCTAACGAAATCCAATCTTTTACAACAAAAAATATACCTGTAAGTAAAAAGGCTGTCAAACTTGATACTATTTGATTAATTAAATTATACATTCGATCTATCTGATTATCTGCTTCTGAAATCACTAGTACAAACTCATCATAATATTTTGGATTATCATAACATTCCAAATCTACTTCCTTAGCCTTCATAAATAGTTCTTTCTTCAGTTTGGCCTTTATATTGGGCAGCATCTTTAATTTATATTTTTCATTTAGCCATGAATTAAATAGCATTCCCAAAACAATGAACACAAACAAACAAACCAAATACCATAGAACATAGAGAAATGGTCTACGATACTCAGCACTTTCTAAAACAAAATTTAATCCAAATGTAAATTCAAGAAATATTACCAGATCGTTTCGAATGGAGTCCAAAATTAATAATATCATATATTTGGGATTAGCTTTATAACACATCTTCAATAAGCTTTTACTATTATTAAAAACATTTTTCCCCATCTTTTGTTACCTTCCATATGCTTTTGATTAATAACTATTCTTAGTTATCGATAGCCAAATAACTATTTGCTTGTTTTTTGTACATATCAGAATACTTCCCATTTAACTCCATTAACTCATGATGTGCTCCACATTCAAGAATTTTCCCATTTTCCAGCATAAATATGCAATCTGCTTCTTTAACTGAAGATAGACGATGGGATATAAAAAACATAATGCTTTTTCTACGTTCTTGCATAATGCTAGTATATAATTCATATTCTGCAATTGGATCTAATGCGCTAGAGGGTTCATCAAAAATCTGAATAGACGCTTGCTTCGTAAATTCTCTAGCCACAATAATTTTTTGTACCTCTCCCCCTGATAATATTACACCGTCAGAAGTAAATTCTTTTGTCAACTGAGCATCTAAACCTTTGGGCATTTCATTAACTCTGGAAGCCATTCCTACTTTTTCAAGTGAAGCTTCGAGGATATCGTCCTCAACGCTTCTTCCCATTGACAAGTTGTCTCTTACTGACATCGCCATAACCTTATAATCTTGTAATGCAGCAGAAAATAGCTCTCTGTATTTCTTCAAGTTATATTTTTTAATGTTTACTCCATTAACTAGAATCTCACCTTTTGTGGGATCATATAATCGCAACAGCAATTTAATCAAAGTCGATTTTCCTGCACCGTTATGTCCAACCAACGCTACACATACATTGTTATCTATTTTCAATGAAAGATTCTGTATCAATGGAAAACCTTGTTGATATTCAAAATAAACATTACGAAATTCTATTGAGCTGATTTTTTTATCTGGAATAACCCCATCTTGATTTTCTGGGATTTCTTCTTTATATTCTATGAAGTTACGCATATATTCAACCTGTAGACCTGTTTTAAGAGATTCTGTAATGGTATTAAAAAGACCTATGAGAATCCAAGATGTAGTAGACATAGTACTAAAAATTATAGCCAATTCAGCTAACCCCATTGTTCTCCTAACTAATACACTATACGCTGCATATAGCATGACACCCTCAAAGACCAAAGGGAATGAGAAAATATTCTTAAGACCAATATAAGCAGCTCCCCTGTTCCCATATCTATCCATTTCTTTTTTTGTTTTCTCTACAGATTCATCATACTTATGAATTAGCAAATCGTGTATGTTTGAATACCTAATTTCTTTTGCATATTCACTAAGATACATTATCCGGCTAATATATTGTCTTTTCCTCTCATTCTTTATATTATCAACATATCTTCCGTAGTAAATTTTATTCATGAGTCTTCCAAAAACAAAGTTCCCTATAATCGGGAATACTACAAAAAAACCAACATATGCATCAATATCAATTATGACGGCAAAGGCAACTCCTGCTGCAATTATTCCACAAATCAATTTAAAAAACAAGTCAACCGCTTCTATAATTCTTCTGGATGCCCCATCTATTGCCATAGTATATTTACTATAAAACTCTGAATCTTCATAACATTTTAATTCTACATTAGCTGCTTTCTCATAAAGTATCCTATATAATTTACTATCAACAATTATATCTGTCTTTGGAGTAACAACTCCCCTAGTATAACTGTTATACAAAGCCATTAAAGTAAATATGCCAAAGAATATCTGCATGAGTTTAAATACACCATCAAATTCATACCCTTTTTCTAAACTATTCACGATATATTTAAGAAAGAAAATTTGATAAAATAACCATTCGAAATAACCTGTTAATTGCTTTATTGCAATATGTATTACACGGCTGCGGCTAAAAGACCAGAGTAATTTAACAGCATATATATTATTTTTCATATATTTAATCTTTTCTTCTTTCTGTTTACTCATAGTTTATTACCAATTATCTTTCTTGTATTTTTGCATTATTTCTATTAGCTGTCGGTATATATACTCTTCTTGCTTTTCAATAAAATTAATATTTTCTAATACCTTTGACGTCAATTTTTCTTTCTTTGTTATAAGATACATAATGACATAATCACATAAATTTTTTGCCTTTTCTTCAACTTCAAGCATCAACTTATGATATGGCTCAATATATATCCAATCAATGTATTCTCTAGCTGCAATAAACTCCAGCCTTTGGCACATACATTTCTTATGCTCACATATTAAATAAGCAATTCTTTTATCATTCATAAGATGATTAAGACCATCCGCCCTATTAAATATCTTATATACTTCAATTCCATAATAATATTCATCTCCTGGATATATGACTCTTGTATTAATTACGGTTTCTCCGCATAAATATCTTTTTAAGGATTCTATAAACACATCAATAGAAAAATTGTACACAGTCATTTCAGGATCATACTTTTGTGAAACCAGCAGAGTTTCGTCATCAAGTATGATATCATATCTGTCAATATCATCATAAGAAATTTGACTTTTTATGGGTTTTCCATTGCTTATTGCAATTACATAAAATCGTCTCTTTTTGTTACTATATCCGTATATAAGACTTTGATGATAAAAATGGTTTCTCTGATGCTTTGCTGTATTTATCAAATCATAACTGTCTAGGTACATTTCTACATAATAGTCGTTATCCAGCTTTTTTCTTATATAGTCTTTTAGTTTTATTCCTAAGGTTCGCAAAACACCTTTTTTTTCATTAAAAAATTCTACAAAATAATTTATGGTATAATAATTCCAATTTCTTTGCACTGTAGTGTCATATTCCAACATTACTTCTCTATGATTTTTATTGTATTTCAATTGAACATGATTTTGAAAAAGCCAATTATAATATACATTTTCATAAAGAGAAATATTTATTCCAATCATAAGATTATTATTAAGATAATCATCAAGCGAAAATTCATGAAGAGTGCGATTCTTATTAGTTTCTGTATCTTTAATCTCAAAAAAAATTCTTTTCCCCTCTCTGCGTAACAACAGTGCTTCATGCTTCCTCAATTTAATATCATGATTATATTGATTGCCTTGTATATCCTTAGCAAATACCCCCGTCTTATTAAAAGAGGCAAATTGATATAAAAAGTTTGTCGCAACCGACATTCTTGATCCTTCAAAAATAACAAGGCCTATATTTCCCCATGGATGGGTATATTGTTGATATAAAACGGATAATAGTATATAATCCTGCTCTTCCAGCTTCCGGTATATAAGACCATTCATTTTGTCACTATATTTCTTACTTTTTAATATGTATCTACCATCATTTCTATTTTCAATAGAAACTTTTTCTGCTATCCATTCCCACCAATCAGATCTATTATCTTCAACCTTTATAGCAGATATGACTTCCCCTGTTCTATATCTATTTGAAATTATTGCCTCTAAATATGAATCATATGTATATGCACGTAGGTTTGTATCTATAGTAATAGGTAAATGCTTTTCCATCTTAATCCATATTTCCTTTCATAAATATAATTCCTTCTTAGTCTCTCATGAACATATTCTATAAATCATTATTCACTTATACTAGGTCGACACTGTAAATATCTTCTATAAGGCTTTATTTAGCACTTTCTTATTATCTAATAAAACAAATAGACTTCTGTACTTTTGTCATCTACTATAATCTTTAAGGCATTCTTTGTTAAATATTCTCTATAATATGTGTTTTTTATACCATATTTTTATTTTATTATCCATATCCTACTATATTATATTTTTTTGTCAATATATTGTTTTTATTTACAACTTCCTAAAATCTAAAACTCTTAATATTTCCACTCTTTATATTGAAATTACTCCTTTTTATACTCTCCCTAAATACGCAATGATTTACTCCTCCCCTTCCTTTGCTATAAAAAATACTAGCCTTTAACTGTATACTATTGGGTTGGATAAATACACTAACAATAAATACATTCTCAAAAGTAATAACATGATTTTGTAGGATTAATTTGACGTTATATATATTCATTATTAATTGTTTGACTTTTTCTTTGCCATATTTGACATCTTATATTTTCATACATTCTTTAATCTCAGCTACGAAGGTCTATTTTCCGTATTTATTAAAAGAATAATAATAATTAGATATCCAGACTCTTGTTTTATTCAATTAGAACAAGTCGAAATGGTGCAAACAAAAGAAAAGTAGACCATTTCTTCAAAAACTTGATTAACATATATAATTTGCGTCATCTTTAAATTTTACAATAAAGAATATACTGATAAATATACATGTGAGGAACAATAAGCCAGTTGTATATTATTCGCGATTTTACAAAACCTATATGTTGCACCAATTATCCCGTCCATTTGCTATGGACACTAGTAAATGTTTCTTTACAATATCTAAACCTATCAATTATATACAATCTTCTCCCTAAAACTAAAAGCGGACTTCGTTTTAAATTTTTCAGAAGAATATTTATTATACTATATTTCATTTGTTGTATTAATTGTGCAACAAATGAAAAACTTTATTATAATAAAAAAAGTAGCCATAAAGACTACTCCGTCTTAAACAGCCTATTTTCATCCTAATCTTCATTTCCCCATGCAGCGTCAAAGCTTAGTGATATCTTGTTCTCATCCGTATCTACACAATAGATGGGCAGGTCTCTCTTTTTACCTATATTGGATACCGTAATTGCCTCCGGAATAAACTTA
>JAEWGD010000009.1 GCA_023388515.1 Bacillota bacterium
ACGAACCAAAGAAAAACGCAACTCAACGCCGTTGAGGCTTGGTACGCTCAACTAAAAACCAAAACAAAGACCGTTTTGGCTTTTAGGTCGCTATCTTGATTGTGTGCTTTCCCGTCGCATTTACTATGCTTAGGAGACGATATTACATGCGACGAAAAAGCGGTTTAGATTTGTTCTGGTATAAATTTACCGCTAAATTTAATTTGATAGTTATGTTAAAGTTAGGATAAAAAACTGTCAAGGCAATAACTCTGTAATTAAACTTAATTTAACAATAAAGTTAAAACATTGGTCTAATGATAGTAAACCATTGTGTTGGCAAATAATAAGCGACTTAATTGTTTATGATTTAGGAAAAATGAAAATCTGTGGGTTCTTTTACCGTGCCATGTAAACTAATTAAAAAAAAGCCTCAACGGCAGTTGCGTTTTTCTTTGGTTCGTTTCTTTGTACGCACAAAGAAATGAACACCCCAAACTAAATCTAACAAACGGAAGGTATATTAAAACCAATCAAGGTAAATAAGAACCAACACCCCCTAAATCCAACAAACAAAAGTATACTCAATCACAACAAAGTAAATAAGAACCATAGCGAAAGCAAAAACAAAGCCCAAGCGGCGAATGAGCGAATTAACACTTTTTATGCAATTTTAATGTACCCATTATATAAAAATAATTGCTTGACATTGCGAACTATTTACCGTATAATTAATATTGAATATTTATAATTTAACAAATAGGGAGTAATAATTTAAAGTTATCCTCATTTATTTTATATTTTTGTGTATAAGGCGTAGGATTGAGCGACAAGTCCTCCGCCTAATATAAATATCTAAACTTATAGAAGTTCAAATACTTATGCTTATCACAAGTCTGTTTATTTTATAAAAAACTTTTAAGTATTAATATACATGACTTTTCAGCATAGCAACAATCGTTTATTTGCCTTTCCCGAAAATACTTATTGATTTCTAACAAACGTTCTTATACTGGTTAATTCTGCTGACGGAAATAATTATATAACGTAATAACGTATAAATAAAATTAATGCAATTCAATATAATGGAAAATTAAATTTTTATTTAGAATTGGTATCAAAACCATTTAAGGCTAGGGTTGATAACGCTTGTAATTAATTAAAAGCGAGGTTTAAATGTGAGTAGTAATGAAGTGAAGAATCCCCCGAAAAATTGGGTAGAAAGTGACCCAAAACACAATTTTCAAAATAGCAATGTTCAACAAAATAATGCACAACGCAACAATGTTCAAAACAACAATGTTCAACAAAATAATGCTCAACAAAATAACAGCAATATTGCTCCTAAGAGTAGTCTAAATAATGCACCACGCACAAGCAATTTTATTAAAAAACCGAACAACAATCTCCAGAGAAAAAATAATCCTATTTCAAAAGTGAAACCTTTAAATACTTCTGCAAAAAGTCCTGAAGCTCAGGATGTTAAGACTAAAAAAGAGGTTAAGAAAACACCTTTGAGAATTATTCCTCTTGGTGGATTGAATGAAATTGGTAAAAACTTGACAGTTTTCGAGTGCGTTAATGACGCTTTTCTTGTTGACTGTGGACTTGCTTTTCCAGACTCCGAAATGCTTGGAGTCGATATTGTTATACCTGATTTTACCTACCTTGAGAGAATTAAACCTAGACTAAAAGGTATTGTTTTAACTCATGGTCATGAGGACCATATCGGTGGTATTGCATATCTGCTTAAAAAGATTAATCTGCCTATTTATGGAACAGCCTTAACTCTTGGGCTTCTTGCTGGTAAATTGCGTGAGCATGGTCTTTTTGGCAAGGTTAAGTTGAATGTTATAAAGCCTAAACAGACTATAAAGATGGGCTGTATGGCTGTTGAATTTATTAGAGTTAACCACTCTATACCTGATGCAGTCGGTATGGCAATACACACTCCTGCTGGGATTGTTATTCATACGGGTGACTTTAAGGTTGACTACACCCCTATAAATGGTGGTATTATCGACCTTGCACGTTTTGGCGAGCTTGGCACAAGGGGCGTATTGGCTCTTATGTCGGACTCTACAAATGCTGAAAGAAGTGGTTATACACAAACTGAACGTACGGTTGGCGATTCGTTTGATTCGCTTTTCGATAAAGCTGAGGGCAAACGTATAATTATCGCTACATTCTCATCTAATGTGCATAGGGTTCAACAGATTATTAACTGTGCTGATCGTTTCGGAAGAAAAGTCGCTGTTTTCGGACGAAGTATGGTTAATGCTGTAACTATTGCCATTGAACTTGGCTATTTAACAGTGCCAAAGGGAATTCTTATTGATATTGATGCAATGAATCGCTATGACAGTGAAAAAATTGTATTGATTACTACGGGAAGTCAGGGCGAGCCGATGTCTGCGTTGACTAGAATGGCTATGAATGACCATAAAAAAGTGAATATCACTCCTCTGGACTTTATTATTATTTCTGCGACACCGATTCCTGGAAATGAAAAGTTTGTAACTAAAGTTATTAACGAATTGATGAAGTCTGGTGCTGAGGTTGTTTATGAGAAGATGTATGATGTACACGTTTCAGGACACGCTTGCCAAGAGGAATTAAAGCTTATAATGGCTCTTACAAGACCTCAGTTCTTTATTCCTATTCATGGTGAATATAAGCATCTTAAAAAGCACGCTGAATTGGCAATAGAAATGGGTATCCCTAAAAACAATATTATTATCGGTGAAATAGGAAATGTTATTGAAACTGATGGCTTGGAAATAAAAATAGTTTCACAAGTTCCAGCTGGCAGAGTTTTAGTTGATGGACTTGGTGTTGGTGATGTTGGCTCTATCGTGCTTCGTGATAGAAAGCATCTTGCTCAAGATGGCTTGATTATTGTGGTGATAAGTGTTGATAAGGCAAGTAATACAGTTATTGCTGGTCCTGAAATTATTTCAAGAGGGTTCGTTTATGTAAGAGAGGCTGAGGAGTTGATTGACGCTGCTAAACAGCTACTTAACACCACTATCTCTAACCTTTCTGTTAATGATTTTAAGGAATGGAATTTTGTAAAAGCAAAGCTTCGTGATTCCCTGTCCGATTATATTTATCATAAAACTAAGCGTTCTCCAATGATTTTACCAATAATCATGGAAAGCTAAATTAATACACATATATAATAACATAACGTGTTTCCTGTGTTTAGAGGATAAAGTTTTACACTTTATCCTCAACTAATAAAGGTGATTAAATGAAGAAAAAACAGCTATGGTTCTTTTTACTTAATGCTATATTACTTATGATAATATCTGCAATTTCTGTTTCTATAATATATAGACATAATTTTTATGCGTTCATATTTTTATTAATTCCATTAGCTATTCTAAGTATAGCGTTTTTGTTGCAAACATTTGTCGCTAAAAATAATATTTATAAATTCGTATCTAAACTCGACCATAGAATTAACCAAACTGCCAGTGATGCACTTTATTTGTATCCTGCTGCATCAGTTATTATTAATGATGAGGGTACTATTGTTTGGTATAATAAATTCTTTTTTGAGAAGATTACAAGTGGTAAAGATGTATTCGGTATGATGATTAATGAAGTTATCAGCGTTGATACGAATTTACTTTTTTCAGATAAGTCTTCCGTTGTTTCATATAAAAATAGGGCTTATGAGGTCGTTGCTGAAAAAACACAACGTGATGATAACCCCCTTTATATGTTAAGTTTTACTGATATTACTGAAAATGTTTTGCTACGGGATAAGTATGCAATGTCACGTCCGTCTGTACTGCTAATTATAATTGATAATTATGACGATTTACTTCTTAATGCTAAGGAATCTGAAAAAGCCCATGTGTCTGTTTCGATTGAACGGTTGCTTGAGGACTTTATGTCAAGCACTACGGGAGTTCTTCGCAAGCTTTCTAAGGATAGATTTATTGCTATTATTGAGGAAAAGCATTTGCAGGTTATTATTAATGATAGGTTTAAGATACTTGATGAAGCTAGGACTATTATTGTGGGAGAACGTACAAATCTTACACTTTCCATAGGCGTTGGACATGGTGCAGAAACACTTGCTGAAAGTGAGGTTCTGGCAAAGCAATCGCTCGATATGGCTTTGGGTAGGGGTGGAGATCAGGCTGTTATTAAAACTGAGTCTGGATTTAAGTTTTTTGGTGGAGTTTCTAAGGGCGTTGAAAAAAAATCAAGAAGTAAAATTCGTATAATTGCAACTGCTATGAAGGAGCTAATACAATCCTCTGAAAAGGTCTTTATCATGGGGCACGCTTTCGGCGACCTTGATTCTATTGGCTCGTCTATCGGGCTTGCTGGTGCGATACAGGCTTTAGGCTCGGAGGCTTATGTTGTTTGCGACCCTGTGAAAAACCTGTCAAAACCACTTATAGATAAATTCACAAAAACTGAGGGCGACAGTATTTTTATGAATATACCACAAGCCCTTTCAAGTTTTACTGAAAGCAGCTTGCTTATTATTGTTGATACACATAATAAGGACTTTGTTGAAAGTAAAGAGCTTTATGAAATGGCTAAACATATAGTTATAATTGACCATCATAGGAAAACAGTTAATTTTATAGATAATGCTGTGATATTTCATCATGAGCCTTATGCGTCTTCTGCTGCTGAAATGGTGACAGAAATTATACATTATTTCTTTGATACATCTAAAATTTCACCTACTTATGCTGAGGCACTTTTGGCTGGGATTGCTCTTGATACCAAAAACTTTGTGATGAAAACTGGAGTCAGAACGTTTGAGGCAGCTGCTTCATTAAGAAAATTAGGTGCTGATACAATATCGGTTAAAAAGCTGTTTTCAAGTTCAATTGAATCATATCAATGCAAGTCGAATCTAGTTGCGAATGCTGAAATTTATAATAATTGTGCTATTGCAATATCTGACTTAAATTCAGATGAGATAAGGTTTATTGCTCCTCAAGCGGCTGATGAGTTATTGGGAATTGCTAATGTGGACGCATCGTTTGTTATATTCAGGTCTAATGATAGTATTAATATATCTGCTCGCTCATTAGGGAGTATTAATGTACAGGTTATTATGGAAAAGCTCGGTGGTGGTGGGCATCAAACTATGGCTGCTACTCAATTGATTGATGTTGATACAGGGAGAGCAAAGAAGATGTTAATATCTGCTATCAATGATAATTAGCAATGATTTTTACTGTTTTTGTAAAATAAATATTTTTTTATAAGAAAGGAATAAATTATGAAGGTTATACTTTTAAAAGATGTAAAAGGAACAGGTAAGGTTGGCGACGTAAAAGAAGTTGCTGATGGATATGCACGAAATTTCCTTATTGCTAAGGGGATTGCTATTGAGGCTAATGCTAAAAATTTAAGCGATTTAGCAGGAAAAAAAGCTTCTGACCAGCATAAGATTGACTTGGAAAAGCAAGCTGCTGCTGATATTTCAACAGCAATAAATGACAAAGTTGTAAAGCTTACAGCTAAGGCTGGTACAAGTGGAAAGCTTTTTGGTTCGATTACTTCTGGAAATATATCGGAGGCTATCGAAAAACAGCTTAATCAAAAGGTTGATAAGAAGAAAATATCACTTAAATCAGATATTAAAAACTTTGGTACTTATGAGGCTGATATAAAGCTTTACGCTGGTATTAATGCTAAGGTGACTATTGAAGTTATAGAAGAGGAATAGAAATGCAGAGGTAAATAATGGATTATAATGATAGTTTTCTCCCATCAAATGACCTGCCTTATAGTCTTGAGGCTGAACAGACTATTCTTGGTGCAATTTTAATAGATTCAAACGTACTGACGGTAGTTTTGGAAAAAATTAAGGCTGATTGCTTTTATAATGAACAGCATAAAGAACTTTTCTCTATTATAATGAGAATGTTTACCACAGGCATGAATGCTGATATTATCACTGTTTTGAATGAGGCTATGCAGGCTAATATTTTTGAAACACCTGCTGAGGGACGTTCGTACCTTGCATCACTTATGAATAATGTTCCATCTGTCGCAAATGTCGAAAGCTATTGCAAAATAGTATCCGAAAAATACTTTATACGCCGTCTGGCTTTAGCTGCTAAGGAAATTCTAAGTGAAATTTCTAGTGGTAATAATGATGCACAGCTTTTGCTTGATAGTGCTGAACAGAAAATTTTCGATATAAGACAGGGTAAAGACGTTCAGGGGCTTACTCATATTAAAGATGTTGTTTATGAAGCCTATGATAAGCTTGCAAAAATAACTGGACCTGATAAGGATAAATATCTTGGTGCAAAAACTGGGTTTACATATCTTGATACCATCACGACAGGCTTAAATAAATCTGACCTTATTCTGCTTGCAGCTCGTCCAGGTATGGGTAAAACCTCGTTTGCACTGAATATTGCTACAAATGTTGCTAGGCATGCTAAGAAAGATGTTGCGGTTTTCTCACTGGAAATGTCAAAGGAACAGCTTGCCACAAGGATGCTTTCTACGGAGGCGTTGGTTGATAGTAATAAGTTGAGAAGTGGTAGATTATCCACTGATGACTGGGTTAGGCTTGCTTCTAGTGCGAATGTTCTCTGTGGTTTGCCATTGTTTATTGATGACACTGCCGCAATTACTGTTCAGCAGATTAAGGCAAAACTTAGACGTATGAAAAATGTTGGGTTGGTTGTTATCGACTATTTACAGTTAATGACATCTGCTTTAAAAACTGATAATAGAGTTGTGATTATTTCTGAAATCACAAGACAATTAAAAATTCTAGCTAAAGAAATAAATATACCCGTTATGCTTCTGTCACAGCTTTCTAGAGGTCCTGAGAGTAGAACTGATAAGCGTCCAATGCTTTCGGATTTGAGAGAGTCAGGTTCAATCGAGCAAGACGCTGATATTGTTATGTTTCTTTATAGGGACGCTTATTATAACAAGGAAAGTGAACAACAGAATATTACAGAATGTATAGTATCAAAGAATCGTCATGGTGAAACTGGTACGGTTGAACTTGTTTGGGACGGTCAGTTTACAAGGTTTTCAAACGCTGAATTTGATAGGAATGATTAAGAGGTTATTTTGGATAAATTAAGTAATAAGATTATCAATGCTGTTGAAAAGTATAAAATGATAGATTATGGTGATAATATTATAGTTGCTCTTTCGGGTGGTGCAGACAGCGTTTGTTTGTTGCTTGCATTGTTTGAGTTGAAGGATAAGTATAATTGTACCATATCTGCTATTCATATTAATCATATGCTTAGAGCAGAGGAAAGTGACTCTGATGAGGAGTTTTGCGTTAGCCTTTGTAAAGGGTTGGGCGTTGAACTTGTGGTTGAAAGACATGATGTTGCTTTATACGCTAAGTTGAATAAGCTTTCTGTTGAAGTGTCAGCAAGGGATATACGCTATGAGGCATTTAAAAAAAATTCAATGGGCATGAAGGTGGCAACTGCTCACACTTCTTCTGATAATGCCGAAACTGTTATTCATAATTTCACAAGGGGCACGGGGCTTAAAGGTCTGCTTGGTATTCCTCCTGTTCGTGATAATATTATTAGACCACTTATTTTCGTATCTCGTGAGGAAGTTGAGGGATACCTTGAGTTGAAAAATCAAGATTATGTAACCGACAGCACGAATCTTTCCGATGATTATACTAGAAATAAAATTAGACATAAAGTTGTGCCTTGTTTACAGGAAATTAACCCATCGTTCACTAGCACTGTTTCCAGTAATGTTTTAGCGTTGGAACTAGAAAATAGTTTTATTGAGGAGCAGACAGATATTGCATATAAAGAGTGCTTCTCTCCCCCAATGACGCTTTGTGGATTACAAAAGTATCATAAGGCTGTTCGTCACCGTTGCATTGTTGGATTGCTTAGTTCAGCGAATTTATCTTATGATTTAAGTCGAATTTTTGCAATTGACGACATAATTATGTCAAAGGGGAAAATTAACATAGCGAATGATGTTTATATTGTGTCAAAAACGGGTACTCTTTCAATAGAGAAATTTCAACAAAGGGTTGTTAATGATGTTGAGTTTGAGTTGAAGATTGGTGTTAATAAATTTTCTGACACAAAAATTTGTTTAGCTAAAATTGAAAAAAACTTTAATTTAGACACATTTTGTTCAAAGTTTGTTAACAAAAAGTTAAACATTTATTATGTAGATTATGATAAACTTATCGGTAAGATTATTTTTAGAAACCGAAGAAATGGTGATAAAATAAAGCTTGCTGGCAATGATTTTACTTCATCCGTAAAAAAGCTCTTTAATAAGCATATTCCGTTGAATATTCGTGATGAAGTATGCTTTATTTCTGATGATGAGGGTGTTGTTTTAATCGAAAATTTTGGAGTTGATGATAGGGTTAAACCCGATTTAAACTCGAAGAATATCCTTGAAATTCATATCCAAAATAACTTGGATAGAGGTGGGTAGTATATTGAAACGTGACCATAATGTTTGCGACGTTATTATTTCAGAAGATAAACTCAAAGGCAGAATACAGGAACTGGGTGAGCAAATTACCCGTGATTATAAAAATAAAAAGTTGCTAGTTATTGGCGTTTTAAAGGGCTGTTTCGTTTTTATGGCTGATTTAGTTCGTGAAATTAATTTGCCTTGTGAAATTGACTTTATGTATATTACAAGCTATAATAAGAGTACGGTTAGTTCGGGTGTGATTAATATTGTTAAAGATTTGAACATTGATGTTTCTGGTTATGATGTGCTTATAATTGAGGATATTTTGGATACGGGGCTAACGCTTGAAACACTTTGTACATTGCTTCAGACAAGGAACCCAAATTCGCTGAAAATTTGTACGTTGCTTGATAAGCCGTCAAGACGAAAATCTAATATTTTTGCTGATTATGTCGGATTTGTAATAGATGATAATTTTGTTATTGGTTATGGATTGGACTATGCAGAAGAATATAGGAATTTGCCTTATATAGGAATTTATAACCAAAATACATAGACAAAAGATAGGAGTGAATTTATTGACACCCAAGAAAAATAAAGGCGTATTAATTTATGTCGCAGTAATAGTTCTGATAATTTTTTCAATAACTTGGATTTGGCCTTATTTATTCAGCAATAATAAGGATGTTAAATATTCTGAAATTATTGGACATTTTGATAATTATGAGGTTACTAACTACACGTTTGATTTAGGCACTGGAGAACTTATTCTTCAGTTAAAAGGTAACGAAGAAAAAACCAAATATACAGTTCCACATGTAGATCTTTTCTTGCAGGATACAAAGGAATATCGTCAAGGGTATAATGCGAAAAATCCAGATGCTCCTCTTGAGCAAGATTATTTTAAGATAAAGGATAATTCTTGGCTTATAACGATTGTTCCAACGATAATACTACTTGTTATGGTAGTACTTCTGTTCTTCTTTATGATGCGACAGGCGGGTGGAGGGAGTAAATATTCTTCATTCGGTAAGGCAAATGTTAAAAATCAACTTCATCAGGGGAAAAAGACTACTTTTGCCGATGTTGCTGGGGCTGATGAGGAAAAGCATGAGTTGGAGGAAATTGTTGACTTCTTGAAGAATCCTAAAAAGTATTCGGATATAGGTGCAAGGATTCCTAAGGGTGTATTGCTGTTAGGTCCTCCTGGTACTGGTAAAACCTTGCTTGCAAGGGCTGTTGCTGGTGAAGCTGGTTGTCCTTTCTTCCCTATTTCTGGTTCAGACTTTGTTGAGATGTTTGTCGGTGTTGGTGCTTCAAGGGTTCGTGACTTGTTTGAACAGGCTAAGAAACACGCTCCTTCGATTATCTTTATAGATGAAATTGATGCTGTTGGGCGACATAGAGGTGCTGGTCTTGGTGGTGGGCATGATGAACGTGAACAAACGCTAAATCAACTTCTTGTTGAAATGGACGGTTTTACTGGCAATGAGAATATTATTATTATTGCCGCAACTAACAGGCGTGATATACTTGACCCTGCATTGCTTAGACCTGGCCGTTTTGATAGACAGGTTGTTGTTGGTTATCCCGATGTTAAGGGCAGAGAGGAAATCCTCGTTGTTCATACTAAAAATAAACCTCTTGCACCCGATGTTAACTTACGAGTTATTGGGCAGACAACGGTAGGGTTCACTGGTGCTGACCTTGAAAACCTAGTTAATGAGGCTGCCTTGCTTGCTGCTCGTAAAAATAAGAAGGCTATCACTAAAGAGGATATTGAGGAGGCAACTATTAAGGTAATTGCTGGACCTGAAAAGAAATCTCGTGTTGTTACTGAAAAGGAAAAAAGGTTGACTGCTTATCACGAAAGTGGGCATGCTGTTTGTACCTATTACTGTGAAACTCAAGATAAGGTTCATCAGGTTTCAATTATTCCTCGTGGAATGGCTGGTGGCTATACAATGTCCTTGCCAGAGCATGATAAATCCTTTGTTAGCAAGAGTGAGATGAAGGAAAACATCATTACTCTACTCGGTGGCCGTGTTGCTGAAAAGCTGATACTTGACGATATATCAACGGGTGCGTCGAATGATATAGAACGTGCTACTGCTATTGCTCGAAATATGGTTACTAAATATGGATTCAGCGAAAAGCTTGGACCAATTGTTTATGGTAGCGATTCAAATGAAGTTTTTTTAGGTAAGGATTTTAACAGCTCACGCAATTATTCAGAGAATGTTGCTTCTGAAATTGATTCAGAAATTCGTGAAATTATCGAGGATTCATACGAAAGAGCTAAGGAAATTCTTGAGGCTCATATAGATCAATTGCATTTCCTAACTAAGTATCTTTTGAAGTTTGAAAAGATAGATGCTGCTGAATTTGAAAAGGTTATGACTGGAGAAATTGGTGAAGAAGTATTTACCAATGACAACTATATCAGCAGTTTTGCAATACCTACGCCAAAAGAGGATAAACCTAATATTGATGTAGAATAATTAATAAGAGCAGTGGATTTGTATGTCCACTGCTCTATTTTATGTAAAAAAGGTTGATTAATTTCAGAATTTAATGTATAATATAATGGTAGGAATTAAATTTACTACTATTATATAAAATTTAAGGAGATGGTTTAATAATGGATAAGAAAGTAATGGATTTGCTTAATGAACAGATTAACAAGGAGTTGTATTCTGCATATTTATATTTGGATATGTCTAACTACTATGCAGCTGCTAACTTAAACGGTTTTAGCAACTGGTTCATGGTTCAAACACAGGAAGAAATGTCACACGCAAGATTGTTTATGGAATATTTACAGAATAATAGCGTTGATGTTAAGCTATCTGAAATTAATGCTCCTGATTTATCTTTCACAGATTTCATTCAGCCACTTGAGGAATCATATAAGCATGAACAGTTCGTAACAGCGTCAATTTACTCTATTTATGAGGCTGCTCAAAACGCTAAGGACTATCGCACTGTTCAATTTTTGGATTGGTTTGTTAAGGAACAGGCTGAGGAGGAAAAGAACGCAGATGAGTTGATTGGTAAATATAAGATTTTTGCAGGTGATGGCAAGGGACTTCATGCACTTGATTCTGAACTTGCAACTAGAGTTTATTCTCCTCCATCACTAGTTCTATAAAATATAATCGTAAAAATAAAACTGATGTCGTATATACGGCATCAGTTTTTATTTATTTAATTGAGTTTTTCACGATTTCAATAAAGTAATTATGAACAGTTGTATCCTTTGTAAGCTCTGGATGAAAGGCTGTAACAAGCTGATTTTCATACTGTGCAGCAACAATTTTCCCCTTAACTTCGGACAAAACCTTTGTGCCTTTTCCGACAGATTCAATGTACGGGGCACGAATAAAAACCATTGGTATAACACCCACATCGCCAAATTCAGCCTCTGTATTAAAGCTTCCAAGCTGTCTACCATAAGCGTTTCTTTTTACGGTAATTGGCATTGTTGCAAAATGTTTTCGGTCATCATTTTGAATTTCATTTGCCAAAAGCAACAGCCCAGCACAAGTTCCGAATACAGGGAAACCATTTTCAATCTTCTCTTTTAGTGGATCAAAAAGATCTAACTCATGCAAAAGCTTGCCCATAACTGTACTTTCTCCACCAGGTAAAACCAAGCCGTCAAAATCGTTATTAATATCACTTAACTGGCGTATTTCAAAGCAATCAACACCAATTGAGTTAAAGATATTGATATGCTCAGCAAATGCTCCTTGAAGTGCAAGAACGCCTATTTTCATGCGTTATATTCCTCTTTCTGCCATTAGGAGTTGAATTTCCTGTTCATTAATCCCAACCATAGCCTCGCCTAAATCTTCTGATAATTCAGCAAGCATTTTGTAATCATTGAAATTTGTAACAGCCTTTACAATCGCAGCTGCTCTTCTTTCAGGGTTTCCAGATTTGAAAATACCAGAGCCAACGAACACGCCCTCAGCACCCAATTGCATCATCAATGCAGCGTCAGCAGGAGTTGCAACGCCACCAGCAGCGAAGTTCACAACTGGCAACTTGCCGTTTTCATGAACATACTGAACCAAGTGGAAAGGAACCATAAGTTCTTTTGCAACGAAATAAAGCTCATCTTCCCTCATAGCTTGAATTCTTCTGATTTCACCGTCCATTTTTCTCATGTGACGAACAGCTTGAACGATGTCACCTGTTCCTGGCTCACCCTTTGTTCTTATCATTGATGCACCCTCGTTAATACGTCTTAAAGCCTCACCCAAGTCCTTTGCACCACATACAAAAGGAGCTTCAAATTTGCTTTTATCAATGTGGTTTTTATCATCTGATGGTGACAAAACTTCACTTTCATCAATGTAATCAATTTCCAATGCCTGCAAAATTTGTGCCTCAACAAAATGTCCGATTCTACATTTTGCCATAACAGGAATTGTAACTGCCTCTTGAATTCCCTTAATCATCTTTGGGTCGCTCATGCGTGAAACTCCACCTACTGCACGAATATCAGCAGGAATT
This sequence comes from Bacillota bacterium, assembly GCA_023388515.1. Classification (GTDB taxonomy): domain Bacteria; phylum Bacillota; class Clostridia; order Oscillospirales; family Ruminococcaceae; genus JAAYPV01. The sequence continues at coordinate 12,937 of JAEWGD010000009.1, forward strand.
CTTTCAAGTGCCATAACTGCACAAGCACCCGCTGCCTCAGCAATTCTAGCCTGTTCTGGTGTGGTAACGTCCATAATTACGCCACCCTTTAGCATCTGAGCTAACTCCTTGTTAAGTGAATAACGATTATTTTCCATTATAAAAACTCCTTTTCTTAATATACTTATGAGTAAAATTCATACGAAATACTTGACTTTTTTTATTATAAGTATTATTATAAAGTAAAAGTGGCATTACTTCAATACTCAATTTTATTTTTTTTAATGTGGTCAGTTTAGGAGGATACCATGCTAACAATTATTTTATCGCCCAATTCTCTCGTTCCACTCTATGAACAACTCTATCAGTTTATCAAAAATGAAATCGAGGCGAATAGACTTCAGGCAAATGATAAACTACCATCAAAGCGAAGTCTTGCCTCTCATTTGAAAATTAGCAGAAGTACCATAGAAACTGCCTATTATCAACTTCAAGCAGAGGGATATATTCGCTCAAAAGCTGGAAGTGGCTTTTATGTAGAGCAGATAAACGAAAAACTTCACCCAGAAAAGAATGAACCAAATATTTCATATGCTGAATATAATGCTCCGAAAACTTATGAATATGAGTTCACAACCAGTGGTATTGACATGAATTATTTTCCACTTTCAACATGGGCAAAGCTCTCAAGAGAGGTCTTGTCCGAGAAAAAAGAGGAGATTTTATTATCATCTCACCCACAAGGAATGTACTCTCTGCGTGAAGAAATCTCACGATTTTTATACAGCTTTAGGGGGATACAGGCAAGCCCTGAACAAATTATAATCGGTGCTGGCTCTGAATTTCTTATCAGCTTAATTATTCAAATTCTAGGTAGAGATAAGGTTTATGGCTTGGAAAATCCAGGGTACCCTAAAATGCAAAAAATATTTTATAGCAATGATGTTAAAACTATTCCTATTGACATGGACGAGTTGGGCATTAACATAGCTGATTTGCAAAAGTTCAATATCAATGTTGCCCATGTTACACCGTCACACCACTTCCCTCTTGGAATTGTTATGCCAATAAGTCGGCGAATGGATTTGCTGAATTGGGCAACGCAAAATGACGACCGTTTCATTCTTGAAGATGATTATGATAGTGAATTTAGGTTTACGGGCAAGCCAATTCCTGCACTTCAAAGCATGGATTCATCGGGACAGGTTGTGTATATCAACACTTTTGCCAAAACTCTTGCACCATCGCTTAGGATTAGTTACATTGTTTTGCCAAAAAAACTGCTGAAAGTTTATTATGAAAACTTCATGTTTTATTCCTGTACTGTGCCAAGTTTTGAGCAGTTTACGCTGTATAAATTCATGCATAACGGGTATTTTGAACGCCATATAAACCGTATGAGAAACATTTACAGAACAAGGCGTGATAGCCTGATTTCGTTGCTAATGAAAAGTAAGCTTGCTGATTGTATAGAGATAATTGGGCAGAATGCAGGACTTCATTTTCTTATGCGTGTTAATAATGGGATGACTGAACAGGAGCTAGTTGACTCTGCAAAAAAGCAGGATATTTTGTTGCATGGGCTGTCGGATTATTACACATCTGCGAAGGTAAAGCACACAAAACCGTCTGTTGTTATAGGGTATTCGACTATTCAAACGGAGAGTTTAGAGGTTTGTGTAAAGAGGCTTGAGGTGTCGTGGGGGTAGGTTTTTGATTACGAAAAGCAATAAAAACAACTCTACTAGCATTTAGCAGAGTTGTTAACCTTATCGCAAATAGCTCTTTGAGCTGATATTGTAGCAAGTGTATCGCCGAGCTGAACAAGTATAGCAGCAGCTAAAGTTAATTCATCATCTGATAACTTACAAGCAATAACATTTGCAAGAGCTGTAATAGATGCAGTGAGTTCACAAGCATTCATAATATAACATCACCTCAATATAGCTTATGTGTTTTACACGATTAGAGTGATAGAAATTATAATGAATAAATAAACCTTAAATAAAGCAATATCCCAAAAGCAAAAATAAAAAGGTGTGGACAAACAGCGTTGAATATGCTATAATAAAAGAATGAAAAAAGCAAAAGAAGTAGTAGGACGAAATTGTCCTCAATGTGGAAAAACAGAAAATCAGGTGAATACAGGAAAGAATCGTT